>NZ_QZWZ01000200.1 GCF_003601975.1 Mesorhizobium waimense
TAGTCATCTGAATCTAAATTTCGTGGCATAAGGATTGTTCCGCCTTCTGGCAGAAGCGTTTGACGGAGGCGAGAATGTCGTCTGCGGACTTGGTCCATCGATATGGCTTGGGGTTCTCGTTGTGGCGCTGGATGAAGGCGCGAATATCGGCCTCAAGCTGGCTGGTGGAGGTATGGACACCGCGGCGTAGTTGCTTGCGGGTGAGTTCGGCAAACCACCGTTCAACCTGGTTGATCCAGGATGCCGATGTCGGCGTGAAGTGCACATGATAGTGCGGCCGGCGCGCCAGCCACGTTCTGATCGCGGCGGTCTTGTGAGTGGCGTAGTTGTCCATGACAATGTGAATGTCGAGGCCATGGGGAACCTGGGCGTCGATCTGCTTGAGGAAGTCGAGAAACTCGGCGGCGCGGTGCCGCTTGTAGCACTTGCCGATGACGAAGCCCGAGGCAACGTCGAGGGCAGCAAACAACGACGTCGTGCCATGACGAACGTAGGAATGGGTCCGGCGCTCCGGCATGCCAGGCATCATCGGCAGGACGGGCTGCTCGCGGTCGAGG
>NZ_QZWZ01000201.1 GCF_003601975.1 Mesorhizobium waimense
CGGGCATTGCCGGCACCTACGGCACGCTGACGCTGAACGCCAACGGCACCTACAGCTATGACGGCAATCCCAATGCGGTTCCGGTCGGCGGCGCGACGGACACGTTCGTCTATACCATCATGGACGGCGACGGCGACCTGTCGACGACGACCCTGACCATCAACCTGTCCGACAGCGGCCTGGCCGCCTCCAACGACGACCTGACGGTCAACGAGGCGGCGCTGCCGATCGGCAGCAACCCGTCGAGCACGGCAGAGACCATTGCCGGCACCGTCGTCGACAATGTGTCGGGCGGCTCCGGTCCCTACACCTACGCACTGCTGAGCAGCGCCACCGGCTCGCACGGCACGCTGACCTTCAATGCCAACGGCACCTACAGCTATACGCTGACCTCGCCGGTCGACGGCGTCGACGCCAACAACGGCACCAACACCGTCAACAACGTCGAGACCTTCACCTACCAGGCCACCGACGCCAACGGCAACACGATCACCAACACCATCACCATCGACGTCACCGACGACGTGCCGACGGCAGTTGCCAACAGC
>NZ_QZWZ01000202.1 GCF_003601975.1 Mesorhizobium waimense
GAGCCGTTTCAACATCCCGACCGCGGCAAGAAGCGGGTCATAGCGGCGCGCCGAGCGGAACGTGAATGCCTGCAGGAAGACGCCGGCGTACTTATTGACGGTCGCATATTGTTCGGCTGCCACGGTCAGGGGTGATGCCTCGTTGACCTCGACCATCGACTCAAGTTCAGGCTTCATTCGGAGCAGCCGATGCCAACCAACTTCCTGATCAAGAACCTCCAATGCGTTCCGCCCATAATCGTTCGCGGATTGCAGGGCAGTGATCGTGTCGAGGAACATGCGCAGCGCCTTGGCAGTGTCCGTACGACCTTCCATATGCCGCTGCTTCTTGCGGCTGTTGGCTTGCGAGAACAGCCGACCCATGAGCTTGATGAACATCGTTACAGCGTCATCGGTGAGATTCTGGCCGAGCTTGATTGCTTGAGCCACGATCAGAGCGTGACGGCGACTTGCGTTGAAGTCGTTGGCAAGCCAAGCCGGCGTGGCGTTGCCTTCGCGGATCATCTGATCCCAACGTCCCGAAGATATGCGCGCTTGAAATTTCGGG
>NZ_QZWZ01000203.1 GCF_003601975.1 Mesorhizobium waimense
ACGTCCCTGCCGGGACGTAGGTCGGGCCATTCCGCTATCGTGGGTTGCAGGTGCGTAACGTCCACGCAAACTGCGTTAATTACATTGGAAGGCCTCGCCTTGCGAATATCCATAATGCGGCGAACAGATGTCGACCGCGAAGACAACCATGCCTCCCGGCAAACGATCATCAACAGCGCGAAGAAGACCAGGCAGCGCGATCGTAACATCGCCTCCTGTTCGCTGTCTGTCCAAAAAACAGCAATGGCGTCTTCGGGCTATTCAAAAAAGACTTGATCAATGATCTGCGATTAGACAACTCACGCCCTTGTCAGGGGCAAGAATCCCTGAATCTATGGGGATATGGATCGCACTGATTTGCAGCGTCTGACGAAGGAAGAGTTGATCGATCTGGTGCTGCGGATACAGCGGCCAGAGAAGACATCGCGCACGTCGTCCAGGCCACCTTCGAGCGATCGCAAGGCGCGTCGGGACAGGGCAAAGCCTGGCGGCGCTAAGGCGGGTCATAAAGGTCACAGCCGCGCCATGAGTGAGGATGCCGATC
>NZ_QZWZ01000204.1 GCF_003601975.1 Mesorhizobium waimense
GCATCCGCCCCCCTTTGACCTTGCGTGCCCCGGCGGCATGCTGGTGCGCTCGCACGATCGTGCTGTCGATCATCAGCCATTCGAGGTCGGCTTCGCGGGCGAGCATTTCCAGCATATCGTCCAGCACACCCATCCCGATCCAACGATAATAGCGCCGCTTCACCGAGCGGTAATCGCCAAGCCGCTCCGGCAGGTCGCGCCAACGGCCACCCGAACGCGCCATCCACAACAGCGCGTCGAGGAACTTCCGATTATCTGTACGCGGGCCGCGCTTGCCTTTCGTGCCGCCGGGCACAAAACCCTTGATCCGGTCCCACTGGTCGTCCCCAAGCGCATCGCAATCCATCGCCGATCTCCAAAAATCAGCGTAGATTCTGGAGAAGCTATGGGGTGAGCGGCGACGGGCATGGCACCATCGTCGTTTGATAGAAGCGATAGAGGTGTCCCATGACCCAGGTTGACGATCTGAGCCGTTCGCTCGTCCCGTTTGATCAAAATAGCAGCGTAATCGTCGTTGTTGAAATGAGTGA
>NZ_QZWZ01000205.1 GCF_003601975.1 Mesorhizobium waimense
AGGCGGAGCGCTGGCAGGCCTATGTGTCGCGACTGGGGACCCAGCCGGGCATCATCGTTGCCGAACAAAAGGTGCGCGATGGCCAATTCTATATTGTCGGCCTCAGAGACCCGCTTGCCGCCGACCCACAGGCTCTGCTGTCCGGAACGCAGGTCGATCCCGCCCGCGTTCATTCACAGTGGCAATTCTATCAGAGCCTTGAGCCGGAGTTCGTGCTGAAGCGGCTGATGGCGTCGCTGACCCCACCGAAATCGGTTCGGCTTTCGATCGTCGAGGATCGCATCGTTGCCGAGGGTGAGGCTCCCGATACCTGGATAGATCGGGCGCGCGCAGCCGCCCGACAGCTTTCGGCAGGCGGACCGGAATTCGATATCTCCAGGGTCCGTGATGTAAGCCCCGAAGAACGCGAGGCGGAGCGCTGGCAGGCCTATGTGTCGCGACTGGGGACCCAGCCGGGCATCATCGTTGCCGAACAAAAGGTGCGCGATGGCCAATTCTATATTGTCGGCCTCAGAGACC
>NZ_QZWZ01000206.1 GCF_003601975.1 Mesorhizobium waimense
TCGTCAAGGTGACGCCGTCGTCCAAGGTCGTCGGCGACATGGCGCTGATGATGGTGAGCCAGGACCTGACCGTCGCCGATGTCGAGAACCCGAACAAGGACATCGCCTTCCCGGACTCCGTGGTGTCAATGCTGCGCGGCGATCTCGGCCAGTCGCCCGGCGGCTGGCCTGAGAAGCTGCAGAAGAAGGCGCTGAAGGGCGACAAGCCAATCACGGCGCGGCCGGGCTCGCTGCTCAAGCCGGCCGATCTCAAGGCCAGCCGCAAGGAGCTCGAGCAGAAGCTCGAGCGCAAGCTCAGCGAGTACGAATTCGCCTCGTGGCTGATGTATCCGAAGGTGTTCTCCGACTTCGCCGCCACGCAGGAGATCTATGGGCCGGTCAGCGTGCTGCCGACGCCGACCTATTTCTACGGCATGAAATCGGAAGACGAGATCTTCGTCGACATCGAAAAGGGCAAGACGCTGGTGGTGCGCTGCCTGGCGATCGGCGATGTCGACGAGAAGGGCATGGTCAC
>NZ_QZWZ01000207.1 GCF_003601975.1 Mesorhizobium waimense
GATGACGAAGCCCGAGGCAACGTCGAGGGCAGCAAACAACGACGTCGTGCCATGACGAACGTAGGAATGGGTCCGGCGCTCCGGCATGCCAGGCATCATCGGCAGGACGGGCTGCTCGCGGTCGAGGCCTGGTCGACGCTCAGCACCAGCGCGCGATTGGGCGGCGACAGGTAGAGCCCGACGATGTCGCGCACCTTGTCGACGAACAGCGGGTCGCTCGACAGCTTGAACGTCTCCGAGCGATGCGGCTGCAGCCCGAAGGCAGTCCAGATCCGACAGATCGTCGTGTGCGAGAAGCCGGTCGCCCCGGCCATCGAGCGGATCGACCAGTGTGTCGCGTCGCTGGGCAGGGACCGCAGCGTCCGCTCGATCACGGCGGCCACCTGATCGTCGTCGATCGTCCGGGGCCTGCCGGGCCGGGCTTCGTCCAGCAGGCCCTCGACGCGATCCTTGAGGAAGCGACGCCTCCACTTGCCGACCGTG
>NZ_QZWZ01000208.1 GCF_003601975.1 Mesorhizobium waimense
ATCGATTATTCATCAAATCTTAACACAAGTCAAAAAAGATTTAGGTATTAATATTGATATCGAAAAGATTCCGTTCGATGATCAAAAAGTGTTTGAATTGTTGTCGCAAGGAGATACGACTGGCATATTCCAATTAGAGTCTGACGGTGTAAGAAGTGTATTAAAAAAATTAAAGCCGGAACACTTTGAAGATATTGTGGCTGTAACTTCTTTGTATAGACCAGGTCCAATGGAAGAAATTCCAACTTACATTACAAGAAGACATGATCCAAGAAAAGTTCAATATTTACATCCGCATTTAGAACCGATATTAAAAAATACTTACGGTGTTATTATTTATCAAGAGCAAATTATGCAAATAGCGAGCACATTTGCAAACTTCAGTTATGGTGAAGCGGATATTTTAAGAAGAGCAATGAGTAAAAAAAATAGAGCTGTTCTTGAAAGTGAGCGTCAACATTTTATAGGAGGTGCAAAGC
>NZ_QZWZ01000209.1 GCF_003601975.1 Mesorhizobium waimense
CTTCTGACATGCGAGGCGATCCGGCCTCTGCACTGCTTGAAGTGCTGGATCCAGAGCAGAACGTAGCGTTCAGCGACCACTACCTGGAAGTGGATTACGATCTCAGCGACGTGATGTTTGTCGCGACGTCGAACTCCATGAACATTCCGGCACCGCTGCTGGATCGTATGGAAGTGATTCGCCTCTCCGGTTATACCGAAGATGAAAAACTGAACATCGCCAAACGTCACCTGCTGCCGAAGCAGATTGAACGTAATGCACTGAAAAAAGGTGAGCTGACCGTCGACGATAGCGCCATTATCGGCATTATTCGTTACTACACCCGTGAGGCGGGCGTGCGTGGTCTGGAGCGTGAAATCTCCAAACTGTGCCGCAAAGCGGTTAAGCAGTTACTGCTCGATAAGTCATTAAAACATATCGAAATTAACGGCGATAACCTGCATGACTACCTCGGTGTTCAGCGTTTCGAC
>NZ_QZWZ01000020.1 GCF_003601975.1 Mesorhizobium waimense
GCCACAACGAGAACCCCAAGCCATATCGATGGACCAAGTCCGCAGACGACATTCTCGCCTCCGTCAAACGCTTCTGCCAGAAGGCGGAACAATCCTTATGCCACGAAATTTAGATTCAGATGACTAGGAGGCAAGGCGCGCTCGACGACGTTGAGGAAAAAGCGGATGCCGATCGGGATGATGGTGTCGTTGAAGACGAAGCGGTCACCATGCAGTCCTTCGGCCGGGCCGACATCGCCGGCGCCGATCCAGGCATAGGCGCCGTCGCCAACGCCTTGCAGCAAATAGGCAAAATCCTCGCAGCCCATGCTCGGCTGGAACTCGGTAAGGACACGATCCGCGCCGACTGTGTCGGCGGCGGCTTGCGCCGCGAGTGCCGCGCCATCAGGCGAATTCACAACGGGCGGATAGCCACGCTTGTAGGTGAGCGCGGCACTCGCCCCGTGCATCGCCGCGCAGGCCCTGGCCACGCGCTCGATCTCGGCGGCGCAATGATCTGACAGCGCGCGGTCGTAGAAGCGGCAGGTGCCCTCGACCTTCACCTCGCCTGGCACGAAATTGTTGAAGCGGCCGCCATGGATTTGCGTCACCGACAGCACCGCGGGCGACAGCGGATCGACACTGCGGCTGACCAGGCGCTGGACGGCGGTGACGAAGCTTGCCGCGGCCAGCACCGGATCGTCGCCCAGATGCGGCATCGCTGCGTGGCAGCCGCGGCCGCGAAAGGCGACCTCGAAATCGTCGACCGCCGCCATTTGCGGTCCGGCCCGCACGCCGACATGCCCTTCCGGGAAGCCCGGCCAGTTGTGGACCGCGAACACCTGCTCGACTGGAAAGCGGCGGAGCAACCCGTCTTCGATCATCTTCTTGCCGCCGCCCAGCACCTCCTCGGCGGGTTGGAAGACGAACACCACCGTGCCCTCGAAACTGCCGCTCTCGGCAAGCAGCTTTGCGGCGCCGAGCAGCATCGCCATATGGCCGTCATGGCCGCAGGCATGCATGACGCCGTCCTTGCGCGAGGCGTAGTCGACAGCGGCGGCTTCCGTGATCGGCAAGGCGTCGAGCTCGGCGCGCAACGCGATCGACCGGCGGCTTGTGCCTCTGGTCAGTGTAGCGACGACAGCGGTTGCGCTGACGTCAGTATGAACGGCAAGGCCGAATTCTCTGAGCTTTCCCGCGACGAAGGCCGCCGTCTCGTGCTCGGCAAAGCCCAGTTCCGGATTGGCATGGATGTGTTGCCGCCAGCCGATCGCCTCCGGCACGATCGCCGCCACCTTGTCGTTCTCATGCATTGTCAAACCTCCGCGTCGTCCTGTGTCGTCTAGGATACCCGGTTGCCTGGCTCCCGGTCTTGAACGGGATTGACGGGCCGCGTGCTTTTGAGAAGGCTGGGGCACCATGAGCGATGCCAGCGAACAGAAAGAACGCGAAGCCGCGCGCTTGACGCGGCATGCCGGCCTCGGCGACCTCGAAATGCTCGCCGCCCGCTACCGCGACCATGCTTATGCGCTGCACACTCATCCAACCTACGTGTTCGGCGTCGTCGTCGCCGGCGTCGAGAAGCTGAGGATCGGTCGCCGCAATCATTTGGCGCCCGCAGGCTCGATCATCGCCGTCAATCCCGAAGATCCGCATGACGGCGAGAAGGGCTGCGCTGTAGGCTGGGCCTACCGCACCTGCTATCCCGATGTGACCTTGATGGGCGAGATCGCCGACGATCTCGGACTGCGGGGATTGCCGATGTTCGCCGAGGGAATTTTGCAGGCGTCAGACCTGGCGCGAGGCTTCGTGCGTGCGCACAGTCTGGCGGGGCAGCCGCTTGAGCAGGAAGCGGCGATGCTGGTCGTGCTGCGCCGGCTCGCCAGCCGCTTCGGCGGCTGCAGTGGCCGCATTCATGCCTCCGATGGCGGCGAGCCTATCAGGCGCTTCCGCCTCTATGGCGAACTGATCGAGGCCGATCTTGCCGCCGGCTTCGACCTTGCGCGCCTGGCCAGCGCCGCCGGCGTCAGCCGCTTCCAGGTCATCCGCGATTTTCACCGCACTGCTGCCATGACGCCTGGACAATATCTGCGCGACCGCCGCATCCGTGCCGCGTCAGCGCTGATGCGGACCGACATGCCGCTTGCGGAAATTGCAGTGGCGACCGGCTTTGCCGACCAGAGTCATCTCACAAGAGTGTTCAAGACCATCAAGGGCCTGTCGCCGGGCGCCTGGCGCGGCGCGCCGCCGCGTAAGGCAACCACAAGTCGAAAATGAACCAGCCGACTTGGGAACCCAACGCGCCTCTTCGCAGTTCAATGCGGGAGAGGGCGGGGCGCGTCGTGAGCAGCCGGCACGGTCAGGCATGGCCTGTCCGTTTTGGTCGGCTGCCGGAGGAGACCCGCCGCCATGAAGTTCTTTCACACGCTGCTTGCGTTTGCCGTCGCCGCTGTGCTCGCCGCCAGCCCGGCCCGGGCCGTCGACCTCTCCATCGTCTCGGGCGACACCGGCAACGGCCTGAAGGTGCTTCGCGATATCCTCGACCAGTACGAGAAGAAAAGCGGCAACAAGGTCACCATCATTCCGATGCCGACCTCGACCACGGACCAGTTCGGCCAATACAGGCTCTGGCTCGCCGCCCACAACAGCGACATCGACGTCTATCAGACCGACGTCATCTGGGCGCCGCAACTGGCCAGCCAGCTTGTCGACCTGACCGCTGCGACCAAGGATGTCGTTGCAGCCCATTTCCCGTCGATCATCGAATCGCAGACCGTCGATGGCAAGCTGGTGGCGTTGCCGATATTCACTGACGCGCCGGCGCTCTACTACCGCAAGGACCTGCTGGATAAGTATGGCGCCAAGCTGCCGGGAAGCTGGAGCGAGCTTGCCGCCACCGCCAAGCGCGTCATGGACAAGGAACGAGAGGCCGGCCACAAGGACATTTGGGGCTTCGTCTTCCAGGGCAACGCCTATGAGGGGCTGACCTGCGACGCGCTCGAATGGGTGATGTCGAACGGCGGTGGGCAGATCGTCGAGCCGGACGGCACGATCTCGATCAACAATCCGAAGGCCGCCGCCGCGCTCGACATGGCCAAGGGCTGGGTGGGCACCATCGCGCCTCCGGGCGTTCTCGCCTACCAGGAGGAAGAGTCGCGCGGCGTCTGGCAGACCGGCAATGCGGTCTTCATGCGCAACTGGCCCTACGCCTATTCGCTGGGCGAGAGCGAAGGCTCGCCCATCAAGGGCAAGTTCGACGTGACCACGCTGCCGCCCGGGTCAGGCGAGGGCGCCCGCTCGGCGGCGACGCTCGGCGGTTGGAACCTCGCCGTCTCCAAATATTCGAAGAACCCCGATGCAGCGATCGAGCTGGTCAAATGGGTCGCTTCACCTGAAATGCAGAAGTACCGCGCGCTGAAGGCGTCCTATTTGCCGACCATCCAGGCGCTCTACGACGATGCCGACATCGCCAGGGAGCAACCGGTCATCCCGCGCTGGAAGGAGGTCTTCCTCAACGCCGTGCCGCGTCCCTCGAATGAGGCCAAGGTCAGGTACAACGAGGTGTCCAACGCGTTCTGGACCGCCGTGCACAAGACGCTCTCCGGCGAAGGCACGGCCGCCGACAACCTCGCCGATCTCGAAGTGACGCTGACGAAGCTCAAGGGCGCCGCCTGGTGATACAGCCGCGTTCCAGGCTGATGCGCCAGCGCGTGCGCGCGGCGTGGCTGTTCCTTGCCCCGATGCTCGTCGTGCTTGCCGCTGTCGCCGGCTGGCCGCTTCTGCGCACCATCTATTTCAGCTTCACCGACACCTCGCTGACCGATCTAGAGGCGGGGCGGTGGATTGGCTTTGCCAATTACTTTTCGGAGCTCAGCATGCCGAGCGGCCGGGTTCTTTACGACGGCCTGCTCGTCGACCCAGCCTGGTGGCGCGCCGTCTGGAACACGGTGCGCTTCGCTCTGATCTCGGTGACCTGCGAGACGGTCTTCGGCATGGTCGTCGCACTGGTGCTCAACGCCGAATTCCCGGGCCGCGGCTTCGTACGCGCCGCCGTCCTCATCCCCTGGGCGATCCCGACGATCGTCTCGGCGAAGATGTGGCAGTGGATGCTCAACGACCAGTTCGGCATCATCAACGATGTGCTGCTCAACCTCGGCCTGATCAGCACCAAGATCGCCTGGACCGCCAGCGCCGATACGGCGATGGTCGCCGTCCTCATCGTCGATATCTGGAAGACCACGCCGTTCATGGCGCTTCTCATCCTCGCCGCGCTGCAGATGCTGCCGCGCGAGATCTACGAGGTCGCCCGGATCGATGGCGTGAGCCCCTGGCGGGTGTTCTGGAAGGTGACCTTGCCGCTCATCCGGCCGGCGCTGATGGTGGCGGTGATCTTCCGTGGCCTCGACGCGCTGCGCATCTTCGACCTGATCTATGTGCTGACGCCAAACAATGCGCACACCAAGTCGATGTCGGTGTTTGCCCGCGAGAACCTGTTCGAGTTCGACAAATTCGCCTACGGCTCCGCCGCCTCGACGCTGCTCTTCCTCATTCTCGCTCTGCTAACAATGCTCGTGCTGTGGCTCGG
Source organism: Mesorhizobium waimense (assembly GCF_003601975.1). Taxonomy (GTDB): domain Bacteria; phylum Pseudomonadota; class Alphaproteobacteria; order Rhizobiales; family Rhizobiaceae; genus Mesorhizobium; species Mesorhizobium waimense. The sequence continues at coordinate 4,565 of NZ_QZWZ01000020.1, forward strand.
CCGGGTCAGACTGGACAGGGACTATTGATGATGTGGCCATCGACCATGCGGATCCTCAGCCGCGCCGCCTTCTACCTGCTCGTCGCGGTCATCGTCATTGTCGCGGTGTTCCCGTTCTACTACGCCGTCGTCACCAGCCTGAAATCGGGGACGGCGCTGTTCGAGGTCGACTATTGGCCGAAGATGATCAGCTTCGCCAACTACCGGACCGTCCTCACCGACGGGACCTTCCCGCGCAATCTCCTCAACTCGCTGATTGTCTCCGGCGCTGTCGTCGTCATCTCGCTGTTCCTTGGCGTCACCGCCGCCTACGCGCTGACGCGCATCCGCTTCCGTGGCCGCTCGCTTCTCCTGTTCGCCATACTCTCCGTTTCCATGTTCCCGCCGGTGGCGCTGCTTGCCGGCCTGTTCGAGCTGATCCGCACGCTTGGCCTCTACAATTCGCCCCTGGCGCTGGTCTTTTCCTACATGATCTTCACGCTGCCGTTCACCGTCTGGGTGCTCACCGCCTTCGTCCGCGACCTCCCGCTCGAGATCGAGGAGGCGGCGATCCTCGACGGCGCGACGCCATGGATCATCATCACCCGCGTTTTCCTGCCGCTGATGTGGCCGGCGCTGGTCACCACCGGGCTGCTCGCCTTCATCGGCGCCTGGAACGAATTCCTCTTCGCGCTCACCTTCACCTCCAGCAACGAACAACGAACCGTGCCGGTCGCCATCGCCCTTCTGTCCGGCAGTTCGCAGTTCGAGATCCCCTGGGGCAACATCATGGCCGCTTCGGTGATCGTCACCGTGCCGCTTGTCGTCCTCGTGCTGATCTTCCAGCGCAAGATCGTCTCCGGCCTCACCGCGGGTGGCGTGAAGGGGTGAACGTTCTTTGGTGACGGCTCTCGTTTTGCGCCGCTGAGTCCTCGGCTAGTGTCACCGGATACCTTCATCGGTAAGTTAGTGCTCGAATGCATCAAGATGTCTCGATCGATTCCGACCTCGTTCGCCGGCTGATTGCCGCGCAGTTTCCTCACTGGTCCGACCTGCCGGTGGAACCGGTCGAGCCGGGCGGCTGGGACAATCGCACCTTTCGTCTCGGCGACGACATGTCGGTGCGCCTGCCGAGTGCGGCGCCCTATGCCGCGCAGGTCGAGAAGGAGCAGCGCTGGCTGCCCCGGCTCGCGCCGCATCTGCCGCTGCCGATCCCGGTGCCGCTGGCCAAGGGTGCGCCCGGGCAAGACTATCCCTGGCCCTGGTCGGTCTATGGCTGGCTGCGCGGCCAGCCGGCAGAGAACGGCCGGACTGCCGATCCCACCCAGTTCGCCCGCTCGCTGGCCGATTTTCTGCTCGCTCTTTACCGCGTCGATGCCACCGATGGCCCGCCGGCCGGCCAGCACAATTTCCATCGCGCCGGCCGGCTTGCGGTCTACGGCGCCGAGACCCGTAGAGCACTGTCGGCACTGACTGGGCGCATCGACACGGATACCGCGCGAGAGGTTTGGGCAAGCGCGATTGGCTCCGAGTGGCAGCGCCCGCCGGTCTGGGTCCATGGCGACGTCGCCTCTGGCAATTTGCTGGTCGAGGACGGAAAGCTCTGCGGCGTCATCGATTTCGGCAGTTCGGCCGTCGGCGATCCCGCCTGCGACCTGGTGATCGCCTGGACGGAGTTTTCCGGGGAGAGCCGACAGACCTTCCGCGATGCGCTTGCCCTCGACGGAGAAACCTGGGCACGCGGCCGGGGCTGGGCGTTGTGGAAAGCCCTGATCACCGCTTCTGGACATGACGGCAACCAGCGCGAGGCCGCGAAATCCTGGGCCGTCATCGACGAAGTGCTGGCCGACCATCGGCGGGTTTATCGCCAATAGACCGGCTCTGTGTCGTCACGCCAGGACGAGAATTTTCGCGCGGCGATTGGATCATGCACCATACCACATGCGCCGGAGCAGCCCGTCACTACGCCGAATGAACTGGTGGTAAAGCGCCGCGCCGGCATGGAACACCAGCAGCGCCACGAGCAGCAAGGCGCCGAAGCCATGCGGCGCGCGCGGCGGATAGTCGGTGAAGTTCGGCAAAGTCGCGCTGCTCTGGCCGAAGATCACCGGGGCAGCACCACTCAGGACCATCATGCCGATGCCGCTGGCGGCCATGCCGAGAATGACGATGTAGAAAGCGACATGCACAAGGCGTGCGATGCGTTCCTGCCAGGCTGGCGATCCTTGCGCGGGAAGCGGCCGCAGATCGAAGCGCCACCACCAGACGATGCGGAATGCCGTCAGCAGCAAGACCACGATCGCCACCGGAATGTGGAAACGAAGGAGGTCGGCCTTCACAGCCGCATCCATTGCATTGGCGGCCCTGAAGCCGGAGCCGAGCAGGGCCAGAATCAGGATGGCGCTCAGCCAGTGAATGGACACCGCTACAGTGCCGTAGCGGTCAGCTCTGCTCTTCCGCATCCATGTCTCCTTCGAGTTTCCGGCGCAGCGCCGTGATCACGGCGTGCATTGTGTTGAGATCCTTGACCACGAGCCCGTCGGCGAGCCTGTTCACCCAGGGCGCCTGCAAGCGCATGGCGGCGTCGAAGGCCTGTCTTCCCTTGTCGGTCAGAACGACGAGTTGTGCCCGCTGGTGATGCGGGTTGGCCCCGAATGCGACGAGCCCTTCCTTGTGCAGGTCGTTGACGATCCGCTGCACGTTCTGGCGGTTGGCGCCGAGATCGCGCGCCAGCCAGGCGACCGGCTGCGGCCGTTCGGCGATGACGATGGCGCCGAGGACCTGCCAGCGGGCGCTGGTCAGGCCAAGGTCGGCGACCAGCCTGTCTCCGGCGGCGAGCATTCGGCCGTTGAGCCTGAACAGGTCGAGAACAAGATCGTTCAAGGCTTCACCGGCCGGGGTTCGAATGGGTTCGTTCATTTGTCATCCTATATCGTGATTGACATCATAGTGTCAAGTTGGTATGTATGCATCATAACAGAGTGACACCATAACACCAATTAGATGGAGCCTTATGATGACTGAGATACGCCCAATGGATCCTGCCTTCCCCATCGACCGTCAGGTCGCGATCGACGCCAGCGCCGTCGTGCTGGTCAATCTTTTCACGCTCGACAAGGCCGACGAGCAGACCTTCCTCCAGGTGTGGCAGGATGATGCCGCCTTCATGAAGCAGCAGCCGGGCTTCATCTCGACCCAGCTCCACCGCGCGCTCGGCGACAGCCCGACCTATTTGAACTGTGCCGTGTGGGAGTCGACCGCCGCCTTCCGCGCCGCCTTCACGCATCCTCAGTTCAGGGCCAAGATCTCGGCCTATCCGACCTCGGCGGTCGCTTCCCCGCATCTGTTCCAGAAGGTCGCAGTGCCGGGCATCTGCGTGGCCTAGCAAGGACGGACGCCCTGCCGCCGTACCGGTTCCGCGCCCGTCTGTCATCCAGCTGTCATATGGTCGCGCTAGGCATCCTTAAATCCGGATTTATGGATATATGGATGGACAAGGAAGCAGCTCTTCGCGCATTGGCAGCCCTCGGCCAGGACACACGCCTCGAAGTCTTCCGGTTGCTGGTGCGCACCGGGGCAGGCGGTTTGCCCGCCGGCGAGATCGCTGCGCGGCTCGACATCGTCCAGAACACCATGTCGGCGCATCTGAAGGTGCTCGACCAAGCCGGGCTGGTCAGTGCCGGGCGTGAGGGGCGCAGCATCCGCTATGCACCGGATATGACCGGCTTTCGCGACCTGCTCGCCTATCTGATGGAGGACTGCTGCAACGGCGCGCCGGAGCTCTGCCAGCCCATTATCCAGGCCGTGACCTGCAAATGTTGAGGGAGGAATTGATGAGCGATCAGATCTACAACGTCTTGTTTCTCTGCACCGGCAATTCGGCGCGCTCGATCCTCGCCGAGGCGATCCTCAACCGGGTCGGCGCCGGCAGGTTCAAGGCCTATTCCGCCGGCTCGCATCCCAAGGGCGAGGTCCATCCATTCACGCTGCAGCTCTTGAAGACGCTCAACCACGACACCTCCTTTGCCCGTTCGAAGAACTGGGAAGAATTTGCGGTCCCCGGCGCGCCAGAGATGAATTTCGTCTTCACCGTCTGCGACAACGCCGCCAATGAATCCTGTCCGGTCTGGCCGGGCCAGCCGATGACCGCGCATTGGGGCGTGCCCGACCCGGCCGAAGTCGAGGGCACCGATGCGGAAAGGCATCTGGCCTTCGCCGAAGCCTACCGCATGCTCAACAACCGCATCTCGATCTTCGTCAGCCTGCCGATGAGCACCGTCGATAAATTGGCCCTGCAGAAGCGGCTGGATGAGATCGGCCGTGATCTGCCAAGGGCCGGCTGAGCATGACCCTTGATCTGCCCCGCCGTCTCGTCGCCGAAGCCCTCGGCACCGCGATGCTGGTCGCCGCCGTCATCGGTTCGGGCATCATGGCCGACCGGCTCACCGACGATGTGGCATTGGCCCTGCTCGGCAACACCATCCCGACCGGCGCCATTCTGGTGGTGCTGATCACTATCCTCGGCCCGGTCTCCGGCGCCCATTTCAACCCGGCAGTGACGCTGGTGTTTGGGCTGCGGCGGGAGATCGAAACCAAGGCGGCGTTGGCCTATGTCCTGGCGCAGATCGCCGGCGGCATTGCAGGCACACTGATCGCGCACGCTATGTTCGGCCTGCCTCTGGTCGAGCTGTCCACCACGGTGCGAAGCGGCACGGGGCAGTGGATCGCCGAACTGGTCGCGAGTTTCGGCCTGGTCTTCACCATCCTCGCCGGCCTGCGCGCCCGTCCGGAGTCGATCCCGTGGCTGGTCGGTCTCTACATCACCGCAGCGTACTGGTTCACCGCTTCGACCTCATTCGCCAATCCGGCGGTCGCCATCGCGCGCGCTTTCTCCAACACTTTTGCCGGCATCAGGCCGCTCGATGTCCCGGCCTTCATCGTCGCCGAGCTTGTCGGCGCGCTGCTGGCCATGGCGCTGGCGAGCTGGCTGCTTGCCGAACCGAAACCCTTGCCTCAGATGAGACCCGCCGAATGACCATCACCATCTATCACAACCCTCAATGCGGCACTTCGCGCAACACGCTGGCCATCATCCGCCAGTCCGGCGAGGAGCCGGAAGTGATCGAGTATCTGAAGAACCCGCCGTCGCGTGAAAAACTCATCGAACTGATCGCTGCCATGGCGATGACGCCGCGCCAGCTGTTGCGCGAGAGCGGCACGCCCTATGCCGAGCTGAACCTTGGCGATCCCAAATGGAGCGACGGCGAGATCCTCGATTTCATGCTGGCGCATCCGATCCTGATCAACCGGCCGATCGTGGTGACGCCGCTCGGCACCATGCTGGCGCGGCCGTCGGAAGCGGTCCTCGACATCCTGCCCAATCCCGACATCGGCCCTTTCACCAAGGAAGACGGCGAAGTGGTGATCGGCGCCGACGGCAAGCGCATCCTCTGAGAGCTTATTTCGAATTTCTTCGAAATTGAGTTGACGCCCAGCTGAGTCTGGGCGTATGGATATTTCCATGAAACTCGAACAAGCAGCAAAACAGCTCGAGGCGCTGGGCAACCCCACGCGGCTGAAACTCTACCGCATCCTAGTCCGGGCAGGCGAGGCGGGCAGGCCGGTCGGCACGCTGCAGGAAAGTTTGGGCATTGCCGCCTCAACGCTGTCGCATCATTTGCACCGCCTCATCCTGACCGGTCTCGTCACGCAGGAGCGGCAGGCGACGACGCTGATCTGCCGCGCCAACTATCCGATCATGCGGGATCTGATCGGCTTCCTCGCCGACGAATGCTGCGCCGATGCCGCCAGCAATCCCGCCGCGGGAGAGGCGGCGGCGTAATTTTTTTGGCTTGTATTTCGATAATCCCGGAATTACGGAAGGTAGAGAAATGAACAAGCACAACGATCTCCCGGTAGCAGTCATCGGTGCCGGCCCTGTCGGCCTGGCGGCAGCCGTCCATCTGCTTCGCCAGGGGCTACCAGTGAAGCTCTACGAGGCCGGCGGCGACGTTGCTACCAACCTTCGCGATTGGGGCCATGTCAGGATTTTTACGCCCTGGCGCTTTTGTGTCGATCAGGGGGCGAGGGAACTGCTGGAAGAGCATGGCTGGAAAATGCCCGATCCCGAGGCGTTTCCCACCGCCAACGAGCTTGTCGATCTCTATCTCGAACCGCTGGCGAAACTCCCCGAGCTGGCGCCGGTGATCGAAACCGGCGCTCGAATTGTCGGCATCTCGCGCTGGGGCGCTGACAAGGTGCGCAGCAGGGGACGCGAAGCACGGCCCTTCATGCTGGTGGTCGAAACTGCCAATGGCACCAGGCGTGACGGTGCCCGCGCCGTCATCGATGCTTCGGGCACATGGCAGTCACCGAACCCGCTCGGTGCCGGCGGCCTCGCGGCCGAGGGCGAGATGGAATTCGCCGATCGCATCGCTTACGGCATTCCCGATATTCTAGGCCGTGACCGAAGCGTTTATGCCGGCCGCACCACGCTGGTCGCCGGCTCCGGCCATTCGGCGGCCAATGCCTTGCTCGATCTTGCCAGGCTCGCTGATGCCGAACCTGGGACGGCGTCCATCTGGACGGCTCGCGGCACCGACCTCGTGCGCATCTATGGCGGCGGCGATGCCGACCAGCTGCCGGCGCGTGGCGAACTTGGCGCCGATGCGCGCGAACTTGCCGAAAGCGGCCGCGTCACGCTGGTCACTGGCTTTGCCACTGTGGCCGTTCGCGACGAAGGCGGTCGCCTGATCGTCGAGGGCGAGACAGCAGACGGCTTGCGGCGGATCGGCCCGGTCGACCGCATCATCGCCGCCACCGGGCAGCGGCCCGATCTCACGCTGACCAGGGAGCTTCGGCTCGATCTTGATCCGTGGCTGGAAAGCGTCAAGGCGTTAGGGCCGCTCATCGATCCCAACGAGCATTCCTGCGGCGACGTGCCCCCGCACGGACACCGCGAACTCAGCCATCCCGAGGCAGATTTCTACACGGTCGGCATCAAGAGCTACGGCCGGGCGCCGACTTTCCTGCTTTTGACCGGCTACGAACAGGTGCGCTCGGTCGCGGCCGCTTTGGCAGGCGACACCGCGTCCGCCGATGCGGTGCGACTGGTCCTGCCCGAGACCGGCGTCTGCGTGGTGCCAGGATCGCTCGCCTTGGCCGAAAGCGCGTCTGAAGACTGCTGCGGTGGCCCGGCGCCGCAAGAGGCGGATGCGTGCTGCGTCGCCGATGTCGAGGCGAAGACCGCCGGCAAGAGTGGCTGCGGCTGCGGCGTCGCCGCATGAGCATTCCGTCGGGCATGCGTAGCCGCGGCACGATCATCACCGTGCTTGGGCTGACGCAGATCATGGCGTGGGGCTCTTCCTACTATTTGCCGGCGGTCATTGCGCCGAAAGTGGCCGCAGAGACCGGTTGGCCGCTGGCTTGGGTGGTCGGCGGCCTGTCGCTCGGGCTTCTGGTCGCCGGCTTGATCTCGCCGCGTGTCGGCTCCTCGATCGAACGTCATGGCGGCCGCAATGTGCTTGCTTTCAGCGCCGTCTGCATCGGCGCCGGCCAGATCGGCCTGGCAGCGGCGCCGACCCTTGCGGCCTATGTCGGCGCGTGGCTCGTGATCGGGCTCGGCATGGGGGCTGGGCTCTATGACGCGGCCTTCGCGACGCTTGGCCGCCTGTACGGCCACAGCGCGCGTTCGGCGATCACCACCTTGACCCTGTTCGGCGGCTTCGCCAGCACCGTCTGCTGGCCGATTTCCGCCTTCCTGATGGCCGAGATCGGCTGGCGCGGTGCCTGCCTCGTCTACGCGGCGGTGCAACTGCTTGTCGCTCTGCCGCTCTATCTCACGCTGCTGCCGCGCGGGGTGTCACCGCGCGGCAGCAGAACCGAAGCGGAAGGAAACGCCAAACCCGCGCCTGTGGGCGATCCGTCCCTGGCGCTGATGATCGTGCTCGCCGCCACCATCACGCTTGCCGCGGTGATCTCCTCGACGATGTCGGTGCACCTGCTGGCGATTCTGCAGGCCAGCGGCCTGGCGCTTGCCGCCGCCGTCGGTCTTGGCGCCCTGGTCGGCCCGTTCCAAGTGACGGCACGCGCCATCGAAATGATGATCGCGCGCTACCATCATCCGATCTGGACCAAGCTTGCCTCGGCGAGTTTCGTCGCCATAGGCATCTCTGCACTCTGGATCGGCATGCCGGCCGTGCCGGTGGCGCTCGGCTTTTACGGCGCCGGCATCGGCCTTGAATCGATCGCGCGCGGCACCTTGCCGCTCGCATTGTTCGGTCCGTCGGGCTACGCGAAATTGATGGGCCGCCTGGCTATGCCGAGCCTGATCGCCCAGGCGGCCGCGCCGTCGATGGGCGCGGTGCTGATGCAATGGACGGGAGCGCAAGGCACGCTCGCCGTACTTGGCGGCCTTGCCCTGTTCAATGTCGTGCTGGCATGCGGCCTGCGCTGGTTGTTGGGCCGCAGGGGCATTCTACTGCAGCCGGGGTAGCCGATCGCTCGAAAACGCGCGGCGCCAGCCGATCCAGCCGCTACATCAGGGACGCGGTCGCCAGACGACTGGTCGCGACGTTCGGCTTCTTGTCGCCTACGTACTCAACGTTCGTGTCGATGAGCCGGTCGCTGTCGATCCCGGCCGCGGTCAAAATATCCACGATCGCCTTCACACGCTTCTTGGCCAGTTCCTTGTTTTTCTTTGCGGCGCTGGAGCCGGTGAATTCCTTGGCAGCCAGGGCCGTCAGTTCGACATTGCAGCGCGCGTCTCGGATGCTGGCGGCAAACTTGTCGAGGTCGTCTTTGATCTGCTGTGAAATCACGGAGGACTGGTTGTAGAAAAAGAGGTGAACCTGGACAGGGTCGCGCTTCTCATACTGTCGGCACGATATCCCTTGCTTCGGGAGAGTGTATAGGATGGCGCTCCGCGCCGTGTTGGTGTCGGCGGCGCCGTCGTCGACCCAATGCGAAAGCGCCAGCACCATTTCCGGCTTGACGCCTTGCGCCTTGAGAAAGTCGCCGGTCGCACTCAGCCTGCGGCCGGCAATGTCGTAGGCCTTGTCGTAGCCACCTTCCTTGCTCGCCGTTGCATAAAGCCTATAGCCGCATTCGTGCCCGGCCTCTTGGATGAAAGCCGCCAGGCCCTTCGCAGATTTATCCGATATCTTGCCGTCACCCTTTTTGAACAGGACTCGGAACGAATTCCACTGGGTGCATTTAGGGCCCAGCTCGCGTTCCTGGGCGGCCGCTCCGAAAGACAAGATGCTCCCGGCAACGACAATAAATGCCAGGACAAGACTGAATGACATCTTCATTTTCAAGGCGCGCCTCCTGTGCATATACTGAACCTACTGCCGTTCCCATGATTTCGATAGGTTAGAACAATTCCTGGAAAAGTGCGTAGCGGTTTTCCTTCGGAATTGCGTAAAAACAAACATCCAGGTCTGCGCCATCGACGATGCCGTCGTCAGTCCCACACCAGCAGCAGCTTGCGCCAAAAGGCGTTGGATGGCATCGGCTTCGAGCCGCGCGGCAGCCGGATGGCCAGATAGATCGTCAGCCATTTGCGATCGATCTCCCGGATTGAAACCTTCAAATCATGCAGCTCGAAAGGTTTCGAAACCCGTGTCCATCCGGAGAACGCCAAGGCACCGACCGGGGCATCGCCTTTCCATACGAGCCTTTCTTCCTGCCTGCCCAGCGCCATGGCGAACTCGAATGGAGACGCTTCCTCATGAGCGATCTCTACTGTTGCGATGACACTTCTGGCGAAGGCCGGGAAAGCAGAGTTGAGGGCGGCAACAACCGGGCCATGCGTGCTCGGCCGCAGGAATATGCCGCCATTGTCGCTGGCGACAAGCAACGCCGGCAGATCGGAGGGATGGTCGGTCACCAGCGTTGAATGCTTCAGCTCGTCACTGGTCATTCGGCGCATGCGTCGGCGTTGCTGCGGCGCGCCGAGGCGCGGACGCCTCGCGCCGGTCGAAACGACATGGCTGATCTGGATGCCCGAAAAGCCGCCGAGCACCCGCGCGTCCAGGAGGCTGCCGCCGCACCGGACCGCGAGCAGCAGATCGCGCCTGTCGGCCGCCGGCGAACTGACAGTCGCCATGATCTCGCGCGACTCGTGCGGTCGGCTGACATCGGCCCAGCCGCTTCCGCCATCACTCTCAAGGAGTTGGGCGAGATTGCCGAAGGTCTGGTTTTCCGCATCCACGATGGCGAGCTGAAACTGCGCACGACCCGTCAGTTCCTCGTCGAGGTAAATCCAACAGGTCGCGCCAGTGACGCCCGGCGGGCAGACGCCCTTCAGCAAAGCCATGGTGATATTGCTGCCCTTGGCTTCAAGAAACAGCTGGTCCGGCGATTGCTCGACATAGCTCAGCAGGGCCGGATCGTCATCGGGATACGAACCGATATGAGCCAGGCGCAGGGGTTCGGCGGAGAGATACTGCTCGCGGTAGAGCGAGGAATGCAACTCCGGCACGGTTTCCTCGGCCGCTGCGTTGAGCATTTCGACGACACCCAGGGTGAAGTCGGGGCGCCCAGCATGGGCGAGCAGCGAAACTGCGGTATCCGCCCTGCCTTCGCGCGCCGCGATCTCGGCCAGCAACTGCATCGCGTCCGCGCCATTGGGGGAACCTGCGCTCAACCGGAGATATCGTTCGTCCTTGACCCGAAGCTCCAGATTCCAGAGGTTGAGTTCTTTCTCATGATTGGCGGTGTTCGAGCTGATGCCGAGTTGCACGAACATGTCCGTATTCGCGAACTTGTGCTTTCGGAAGACGTTGATGATCGGCTTGCGGTTTCGCAGCCACTCGGCATTTCGGTTCATGCCGGTCGGCGATGAGCGATACCAATAGAGCGGCTCCGGGACGGTGACGATCTCCAGGCCGGCCTGGTCCGCCCGAAGGAAGAATTCCCAATCGCTGGCCGAAAAGCCTCGCTCCTCGTTGAGGTAGCCTATCTTGTCGAAAACCTCACGCCGGAACATCGCGTTGGCATCGCCATACGGATTGGTGATCAGGGCGATGTCCGTAGGTCCGCCGACCGGGAAATAGAGCATGTAACCGCTCTTCGTATCCGGCGGCACGAAAGGTTCGTTGAGCCACTTGGCGAAGGTCGTGCAGATATCGGCACCGGACTTTTGCATGCCGGCAACGAAGGCACTGATGGCATTCGGGAACAGCACGTTGTCGTCGTCCAGGAACAGGATCAGCGAACCCTTGGCCGCGCGGATTCCGGTGTTGCGCGCCTTGCCGAGGAAACCGTTCTTCTGCCGGATGATCCGCCAGCCGCGCTGCACGAACTCCGGCTCGATCTCGGCCAGCAACTGGACGGCAGCTGGATCGGTGCTGCCGTCGTCAACGAGGATCAGTTCGATGTTTGGGTAGTCCTGGCGCCGAACCGAGGCAATCGCCTGGGGCAGCAGGCTGGCGCGATTGTAGTGCGCGGTGATGATTGAAACGAGCGGTGGCCGGCTCCGGCTGCGGCTTGGGGCCTTGCCGGGTTCCCTGCGGAATTTCGCGTGCAGCCTGCTCCAGGCTTTCTCACGAGCGTCCCGTTTTTGCAGCGGCTTTGCCGGGCCGAACGATCGGCTTTCCAGCGCTGACGCAATTTTGGCCGCGATGGCCGACGCGGACGCCTCCATCATGATGGCATCAGCCGAACTCGGATGGAGCACGTCGCGAACGCTACCGACGTCCGTCGCGACAAACGGGATCTCCTCGTCGAGGCATGTCACCACATCGAGCGGAAGCTGAGCAGCCGTGTGCGTAATCGCCACCAGCGCATGGCTCTGCCGGAGATATTTGAAGATCTCGGGTTCGTCTCGAATGGGCAGGAGCTTCAGCTTGAACGGCCATTGCCGCGCCCGGCGAACGATCATGCCGCCCGAATGCTCGCCCAGCACATGACCAAACGCGCCGACGACGGTCACCGCCAGGTCGGCCACGCCGCTGTCGGCCAGGCGGTCGAGCGCATCACAGAACAGCGTCAGTCCGCTGCGCGCCTCCGTGCCCGAGAAATGAACAATTTCGGCCGTGGGCCGCTCGCGCGGCCGGTAATGATCGACAGCGAAGTTCGAACGCCACTCCTCAGGCTCGAGGGGCGCTGCAATGTGATGGCTGCCGGGTAGTTTCCATCCCGCCTTGGTCATCCAATCGAGCAGGGACTGGCCGGTGACGACAAGATGGTCGCACGTCTCGGCCGACGTCTTTTCCATGTGCGCGACGGTCATCTGGTCCTTCTGTTCGACCGCGCGGGCATTGGCCTCCAGCTTCCACATGAGCGGCTCATGGGCGAGCACGACGATCGCAGGCGGAGCGGGAAAAACGCCCGTGCGCTTGGCGACGGTGGGGAAATGCGCCAGGCCGCCCTCGAGCGAAAAATAGACGACGTCGAAATCATTCTGCTTGAGGTAGTGGTAGACAGCGACCGAGTTCTTGTCGCTCGCCTCATTGCCGCGCAGCAACTGGGGCGATGGCGGCAGCAATTCGAGCCGCACCAGGAAATTGTCGAAGCACCATTTGCCCAGCCTGGCGATCTCCTCCGCATCAGGCTGGCTGCCGAGCGGGCTCGGCACCCAGAGCAGTGTCACGGTGTCGCCGGTTCTCGCCAGATGCTGCGCCAGCGCGTAGGTTGCCGACCCGGGATCCGCAGTCACCGTCGAGCCGAACTCAACCTCCGAAACGATACACACGTTGCGAGGCTTCTGATTTGCTTGTCGCTTGCCCGTGGGCGGCGCGCCTGCCTTAGAACCAACGCTCAATCAGTCCCCCGATTAATCCGTCTTGTCAGCCTACCCCGCTCGAAACAGTCTTGCCAACAGTTGTATAACACTTTGATAATTGTCTTGCGGGCATAACGCACGTGTCTTTCGCGCAAACCGGATTGAAGACGTTCGGATGATTGGCCTTCTACCCCCAAGACATCTCGCGCGGCTGGATGATCGGCAGATCGACATAGCCGATGGCGAGATCCTGTGCTTTGTCGGCCTGCGCAACGAAGCGACGTTGTTGCCGCATATCCTCGACCACTACCGCGGCCTTGGCGTCGACCGCTTTTTCTTCCTGGACAATGGTTCGACGGACGGCACCCGTGAACTGATCCTGGAACAGCCGGACAGCCACTGCTTCCACACCGAGGGATCGCATTTCGCGCAGAACATCGATCCGCCGCGATGGATCAACACGCTCATGAACGTCTTCGGCACCGGCCATTGGTGCCTTTCGGTCGACGCCGACGAGCTTCTCGTCTATCCCGATCTTGAGCGGGTAAACCTGCGCCAGCTTTGCAGTTATCTCGACTCGACCGGCGCCGAAGCCGTGATCGGCTCGATGATCGACATGTATGCCGACGGCCCGCTGGCCGAATGCAGCTATGACGGCACGATACCGCTCATCGAGGCTTCACCCTACTTCGATCCGGAGCCCGGATGGCTGCGAGCCCGCGACGGCTTATATCCGCCGGAGCAGATGTTCGGTGGCGTGCGGGAACGTGTTTTCTGGCACGGCCGGTTCAAGCAGACGTTTCCCCCGTGCCTGACGAAGGTGCCGATCGTGCGATGGGGACGGGGCACGCATTACCACGTGGCGCAGCACACGATCAGCAAGGTCCGGTTCAGCGAACTGCGCGTCGCGTTGCTTCACTTCAAGTTCGTCTGGGGGTTCCGCCAAAAGTCAGCGTCGTCGCTGAGCGAGAACACGCAACTGAAGGAAAAGACGCTCGAGGAGCGCGCTGCTTACATGGAAGCGCTGGAGCGCGATCCGAAACTGGCGCTCCGCAACCATCGGTCTGTGCGCTATCGCGGCGACGCCGCGCAGCTCGTCGATCTCGGCTGGATGAGAACCTCGGATCGCTACGCCGAATTTGTGTCGAGCCAGGCTGCGCGGCGCCTTCACGGCGACGCGACCACCTGACTGCCAAAACGGGAAGACGCAGCTAAGACCTATCCGCCGTAGCGGCCGCCGCCATCACCACCGTTTCCATTCCCACCGCCCGCCGCAAACTGGGACAGGCTGTTGAGCGCAAGCGCCTTACAGGCCGTCGGAGCATTCGGATAACGGTGCAGATAGTCCTCGAGCGCCTCGATGGTGCCGATCTTAAGGGCCTGCTCGCAAGCAAGCTCGGCCTCCTTGACGGGAGCAACCGCCATTTGCGCCTGCGCCACGTTGGAAAAAGCGACGCTCACGCCCAGAACACTAAGTCCGCCCAACAGTAGCGATTGGATTTTACGCATTACACACCCCTTCCACTACGAACCCCATAGCCCTTGATAATATTAGTTGTTAGTAATTTGTCAACCATAACAGCGGCCAAGCAGCCGTTCTCTTGGGGGATGGTTAACGGTCTCGGGGCCTGGTCGCCCGTTGGATTGCTATTCGCTGAACAGCGTCAGCTTTCGAAAGAAAGCATTGGTCGGAAAACCATTGGGCGTCCCCGCAAAACGCACCGTAAGAACGATAGAAAGCGGCATCTTGCGCCTGGCGTGAAGCATCACCACCAGGGGGTGGCGCACGAATTTGTCTTTCACGGTCATCCACCCCGAAAAGGCAATCGTTTGGGCAGCGATGTCCTGCTGCCAGTCTATGGTTTGATCGGGGCGGGCGAGAGCCAGGGCGAAGTCCATTGCCGGTGCGTCGGCATGCGCGACTTCGACGATTGCTTCTATCTTGCGGAAGAAGGGCGGAAACTGATGATCAAGCGATGCGGCGACCGCACCCTCCAGATGCGGGCGCAGGAACACTCCACCGCCATCCGGTGCGACCAGGAGCAAGGGGAGAGGCGAGGGGCGCGGTGTGAGCAGCCGTGCGCTCCTCAACATGTCGAAGCCGAGAGTGTTCGAGCCGACATCAGCGCGGTCCGGGTCATGGCGGCGCTCATCGGCTTGGGGGCGTCCAAGCAAGGTGGCTGCCGTGTCGGGGCGACCGATCGATGCGGCAATGGCGGCAAGTTTCGCCATGGCGGCATCGCTGTTCGGCTCGACGTCGCAGAGCTCCAGATATTTCTGATTGGCGGGTGTATACTTCAGGTTTTCGCGCGCGCTTTCGATCTCGGATTGCGCTGTGTTCTGGGCGATGGCCAACTTGTAGAGCTGCCCCAAATCACCGAATTGGCTTGACCTGAACGCTTCCACGACGGGGAGGCGATTGTCGTACCAATTCGACGTCCGGAACATTCCGTCAGGCTTCGAGCGGTACCAGTAGAGCGGTTTTGGAATAGGCCTGAGCTTGAGCCCGGCAAGCGAGGCTCGCGCAAAGAATTCCCAGTCGTGCATGGCGTAGCCCGGTTGCTCGATCCAGAACCCGATCTGTGCAAAGACGGATCGACGCACCATCGCATTGGCATCGCCGTAGACATTGTGGATCAGGCCAAGCGTGTCGGGACCACCCAATGGCAAATACTGGATCAGCCCATCGGCCCGGTCCCCGGGCACGAAATCCTCATAGAAGATCAGTTGGAACGCGGTGCAGATGTCCGCGCCTGAAATTGCCATGGCGCGCACGAAATGGTCGACAGCCTCCGGAAACAGCGCGTTGTCATCGTCGACGAACAGGATCAGCTCGCCATGCGCGGCACGGATGCCGGCATTTCGCGCCGCGCCGAGATGCCGGTGCGGCCGCCGCAGGATCTTCCATCCGCGCTGACGGAAGGTCGGCTCCAATGCATCCAGCAATCGCCTGGCTTCGTCCAGGTCGCTTCCGTCGTCAACCAGCACCAGCTCCAGGTGATCGTAGGTTTGCGCTTCGATCGCCGCGATCGCCTGTTTCAGATAGAGCGGCCGGTTGCGATGGGCCATGACGATCGAGACCAGCGGTGACGATCCGGCGCCTTTATGGATGCGCCTCCGCTTGGCCGGCGTCGGCAAATTGCGCGTATCCAGCCATGATTGACGGCATTGGCTGAGGCTGTCGATCGGCAAGGGGCGAGGGGGATCCTTGAGCGCCGCCAGGATCGCCTGCGCCAAAGCGGCAGCGTCGGCATCGACCAGTCGCGGTTGCCTTGCCTGTGGCTTGCAGATCTCGGCGTGCGCGCCGACATTGGTTGCAACGAATGGCAATCCCGCCTCGATGCATGCGGCGACGGCTCCGCCGGTCGATGCGGCGCGGGCGGGTATGACGGCAAGCGCGCCGGCGCGCGCGGCGTAGTCGAGCTTTGCCGCAAGGTTCGCGCGCGGCAACATGTTGAGCTTGAACGGCCACCGCTCGGCGCGTCGCAGAAGCAGGCCACCACTGTGCTCGCCCATGATCTTTCCGAATGGACCGAATGCGGTGACCGTCAGGCCTTTGGGCGCCGTCGGCGCCAGGATGTCCAATGCATCGCACAACAGCGTCATGCCATCGCGAAGGTGCCATCCGGCAAAGACGACAAGTTCTTTTGAGCTTTGTTTCCCGACCGACGATCGCGCGCCTGCCTGGTCGATGCGATCCTGGAGCAGCGGCGTCACCACCGCCTTCTTCACCTTCCAATCTTTCGACAACATCCACTTGCGCAGTGCGGCAGACGCGCAGATCGTGCTGTCAGCCATCTCCGCGCAATATTTTTCCATGTAGGTCACGGCAATTGCGTCGGTGCTTCCCATGAACGCCCTGTCGGCTTCATGTGCCCATTCCAGCGGCGCCTGGGCAATGACCACAACCGACGGCAGAGCGGCAAAGGCCCCGGTCTCGACCGCCAGCAGCGTATAGTAGGGCAGTCCGCCCTCGAGGGGCGCGTAGACCAGATCGTGGCCGGACCGTTCGAGATAGTGCAGCAGCGCCGCGGACTGGCTCTCGGGCGTCGCCAGCGAAGGAAGCAGCTGAACGGACTTGTCGAGAACTTCCAGTCGGACAGAGCCCTCCAGCTCACGGTGACGCGCTGCCACCTCCTCGGAGGAAGGCACATCGCTCCCGGGAACCGATAGCAGGGTGACCTGGTCACCATCCTCGGCGAAAAGCCTGGCCAATTCGACCATGGCTGTGTCTTCGTCGCCACCATGGCCGATCGCACGCGTTACGACACAGACACGGCGAGGCCTGCCTTGCGGCTCTAACGGCCTCCGCTCCTTGCCACCAACGGCCATCGAAGTTCCTCTGATCCAATTCCGCCGAGCGCTTCCGCAGCGTGGTCCATCGACAATGATGCCTGCGCCGGGTTTACTCTTCAGTGATCATCCTTCAGCGCCATTGGTAAACCAAATCGTCACGCAGGTTCTAAAACGGCTGTACAATCAATCGACTGTTACAACTTTAGCGACGCGGAATAGTCAATCTTTACGCCTCCCAGCTAGGCATTGACGGCATAGCAGGAGGCGCAAATGAAAACGACAATGAAGTTTCTCGGCGCGCTCGGTTTGATGGGCGCACTGGTCTCGGCAAGCACCGCAGGTGAATTGCTGCGCCCAAGCATCAAGCTCGGCACTGCCAACGTCAAGACGATCAGCGGCGATCGCGGCGGCTATGTGATCGACTATGCCATCCGTGTGCTGAAAATGCGCCGCAGCGGCGGCTTTGTGCGCTTCAACGGCGCGTGCGACTCGGCCTGCACCCTGTACCTGGCCATGCCCAAGGGCAAAGTGTGTGTCACACAGAGGGCGTCGTTCGGCTTCCACCTGCCCTATGGCGCGGGGGCGCGGGGCAACCAGGTAGCCGCGAATTTCATGATGAAGAACTACCCAGGCTGGGTTCGCAGCTGGATCGCGAAGCGCGGTGGGCTCAAGGGCTCCATCGCGACCATGACATACGCGGATGCCAGCCGCTATCTGCCAACCTGTCCGTCCGAACAGCGTATGGCCATCGCGAACCTGGGTCCGACACGCCTGCGTGGCGGCTGATCGCAAGCCGGCGCTGAAAAGTATCGCGACGGCGGGCGCTCGAAAGCGCCCGCCGTCGTTGATTCATGCGGCAGTCCGGAATTGCATGGGCCGGGCATTTGTATATTTTCCGACCCATGTCCCCTGTTTCAGGTTTGAAGCGAATGCAGTCTTGCCAAAAGTTCGTCCTTCTCGCTTCGCCCAGAACCGGATCTCAAGCACTCAATAGCCATCTCAATCAGTATGACGGGATGGTGATGCACGGCGAAGTCTTCAATCCGAGCTTCGTCGGACTGCGCCATGACTACCACGAGAAAATGAACCTGCAGCGTGAAGACGTTGCCGCGCGGGATGTCGAGCCCGAACGGTTCATTTCGCAGATCTTCGACGATCCCTCGGCTCGCTTTGTCGGATTTCACATATTTCCCGACCAGACACGTGCGGCCGTTCTTCCCGTGCTCGAAGATGAAAGCGTCAAGAAGCTCTGGCTTGTGAGGAACCCGGTCGCGTCCTTTGTTTCATTGCTTGAGGCCGAGGCTTCCGGAGTCTGGATTCTTCATGCCTCGGAACCGTTGCCCGCTGGCGACTACCGGCAAAAAGTGCATTTCGACATCGACCGGTTCAATGCGTACCTCTACGAGCTGAACCTGTTTCGGACCAAGATAAGATCCGTGCTGTTCGAAACCGGGCAGCCGTATTTCCCGATCCACTATAGTGACATCGCCGATCCTCTGGTTGGCAACGCCATCATAGCCTATCTCGGCGGCGACCAGCGCCTGGACCATTTCGAGATCGATATCGTAAAGCCGCCACCGCGCCCGTTTGTCGAGCGCATCGAGAATTACTGGGAATTCACCGCCTATTTCAGAGCCATTTCCTCGGAAGCTCTGTACGCGTTCGGGTGAGGTCTCGGGGCGACATCCTCTGGCGAGGGCACGATCGTTGCGAATGTCGTGCGGTGTCGGAAATTCGCCGGCTTCCAATTCTTGCAGAGGCTCGAACCTGCCGACAGCCGCCGAACGGGCAGTTGGTGCCAAACAGTAGGCTGCACATCGACAAGGAAGCGACTGGTCGCACCGACGGCAGCGAGACCAGCATGTTCAACAATGGCTCGTTATGGATCAACGGCCCTTCGTCGAGGGATGCGTGTAGAACTGGGCACGCCTGAAACGCGTCGATCGGACTGCGTTTTGAGGCGCGCAGCAAAACCAATCGATCGCATTTTAATAATATCCGGCGCAGCCGCGAAGGGCGGTGCTCACCACGCCGCTTGCCCGAATATTAATAAGCGTCGTCTAATATTCTCGCGGAAGGAAAGGGCTGTTCACACGGCGTAAAAGGCGATCAGGGTGAATCTGTCGCCGCTCGCCATGGATCTGCAGCCCGAGCGGCTTTGGCAGCGGTCGAGCTGCCGTTCTCGATACTGATCTCAGCCGGGGGGCGCGAGCCGGGGGCAAGAGGTTGGCGCAGGCTCTGCCCGCTACCTCTTGCCCTCCGGCCGCCATTCCTGGCAATACCAGTCGACGAAATTCCGCAAACCTTCCTCGATAGGCACCTTCGGCTTGAAGCCGAAATCCCGCTCCAGCGCGCTGGTGTCGGCATAGGTCTTCTCGACCTCGCCGGCCTGCATGGGCTCGTTATGGCGTATCGCCTTGACCCCCAGCAGGCTTTCCAGCGTGTCGATGAAATGGCCGAGATGGACCGGCTGGCTGTTGCCGATATTGTAAAGGGCGTGCCCGCCGGTTGGTGGCTTGTCGAGGATGGCGACGACGCCGTCGACGATGTCGTCGACATAGGTGAAGTCGCGCCACATCTCGCCATGGTTGAAGACCCGGATCGGCTTGCCCGCAAGCATCGCCTCGGTGAAGATCCAGCTCGCCATGTCGGGCCGGCCCCACGGGCCGTAGACGGTGAAGAAGCGCAGGCCGGTCTGCGGCAGGCCGAACAGATGCGAATAGGTCGAGCTCATCAGCTCGTCGGCCTTCTTGGTCGCGGCGTAGATCGACACCGGGTCGTCGACGCGGTCGCTCTCCGAAAACGGCACCTTGGTGTTGCCGCCATAGACCGAGCTCGACGAGGCGTAGACGAGGTGCTCGATGTCGGGCGCAGCCCGGCAGAGTTCGAGAATTTCCAGATGGCCGGCAATGTTGGCGTGGATATAGGCGCGCGGATTTTCCAGCGAATAGCGCACGCCCGCCTGGGCTGCCAGATGCACGATCTTGCGGACCGGCCGCTTGCCAAGCACCGCGGCCAGGACGCCTGATTCGGCGATATCCAGCTCGTGGAACGAAAATCCCGTCCTGCCGGCAAGCCGGGCGAGCCGCGCCACTTTCAGTGCCGGATCGTAATAGGCGTTCATGTTGTCGACGCCGACGACCTCGTCGCCGCGGTCCAGAAGCCGCTGGCAGACATGACTGCCGATGAAGCCCGCGGCACCGGTCACAACTATGGACATAGAACCCCCAGAGCTTTGCGATCAGGTCACCGGCTGGGGCGATACCAGCCGTCGCCTTCATTTTCACCGGGCGCCGATTGCGGACGCGCGACGTAGGCCGATGACCCGTTCGCCTCGTGATAGACGCGCGCCAGCATTTCCGCCAGCACGCCCGACGTCACCATCTGCACCCCGGCGATGAGCAGGAAGAAGCCTGTGAACAGCATCGGGCGCGTTCCGATGTCCTGGCCGAAAAACAGCTTCAGGCCGAACAGATAGGTAAGGATCAGCGAGCCCAGCGCGCCCAGCACGATGCCGATGCCGCCGAAGAAATGCCCGGGCCGCGTGCGATAGCGCATGAAGAAATACATGAAGACCAGATCGAGCACGACCCTGAAGGTGCGCGAAATGCCGTACTTGGACTGGCCGTGGATCCGCGCATGGTGCGTCACCACTTCCTGTGCGATGCGCCGTGGCGTCGTCACCGTGGCGAGCCAGGCCGGGATGAAGCGGTGCATCTCGCCATAGAGCCTGACGCTGCGGATGACGTTGCCGCGATAGACCTTGAGGCTGCAGCCATAGTCCTTGAGGCGCACGCCGGTGACGCGCGCGATCAGCGAGTTGGCGATGCGCGAAGGCAGCCTGCGCATCAAAAGCCCTTCCTGGCGATCCTTGCGCCAGCCGACCACCAGGTCGAGATCCTCGGTCAGCAACCGGTAGACCATGCGCGGGATGTCGAAGGGGTCGTTCTGCAGGTCGCCGTCGATCGTGGCGATGACATCGCCGCGCGCCGCGTCCATGCCGGCCTGCATCGCCGCCGTCTGCTTGTAGTTGCGCACCAGCTCGACCGCGTGCACATGCGGGCCGTAATGCGCCGCCAGGCGCCTGATCTCGCTCACCGTCGCGTCGGTGCTGCCGTCGTCCACCAGCACAACCTCCCACGGCCGGCCGTAATGTTCCATCGCCTGGTGAATCCGGGCCAGCAGCGGTTCGACGTTTTCGGCCTCGTTGTACATGGGAACGACGATCGACAGCGTGTGGTCCGGCATGACCGCGCCCTCGGGCAGTCCCGAAGCAGGGATGGGCAATACGTTCATGGCGATGACTTCCTTGCAGAGCCGACGGCCGGGTTTCCCGGCACGGTCGATTTCGAGGGAAACAGCCAGGCGATCGCGCCCGTCGCGATGGCCGAGCAGAAGATGAACAGGTGCAGTGCCAGCGCCGCCTGCAGGCCACTCTTGATGGCAATGCCGGAATAGAGCAGCGCAGCCGCCGCTCCCGCCTCATAGGTGCCGAAGCCGGCGACGCCTTGCACTGGAAGAATGGCTGCGGCCTCGGCGCCGACGGCCCCGGGAAAGGCGGTCTGGAAAGACGTGCCCAGCAGCATGGCCAGCAGCCAACCCTGCACGGCAAGCTTCAGCGCCCAGTTGGCGACCGTCCACCACCAGCCGTAGCGCGACCGTCCAGTCGCCTCGGTGAAAATGTCGCGCAGCATGCCGAGCTTCGCAACGATCCTGCCGCGTGCCGCCCAGTCATGCGGCGCGCGCGCCCATCGCGGCAGATACCAGGCGGCCGCGATCAGCGCCGCGATCCCCGCCGCCCTCAGCGCGGGATTGAGGCCCGGCCACACCAGGCAGGCGAGCACGCCAACGACGAAGGCGTCCTGCAGCCTGAACCACAGCAGCGAGGCGCTGGCGCGCATGAGCGGTATGCCGAAGACCTGCCGCAACAGAAGTGGAAAGGCGGTCTCGCCGCCGCGGAAGGGCACCACGTTGATCATGGCATTGTGGATCAGAATGACGCGCAGGCAGGCGCCGAAACGGCCGTTCACCTCGTCGCGGAACTCGTCGCAGACGCGCAGCGCCCGCAGCACATAGGTGACGAACAGCGCCAGCGCGACAGCCGCGAATGCGCCGGGTGTGATACTGGCGAAGGCATCGCCGACCATCTTCCAGCGCGAGTCGCTGGCGAGCCAGGCCAGCAGCGCCAGCGTCACGACAATCGAGACTATTCTTTTCAACCAATTCTCCGCCGCTTGCGCGGGCCTATAGTGCTCGGCGGCGCCGGACCCATTGTTTTGCTGCACCCGTACCCCGCACTGCTCGTTTGTTGAGTGCGCGGGCAGATCCGCGGAAGCAACCATGAGCCCCGACGTTTTCGGCCGCGTTGAAGTGTGGCGGTCTTATAGATCACCAGACTACGCGAATCCACCAACTTGGTCGTCGACGGATATGGGTCATGCCGACGGGGCGTCGACAGTATCGGCATGCACCGCAAATCCTTGATTTTGCAGTCTGTCACGAGAGTTCGCCACGTTCGCGACCGGCCTTCCCCGGAAAGGTTGACATCATTCTTCGCGCGGCGATTGATAGTGTGCAGGTAGTAACGGCAGTGCCTTGCATCCCCGGGCCCTTCCAGGAAATATTCGGCCAACCCCGCACCATTGAGAAGCGAATACCGAAATGCGATCGCTCGCCATGACAACCAAAAGGGGATCTGGGGCGCAACCCCATCGCCGTGCCGCATCCCTTGCGCCCCTCCTGGCCATCTGCTGTCAGCTTGCGCTTCTCGGAACCGCGAATGCGGCCGCCAAAGGACAAGGTGCCTACGGAGGCAGATGCCTCGGCCACTGTTCCGTCCGCCTATGAGCTGCAAGTTCTTTGCCAGGACCGCACCTGGATCTGGAAGAACGGAGCGGCCTACTTCGCCAAGGACAACAGGCGTCTTCAGGCCTGGACGTTCGGACAGGACTCGGCGTCGGTCGCGGAAGGCAGGTGGTTGGTCACAAAGGACGGCA
This sequence comes from Mesorhizobium waimense, assembly GCF_003601975.1. GTDB lineage: Bacteria > Pseudomonadota > Alphaproteobacteria > Rhizobiales > Rhizobiaceae > Mesorhizobium > Mesorhizobium waimense. The sequence continues at coordinate 27,563 of NZ_QZWZ01000020.1, forward strand.
AGATGTGCATGGAAGCTGCCTTGGCGGTCCAAGGGCACGCCGGCAAGCTTGGGCGCTCATGTTTTAGCAACCGTATCAACGGCGGCAACATCGAGCAGCGCAAGGATCGGGATGGGCCGTGGTACAGTTTCAAGCGGTCGCCGGAAGAACCCGATGACGAGTACAGGAAATTCGAGCAAGGCGACACCAGGGGCGCGCAGTTCGAAGAGACCCGCAAACTGGTCGAATCCAAGAGTTAGCCCCCGGCTGGAACAAGGCATTGGATCAAGCTTGATAAAGGCTCGCTGAGACTAAAGCCCTCACTCCAGCTCAGCGAGCCCACGCCCCGACAAGCTACATACAGGGACGACAACCAGCCTTGCGGGCTGGCATTTCTGACCGGCGCATTTCATGTGCCATGCGGCCCATAGGGCCGTGGCAAGCACCGGGAAAAACCATTGCAGTGACATCATCGGACTGCCTCCAGCCCGAAGAAGGGCGCGGCCGTCCTGACGATCGTGTCGATGTCGGAAAGCTCCGGCACGAAGCCAAGATGTTCGCGTGCGTTGACCGGGTCGGCGTAGAGCTCGGCCGGGTCGCCCGGGCGCCTGGTCCTGTAGACGGCCGGGACCGATTTCGAGGTCATGCGGCTGACCGCCTGCAGGATCTCCTTGATCGACACGCCCCGGCCGGTGCCGAGATTGATCGACAGGTTTTCGCCGCCGGCCTCGAGATGCATTAGCGCCTTGAGATGCGCGCGGGCGAGATCGCTGACATGGATGTAGTCGCGCACGCAGGTGCCGTCCGACGTGTCGTAGTCGGTGCCGAAAACCTCGATCTCGTCGATCATCCCGGATGCGGCCATCAGCACCCGGGGAACGAGGTGGGTCTCGGGCGTGTGCCACTCGCCGAGTTCGCCGTCGGGATCGGCGCCGCAGGCGTTGAAATAGCGCAGGATTGCGTATTTCATCCCGTAGGCCGCCGCGTAATCGCCGATGATCTGCTCGCCCATCAGCTTGGTCCGGCCGTAGGGGCTGATCGGATTTTGCGACGATGTCTCGCGCACCGGCAATGCTTCGGGCACGCCGTAGGTTGCACAACTGCTCGAGAAGATGACGTTCTGGATGAAGCCCGCGCGCGCCGCGTCGAGCACGGCGATGGTGCCGGCCACATTGGTCGAATAATATTCGGCCGGCTCGCGGACGGACTCGCCGACATAGGCGAGCGCCGCGAAGTGGATGATCGCCTTTGGCCGGTAGGTCGCGATCGCCAGCCGAAGCGCCTCGCCGTCGCGGATATCGCCGACGACGAGCGGCCCCCAGGCAACGGATTTCTCATTGCCACGGCTGAGATCGTCGTAGACCACGGGCAGGTAGCCGGCGGCCGATAGCAGCTTGCAGGTGTGGCTGCCGATGAAGCCGGCCCCACCGGTCACCAATATGGGGCGGCGTGTCATGACATTGCGGCCTCTTTGACAGGCCGGCTGCCGTAGAGCAGGGCGTCGAAATACTCCACCGTGTGCGCCAGGCCCTGGCTCAGGCTGATCTTCGGCTCCCAGCCGAGGTTCTGCCTGGCGAACGAAATGTCGGGCTTGCGTTGCCTGGGATCGTCGACCGGCAGCGGCCGGTGCACGATCCTCGAGCGGGAATTCGTGTAGTCGATGACCAGCCTGGCCAGCTCCATCACGGTGAATTCGACCGGATTGCCGAGATTGACCGGATGCGCTGGCGCATTGGGGGCATTCATCAGCCGGATGAAGCCTTCGATCAGGTCGTCCGCATAGCAGAACGAGCGCGTCTGCAGGCCGCTGCCGTAGACGGTCAGGTCCTCGCCCCGCAATGCCTGGACGATGAAATTCGACACCACGCGGCCGTCATCGGGCTGCATGCGGCGGCCATAGGTGTTGAAGATGCGGGCGACGCGCACATCGATGCCATAGGTTCGCGAATAGTCGAAGAACAAGGTTTCGGCTGAGCGCTTGCCTTCGTCGTAGCAGGATCGCGGGCCGTGCGTGTTGACGTTGCCGAAATAGCCCTCGGGCTGCGGATGCACCAGCGGGTCGCCATAGACCTCGGAGGTGGAAGCCTGGAATATCTTGGCGTTGTGCCGCCGGGCAAGTTCCAGGAGGTTCAGCGAGCCGAGCACGCTCGTCTTGAACGTGTGGATCGGGTCTGCCTGGTAGTGCGGCGGCGAAGCCGGGCAGGCGAGGTTGTAGATTTCGTCGACCGGGAGGTCGCGCGGCAATGGATCGATGATGTCATGCTCGATGCACAGGAAGCCCGGATCGCGCTGCAGGACGTTGAGATTGTATCGCTTGCCGGTGTGGAAATTGTCCACCGCGATGACTTCGTAGCCATCGCGCAGCAGCCGCTCGCACAGATGCGAGCCTAGAAATCCTGCGCCTCCGGCGACCAGAGCGCGGCCGCGATTGAAACTACCGCCCCGCCGACCGGTTCCCACACCGGGCTTCAGAACCTTGATCACTTTACTCATGGCATCCCCCTTACGCGCTGCAAAACGCTACCCCGAGGCCGGGACAAAGCTTCGCCCGGCCACGTCCCAAAGAACGTGGCGAAAACCTCCGCTCGCGCGGAATCGCCATCAATGATGTGCGTAAATAGTCTGAGTTTACGGAGATCGTGCCGTACGGCTTATTGGCTGCCGCTCAGCATTCAATACCCCTGAATCGCGACCACGCGCCTGGTTGCCACCATCGCGGATTGCTCGCCCAAATTGCACACCCAACGCTTACAAAAATATACCTGTGGACAACATAGTCAACTAAATTAGAGATTCGTTAACCGTATTCATTGGCGAGTGGTTAATCATGGGCGAGGTCGAGCGTCTCTCCCTCGGTGCAAGCATCGCATTGGCAGGGACCTGGAAGGCGGAAGTGGTTGGTGCTCATTTGCCAGGCCTGCAAAGCAGCGCCTGGAAATTCGCCAGGGGAAGTCAAGGTTTGGCAACTCCCGCGCATGGAAAAGTTTCCAGACACGCCCCCGGCGGCCCGCGATCTGCTTGGGTAATGATAAAATTTTAAATATTCTCGGCCGGGGTCTGGTTCTGGACCCGCAGGAAGCAGTGCGATTGCTGCCCGAAACCGCTCGGGCTGCAAATATGCGCGGCGGCTCCGAGGTAGCGGTTCATGCGCACTTTGGTGATCGGGCGGGCCACAGGTCTGGTTTGAATTTCGGGATATGGTTTCATGCTGACCAGAGCTGCGCTTCAGGTTTGAGATGAGTTGAAAGAAAACAATCCGCCTGACGTAAAGTATTGGCACCCAGGTATCGCCAGAAGGCTCCCCAGGGACGAGCGCTCTGTACAAAAATCCATTCACGCTATTGAAATTTGACCTGCATTGGCGGCCTCTGTGCTGCCAATGAACTTCGCGCATCAAAAATCCCCTCATTCAATCACATGCGGGGCCATACCCCGATTCATTGGGCAGGCGCTGACACATTCCATTATGCCGAGGTCGGTTATTCTAGCGATAGCCGTTTGATCGAAATGCAACGTTTACGCGACTGTTTGCACGACCCGGCCGTCACAAAAAACAGGCATGGCCCGTCGTTGGTGGGCCATGCCTGACGTCTCCTGGTGACAGCGATCTTTGCCGCTGGCGGGACTTATTCCCCCGCCCATTTCGTTTTGCCGGCGTGACCTATTCCCCGCCCATTTCCTTTTTGAATGTGTCGAAATCGACCTGCATGCCGTTGAAGACCGTGCTCCAGTGGCGGGTCAGCGCGGCAACCGCCACGGCCTCCTGGATTTCCTCGTCAGTGGCGCCGGCGCGCTTGGCGTCCTGCGTGTCCGACCAGATGCAGTAGCTGCACGGGATCTGCGCCGCCACGGCGAGTGAGATCAGCGACTTGACCTTCGGCGGCAGCGCCGTCTTGTCGCTGAGCTGGAGGGCCTTGACCTCCGCCCACGCGCCGGGCAGACCGGCCTTCGGGAACTGCTTCACGAAGCTTGGCACGCCGCCCATGGTCGACTGGATGTCCTTGATGGCAGCGTCATAGTCGTCGGCCTGGGCAGGTGCGGCGGCCAGCGCCAGGGTGAGTGCGCAGGCGGCAGCAAGCACGGTTGCGGACGCATTGCGAAGGCAGGAATGCGCGGATGAAAGCTTGAGGTAGGCGGACATGCTTTTCTCCTCTGGTGTTTGTTAGCCTTACGATGTAAGGTAATGTGGAAAATGAACCTTACAGTGTAAGTTGTCAAGCGGCGCCATGGACTCATCGATCAAAAAAAAGCGACCACGCGGGCGGCTGTCCCGCGAGATGATCGAAGATGCGGCTTTCGAGGTGATCGAGAGGGAGGGCCTTGCCGGCTTTTCGATGCGCAAGCTGGCGGCAGAGCTCGGCTGCGAGGCTATGAGCATCTATCACCACTTTCCATCGCAGGCGCATCTGCACGAAGCGCTGGTCGACCGGCTGGTCGGTTCGCTCGAAATGCCCGACGCCGGTCTGCCGTGGCGGCAAAGGATGCGCATCGCCATGCACGACTTCCGCCGCATCGGCAGCGAGCATCCGGCCTTTGCGCCGTTCCTCGTCACCTACCGCATGAATTCGCCGACTTGCCTTGCCTGGCTGAGTGGCATCCTCGGCCTGTTCGAGGCCGGAGGCTTCGGTCCCGAACTGAGCGCGCGGCTGTTCCGCACCGTTGGCTATTATCTGATGGGTGCGATCCTCGACGAGACATCGGGCTATGCCAAGGGCCCGTCGGCGGTCACCGCCGTCAGCGACGAGCAGCTTGCGCTGGATTTCCCGAATGTTGCCGCCGCCGGGCGCTATTTCGGCGCCGCCGAATTCGACCGGACATTCGATCTCGGCCTCGATATGCTGCTCGACGAGATGGAGCGCGCCCTTGGCGGCGCCAATTCGAGGTAGCCGGGCGCATGCGCTTTCTGTTTGCTCTGATCCTGCTCGCCGGAGCCGCCATCGGCGTCGCCTATCCCTGGGCGATGAGCAACTTCTCCGGCCATGAGATCGGCACCTGGCGGGTCTATGAGAAGGGCCGGTTCAGGCCGGTGACGGTACCACTAGCCGTCAGCGACGCGCCGGTCAGGGTGCTGGTGGACCTGACCGCAAGGGCCGAGCGCATCGTCTCTCAGCAGCGCACCGTGCTGACGCTGACCGCCGCAACCGGAGGCCACACGGCGCTCGCCTCGACGCTTCAGTTCAACCATGCCGACAATCCGCGCCAGCCCAGCCCGCAATCGCCCGACAAGATCTTTCGCGACGAGGCGGGCGTGATCGAGACGGTCAGCCCCGGCGCCTATCTGTTCACCGTCGGCCTTGGCGATGCCGAGAACATTCCGATGCGCGCGGTCGACCTCGTGCTGCGCGCCGGCACCGGCGAGATCGACAGCCGCGCGCGGCCGGTCGGCTTCTCGCTGATGGCGGCCGGGCTGATCGGGCTTGTGCTGGCGATGGTCTTTGGTCGCGGCGGCGGGCGGCCGGAAAACCCGAATTCGCAGCCGCCACCGCCGCGCTGGGGCAGGGGCTCGAAGTGAACTACCGCCACGCCTATCACGCCGGTAACTTCGCCGATGTCGTCAAGCATGTCGTGCTGACGCGGCTGCTCGAATATCTCAAGCAGAAGGACAAGGCCTTCCGCGTCATCGACACCCATGCCGGCATTGGCCGCTACGATCTGTCGTCGGCCGAAGCCCAGAAGACCGGCGAATGGCAGGGCGGCATCGGTCGGCTGGTCGGCGTTAAGCTGGACGCCAAGGCGGCCGCACTTCTGGCGCCCTATCTGGAGGCGGTTCGCGCGCTCAACCCCGGCGGCCCAGATGGCGGGATAAAAAAATATCCGGGCTCGCCGCTGGTCGCCAGGCACCTGTTGCGCAAGCAGGACCGGCTGACGGCGATCGAACTGCATCCCGACGATGCGAACCGGCTCAAGATGGTCTTCGCCGGCGATTTTCAGGCGAGGGTGATCGAACTCGACGGCTGGCTGGCGCTCGGCGCGCAATTGCCGCCGAAGGAAAAGCGCGGCCTGGTGCTGATCGACCCGCCGTTCGAAGAGGCGGGTGAGTTCGACCGCCTCGTCGACGGGCTGGTCAAGGCCCACAAGCGCTGGCCGGGCGGCATCTATGCGCTGTGGTACCCGATCAAGGACCGCAAGGCGGTCATCGCCTTCAGGAAGGCGCTCAAGCAGACAGGCATCCCGAAGCTGCTCGACATAGAATTCGAGATCAGGCCGGCCTCGGCCGAACCCAGCCTCGACGGCAGCGGCATGGTGGTGGTCAATCCGCCTTTCACGCTGGAAGGTGAATTGCGCCTGCTGCTGCCGGCCCTGCACAGATTGCTCGTGGTCGGGCGACCGGCGGGCTGGTCGCTGCGGTGGCTGGCGGGGGAGGCGGGGTAACAGCGGCTTCCACCTTGCGAAGCCCACCTCTGGCGGATGGCGAGTTCGAAGCTGGAAACCATCATCATCGCAACCGCTTGACCGCTGACCGGCGAATCCGCACAGTGCGCACAATCGACCTTGAGAGGCTGTCATGACTCGCTTCGCCAAATCCGCCCTTGCCGCACTGATTTCGCTTTGCACGCCGCTCGCCACGTCGCTTGGCTTCACCCAGGCGGTGCATGCCGCCGATCTTTCCGTCTATTCCGACGAGGACAGTGGTGTGTGTGGCGAGGCCTGGGTGCTGAACAAGATCACCAGCCGCTTTTCCTATCAAGTGCGCCACGTGCCGCATCTGCCGGATGTGGCCATCACCGATTTCCGCCGCATCCACCAGCACCGCTATCTGCCGGCCAGCGAACAATGGCCAATCGGCCGCCGCTATTGCGGCGCCACGGTCGCCCTGTCGGACGGCCGCGACCGCACCATCTGGTACCTGATCGAGGAGGGGCAAGGTTTCGCCTCGATTGGCGACAATGTCGAATTCTGCGTCGCGGGCTTCGACCGCTGGATGGTCTACAACGGCCGCTGCCGCGTCCTGCGCTGAACGCAGCTTTCCGATCTAGGGCATTTTCGTTGCCTTGCGGCCAGATCGGCCGCAGCGCTTCGGTCTTGCATGTTGCCGGCAGCCGCCCTGTCGCGAAGATCCTGACTTTTCCTTCTATCGCCGGCAGGCAAATCAGCTAGTCTGAACGCCCGAGAGCAACAATCACTTTCCGGAGTTTTCATGGACCTTGCGACCTTGCTTGCCTTTGCGGCCGCCTTCTTCGTGTTCGCCGCCAGCCCAGGTCCCGACAATATGACGATCGTCGCCCGAACGATCTCCGGCGGCGCTGCTTCGGGCATCGCCTATGGCGCCGGAACGGTGGTCGGCATCGTCATCTTTCTGGTGCTCGCCGCCTTGGGCCTGTCGGTCATCGCCGCCAAGATGGCGATCGTCATGACAGCGCTTCGCTATGGTGGAGCGGTCTACCTGATCTGGATGGGCGTCAGGCTGTGGACTGCGGTCCCCGTGGTGCCGGAACTGCAGCCCGTTTCGGGCGGGCGCGGGTTGCTGACGATCTTCAGCACGGGCATTGCCCTCAACCTAGGCAATCCCAAGATGCCGCTGTTCTACGTCGCACTGCTGCCGAATGTCGTTGGCGCGTCGCTCACCCCCCGACACGTCGGCGTGCTGATGGCGGTGATCCTGGTCGTCGAGGCAGTGGTGATCGGCGGCCACGTCATCCTCGCCGCCCACGCCCGCAACCTATTGCGCACGCCCAGGATTGTGCGCCGCGTGAACCGCGCGGCGGGCGGCGTGATGATCGGCGCCGGCGTCGCCGTGGTCGCCACGCGCTGAGGCACGGGCCTTCTCTCCTGCGCGAGCTCTCACGCCTCCTGATCGAGGATGGCGCGCGCAGGAGCCTGCACTATTGTCCGTGAACGGAAGAAGCTGGCCGGCAGCGCCAACCTCAATCGTAGAAGCCGGCCCGCGGTTGACAGAAAGCATTATCATCATCTAAAAAGAGACAGACCTGTCTCATCACCAACGGCAAAAACCATGACGCCTTCACCCGCTTCCGGCAAACGCCAGCATGTCGTCGACACGGCCTATGCGCTGTTCAGGCAGGGCGGCTTCCATGCCACCGGCATCGACCGGATCATCGCCGAGGCCGACATCGCCAAGATGACGATGTATCGCCACTTTCCCAGCAAGGATGAACTGATCGTCGAGGTGCTAGACTATCGCGCCGGGCGTTTCGACCGTCAGCTCGACCGGCTCGAGCAAGAGGGCATCACAGCCGAGCAGAAAATCTCAAAAATCTTCGACTGGCACGAGCGCTGGTTTCGCGGCGATGATTTCCACGGCTGCCTGTTCGCGCATGCGCTGGCCGAATTCGGCGATCCCGGGCATCCGGTGTTCAAGGCCGTCGCCAGGCAGAAGAACCGCCTGAGATCGCGCATGCAGGCGATCCTCGAGGATGTGATGCCGCCCGACTGTGCTGAAGGCGCTGCCGCCGCGTTGCTGATGCTGATCGAGGGCGCCACGCTGATGGCGCAGATGGGGCAGCCGGCCATAGGCAATGCCCGCAAGGCTGCGGCCGCCATCATCGGCGCTGCGAGCGTGCCGCATTGAGCGCGACCGTCGTCGGACTGGCGGTGTTCGCAGCCATCCTGCATGCCAGCTGGAACGCCTTCCTGCGCACCGGTGCCGACCGGCTGTGGACGGTTACCGTCATGAGCTTTTCCAGCACGCTGGTCGCCATCCCCTTTGCGCTCTTCCACGCCCTTCCGGCGGCGGCTGCCTGGCCCTATGTCGTGCTCTCGGCCTGCCTCCAGGTCGGCTACAGCGTGTTCCTGGTCGCCGCCTACAGATATGGCGAACTTGGTCAGGTCTATCCGATCGTCCGCGGCAGCGTGCCGCTGCTCGTTGCGCTCGGCGGCTTCTTTCTTGCCGGCCAGCAGCTGACCATGCCGGAGATCGTCGGCGTGGCGCTTGTCGCCGGCGGCATCATGGGCCTTTCGCTGGGCAGGGGGAGGGCGTCGACGACATCGATCCTCTATGCGCTGGCGGCCGGAGCGATCATCGCCGCCTACGCGACAGTCGACGCAATCGGCGTCCGTGCGGCGCAAGACAGCAGCGCTTACACGGCATGGGTGCTGGTGCTCTACGGCGCCTTGCTGCCGGCGACCTTCATCGCCATGCGCGGCAGGCTCGCCGTCGACCTCAGCGCGCCGGAAACCTGGAAGGCGCTGGGCGGCGGCCTGTTCGCGCTGATGGCCTATGGCGTCGTCGTTGCCGCCTTCGCGCTCGGACCAGCCGGCCCGATCACCGCGATCCGCGAAACCAGCGTCGTCTTTGCAGCCTTCATCGGACGACTGTTCCTTGGCGAGCTGCTCACACCAAGGCGCGTTGGCGCCTGCGCCATCGTCGCCCTCGGAGCCATATGCCTCGGCTACCGGCCGTGACGCTCCCGCTGTCTCACCGCGGTGCGGTTCTGTGCTGCCCGGACAGGTAGGCGCAGATCAGATCGACGAGCTGCTTCTGCAGTTCCGGCGCCTCCAGCATGCCGCGTCGCGCCGCATTGTGGATCACGCCCTCGACCGCGGAGGAAAGCACGCGCGCGACGGTCTCTGTGTCTTTCGTGCGTCTGCGATACTGCGCCACGGCAGCCGCGTAGTGTTCGAGATAGCGCGACTGGAAAGCGGCATGCGCAGCCCTTGAGCCGCGATCGCCTGGCGCTTCGTCGAGCAGCACCTGGTGCAGCGTCGGATGGATGCTGTGCGCCGCGATCATGCCGCGCGTGAGTTCGCGCGCGAATTGCCGGAGCGGTCTCTCGTCAGCTGCCGCATCGCTGATAACCGCGAGCACCTGATCGAAGTGCCGGCGACGGATCGCTTCGACCAGCGAGAGCTTGTCGGGGAAATACTGGTAGAGCGAGCCGATGCTGGCGCCGGCCGCCTCGGCCACCTTGTTGGTGGTGAAGCCGGCCCATCCTAAATCGCTCAGAACGCGAGCACCCGCCTCGATGATCGCCTCGACGGTTGCCTTGGAACGCGCCTGGCGCGGCTCCTTGCGCATGCGCGAGCGCGGCTTTGCAATGCGAGTAGACATGCCGGCTCCCTCTCCGCAAGAATATAAACAACGTACTCACATTTATGAAAAAGGGATACCGATCATGAGCGCCCTGGTTTTGCTGCGCAGCCTCTTCGCCTACCAGGCCTGGGCCAATGACGAGTTGCTGGAGAAGCTCGCGAGCCTCGACTCACATGCACACGGCAAGGAGCGCCTCATCGCGATCCGTCTCCTCAATCACAGCCACGTCGTGTCAAAAATATTCTCGGCGCATCTCACCGGCGCTCGTCACGGCTACAGCGCCGACAGCACCGAGGACACGCCCGCGCTCGACGCACTACGCACCGATGTCGCGACAATGGATTGCTGGTATCTGGACTATCTGGAATCCGTCTCGCCGGACCATCTGTCCGAGCCCGTGTCGTTCGTCTTCACCGATGGCGACAAGGGATCGATGTCGCGCCAGGAGATGCTGACCCATGTCATCATCCATGGCGGCTACCATCGCGGCGAGGTCGGGCGATTGCTCTCGCAGATTTCCGTCGCGCCGCCATGGGACACTTTCGCCGTTCATCTCCATCAGACCGAGCCTTCGCGCCGGCAGCAGGCGTTGCGTGAGCCGCTAAGCGCCTGATCGTAATAAGGTTTCCGGTTTGACGATGTCGGCTGTAATGCTTTCTTTCGCGAGCATCGTGATCTCCAGAAAACGTGAGCATAAAGCTCACTTTTAATTTCGTGCCGCAAGATGATGGGACGCCGCGGCTGTCGTGTTGCTTTCGTCTTTTCCTCTGTTCGTCGCACGGGACAAGACAAAGCGAGCGATCCGGAAACTCTGCATGATCTTCGCAACGCGCAGTCGATGTCTGCGGTCGAAGCTGCTCGAAAAACCCTGAGCTCGTCGACAAGATCGGCCAAGATAGAGCGCGAAGAATTTCCCTCGCAGAACTTCGTTGCGGGATCAAAGATGCGTGACGAATTTCGTCGACGATCAGCACGTTCGCATTGCGCTCGTAACCGAAATTTAATCTGCTAAAATCAATGTAATGCTTCGCTGGCTAGACACGCGCGAGTCAGATAAGCATGACGCGCCGGGTCACTAACGGCCATCGGCAACAACGCAAGGGGCATCGCATGGCTAAGCAGTCATCCAAAGCGCCGGCATCCAAGGCACCGGCAAAGAAAGCACCAGTAAAAGCAGCAGCGGCGAAGGCCGCGACTGCAGTGAAGAAAGCAGCACCCGCTGCCAAGCCGAAGGCGGCAGCGCCCAAGGCAAAAGCAGCACCGGCAAAGAAGCCGGCTGCAAAGGCTGCGGCGAAACCCGCAGTGAAGAAGGCAGCACCGGCCAAGGCCAAGGCTGCACCGGCGAAGAAGGCAGCACCTGCCAAGAAGCCGGCTGCAAAGGCTGCGGCGAAACCTGCGGCGAAGAAAGCAGCGCCAGCCAAGGCTCCGGTCAAGGCAGCCGCGGCGAAGTCTTCGGCACCGGTGAAGAAGGCCGCGCCGGCCAAGAAGGCGCCTGCGAAGGCCGCGAAGAAGTAATCGCGTTTCTTCGCGCGCCGGGGACAGTACCGGGACATGAGGGCGGGTGCCTTGGATGCGCCGCGCTCTCCGCACCGGTGTTGAGGCGCACGAAAAGAGGGGCGGACGTAGATATCTTTCGCAGCTCCCAGGACTTCGCCACACGGCGAAGTCCGGTGGGTTTTTTTGTTGCCGTGAAAGACGCGCAAAAGGCCCGGCTACCTCGCCATGGCGAGAGCCTTTTCAAGCACCGGATCGCGGCCGGCGGCATAGTCGGCAAACGCGACGTCTATCTTGACGTCGGGTTGCAGCGAGATGTTGCGCGGCCCGAATACAGAAGTTGCCCAGTAGCATTTACTGGCATCGCTGCAGCCCTGTTCGTAATCCTCGAACCTGGTGCTGCAAGTGACGATGATGCGCGAGTTCGGCAATGTCTTGAATTGCGGCTCCGCCCAGAAGTGGCCGTTGTCGCCCATCGGTTCGCCGACGAATGTCACTCTGTCCTGGCCGGTGCTCTTGAGCATCGCCGCCGTCGCCAGTGCTGCTGAAAATGTCGCGCGGCTGATCAGCACGAAGCATGCGCCCGTTGCCTGGCATCAGCTTGGGAAGCGCCTGCGCAAACAGGATCGTGTCGAAGAAGTTGCCGCCATTGTTGAACCGCAAATCGACGATGACGCATTGCGGCCGCTTCGGCACGACGAGCTTTTCCAGGACGCCAAACAGAAATTTCTGGTCGAGCGGATCCTGGTTCTGGCTGCGCAAGTAGTTGCTGCGGATATACAGCACCTTGCTGTCATCGCCGGTCCAGGCGGTCGAGACATCCGTGGCCTTGGCATAGGTCAGCGGGCGTTGGTTGACGCTGTCCAGAACATGCAGCCAGCGGCCAGGCATTGCCTTGCCGTCGGGGATGAGGACAGTCCAGCCGCCGTTGAAAGCCGGGTCGTGCGGATCGCCCGGATCCGGCTCGCTTGCCGGGCCGAGCCTGACGACGCTGGTGCCGCCGCTACGCAGGCGCAGTGTCAGTGGAATTACGCTCGCGTCCGGGGCGGCGCCGATGCGACGCAGGACTATCGGACTGGTGAGATAGTCCGCACTCAGATAGCGCACGCGCTGCTCGGTTCCGGAAATGAATGGCGCGACCCGCGCCAGTGCTTCTTGCGGCGCCAGCGAACCGAGCTTTTCGATGCGGGCGCCGAGCAACTCCGGCACCTGCGGCTGCACGCTGATGATGTAGAGGCCGTCGGCGAACCACCATGTCCTGACGGGCAGATTACCCAACAGGCGGTTCACCATCGCAACCGTATGACCGTTGCGCGGGATGGCCACGGCGCGCATGACGTCCAGCGCGAAATCCGCTGTGGAGGATGTGGCGGCGTTGGTCGTTGCGTCGGCGATCGCCTCGTCACAGGCCTTGCGTTGCTGCTCGCTGAAACTCTGGTCCAGCGGCGCCCATTGCGCCCTCAGATAGGCAAGGTCCTCACGCATCTGCGCCGGCGTTAGTTGGATCGGCGCCGCCGGCTCGGTTGTTTCCGCTCGTGCCCATCGCGGGATCGCCGCACAGGCCAAGGCTGTCGAGGCCGCATGCAACAGATGTCGGCGATTGAGGCTCATGGGCAAGCGCTCCGGCAAGCGCCGCCGACGCTAGGCTAAGCCCAAAACCTTCACCACTAACACTTCCGTGTAGACGCTCAGGCGCTCTCGCTCGCCGAAGCCGACCTCTGGCGGCTGGTTTTTTCCTTTCTGGCTGTTGCGTGGGCGAGGGCGCCCGGTCAACAGTGCCGGTCCGCAAAACAGGGAACCGATCATGCCGAAGCTGCTCTACGCGTCCACGTCCCCCTATAGCTCCAAGGTGCGCATGGCGGCACTTTATGCCGGCATCGGCGTCGATCTCGTGCCTGTAAAGACCGAGGACAAGCCGGCCGAGCTGATGTCAGCCAATCCGCTCGGCAAGATCCCGGTGCTGGTGCTCGACGACGGCCGCTCGATCCATGACAGCCGCGCCATCACCCAGCATCTCAACCGGGCGTCGAAGAGCGCGCTGTTTCCGCGCAACCCCGACAAGCGGCTCGAGGCCGAGGTGCTGGAGGCCATGGCCGACGGCATCTGCGATTGCGCGCTGTCGATGGTCTATGAGCGGCGCACGCGGCCGGAGGAGATGGTCTATCAGCCCTGGCTCGACCGCCAGTGGGCAAAGATCACCGCAGCCCTCGACCTGCTCAACGCCAACCCGCCGAAACTGCCGAAGAAGATCACCGCCGGCCAGATGGCCCTGCGCGCCTGCCTCGGCTATCTCGCGCTGCGCTTCGCCGGCAAATGGGAAAAGGGCCGTGGCCGACTGACCCGCTGGGCGGCGCGTTTTGACGAGAAGTTCCCGGAGCTGAAGGGCGCGGTGCCGGGGTAGCTTGGCCGCCGCGCTCCACTTCCATATTGACCGTTTTCGTGCTTGCCTGTCGCTTGCAAATCGCACACGGGCGGTGAGCATGCCGAGATCAGTCACCACGACCAGCAGCACAGCGGATCCCATGCTCGAGCGTCTGCGCGCCGCCCTTGGCCAGCGCGCCTTCACCGAGCAGAAGATGTTCGGCGGCACCTGCTTTCTCGTCAACGGAAACATGCTCGTCGGAACCTCGAAGCGCGGGTTGCTGGTCCGCGTCGGCAAGGCCGCGCATGAAGCGGCGGTAGCGCGTCCGCATGCACGCCCCATGGAAATGGGCGGGCGTTCGATGGAAGGCTACGTCCATGTCGCGCCGGAGGGCACGGCGACAAAAGCCGATCTTGGCGGCTGGCTCGATCTCGCGCTGGCATTCGTCGGCACGCTTCCACCAAAATCAAAACCCGCCAAGGTCGCAAAGAAGCGCGCCTGAACAGATGGCGCAGCGCATTCTGGGCTCCGCCAGGTCAATGTTGCCGAGGGGCACACGGCGAGGAGAGGGTGCGATGGTCCATCTTACGGGAAACTGCATGTGCGGGGCAGTCGCCTGGACCTACTCCGGAGCCTTGACGCGCAATCTGGTCTGTCACTGCATCGATTGTCAGCGCGCAACGTCCTCCCCCGTCACGGCCTTCCTGGGCATGAAGCCGGAGCATCTGAACTGGACCGGCGAAATTGTGCATTACGAGAGCACCCCAGGAACATTTCGGGGATTTTGCTCGTCCTGCGGCACAAGGCTCTATTTCCGCTCCCGGAAATGGCCTTTGGAAATTCACGTCCACGCCGCCACTATGACCGACCCGGGCGAATACCAACCAGACGCGCAGGTCTTCATGCGCTCGCGGGTGAAATGGCTCGACCGGTTGCAGTCGCTTTCCGCTCATCAGGGTTTTCAGCAAGCTCCGTCGGATTCTGCCGATACGCCCTGAGGTCGGAGCGAACACGCGCCTGCCTGAACGGACAAGTTTGTTGCCCGCTCGTACAAAGTTCTCGAAACCGGCAAGCTCTTGGGCTAGAAAGGTTTTTAAGAATGGCGGCGTGAACCCTTTGTAATGAACATAACCGACGACGACAGCCCGAATGGCGCACGCAACGGCATGTTCACGCCGCCCGGCGATGGCGCCGGCGTCGAACGGGCAGGGCGGCCGCGCAAGGCGCTGCTGTCGTCCTCGATGGTCGGCTCGACCAATCGCGGCCGCGTGCTGCAGACCCTGTTCGATCTCGGTCCGACCAGCCGCGCCGAGCTGGCGCGGCTTGCCGGCGTCAACCGCACCACCATCTCCGGCATCGTGCAGCCGCTGATCGACGACCAGGTGCTGGTCGAAAGCGATCCGATCCCCGCCAATCCGGGCGGCGGCAAGCCGGCGCGGCCGCTGTGGTTCTCGCCCAAGGCGCGTCCGATCTGCGGCGTGCTGTTGATGCCGGACGCGGTGCATGCCTGCGTGTCGACGCTGGATGGCAAGATCGAGGCGGAGCGCAAGATGGCGCTGCCCGATGGCCGGGGGCCGGTCCATCCGATCATCGAGACCATTGCCGAATGCGTCGGCGACACGCTGGCCAAAGCGCGGCGCACGCCCTTCGGCATCGGCGTCGGCGTCGGCGGCATGGTCGACACCGATCGCGGCTCGATCGTCACCGTCAACCTCGCGCCTGCGCTCGACCGCTATCCGCTGGCCGACGAGCTCGGCCGCCGCTTCGGCCTGCCGGTCAAGCTCGACCACCATCCGCGCGCCCTGCTGCTCGGCGACCGCTGGTTCGGCGCCGGGCGCGGCGTCAGGCAATTCGCCGTCGTCTACACCGGCGAGGTGCTGGGCGGCGCGCTCTATTTCGACGGCCATCTCTATCGCGGCACGGCAGGGGCAGGAGGCGAACTTGGCCACACCTTCGTGCAGCTCGACGGCGAACTCTGCCGCTGCGGCCGGCGCGGCTGCTGGGACACGATCGCGACGCTGAGCTGGCTGCGGCGCGAAGCAGCCGGTGCGGGCTTGCCCGAACCCGAGCTGATCGACTCCGGCCGTCTCGCCGACATGGCCGCGCGCCAGGTGCCGGGTGCCGAGAAACTGCTCGACCGCTATGCCCGCAACGTCGCCGTCGGAATCGCCAATCTGCAGCAGACGGTGGCGCCCAACATCTTCATCCTGCATGGCGATGTCGTGCTTGGCGGCGACCGCCTGCTCGAAGCCGTCGCCGCCCACGTCCGCGCCATGGTGCCGGCGCGGCCGGGCGGCCAGATCGAATTCATCGCCGGCGACGCGGGCGATGGCGCGGCATTGCTGGGTGCAGCGGGGCTGGTGATTTCGGAATTGCTGCAGCTGCCGATCTGACTTTGGTGATGGGCGAAGGCAGACTCAGGCGTAATCTCCCCCCTTGAGGGGGAGATGGCCGGCAGGCCAGAGGGGGTCGTCTCACATAGATCGCCGACATCCTGTAGTCGGGAAGGCGTTGGCGCTCCACGCGCCGGGACCCCCTCTGTCGCCTTCAGCGACATCTCCCCTCAAGGGGGGAGATCGGCTGCTTCAACGCCCCGCCAGCCTCAAATAACTCTGGAACCACGGCCGCATCCGCTCAAACCGCGCGGCCATGTTCAGCACACTTTCGTCGGCATGGCGCCGCCCGATGATCTGCATCCCGACCGGCAGGCCCTGTGGCGTCAACCCCGCCGGCACCGAGATCGCCGGATGGCCGGTGTAGTTGATCGGGTAGGTCATGCACCAGCCGATCAGCGGATCGACTGCCTCGCCATTGATCGAGGTCGGGCCGATCGTGTTGCCGTCGGTTGCGTTCTTCACCGGCGGAATCGCCAGCGTCGGCGAGACGATCAGGTCATGCGTTTCGAACAAATCCTCGAGCCCGTCGCTGACGCCGGTGCGCAAGAGGTCGTCGAGCGCGTGCTCAACCGCCGACACTTTGTAGGCGCCTTCCAGCATCGCCAGGAATTGCGGCGTCAGCACTGCTGCGTGTTCGCCCATCAGGTCGATGCCTTCCTGCTTCCAGTAGACGGCGATCGCCGCATAATGGATCGAGATCGTGCGCACCCAGAGCGCCGCCAACTCCTTGTGGTCGGCCTTGAAATCGGGCTCGACCTCATCGACCTCGACGCCGCCCTGCCGCATCGCCTCGACCGCGTCGGCAATGACGGCGGCGACCTGGCGGTCGACCGGAAAATTGCCGAGGCGCGGGCTGTAGGCGACGCGCAGCTTTCGCGCCGGCGCCTGCACGGCGCCAACATAGTCGACGCCGTCATCGGGCAGGCTGAGCGGGTCGCGGCTGTGCGGCCCGGCCATCACCTTGGCCATCAGCGCGGCATCGGCGATGGTGCGCGTCAGCGGTCCGATATGGACCAGCGGATGCCCCCACAGGAAGCCGTCGGGACGCGTCACCGAAGGGATGCGGCCGAAGGACGGCTTGAAGCCGACACAGCCGCTGAACGAGGCGGGGATGCGCACCGACCCGCCGCCATCCGTGCCTTGCGCCAGCGCCGCCATGCCGTCGGCCACCGCCGCCGCACTGCCGCCCGACGAGCCGCCGGAATTGTAGCCGATCGCAAACGGCGTGCTGGTCGGTCCGAAGCGCAGATTGTCGGTGATGCCCTTGTGGCCGAATTCAGGCGTGTTGGTCTTGCCGAGCACGATGGCGCCGGCACCGAGCAGGCGCTCGACCGCCACCGCACTGGTCTTCGGCACCCGGTTCTTCACCGCCCGCGAGGCCATCGATGTCGGCACGCCGGCGACGTCATCGAGATCCTTGATGCCGACCGGCACGCCATGCAAGGGACCGAGCGGACCGCCGGCCATCACCTCCTTTTCGGCGACGCGCGCGGCATCCATCGCCTCGTCGCCGAGCACCAGCGTGTAGGCGTTGACCACGGGGTTGCGCGCTTCGATACGGCGCAGATACGCCTCGGTCACTTCGACAGGCGACAGGTCGCGGCGGCGGATGCGCTCGGCCAGTTCCGTGGCCGGCAGGAAACAAAGCTGCGTTTCTGCAGAAGTCATGAAGCCATTTCCGTCTATTTGATGAACACTGGATTTGCCGAGCCGCCGGTGCCCTTGCTGACCTTGGCGGGGCTCGCGCAATAAAAACCTTCATAGCGGCGGTCGGCGGCACAGTCGGCCGCCAGCGCATCGAGCGACGCCATCTCGGTGAAGACGACGCCGAGATTGCGCATCAGCGCCGCGTGCAGCACCAGCATCAGCCCGGTCTCGGGTTCGTAGGTGGTCTCGTTGGCCAGCGTGTCGGTGACCAGGCTGGGGATCTGCATCTCGTCGAACCAGCGCACCAGGTCGAGGCTGAAGGTGAGGCCAGGCTCCCAATAGTTTTCACCGACCGTCTGACTGCCCGCCGCCAGTGCGCCGACCCAGCCGGTGCGGACAAGCAGGATGCTGCGCGGCAGGATCTCGACGCCTTGCGCCCGCGCGCACTCGATCAGGTCCAGATGCGTGAACGCCTCGGCGCGCTCCAGCGCCGGCTTGCCGCGGAAGCGGGCAATGTCGATGAGCACACCGCGGCCGACGATGCCGCGCTCGGCGATCGGCATGATGCCGGCCCTGGTCATGCCGCCATTGGTGCTCGATGCCGGAAAGCCGTTCCAGAGCGTGTCGTCGAACCACATGTGGCCGAGCGCATCGCAATGCGTGCCGGCCTGCGCGAAACCGGTAACGTAGTCGTCGGCGAATTCGAGGCCGCCGGGCAGAGCGTGCCAGTGGCCGTTCTCGAAGCCGGCCTTGTCGGCGACCATGAAATGCTTGGCCGGCCAGCGGCCGGGAAACACCGCATCGCCATCATGGGTGGCGATCGGCACGCCGAGCGTGAAGGTGCGGCCATACCGCACCGTCGCCAGCCCGTACATGACCTCCTCGGCGGTGAGATAGTTGAGCGCGCCGATCTCGTCGTCGGCGCCCCATCGGCCCCAGCGGTTGGGCGCGTCGGCGAGCAGCCGGCGCAGCGTCATCGTGTCGGTCGCGCTCATGCGCCAGCCTCCGCGATGGCCGAGCGAGGCGTCATCGCCTCCCTGGCGCCGGTGATGTAGGCGACCATGTCTTCCATATTGGTGGCGGCGCTGGCGAGGTCGGCGGCCTTGCGGCCGCGGCGCATCACCACCACGCGGTTGCACACCTGCCAGAGGTGATCGAGATTGTGGGTGACCATGACGATGGTCAGCCCCTGGGCGCCGAGCCGCCTGATGAGGTCGAGCACCTCGCGCGATTCGCGCACGCCAAGTGCGGCGGTGGGCTCGTCGAGCAGCAGCAATTTGTGGCCCCAGAAGGCGCCGCGCGCGATCGCCACCAGCTGGCGCTGGCCGCCTGACATGCGGTCGACCGGCTTGCTGCGCACGCCGGGGATGTCGATGTTGAGCTGCTCGAGGCCTCGTATCGCGGTGTCGCCCATCGACTTGCGGCGGATCCAGCGCAGCAGCGCCGGACCGCGGCCAAGTGCCAGCTCGCGGCCGAGGAAGAAGTTCTCGGCTGCGGTAAAGGTGCCGATCAGCGACAGGTCCTGATAGACCGTCTCGATGCCGAGGCGTTGCGCCTCGGCCGGCGGCGACAGTTTCTGCGGCCGCCCTTCGAGGATCACCTCGCCGGAGGTCGGATCATGCGCACCGGCAAGGATTTTGATCAGCGTCGACTTGCCGGCACCATTGTCGCCGACCAGGCCGATGATGTCGCCCCTGGCGATGTCGAGCGAGACATTGTCGAGCGCCTGGATGCCGCCGAAGCTGCGGCAGATGTGGCGGAGCGAAAGCAGCGTCGCCTGGCCCATGGCTACCCCCTTCCGTAGCGGCGGCCGATGCCGCCGAGCGCCACCGCGACGACCAGAAGCGAGCCGGTGAACAGGAACTGGGTGAAGATCGGCGCGCCGATCATGGCGAGCCCATTGTTGCCGACCGCGACCGTCAGCACGCCGACCAGCGTGCCCAGAATGTGGAACTGGCCTTCCCTGAGTGCCGCCGAGCCGAGGAAGGCGGCCGAGAACGAAGTCAGCATGAAACTGTCGCCCGCCGTCACCTGTCCCGAGCCGAGATTGGAGGCCATCAGCATGCCGCCGATCGCCGCACAGGTGCTGGCGATGGCGAAGGCGACGATGCGGCTGCGGTCGACGGCGACGCCGGCGCGGCGCGCCGACTCCGGACTCACGCCGATCGCCTTGATGTGCTGGCCCTGCACGGTGCGGTTGAGGATCACCCACAGCAGCGCCAGCACCACGGCCATGATGATGACCAGATGCGGCACCCCGGCGATGCGGCCGATGGCGATGTTGGTGAATTCCCGGCTCTGCGTGAGCTGCAGCGGAATACCGCCGGAATAGGCGTAGTTCAGGCCGACGACGATGGTGCCGGTGCCGAGCGTGGCGATGAAGGCATTCACGCCGATCTTGGAAACGACGATGCCGTTGACGATGCCGATCAGTGTGCCGAGGCCGACGACAAGCACGATGGCAAGCGGGATCGACAGGCCGCTATAGCTCAAGAGCCCGACCACGAGCAGCCCGCAGAAGCTCGCGACATAGCCGATGCTGAGGTCGAAATCGCCGGCCACCAGCGGCACGGTGAGGCCGGCCGCGACAATGGTGCCGATCGCCATATCATTGATGATGTTGCGGAAATTGCCGATGGTCGCAAAGGTTCCCGGCTGCAGGACCGAGAAGATCAGCACCATCGAGCCGAGCACGATGATGGTGCCATAGGTGCCGAGCAGGCGCATCAGAAGCGCCCGCCGGTCGCGCGCGCCGGGAGGGAGATACCCGACCTGCGTGACCGGCGAGGCGCCCTCCGCCGGAGCGGAGGTTTCTGGCAGGGAATGGTCAGCGGACATGACAGCTCTGTTCATGATGGAAATCGGGTCCGGCTGGGCTTGCCCGGCCGGACCGTCAATCTGCAGCGTTTACTGCGGATTGTCCTTCATGAACTGGTCGACATTGTCCTTGGTGACCAGAGTGTAGCCCGGCACGAAGGATTTCGGCTGCCACTTGTCGCCGGCTGCAAGAATGTCGGGGATCTGCTCGACAAGCATCTTGCCGGCCGAGGTCAGATCGACGCCGAGCGTGGCGGTCATCGTTCCATCCTTGACCGCCTGCACGGCGGGCGCGGTGGCGTTGAACGAATAGACCTTCACGTCGCTGCGGCCGTTCTGCTTCAGCGCCGCGATGGCGCCCATGGCGTTGTCGTCATAGCAATTGAAGATCGCGAACGGCCCCTTGGCGTCGGCATTGGCGGCGAGCCAGGCGCTGGTTGCGGCCTGCGAAGATTCGGCAGCACCCGGGATGCTGATTTCGTGCGAGGTCGCCTTGAGTCCCGGCTTGGCCTTGACCGCCGCATCGAAGGCATCGGCGCGCTCGCGGCACGGTATGCCGGGGTGATAGGTGAGGTCGAGCAGTGTGCCGGTGTCGCCGACATCCTTCAACATCAGGTCGATCAGCGGTGGCGCGGCGCCCGTGCTGGCCGAAAGCGCAATGCCGTCGGCCATGCCGCCGCCGGCCGAAAGCACCGGGATCTTCGCATCCGCCGCGGCCTGCAGCCCGGCGGCAAGGCCGGTCGAATCGAAGACGGTGACGATGATGGCGTTCACCTTCTTGGTCGTCAGTTGTTTGATGCTGGTGATCGCCTGCGAGGGATCGCCATTGGCGTTGAGTGTTTCCACCGTCCAGCCCTTTGACTGGGCCTCCTTGGTCATGGTGTCGACCATCTGGTTGGTGTCGACATCGGAGGTCGAGAAGGTGACGATCCCGATCGTCAGCTTGTCATCGGCGTGGGCAGCCGGCGCGAGGCATGCCGCGACCAATGCCGCGGCCGAGAATGTCTGAAAGCGGTTCACGTTGCATATCCCCTGTTTGACCGAGTGTTCCGGCTCGCATCTCGACCGCACGGAGCCCTACGGGGCCTTGAGTGCGGGTCGCCACAGATTAGGAATGTTTGTTCGTGCGAGCCACGTACTAACTATAGGCATAAGCCGCAGAGTGACGCAACGGCAAAATGGGGGCTTCCCCTTCTTCCCTTGTGGGAGAAGGTGGATCGGCGGGCAGCGCCGAGACGGATGAGGGGTGCTGGAAGAAACGAGACTTCAGAAAGTTAAATGATTCGAAGTGCTTATGCCTTCAGCGCAGCGATCCGTCCAACACCCCTCATCCGACCGAGCTTCGCTCAGCCACCTTCTCCCACAAGGGGAGAAGGTAAGAACGCATCGCCGGGGCACAAAAAAAGCCGGGCACGAGGCCCGGCTTTTCGTGTCGTGGCTTGAACGACTTAGAACTTCATACCGACGCCGAAGGTGACGCGGTTGTCCTTGACCTTGACGTTGCCAAGAGAGCCGAAGTCCTTGTCGCCGTAGTCGGTGTAGCGGTACTCGACGCGGCCGAACACGTTGTCGGTGATCTTGATGTCGGTGCCGACGCCGGCGGTCCAGCCGAACATCGCATTGCTGTCGTCGGTGCCGGTGACGCTATCCGTGATCTTCTGGTTCTTGCCGGCGAGACCGCCGGTGCCGTAGAGCAGGATTTCCGGGGTCACGGAATAGCCGAGGCGGGCACGCAGCGAGCCTTCGAAGCCGCCCTTGGCGTCGATGCCGTCGCTGTCGCCCTTTACGCCGTTGTAGCCGAGATCGGCTTCGGCGCCGTACACGAAGTTCTCCTGCTGCCACTGATAGCCGCCGAAGACGCCGCCGATGAAGCCCTTGGTCTTCACGTCGACGCCGGCGTCACGGGCATCGGCATGGCCACTAAAGCCATAGCCGGCGCTGATACCAGCATAGGGGCCGGCCCAGGAAGCGACCGGAAGTTCAGCAACCGGGGCGGCCGGTGCCGGCGGCTCTTCCGAGACCACGTCCGCCGCATAGGCGGTTCCACTGAGGGCGAAGAGCCCGAGTGCGACAGCCAGCGGCCGTGCGAATTTGAGATTGGCTTGCATTGTTCTTTACTCCTTAAGCCACAGGACACAGGCTTGTTTTTCACGATCGCCATCGACCCGTCCGGGGGGTGAAACGGATCTGGCGTTCGTCGGTTCCAAATGTCGTGTCGAAATGCGGCTGAAGCGAACCTGAACTTGGGTCATTCCCCGGCGCGAATGAGGCTGAACCTTGACGTTGCATCTTCGCAACAGCGAGATGTCAGCACGCTTGCCATGCTGCATTGCACTCGGCTTGGTGCAAGGAGTCCAGCGTCCTATATTGCGGTCCAGTTGGCCGAGTCTCGGCCGAGCCGAAACGCCGATCGGGCCGCTTTGCCACAATCCTGCCCCAGGTGGAAACGGCATTTAACCCCTGGGCGTGTCATAATTTGCCGGCGGCCGGAATCGAGGCCGCGATTGAGGATTGACAGATGAACGAAGCCGCCGGAACGGCGCTGGTGACGGGTGCGGGAAAACGGATCGGCAAGGCGATCGTCGAGGATCTGGCCAGACACGGTTTCGCCGTCGCCATCCACGCCAACGGTTCGCTGGCCGCAGCAGAGGCGCTAGCCGCGCGGATCCGGGATGCCGGCGGTCGCGCCGCCGTGGTCGGCGCCGGCCTCACCGACATGGGCGCGGTCGGCGACCTCGTGGGACGCGCCGAGGCAGCGCTCGGCCCGGTCACGCTTTTGGTCAACAACGCCTCCCTGTTCGTCGACGACAGCATCGAGGATTTCGACTGGGCCGTATGGGACCGCCACTTCGCCATTCATGTGAAAGCCCCCGCGCTCCTGGCGCAGAACTTCGCCCGCGCGCTGCCGCAGGGCAAGGAGGGGCTGATCGTCAACATCATCGATCAGCGCGTCTGGCGGCCGACGCCGCGGTACTTTTCCTATGCACTATCGAAGTCGACGCTGTGGAGGCAGACCGAGATGCTGGCGCAGGCGCTCGGGCCGCGCATCCGCGTCAACGCCATCGGCCCCGGACCGACGCTGAAGAACGCGCGCCAGGAGGACGCCGATTTTGCCGCGCAGGTCGACGGGCTGATCCTGAAGCGCGGCCCTGAATTGCCCGAATTCGGCGCCACCATCCGCTATCTCTGGGCGGCGCGCTCGATCACCGGCCAGATGATCGCGCTGGATGGCGGCCAGCATCTTGCATGGCAGACGCCCGATGTGACAGGCATGGTGGAATGAGTCCCGCAGACCACAAACACAAGCAGCGCGGCGCCGCCGACGATCTGCCGCCCGAGATCGACCTCGAGGACGATGCGGCCGAGGAGATCGCCGAGCCGGAAACCACCTCGGCCGCACCCGACGTCGCCTTCACCGCAATAGACTGGACGCCACATGCCGGCGATGCCGACGGCATGGTCGGAGCTGAGGTCATCCAGACCTTGGTCAAGCGGCTGCCCAATGCGCCCGGCGTCTACCGCATGATGAATGCAGCCGGCGACGTGCTCTATGTCGGCAAGGCGCGCAGCCTGAAGAAGCGGGTGACCAACTACGCGCAGGGGCGCTTCCACACCAGTCGCATCGGCCGCATGGTGCGCGAGACGTCGACGATGGAGTTCGTCGTCACCCGCACCGAGATCGAGGCGCTGCTTCTCGAAGCCAATCTTATCAAGCGCTTGCGGCCGCGATTCAATGTGCTGATGCGCGACGACAAGTCGTTTCCCTATATCTTGCTGACCGGCGACCACGTCTCGCCCGGCATCTACAAGCATCGCGGCGCGCGCTCGCGCAAAGGCGACTATTTCGGCCCCTTCGCCTCGGCCGGCGCCGTCGGGCGCACCATCAATTCGCTGCAGCGCGCCTTCCTGCTGAGAAGCTGCACTAACTCCTTCTACGAGAACCGTACACGGCCTTGCCTGCTTTACCAGATCAAGCGCTGCGCCGCCCCGTGCACCGGCGAGATATCGCACCAGGACTATGCGGAGCTGGTCAGCGAGGCGAAAGATTTCCTGTCGGGCCGCAGCCAGAAGGTGAAGACGGAAATCTCCGGCGCCATGCAGCAGGCCTCTCAAGACCTCGATTTCGAGCGCGCCGCAATCTATCGCGACCGGCTGGCGGCGCTGTCGCATGTGCAGAGCCACCAGGGCATCAACCCGCAGACGGTGGAAGAGGCGGACGTCTTCGCCATCCATCAGGAAGGCGGCCAGGTCTGCATCCAGGTGTTCTTCTTCCGCACCGGCCAGAACTGGGGCAATCGGGCCTATTTCCCCAAGGCCGATCCGGCGCTGGAGGGATCGGAAGTGCTTGGTTCTTTCCTGGCGCAGTTCTACGACGATAAGCCGACGCCGCGCGCCGTTCTTCTGTCGCATGGCGTCGAGGAGCAGGAGCTTCTGGCGGAGGCGCTCTCCACCCGCGCCGGCCGCAAGGTGTCGATCACCGTGCCGCAGCGCGGCGAGAAGAAGGACCTGACCGACAATGCGCTGCAGAATGCGCGCGAGGCGCTGGGCCGCCGGCTGGCCGAAACCTCGACGCAGACGCGGCTGCTGACAGGTTTTGCCGAGACCTTCGGCATGGCAAAGCCGCCGGTGCGCATCGAGGTCTACGACAATTCGCACATCATGGGCACTAACGCCGTCGGCGCCATGGTCGTCGCCGGGCCGGAAGGGTTCGTCAAGAACCAGTACAGGAAGTTCAACATCCGCTCGACCGAGATCACGCCGGGCGACGATTTCGGCATGATGCGCGAGGTGATGGAGCGGCGCTTTTCGCGGCTGCTGAAGGAGCATGGTGATGCGCCGCGAGGCGCGGACGTCGAGGGCGAGACGGAAGAAGACATCGAGGGCTATGGCGGCTTCCCGGCCTGGCCCGACGTCATCCTGATCGACGGCGGCCAGGGCCAGATGAGTGCGGTGCGCAAGATCCTGTCCGATCTCGGCATCGAGGACCGCGTCGTGGCCATCGGCATCGCCAAGGGCCAGGATCGCGACGCCGGCCGCGAGCGCTTCTTCGTCAAGGGCAGGGACTCGTTTTCGCTGCCGGTGCGCGATCCCGTGCTCTATTTCGTCCAGCGGCTGCGCGACGAGGTGCACCGCTTCGCCATCGGCTCGCACCGCGCGCGGCGCAAGAAGGAGATGGTCAAGAGCCCGCTCGACGAGATCAGCGGCATCGGCCCCGGCCGCAAGCGCGCGCTGCTCCTGCATTTCGGCACGGCAAAAGCGGTCAGCCGCGCGGCGGTCGAGGATCTGGTCAAGGTCGACGGCATTTCCGAGCAGGTGGCCAAGCTGGTCTACAATCATTTCCACGAGAGTTGACGAGGTGTATCGCTATTCAGCCGGCCTGACCTGAATTTCGATACGCCCGGGTCTTTTCGGCTGGCCAATCGAAATTGTTCTGTTGACCCCCCACATTCGCTTCTGATTTGAGTACGCAGGCAGAAAGAGTCCCAAAAATATGGCCCAGCGCGCGTTCAACCTGCCCAACATGCTCACCTACGCCCGCATCCTCGCGGTGCCGCTGGTCGTGCTGTGTTTTTTCCTTGAGGGCCATCTGAAGTCGAGCGACTTCGCCCGCTGGTTGGCTCTGGCCATTTTCCTGCTCGCTTCGATCACCGATTACTTCGACGGCTATTTTGCACGAGCCTGGAAGCAGACCTCCAACATCGGCAAGATGCTCGACCCGATTGCCGACAAATTGCTGGTCGCCACCTGCCTGCTGCTTTTAGCCGCCGACACCGATCGCCATGCCGGCATCGCCGGCTGGTCGCTATGGGCGGCGATCATCATCCTGTGCCGTGAGATCCTGGTCTCGGGACTGCGCGAATATCTGGCCGCGCTGAAAGTGTCGGTGCCGGTGACTCAACTGGCCAAATGGAAGACCACCATCCAAATGGTCGCCATCGCCTTCCTGCTCGCCGGCCCGGCCGGCGACAAGATCTTCCCGCTGACCACGCAGACCGGGCTGGTGCTGCTGTGGATCGCCGCCCTGGTCACGCTCTATACCGGCTATGACTATTTCCGCGCCGGCCTGAAGCACATCATGGACGAGTGACGTGGCAACCAAGCTCATCTATTTCGCCTGGGTGCGCGAGCGGATCGGCAAGCCGGAAGAGGATGTCGAACTGCCCGCCGGCATCGAGACCGTCGCCGACCTTCTGCGCTGGCTGAAGTCGCGCGGCGAGGAATACGAGCACGCGTTGCAATATCCCGACGTGATCCGCGTCGCCATCAACCAGGAACATGTCGAGCACCGCGAGAAGATCGCCGGCGCGCGGGAGATCGCGCTGTTCCCGCCGATGACCGGGGGCTGAAACCATGTCCGGCGTGGTGGTGCCTGTCGTGCGCATCCAGCGCGAAGATTTCGACGTCGCCGCCGAGATCGCCAGGCTGACCGAAGGTCGAGCCGACATCGGCGCCGTGGTGACGTTCTGCGGTCTCTGCCGCGACGAGCAGGGCCGGCTGTCGGCCCTCGAACTCGAACATTATCCCGGCATGGCCGAGGCCGAGATCGCCCGCATCGCCGGCGAGGCGATCGAACGCTGGCCGCTGCAGGGCCTCACCGTCATCCACCGCCACGGCAAGGTCCGGCCGGGCGAGAACATCGTTCTCGTGGTGACGGCTTCCGCGCATCGCCAGGCGGCATTCGAGGCGGCGAACTTTTTGATGGACTACCTGAAGTCGCGGGCGCCGTTCTGGAAGAAGGAGCACCATGCCGACGGTTCCGCGGGCGGCTGGGTCGACGCCAAGGAGATCGACGACAAGGCCGCCGGCCGCTGGAAGGCGCCGTCCAAATAAACTCTCACGCAGCCATTCATTGACCGCAATCCTTTGGCCAATTTGCTGCCATCGGTCAGCCTGGGCAAGGGAGAAGGTCATGCTCGACAGGATCGCCGAATTCTTCATCTTTGGTTTCGTGCCGCTGGTCGTCGGCATGCTGGCGGTGCCGGAAATGTCCAATGCCGCCGAAAAGACCCTGAAGGGCGAGGTGATGTATCGCGAGCGCATCGCATTGCCGCCCAATGCCGTGCTCTCCGTCCAGCTTGCCGACGTGTCGCTGGCCGATGCGCCGGCGGCGATCATCGGCGAGCGCAAGCCGGCGCCGGCCGGCCAGGTGCCGATCAAGTTCGAGATCAGCTTCGATCCCCAGGTGATCCGCCCGAACATGACCTACGCGCTGCAGGCGCGCATTACCGTCGAAGACAGGCTGATATTCATCTCCGATACGCGCCATCAGGTCGACCCGCTGAGCGATGCGCCGCAGACGATCATGCTGAAGATGGTGGCGCCGGACGACAAGGCGGCCGGCGCTCTGCTCGGGCAGAGCTGGCTGGTCGAATACATCGACGGCATCGGCGTCATTGCGGAGCCGCAGGCGACGTTCCGGGTAAGCGAAGCCGGCAAGGCCGGCGGCAGCGGCCCCTGCAACGTCTATTTCGCCACCGCGAAGGTCGACGGTTCGACGATCGCCATCAGCGAGATCGGCTCGACCTCAAGGCCTGCGCGCCTGATGTCATGGCCGAGGAGAAGGCGCTGTTCGAGGCGCTGGCCAGGGCCGCCTCCTACCATGTCGATGCAGGCAAGCTCACCATCACCGACAAGGACGGCAAGGACATCCTGCGCTTCAACGCCGCGAGCTGACCGTCGGACGATCTTTGCGCTGCCGAGGCAGCACCCGCCTCTGAGCGATGCTGGGGCTGGGCGAAAAAAAGGCCGGCGAAACGCCGGCCTTTTGACTGCATGGTCCGCCGGCTCAGCCGACGATCTCGGTGTCGGAGAACCAGTACTTGATCTCCTGCGCGGCGGTCTCCGGCGCGTCCGAGCCGTGCACGGAATTCTCGCCGATCGACAGCGCGTGCACCTTGCGGATGGTGCCTTCGGCGGCGTTGGCCGGGTTGGTGGCGCCCATTACTTCGCGGTTCTTGGCAATGGCGTTTTCGCCTTCCAGCACCTGAACAATGGTCGGCGCCGAGGACATGAACTCCACCAGCTCGCCGAAGAACGGACGCTCCTTGTGCACGGCATAAAAGCCTTCCGCCTCGCGGCGGCTCATCCACACCCGGCGCGAAGCAATGACGCGCAGGCCGGCATCCTCAAGCATCTGGGTGATGGCACCGGTGAGATTGCGCCGCGTCGCGTCGGGCTTGATCATGGAGAAGGTGCGTTCGATCGCCATTGGGTCGTCCTTGCTTTTTGAGAATGGGAATTGGAGTGGCGGGCTCTATACAAGCCGCTTCGGTCCTTGCCAAGGGGAGGCGGCTTCTGGCCAAGGCCGGATGTTTGCGGGATAATTAGACGGCTGCACGCGGACCTGGGCGCCAGGTCGGGGAGCATCGCGGCAGCGGAGCCGAAGGCGATGAACTGGCCTTACGTCAAACGCGGCGACTTCACCGGCATCCTCTTCGTGGCCGTTCTTTTCACCGTCATCACCCTGGTCCTGCTGTTCCTGCCCCAGCTGAAGCAGGATTTCGGCCTTGGCCCGGAATGGCAATGCGCGCGCATGGAGGAGGGCGATCCAATCTGCGTCAGGCTGGTCCAAGAGGATGAAGCGAGATAGCCGGCACTACCGCCTGATCATCACCGGCGGCCGCCGCTGCTCCCAGCCCTCGCGCTGCATGAAGCGGATTTTCGTTCGGAAAAGCGGTCAGGGCACGGGGCGACGTCTATGCCTCGCATCGATCGATGCCGCGCGAAGCAACGGCTATGCGTTCATGCGACTCGACACCGCCAATTTGCTCATCGAAACGATCGCTTTGTGCAGGTCCGTCGGCTTCCGCGACTGCCCCGCCTACAACGAGTATCCCGACGAGCTCCTGCCCCATATCGTCTTCATGGATGTGCCGCTCAGAGCCGCTGAAGCGGATTAGACCGAGCTCATCAAGGCGGATTAGACCGATGTCATCAAGCTGATGGTCATTGAGATAACTGAGTGGCGCGAGTTCAGGCCATGTATCGAGATTTGATCTTGGCTGCCTCCCGAAACACGCCGCGAGCTTGTGGTAGAGGGAAATTGACCATCCGGACATAGGGGTTTCCAACGACCGAAGGGTTCGACTTCGGCCCCGCTTTGCGTTGATCGGGATATCGGGGCTGAAGGCTGCGAAAGGGCGGCCTAGCGGAATGGGTCTCAGCCCCAGTTGCTGTCGTGCTCCGCGTGCGTACTGAGGTAGGCGCCCGGCGCGAAATGCGTGTCGTAGAACTCTGTGTCGAGCCGATGCGCTTGGAGATACATCAGGTTGAAGATCGCCGGCACTGTGGCCGGGAATCTGCCGAAGGTATCGTATATATACTGGGCCATCGCGGACACGCAGTCGACGAACTCCGCTCCCATCGGCGCGGCGCTGGTGCGGACCATCTCCGAGTGCTTGTAGGGGCCTTTTGTCTCGCCATGGAACGGCCCGCCCTTACCGAACTTGCGCTCGACCACCGCTTCCACAGCGGCGCGCATGTCCGGAAAATGCGGCGGGCAGTGTGCCTCGAACACGCCCGGCAGTCCGGTCACATGAGGCAGTGGTTTTCCGGGGATCATGTCGAACCGGAATCCGAGACCGGGAACGGCGGGATCACCGCTGGCGCCCTGAACCGTGAATGGGTTGAGGCCATCGTACATCCAGCCACCGAGACCAAGTGCCTGCAGCATTAGGGCGCCCGCGTAGCAGGCCGTCGAGGTTTCAACGGTGACTTCGGTGAGAGCCAGCTGCTCTACGAACGTCAGCGGATACGGATTCTGCAGATCCACCAGCCCGGCGAAGTTTTCGAGCCCTGGGATTGGCCGGCCATTGACGTCGTCGTAGACGCAGGCCCCGTTCTGAACGAGGTAGCAAAGCGTGAGCACCATGTGCTGAGCGAGATCCGCGACAGGAATGATCAGCGTGCTGCCGGCAACATTGCCACACCACTCGTTGTGCATCTCCATGTGCTCGGGAGTGCGCGGGATGTTTAGCCGCTGATCCGCCAGTTTGACAATGCGCGACCGGTGTGCCCCGAGATACGCGTCCAAGTCGGTCTCGCCGCCGGTCGACATGATGGACGCCATGTCCCGCGTCGGCAGGAAATAGACCCCGGTATCGTCGGTGAAGAATATCTCCGACGTGTGAAACCCTGCCGAAGACGGGAATGTGCGGCCACCGGCGGCGCCCGCATAGTTCGGCATTTTTGGAGCGTAGTGTTTGTTGTGCGGAATGAGATTTGCCCATCCCGTATTGCCCGCTACCGTGCTCAAGAGCAGCATCTTTTCCATCTCGGTGATTGGCGCCGCAAGTTTTTTTGAGGTATAGGCAAGAGGACCGTCCGGTATGGATGCGCCCTTCGCAAAACGCCGTGAGCGGCGCCCATGAATCGCTTGGATCAGTGGAAAATTGGTGACTTGCGCAAGGCCGCGCTCCGGGGCAGTACTGGCATCGTTTTGCTGGTTCACCGGAGTGGCGCCGGACGCGATGCCAGTCAGCAGGCCACTTGCACCGATCACGGATGCACCCAGTACGTTTCTGCGGGTTTTGTCGAACATTGTTCTGTCTCCTGCGGCGCGTCGGCGAATTGAGTTCAGCCAGCGGATGCGCCGTCTAGTTCGTGGTTTCGTGTGCCCAGAACATCCACGGTCCAGCGTTCCAAAACCAGTTGGCTTACGGTACACTGATCACAAATCGAAGATTGTTGTTTAAAGACAATGTCTTGCAGAGCCGCAGCCGGCATGTCCGCCCGCCGCCGTCGCAGGATTTTGTACTGATGGTCTAGAAAGCGGGTATGCCTTGAGCACAAATATACGCGGGAGTTCGACGCGACAGCGCATTATGGACGTCGCCCAGGACGCTGTTCTGCTGAAGGGCTTCGAAGCGACGTCGATCGATGAAATCGTCGCGGCCGTAGAGATATCCAAGGGCGGCTTTTTCTACCATTTTGCCGACAAGAACGCGTTGGCTCAGGCGTTGATCAGGCGCTACATCGAGGAAGAGGATCGTATTTTCGACGACTTGTTCGGCAGGGCCGGCGAACTCAATGACGACCCATTGCATGCCATGCTGATCGGCCTGAAAATGCTAGCGGAACTGTTCGAGAATTTGCCGGACGCCCACCCCGGGTGTCTGGTCGCCACGACCGCCTATCAGGACAGGATGTTCGACGCCGAGGTTCGCGAGTTGAATCGTTCTGCAATCCTGGGCTGGCGTGCCAGATTTCTCGCAATGCTCGAGGACATCCGGGCGTTATACCCCCCAACGAGCCGGTCGACATCGACGCGCTCGCCGATATGGTCATGGGTGTAGCCGAAGGAGGTATCGTTCTGTCCAAGGCGTTGAATGAGCCGAGTGCACTGCCGGCGCAAATCATGCTGTTCCGGACCTATCTGAAACTGCTCTTCAGCCCTCGTTTGAAGCCAGCGCTTTGAGCCGGCGGCCAGCTAGTGGTAGGGTCGATCAAGGCCCGCGGTTGTTCCGCCGTCGAAGCTGGAGCTCCAGCCCCAAACCATGGGCAGCTTTTTTCACTTAGCGCCTGATCATCACCGGCGGCCGCCGCTGCTCCCAGCCCTCGCGCTGCAGCGTCGGCACGTCGTGCTCCTCGCTCGGATAGCCGACGCAGAAATAGCCGATCAGCGTCCATTCGGGCGGCGTGTCGAGGATCTCGGTCATCTCGGCTGGATCGAGGATCGAGACCCAGCCGACGCCGATGCCTTCCGCGCGTGCTGCAAGCCACAGCGTGTGCACCGCCATCACCGCAGAATAGTCAATCGTCGCCGGCATCGTCAGGCGGCCCAGGCCGTGGCCTTGCCCCGTTGTGCGGTCGGCGAAGACCGCGAACTGGCAGGGCGCCTCGGCAAGCCCGGCGAGCTTCAGGCGCGCGTAGAGCGCCGCGCGCTCGCCCGAGAAGTATGCCAGCGCCTCGGCGTTGCAGCGCTCGAAGCAGCGTTTCACGGCGTTGCGACGCTCCGGACTTTCGACGACGACGAAGCGCCAAGGCTGGCTGAGGCCGACAGACGGCGCAATGCTGGCAAGCTCGAGCAGCCGCTCCAGCGTGCCTTCGGCCAGCGGCGTCGGCTTGAAGCGCCTGACGTCGCGGCGCCAGCGCAGCAGCGTTTCCAGCCCGGTGCGAAAGTCGTCGGAGAAATCCGGACCTGAGGTCATGCTGCTATATTGCCTTCGTTGCGGTCGCCCGGATTCACCCGCTGCTTCTTGGCCTCGATCAAGGCAGCGATGAGGCGTGCAAAGCGACGCAAGCGCACCTGCTTTGTCGCATTTCGGAAGCGGTGGGCGGTTACGCCGCCGCCGCCACCGTGCGGCCGAGGCCGCCATTGAGATCGAGGCAGCGTTCGAACCATTGCGCCACGATGTCGCTATGTTCCAGCAGCCGGTAGGGCGAGG
This sequence comes from Mesorhizobium waimense, assembly GCF_003601975.1. GTDB lineage: Bacteria > Pseudomonadota > Alphaproteobacteria > Rhizobiales > Rhizobiaceae > Mesorhizobium > Mesorhizobium waimense. The sequence continues at coordinate 60,635 of NZ_QZWZ01000020.1, forward strand.
CGATGCGTGCCCATTGCAGCGCGCCGAAGGCGATGTAGTCGGCAAAAAGGGGCGAGGCGCCGCCAATGAAAGGCTGGTAGCCGAGCATCGAGCGCAATGGCTCCAGCGAGGCGCGGAATGCGTTTAGTCCGGCGTCGCGGCCAGCCACCACCTCTTCCAGCCGCTTGCCGAAGCGCTGCTCGCGGTTCTGCCGGAAATAGGCGGCATTCGGCTCGTCCTGCATGGCGTGCAGGTCCATGACCGCCACGGTGTTGATGTAGGGATGGATGGTCAACTGCGACCAGCGTTCGATGAAGCGTGCCATCGCCTTGCCGCCGTCGCCGGAAAACAAGGTCGGCCGCTCCGGATAGGTCTCGTCGAGATAGAGCGCGATGGCGAAGGAATCAGCGATCACCTTCTCGCCATCGCGGATCACCGGAACGAGCTTCGAAATACCGCCCTCGACGTTGGGCACTTCGAGGAAACGCGTCGGCACGCTGGAACTGGTGAGCCCCTTGTGGGCGAGCGCCATCGCGATCTTCCAGCAATGCGGGCTGAACGGGCGGGCAGAATCGCGTCCGACGAGGTCATAGAACAGAATGGTCATTGGCGCGAATCTTCCAAGGGTTTAGGTAGGCCGGAATTCGATGCGAGCGAGGCCGGAAAGATGAAACAGCATTTCATGATGTTCGCGGCCTACAATCAATGGGCCAATGGACGCATCTACGAGGCCGCCGCCGATCTCGTCGACGAAGAATTCGAAAGGGATGTCGGCGCCTTCTTCGGCTCGATGGCGGGCACGCTCAACCATCTTCTTGCCGCCGATCGTGTCTGGATGAAGCGCTTCACCGGCGAGGGCGATGCACCTTCGAGGACCGACACGATCATCCACCGCGCCCTGTCTGTCCTCAGCCTGGCACGCGAAGCGGAGGACAAGAGGATCATCGACTGGGTCGGCGGCATGAGTGACAAGGCGATCGCCGGCCGCTTCTCCTACATGACGCTTACCGAGATGCGCACTGTCTCGCAGCGGCTGGCGCCGGCGCTCAGCCACTTCTTCAACCATCAGACCCATCACCGCGGCCAGGCGCATATGATCCTGACTGTGCTCGGCCGGCCTTCCGTGCCGCTCGACCTGGTGTTGTTCCAGCGCAGCGAGGAAGGCCGTGCCTACGCCTGATTTCGGGATCAGATTGTCTTATATTAGGAATTTCTAAAGTTTTAGAATAAAGCGCGCCTTGTTTTAGCGTAGCAATGAAATATTCAAAAACTAAGATTCATGGAAAAAGAAAGAGCGTTGAAACTGAAGTGCATCTCCAAGCGTAGCCCTTGCTGCATGAGCAATATAACGGATTTGTTCCAAGAAATTGCGGTGCAGGAACTGGATGGCAACAAAGGAGAGTGTCATGCCTAGTATCGTTCGGAGAATCGCTGGAACTTTTGCAAGTGGAGCGATTGTCGTTATTCTCGCCGCTCCTGGAAATGCGGCTGAGGTTGGCCTTGGTGGCCTTGGCGGCGTTTCCATCGGCGGCAATTCAGCCAACGGTAATGTGGGCGGCGCCAATGGGGCCAACGCAGACGCTTCCTTCGGCGGCAGCAGCACCAGCGCCAACGCTTCGATCGGCGGCTCGGGGGCCGCCAATGCCGACGCCACCATTGGTGACGGTGGTGCCGCGGCTACGGCGTCCCTGGGCGGGACCAACGGCGTAGGGACCAATGCATCCCTGGGCACCGGCAATGGGGTCAATGGAGCGCTGGGAACGACGCTCGGCGGCACGAGCGCCAATGTCGGTGTCGGCACCGGGGTTGGCATTCCTAGCACCCCCGGCACTCCGGCAACTCCCGGCACACTGGGTCTGCCCGGCGTCGTCGCTCAGATGTCGACCAGCCAGCTGACGCGGATGAAGAAGCGCTGCGTCGACGTGCTGAGCAGCGAAGGCACCTATGACCGCGAACTGCGGCAGCTCTGCCTGCTGATTTCGCGCCGGTAACGCCGGATCCCGAACGCCGGTCCCCGGCGAAACCGATCTCGCCGGGGACCGGGTGCGGAAGGAATTTTTTGCGACGGCGCTCGTGCGTCCCGCGCACCCGCTCCGCACTGGATCGGCGGGAGTGTCGACCAGCCGATCGCGGGGAGTGTCGACCGGCCGTGAGGCTTCTGCGGCACACTCTTACCGCGTGGCCCCGACGCAGCTTTCGAACAGGCCACGCGTTGTCGAGAACCTCCGGCCAGTCTGAAGGCCCGCCACGCAGATGGCGGGCCTTTGCACCGCTCCGGCCAATAAATATTAGCGCATAGAACATTAGTGTCTTTGCGGGGAAAGTTTAACCATGTTCGGATTGCAACTCCGATCTTAGGACTTCATTTGCCTTCCCGCATCAGGATGATCTGACGTAGTGGGAGCAATGGCATGAGGATCGATTTGTCCCCGACAAGCTGGGGCAGGGTTATCGTGGTGACGGTCGTCGGCACGGCGATCTGCATTGGCGCTGCGTTCTTCGTCGATTCCTTCAATTTCCCCCATCTGTCGCCCGAAGCGCTGTGGCACGCGCAATTGACCGACCTGTTCCTGCCGCTGGTGCTGGCGGGATCGTTTTTCTTCTTCCTGATGTTCAAGATGCGCCAGTTGGCCATCGCCCAGAAGGAACTGAGCATCGTCGCGGCCACCGACAGCCTGACGGCGGTGTTCAACCGTGGCGCATTCTCGATGCTCGTCGAAGCCTATCTCGATCAGGCCCGCAGCCAGGCGGTCGTCAATGCCGGTGCGTTCCTGATCGTCGACGCCGATCACTTCAAGACCATCAACGATCGCCTCGGACACGATTGCGGCGATCAGGCGCTGAAACTGATCGCCAAGACGATCCAGGATCAGCTGCGCGGCGCAGACATCGTCGGCCGCATTGGTGGCGAGGAATTCGCGGTCTTTCTTCCCGGCGCCGACCCCTCGCAGTCCTGGCTGGTCGCCGAGGGCATAAGGCGGCGGATCCGCGAGGTGGAATTTGCTCCAGGCGGGCGGCCTTGCCCGCTTTCCGTGAGCATAGGCGGCATCGCCTTCAGCGGCCCGACCACCTATGCCGACATGTTCCGGGTGGCCGACGAGCACCTCTACAAGGCCAAGTCGAACGGCCGCGATCAGGTCAGCTTCGAAACGACCGGGCTGCGCGGTCCGGCGGTCGGCGACGCCGCGACCGTCCACTGAACAACGATCCTTTGACACTCAGTTCCCGCTGACGCCGGCGGGACAGCATCCCGCTATCAGGCGGCGTAGCCGCCAAAACCGCGCGCGACCGGCTTGACCGAGACGGCGGGCTGGGCGGCCGGCCAGAGCACGCCAGCGGTCACCGCGAAGCTGATCAGCGCATCGCGCGCCGCATCGAGGGAAATATCGCCGGCACGTGCCGCTTCGCAGGCCTTCACCGCCGCGCCATAGCTTAGGCGGCGGCGCGACGGCGGGAATTCGGTCAGGAATTCGTGCATGTCGAACAACGACGCGATCATGCGCTTGTGGCCGGCGCCGACGGTAACGGCGACCGGGGTGAAGAACATCCTGTCGTGCATTCTGGCCTCTCGGGTTGGACGAAAAAGGCGGCGGTCGCCGCTCTTCCGGTTGGGGTCGAACGCCAGAGAACGCGGAGGGTGGCATGAGGTTCCATGGCCAGGAGCCATTTTTAAGGGAAGGCAGTAGGGCAGTAGGGCAGTAGGGCAGTAGGCAGTAGGATTGGCGGTTCCCACCATTTTCTATTCCCCTACTGCCCTACTGCCATATTTCCTTATCCCCCTCCTCAATAATCCTGCCGTGTCGGCCGAAATAGGATCTCGTTGACGTCGACCTCTTCCGGCTGGCTCATGGCGAAGGCCACCATGCTGGCGAAGGAACTGGCCGGAATGGCCCACCGCTCGTACAGTTCGCGCGCCCCTTGCGCGACGTCGGCTTCGGTGACGCTCTCAGGCAGCTCCGTTGCCACCGCGCCGGGCGAGATGATGGTGGAGCGGATGTTGTAGGGCTTCACCTCCTGCCGCAATCCTTCGGAGATGACGCGCACCGCATGCTTGGTCGCGGCATAGACCGCGCCGCCCGGACCGACCTTGTGACCGGCGACGGAGGACACGTTGATGATGTGGCCGCTCTTCTGCGCCTTCATGTGCGAGAGCTGCGGCGATGCCGTAGAGAACGCCCTTGATGTTGACGTCGATCATGCGGTCCCAATCCTCGATCTTGCCGCGCTCCAGCGGCGGGTGTGGCATCAGGCCGGCATTGTTGATGATGACATCGATGCGGCCATGCGTCTTCACCGCTTGGTCGACGAGACGCCGGACCTGATCGACGTCGGTCACATCGGTCTTCAAGACGGCGTCCTTGCCGAGTGAAAGCTCGCCCGCAAGCGCCTGCAACCTGTCCAGACGCCGCGCGCCGAGCACCAGCCTGGCGCCTTGACTGGCAAGCAGGTGGGCAGTCGCCTCGCCGAGCCCGCTGCTGGCGCCGGTGATGACGACGACCTTGTTCTCGATACCTTGTGTCATGATCTTTCTTTCCGATTTTTCGTCGCGCTCAGCGATCGATCCTTGCCGCCTGTTGCGGGGAATAGCGCTCTCCCTGCACGGCAATCGCCGAGACCGCGTTCTCGATCTTGCGAAGGTCGTCCGCGGTCAGCGCGACAGTGGACGATCCAATGTTCTCCTCGAGGCGATGAAGCTTGGTGGTGCCGGGGATCGGAACGATCCAGGGCTTCTGCGCCAGCAACCAGGCGAGCGCCACCTGCGCGGGGGTGACCTTTTTCTCGGCTGCGATCGCGCCGATGGAATCGACCAGAGCCTGGTTCGCCTTCCTGGCCTCCTCTGCAAAGCGCGGCACGGTGTTGCGGAAGTCGCTGCTGTCGAACGTCGTGTCGGCGGTGATGGCGCCGGTGAGGAAGCCCTTGCCCAACGGGCTGAAGGGCACGAAGCCGATCCCCAATTCCTCAAGCACCGGCAGGATCGCCTCCTCGGGTTCACGCCACCAGAGCGAGTATTCGCTTTGAAGAGCCGCGACCGGCTGCACCGCATGCGCGCGCCGGATGTTGCGCACGCCGGCTTCGGAGAGGCCGAAATGCTTCACCTTGCCCTGCTGGATCAACTCCTTCACCGCGCCCGCGATGTCTTCGATAGGCACGACCGGATCGACCCGGTGCTGGTAGAGGAGGTCGATGCGGTCGGTCCTCAGCCGCTTCAGCGAAGCCTCGACGACGTCGCGAATATGCTCCGGCCGGCTGTCCATACCGTCGTGTCCGGCGGTACCAGCAATGTCGATGCCGAATTTGGTGGCGATCACCACCTGGTCGCGGATTGGCTGCAGCGCCTCACCGACGACCTCCTCATTCGTGAACGGTCCATAGACCTCGGCGGTGTCGAAGAAGGTGATGCCCCGCTCGAACGCCGCCCGGATCAGGCGGACGGCATCCGCCGGCTCCATGGGCTGCCCGTATGACTGGCTCATCCCCATGCAGCCGAGGCCGATGGCCGAGACTTCGAGGCCTTTGTTTCCAAGTGTGCGCTTTTGCATGGTGTTCTTTTGTGGTGAAGGCGGTGGCGCGGCCGGCGTATCTGCGCCGGCGGATGTCATGCCCGGCTGACCCCGAGGCTGGCGCGGACGTGGAGTGCGGGCGACGTCGCCAGCCTGACGATCAGATCCGACAGGCTGTTCAGCGAAACGTCGTGCCCCCGAAACGCTTCACCTTTTTGCGTGATCTGGTAGTCGACCTCCTCGTCATCCGTGAACCAGCCTGGCCTGAGGATGGTGAAGTCGAGATCGGAGTGCTCGATCAGCGCTGCCGAGTCGCGATAGGGGTCGAGAATGCTGCGGTAGTGTTCTCCGGGCACCTCACCATAGATGCCCATCGAACTGATGAAGATCAGCCGTTTCAAGCCTGCGGCATGCATGGCGTCGATGATCGCACGCGCCTGCCTTGCCATGTCACCGGAAAGGTTGGCGTAGACCATGTCCTGCCCCTGCATGGCGGCGCTGAGCGCGCCGGCATCAACCACATCGCCCTCGACGATTGCTACCCGTCTCGGATCTGGATTGGCGAGCCTGCGGGCTCGGCGCAGATAGAGCGTCAGCGTGACATCGGTCGTCTCAAGGAAGACCCGCGTGGCGTTGCGCGCCAACTGGCCATTGGCGCCGAGGATGAGAACCTTCGTCATCATTGTGTTCCTGGGTTACGCGACGGCGCCGGCCTCAATGGCCTTGCGCGGCCTCACGATCAGCGCCAGCACGAGAATGAGCGCCAGCGCCAGCATCATCGAGCCAGCGGTGAGTGCGGCGGTGACCTCATGGACAAGCAGGTCCCGGCCGTCGAGCGCGCCGGCGCCGAAGGCCGACACTGCGACCAGCACCGCAAGCCCGAGCGAATTGCCGAGCTGGTGGGCGACATTGACGACGCCGGACGCAGCACCCGCATCCTCGGGACCAACGCCGGAGACGCCGGCGGCGGTGAGCGGGCTCAGCGCAAAGCCTTGGCCAGCGCCGATCAGCATCATCGGCAAGGCGATGCCGCTGACAAAGGATGCGTCGGGAGCGATGCGGCTCAGCCAGGCCATGCCGATCACCGACAAGGTGAGGCCACCGGCAAGCAGCCGGCCATTGCCGAACCGCCTGCTCATCTGCGGCACCGTCATCGCCACGGCGAAGTTCACCAGCGTGGCCGGCAGGAATGCGAGGCCGGTGAGCGCGGCGCTGTAGCCGATCACGCCCTGCAGATATTGCGTGGTGAAAAAGAAGAAGCCGATCATCGCGCCGAGGAACAGCATGCGCGCCGCATAGGCGCCGGAGCGCACCGGGCTGGCGAACAGCCTGAGCGGCATGATCGGTTGCTCTGCCCGCCTTTGGATGACGATGAACAGGACAAGAAGCACGCCGGCGACAGCAAGAGCGGCAAGCGTGAGGTCATCACCCCAGCCCGCGCTTGCCGAACGGACGAGACCGTAGACGAGCGCGCTCATGCCGACCGTCGAGCTCAGCGCACCAGCAATGTCGAGCCGGCCGGATTGCCGTTCGGTTTCCGGCACATAGCGGAAGGTGGCGGCGATCATGGCGATGCCGATCGGCAGGTTGACCAGAAAGCCGACGCGCCAGGACAGCCAGTCGGCCAAGACACCGCCCATGACCAGGCCGACACTGGCAGCCACGCCGGCAACGGCGCTGTAATAGGAGACGGCGCGGGTGCGCTCGGGGCCTTCGGAGAAATTCGTCTGCAAAAGCGCCAGCGTCGAAGGCGCCAGGATCGCCGAGCCGATGCCCTGGGTGGCGCGTGCCGCAAGCATCCACGATGCCGACTGCGCCATGCCGATCGCCAGCGACGCGGCGGTGAACAGCGCCAGACCCAGGATCAGCATCATGCGGCGGCCAAGGATATCGCCGGCGCGGGCGCCGATCAGCAGCAAGCCGCCGAAGGTCAGCGTATAGGCGCTTTGCACCCAGGATAGTTCGGCACTGGTGAAATGCAGCTCCTGCTGGATCTTCGGCAATCCGGTCAGCACGACCGAAATGTCGAGCACGATCATCACATAGCTGACGAGGATGATCGCAAGGATCGCCGTCTTGTTCGGCCCGGCCGTGGTTTTGATGGTGGACATGATTTCCCTGCCTGAATGCTCGAGCCCTGATCAGCGCCGGTATTGCTCGTCGCTGACCTTCTCCATCCAGTCGACGACCTTGCCGTCGAGCGCTTCGGCGATGGCGATATGGGTTATGGCGGTGGTCGGCGACGCGCCGTGCCAATGCTTTTCCTCAGGTGCGAACCAGACGATGTCGCCGGCGCGAATCTCCTCGATCGGGCCGCCTTCGCGCTGTGCCGAGCCTGTGCCGGCAATGACGATCAGCGTCTGTCCCAGCGGGTGCGAGTGCCAGGCGGTGCGCGCGCCGGGCTCGAAAGTGACGGTGGCGCCGCCGACGCGGGCGGCGTCGCTGCCCTTGAAAGGCGCATCGATGCGCACGGTCCCGGTGAAATAGTCGGCCGGTCCCTTGGCCGATGGCTGCGAGCCGTTTCTGGTGATGTTCATTACCGGTGTCCTTCGCTTGATCGAGCGCGATCCCGCCTCGTCTTAATGGGCACGATGTAGCGGCTGCGGCGGCGAAGGATTAGGTGGTATAATGCGCATGAACTTATGAGGATGATTCATATATGCCGCGCGAAAACCTCAACGATCTGCTCGCCTTTCTGGCCGTGGCGCGCGAGCGCAGCTTCACCAAGGCCGCTGCCCAGCTCGGCGTTTCGCAATCGGCGCTCAGCCACACCATGCGTGCTTTGGAAGAGCGGCTGGGTCTTCGCCTGCTCACCCGCACGACGCGTAGCGTCTCGCCGACCGAGGCCGGCGAACGGCTGATCAACACCATCGGCCCGCGCTTCGAGGAGATCGACACCGCACTTGCCGCGCTGAGTGCGTTTCGCGACAAGCCCGCCGGCACGTTGCGCATCACCGCCGGCGAGCATTCGGCCGAGACCATTCTGTGGCCGGCTCTGGCAAAGCTGCTGCCCGACTATCCGGACATCAATGCGGAGATCATCATCGACTATGGGCTGACCGACATTGTCGCCGAGCGCTACGTTGCCGGCGTCCGCCTCGGCGAGCAGGTCGCGAAGGATATGATCGCGGTGCGCATCGGGCCGGACATGCGCATGGCCGTGGTCGGCGCGCCAGCCTATTTCGCGCGCCACAAGCGGCCGCGTACGCCGCAGGGTCTTATGGAGCACAACTGCATCAATCTGCGGCTGCCGACTTACGGCGGCCTCTATGCCTGGGAATTCGAGAAGGACGGCCGCGAACTGAAGGTGCGGGTCGAAGGACAGCTTGTGTTCAACAATATCGGGTTGCGGATGCACGCGGTGCTGGCCGGTCTCGGCCTGGCCTATCTGCCGGAGGATCAAGTGAAGGACCAGCTAGCCGACGGACGGCTGGTGCGGGTGCTCGCCGACTGGTGCCCGCCCTTTCCCGGCTACCACCTCTACTATCCAAGCCGCCGCCAGTCCTCGCCGGCCTTTTCGGTGCTGGTCGAGGCTCTACGCTATCGGGGGTGAGAGAGGGATCTTCCCGGAAGGGCCTATGGAACGGAAGCGGTCGTCGTGATCTGGCCCGGAGCGAATGTCGGCGCCTCAAAATGCGCTGACATCACGAGAAACAGGATAGCGATGCCGGCGATAAGGGCGGCAACGACATTGACGAACAGCCTCCCGGCGAGTTGCCCCAATCTCTGCCGCCAACTCATGGCGGATGGTACGAAACGCATCCCTGCCTCCCTTTGGCGGATGGCAATGCAGCTCTCAGGCATCCGCTACGCGCCGGGGTCACGGCGCGAGCGGTACCAACCGGTCTTAGTCCCAGCCTTTGTGCAAGCCGCAGCTCCAGACCCTCTTGATGACCAGGCGGTTGTGATGCCAGCGCTTGTGCTCCCTCACGCCGCAGTCGCGATGATGGCGCCAGTAGCGCCGGTCATCATCGCGCATGGCGTACTGGCGCATATGATGGCGGCGCCATTGGTATTTGTCACGATCGCGGCCCCAGCCGTCATCGGTGGTGATCGTCACGCTTGCCGCCTGCACCGGAACCGCCGTCGGCGCCAGCGTGGCCATGGCGAGCATGGTTGCGAGGATCAGCTTTCTCATCTCAGCCTCCTTTGCATTAGGCTTTGCCAACCGAAATCCATCCGGCGGCCGATGGTTCCATCGCGATCAACCGCCAAAGTCCCTGACGCATGCCAGGAAAGGGCATTGATCGAGGGGGGAAGGAGATCGGATCAGTCCGTCTCGTCGGGGGCGTGGAGGACCAGATAGTCGGTGGAAACGGCATCGGGGCCGGTCCCTCGCGTGACGCGAACCGTGGCAACCCTCTGCCCGGGCATCAGTGTCGCCGCGTCGACCGCCCGGCATCGGCCGATCATGCCGGTGCCTTGCAGCCTGCGGGGCAGGGCGGCGGTGCACGCGGCGATTCCCGGATAGACGACGGGCTGTGTCTGAGCCGGGTGACAGAAAACCATGTCCGGACTGCATGAAAGCAGGATCATTGCCGTCGCCACTACGGGTTCCATTGTCGTGCTCCGCATGAACGCGGATTAACGCAAGGCGCGGTCTTTGGTTGCCGGCAGTGGGAGCCGCAGTCTATTTCCACATGCCGCGCATGCGCGCGCCGAGGTCGACGCGCACCTGCGGCTGACGTCGCGGATCGTCCCTGGCCTGGACGCTCGCCCACGCCGTCTGTTCGAAGGCGGAAAGGATCGAGGCCGGGATGAAGCGGGTGCGCGAGGCATAGACGTGGCGGTCGCCGCGCGCCGCCTGGCCATGGACGAAGAAGCGCTGCGGCATGACCAGATGCAGGCTGTCCCTGGCCCGCGTCATCGCCACATAGAACAGGCGGCGCTCCTCCTCGATATCCTCCTTGGTGCCGACGCCGAGATCGGCCGGAATGCAGCCGTCGACGGAATTGAGCACGAAGACGTTCTTCCACTCCTGGCCCTTGGCCGAATGGATGGTCGACAGGATGAGATAATCCTCGTCGCGATGCGGCGGCCCGGCCTGGTCGCTGGTCGCGTCCGGCGGATCGAGCGTCAGCTCGGTGAGGAAGCGCTCGCGCGATGCGTATCCGGAAGCGATCTGCTCGAGCTGCAGAAGGTCGGCCCGCCGCGTCGTCGCATCCTCGTGGATGCGCTCCAGATGCGGCTCGTACCAGAGCCGGACCTGTTCGAGATCGGCAGGCCATTTCGCGCCGGCCCGCAAGCCAGAATAGAGCGTGATGAAGGCCGGCCAGTCGTCCGCCGCGCGCTGCGGCGGCCGGTAGCGGGCGAGCCCCATCGCTTCATCGAGCGACGTCGCCATGGTCTCGACGATCTGCGAGGCCGCCGATGGGCCGATGCCGGGCAGAAGCTGCAGCACGCGAAAACCGGCGACGCGGTCGCGCGGGTTCTCGGCAAAGCGCAACATCGCCAGCATGTCCTTGATATGGGCGGCGTCGAGGAATTTCAGCCCGCCGAACTTGACGAAGGGGATGTTGCGGCGCGTCAGTTCAATCTCCAGCGGCCCGCTGTGATGCGAGGCGCGAAACAGCACCGCCTGCGATTTCAGCACCGTGCCGGCCTCGCGCTCGGCCAGGATCGCCTGGCAGACATAGTTGGCCTGCTCGGCCTCGTCGCGCACGCTGACCAGTTTCGGCTTCTGCGAGGATTTGCGCTCGGTCCACAGGTTCTTGGTGAAGCGCTCCGATGCTTGGGAGATCACCGCATTGGCGGCGGCCAGAATGGTCTCGGTCGAGCGGTAGTTGCGCTCCAGCGTGATGATCGCGGCTGCTTGAGCGAACTGTTTTGGGAAATCGAGGATGTTGCGCACTTCCGCCGCGCGGAAGGAATAGATCGACTGCGCGTCGTCGCCGACCACGGTCAACCCGGAGCCGTCGGGCTTCAGCGCGGTCAGGATCGACGCCTGCAGCCGGTTGGTGTCCTGGTATTCGTCGACCAGCACATGGTCGAACCGCGCGCTGAGATGCGCCGCGATCTCCGGCTCGGCGGCCATCTGCGCCCAGTAGAGCAGCAGGTCGTCGTAATCGAGCACGTTCTGCGCCTGCTTGGCCTCGACATACCCGGCGAACAGCGTCTTCAGCTGTTCTGCCCAGCCGGCGCACCAGGGAAACGCCGAACCAAGCACCTCGCCGAGCGGCGCCTGCGCATTGACGGCTCGCGAATAGATCGCAAGGCAGGTACCCTTGGTAGGAAAACGGCTTTCTGTCTTCGAGAACCCGAGCTCGTGGCGGGCGAGGTTCATCAGGTCGGCGGAATCCTCGCGGTCATGGATGGTGAAGGCCGGATCGAGGCCGATCTCCAGCGCATAGTCGCGCAACAGCCGGGCGCCTATGCCATGGAAGGTGCCGGCCCAGGTGAGCGCGTCGGTGATGATGGCGGCGTCGCGCCCCAGCACCTCGCCGGCGATGCGCTCGACCCGCTTGGCCATCTCGGCGGCCGCGCGCCGCGAAAACGTCATCAACAGGATGCGGCGCGGGTCGGCGCCTTTGACAATGAGATGCGCGACGCGATGGGCGAGCGTGTTGGTCTTGCCAGACCCGGCGCCGGCGATCACCAGCAGCGGCGCGGCCACCATGCCGTCGCCATGCTCAACCGCCTGCCGCTGCTGGTCGTTCAGCTTGGCGAGATAGGCGGGCTGGAAGGTCGAATCACGGGCGGCGAGGTTCATCGCCCATCAAGCATCGTTTCTGCTTTGTTCGCAACGTTTTCGCAGCGCCTTCCTCTCCCCACTCTCGTGGGGGCAAGGAACCAGGTTCTGCTACCGCCGCGGCTCCACACCCATCGCGGCCGACTGGCGCCGCAGCGCACGGCGCTCGTCGCCGGGCATCGGCAACGGATCGAAATCATCCGGCACGTCGTCGATGACCTTTTTGGTGAAGCGATAAGTCGCATAGGCGAACAGGCCAACAATCAGCAGACGGATATGATCAGATACTCCTTCGCGGACCAACCGGGGAGAGGGCATTTTGTTCCGCCGGGTCCTCCCGGCCCGGCTTGCCGTGCAACCAAACCGGCACCGCATCGTTTGCCCCTGATGAAAGGGGCAAACGAGAGGAGGTTGTCATGAAGAAGCTTCCGATACTGCTGGCCCTGGCGGCAGGGCTCGCGCTCGCTGCCTGCGACAATAACATCCCGCCGACCAAGGCGCCCGTCGACCAGAATCCACAGGTCGACAAGAATCCGGTGCCGAAGTCGATGACGGGTGGCGATCAGCCCGGCACGCCACCGGCGCAATAAATAGACCGACTGCTCTTCCATCGGCAAGATCTTCACCGCCCCAGCAGATTTCGGCCGGCGTGGATCAGGGCGGACCAGCGCGATGCGGCCTTGTCCAGTTCGAAGACGAGGTAACGCGCGGGTTCGGCGCCGATGGACTTCAACCCATGCACTGCACGGGCAGGGTGATAAAGCAGTGCGGGAGCCGAAATCGTCTTGCCCAGCGTTTCAATCGCACCGGAAAACACGACGATGGCCACGTCGTAGCGGTCGGCGTGGGGCGCATAGCCGACGCCAGGCGCCACGATCGAGACATGACAGTGCAGGCGATCGAGCCATCTGGTCCTCGTGTTGAGGAGTGTTCCGCGATTGCGGTTGCCGGGATCCGCCGCGGCAAACAGCGTGTCTGAGGCTCGCACGAAGGCCATCTTCGACGCGTCGTCCGGTGCATGGCCTCGCTGGTTGCGCCATTTCAGCATCGTGTAGAGCACCGGTCCGTCGCTGGCGTTGACCAGCGTGTGCGGCTGCAAGGCGGGGTAATAGGCGAAATCGCCGGCGTTCATTGTCTCGCGCCGAACGCTCTCAGAGCCGACATCGTCGGCGGTCATCAACTCGGCTTGCCCTGAAACGACGATGAGGATCTCTTCTTCCACATGGATGTGCAGCGGATGAGGCGAGGCGCCGGGCGCAAGTACTGATGAATGCGCGTCCATGAATTCGATCTTTGCCGTGCGGCCGCGAAAGTGCGGCATCGAGGCGAAATGTGCCACCGGCTTGGCCGGCAATTCAGGCAGATCGAACGCAGCGTTCGGTATCGCGGCAATCCGGCGCGTGCCTGGTGGCCTGGCGATCTGGTTGACGCCGATCGGCGAGCGGCCGGAAACCACCAGCACCGGCGGCCTTGGCTCCGTCTTGAACCGGAACGGCCTATCGAAGGCTTCAGCCGGACGGTCGGCTCGGGCATATTGCAACAGCAAGGCGACGCGTGTGGTCGCGAATGGGTTATGCGAGCCGTGCCAGGCCCTGCCATCGAAGACCAGTGCGGCACCGTCGGAAACCTCGGGCTGAACGATCGTCGCGTCTTGAGCAAAAGTCCGCGCCGCATCGAGCACAGCCGCATCGGAATTTTCCGCCGCGTTGATGCCAAGCGTGGCTTTGATCTCCTGAACAGTGGCGCCATAGCGGTGCGAACCCCTGACGAACTTAAGGCCCGACGCGGAATTTGTGTTCTCCAGGCCCAGCCACACGGTCAGGAAGCCGCCGTCGGCCGAGCACGATTCGACATCGCAGTGAAACGGATGCTCCGTGTCCGGACGCCTGATCACGAGATGCGCGGCCCACAGGATGATGTCTTCGCCGAGGACCGGACGTACCAGCTGGAGGATGCGCGGGTCGCTGGCGATCTTGTAGTAGTGACGGTTGGCGACGGCGGACGCTTTGCTTCACACCTTTTCTTCTGGCGTTCCTTGATCAGCCTGGGAAGAAGCCGGGCACATTCTTTGCGGCTCAGGACCGGAAAACGGGCCAGCGAAACCGTCGCGCTCGATGTCGTCGATCATCAATCAGCTCTCTTCAGGTGAACCCAATCGGAACCGATTGCCTGAAGCCGAGAGTACGGCAAGCGCGCATTGCAAGACAAGTACACAGAAGAAGGCCGGCGCTGCTTGGGAGGAAGCTGAAAGCGCCGGCCAAGCGGGAAATCAGGCCCGCCGCACGCACAACGATAGCTGAGTCTTTCCCTTGCGTCATTGTACGATTGCGTACGGATGCCTAACCGTTGCAAACGGGCATCGCGAGAATGGAACAATTTACTGCTGGCGTTCGCCGCTCATCTCGATGTCCAGCTGGCGTTGCGTCAGTGCCGCTTCGGCGATCACCCATTGCTTGAACAGCACCACCTTGCGTGCCGCCAGCGCCGTGTCGGGGCTGACGAAATACCAGCCGGCGGTATTGGGATGGTGTACCGCGAACGGCGCCACCAGCCGCTCGGCGCGGATGTCGCTGGCCATATAGGCGCGGTTGGCCACCGCAAAGCCCATGCCGGCATTGGCCGCCTCGTAGGACATCATGCAGGAATCGAAATAGATGCTTTTGGTCTCGCCGAGCACGAAGCTGGCACCGGCAAAGCCCAGCCACGACTGCCAGTTCTGGGTGCAGGTGTCGGAATGCAGCAGCGTGAAATGCTGCAAATCCTCCGGCGTCACCTTGGACAAGGGCTTGTCGCCGAGGATTTCGTGGAACAGCTTGCGGCTGCATACCGGCGTCAGATCCTCCTTGAACAGAAGATCTGCCTTCAGGTCGGGGAAGTGGCCGTCGCCATAGCGGATTTCGAGGTCGAAATCCGACGCCGCGAACTCATGCGTGGCATACGAGGTCGAGACCCGCATCTCGATATCAGGATATTGCTGCTGGAACGACGGCAGGCGCGGAAACAGCCAGCGTGCCGCGAAGGTCGGCAGCACCGAAATCTTCAGCACATGCGCCTGCGACTGTCCGGTCGCCTCCATGCTTGCCGCCACGATCCGCTCCAAAGCTTCGCGTACGCGCGACACATAGGTCTCGCCCTCAGGTGTCAGTGACACGGCATTGCCGCCACGCTGGAAGATCTTGAAGCGGAGCTGGTCCTCGAGGCTCTTGACGCGTTGGCTGACTGCGGAGGCGGTGATGAACTGCTCTTCGCCGGCGCGTGTGAAATTTCGGTGCCTCGCGGCACTCTCCACGATTTTCAGCGAATTGAGGTTGACCTGACTGAGCAGACGCACGGTTTCGACCTTAAGCTGGGCTTAGGGTAGCACCAGCATTCCTAATTTTACAGGGGGTGCTAATTTAATTGACTGTCGTTCAAGTGTTGTCCCCAATCCTGGAGAAGTACAATGAACGCACATACCATCCCGGAATTGCGCTATGCGATGAGCCGTGAAGCCATCATCGGCCACGAGACGGCCTGGAAAGTGTCTAGTTTCGGCGTCGCGCAGTATCGTCACGGTTACGACCCGGTGCTGCTTGCCGCCATCGAGGAGGCCGCGCTGAAGCTCAAGGCCAGCCACGCCGTGCACAAGCACCTCGACCTCACCTTCATCACTGGCGCCGACCGCTTCATCCCCGAAATCAAGGAATTGCTGCACGACAAACTGCGCCTGGAGCGGCTCTCCGACATGATGGGCACCAAGCTGGAACCCTATCCGCTGTCGATCGTCGGCTCGACCGTCACCTTCATGAATCCCCGGGATGGCGCCGTCGATTGGCATTGCGACGGCGTCCCGGTCACCGAGCTGATTCCGCTGTCGATCAGCGATCCGCTGGTCGGCGGCCATCTCGAAATCTATTGCGATGATAGCGAGACAGGCCGCGCCATCCTCGAATCCGGCCGCGAGATCCCGCGCAACCGCGTCATGCGCATCGACCACAAGATGAGCTACGCCACGCTCGGCCAGTTCCTCGGCGTGCTCCACCGCACAGCGCCCATCCAGCTCGGCGAGCGCGTCACGCTGGTGCTCAACCAGCGCTCGGTGTCCAAGCCCTATGTCGACGACAACCGCATGTTCTACCTCGCCGCCGATAATGACCGGGATCGCGAATGGGTCAACGAGCTGGCCGAGGATGTGTGGACCAACCAGTTGCCGGCCTACCGGCGCCACGAGGAGGAACGCCCCGTGCCGCAGCCGGTCGATGCGGCTGTGCCGGGCGGAGCACGGGAATCATGGTAAGCAAGCCAAGGGCGGGAACCGGTTTTTGCTGAGCTGACCTTCGATTTCGGAGCAGATCATGGTCAAACAAGAGGATAGGCTCCTGTACCGATCCGCTCTGGGCGGGTCGGGGTCGAGATTCGCGCTGGTCTTCGCCACCGGCGCGGTCGCGCTGTGGGCGACCAATGCACTGGTCGGCAAATCCCTGCTCGCAAGCCACCCTGTGTCGCAGGTGCAGTTCCTGCAATTTATTGGTGCCGCCCTGGTCTTTGCCTTGATCCGGCTGATCGGCCGGGATGGCGGCAGGCGACGGATGCCGCAAGATGGCGGGGCGGGGGTGAGTGCTGCTCTGGTGCCGTTCGCCGTCGGCATCATCGGCCTTGTCGGCACCATGGTCCTGCAATATGTCGCCTTCGCTTCGATGCCGGTCATCGAGGCCAATCTTGTCGCCTACACCTGGCCGCTGATGGTCGCGGCGGCGATTATCGTGCTCGACAGGCCGCGGCGTCCGGCGCTGCTCGGCTTCACCGCCGCGCTCGGCTTCGTCGGCGTTGCGATGGTGATTTCGGGCGGGCGTGAGCAGTCGTGGTTCCAGGGCAATCTCGCCGGCTATCTCGCCGCCTTCGGGTCGGCGCTGTGCATGGCCTTCTATTCGATCGTCGTTGGCCGTCTTGCTACGTCGCCCGATCGCCTCCTGCTGCCTTCGGCGCTGGTCGGCGTGGCGCTGACATTCCTGTGGTGCGTCCATGACGGTGTTGCCTGGGATTTCGGACCATACCTATTGGCCGGGCTCTATCTCGGCGCCGGCCCGATGGGCCTCGGTTACTATTTCTGGTCGAGGGCGCTAAAGTTTGACCAGGGCGGCAAGGTCGCGGTCGTCGCCTATCTCACGCCGATCGCCTCGACCCTATTGCTGACGCTCTCGGGCGAAAGGCTGACGATGACGGCCATTGCCGGCGCCGTCCTCGTCATCGGCAGTTGCATTGCGGTGGGCATCGAAGGTTCGGAGGCCGAAAACCATGCTTGACGAGGATGAACGCCGCGCCAGACAGGAAGCGCACTGGCTGGTCAAGGAGTTTGGCGCCGAGGCGCCTATCTATGCCGCAATGAAGGCAGAAAAGGCGATTGAGCAAAAGGATTTCGGTCGTTGCGCCCGCTGGAAGCGTATTCTCGAGATTTTGTCCGATTCCGTACACTCAAAGTCGACCGCTTCCAAGTATTAGAATTTCTAATTTGCGCCGCCGCAGGCGGCCATTAAAATATCCAACCGTACTGAGTCTGTATGGGTTACTTATTTTTGACGGTCCGTTGGGGAACGCGGTCAAATCGATACATCGAAAGATGTATCCAACAGAGATGGCGACTTGATCGCCAGCAGAGGGAAAAAAATTGCACAATATCGATGACAGGACAGCAATCGAACTCACCGCCGACATTGTCTCGGCCTATGTCGGCAACAATCCGCTTCCGGCCGCCGGCCTGCCGGATCTGATCGCCAGTGTCAGCGCCTCGGTGCGCAAGCTGGCCGCCGCCAGCTCCGTCAAGGAGAGCGTGGCGCTGACGCCGGCCGTCAATCCGAAGCGGTCGGTATTTCCGGACTACATCGTCTGCCTTGAGGACGGAAAGAAGTTCAAGTCGCTGAAGCGGCACCTGAGCACCGACCACGGACTGACGCCGGACGAATATCGTGCCAAATGGGGCTTGGCGCCCGACTATCCGATGGTGGCGCCCAGCTATTCGGCGACCCGCTCGGCACTGGCGAAGTCTTCCGGTCTCGGCCGCAAGCCTGCCGCGTCCGCGCCGGCCAAGCCGGCGAAGCGCAAGGCCAAGAGCTGATCGCGGACTGCATAAAAGACTTGAAGCGCGCCGCGTGAATCCATTTCAATGCGACGCGCTTTGACGCGTTTTAACGTTGCCCTGTCAGTTTCGGGGTTCCGGCGGCGCCTTTGCGCCCTTCCGTTTCGGATCTTGCGCGTTCGCCAGATTGTCGGCTTCGACCGCCGTCATCTCGAGAAAATAGACCAGCATGTGATAGCGCGTGCGCGAAAGCATCTTCGCCAATTTCCGGGTGATGTCGGCGACATATCTGAGCGCACGCAGATCGTTCGCTGCCTCGTCCATGATGGGCTCCTGACCAGGTAAATTCTTCTTGGCGCCCAAGTCGAATCGAGGCGCAATCGCAAGGTCACAGCATCGGCGCAAAAATTGAAATCAATTCTTCAAAAAAATATCATGGCCGGAGCAAAAGATTTTCTGGTCCTTGCGCATCCGAAGCGCACGCACAGCGCTAGTATATGTTGGGGTTGAACTTCAAGTTGTCTGTCGTGTCGATGTTTTGCTCGGCAACGAGGGTCGGCCGATTCGAGTGATGCAGTCTGGCCGTCCGACGTCGACGGCGAGGCCTATTCGGCCAACCCAGCCGCAAGCTCTTGCGAAGCGCCGGTGTCCCGTGCAAAAGCGCGGCCATGCTTGTTATCAATGACCTTTCGCTCCGCATGGCCGGACGCCTGCTTCTCGACCACGCTTCGCTGACCTTGCCGGCCGGCACCAAGGCCGGGCTTGTCGGCCGCAACGGCACCGGCAAGACGACGCTGTTCAAGGCCATCACCGGCGATTTCCCCTCCGAGACCGGTTCGATAAGCCTGCCGAAGAACACCCGCATCGGCCAGGTGGCGCAGGAAGCGCCGGGCACCGAGGAGCCGCTGATCGAGATCGTGCTCAAGGCCGATGCCGAACGCAACGCTCTGCTCGAAGAGGAAAAGACGGCGACCGATCCGCACCGCATCGCCGACATCCACATGCGGCTGGCGGACATCGATGCCCATTCGGCCGAGTCCCGCGCGGCCACCATCCTTGCCGGCCTCGGTTTTGACGACGCGGCGCAGCGCCGCCCGGCCTCGTCCTTCTCCGGCGGCTGGCGCATGCGCGTCGCATTGGCAGCCGTGCTGTTTTCCGAGCCCGACCTTTTGCTGCTCGACGAGCCGACCAACTATCTCGACCTTGAAGGCACGCTGTGGCTGGAGAACTACGTCTCCAAATATCCGCACACCGTGCTGCTGATCTCGCACGACCGCGACCTGCTGAACCGCGCCGTCAATTCGATCGTCCATCTCGACCAGAAGAAGCTGACCTTCTGGCGCGGCGGCTACGACCAGTTCGAGCGCCAATACGCCGAGCAGCGCGAGTTGCAGGAGAAGGGCCGCGTCAAGCAGGAAGCCGCGCGCAAGCATATGGAATCCTTCGTCGAGCGCTTCCGCGCCAAAGCTTCCAAGGCCAGGCAGGCGCAGTCGCGCATCAAGGCGCTGGAGAAGATGAAGCCGATCGCGGCGATCGTGAACGACACGGTGCGGCCGTTCTCCTTCCCCGAGCCGGTCAAGACGGTGGCTTCGCCGATCATCGCGCTGAGCAGCGTCAATGTCGGCTATACCGAGGGCCAGCCGATCCTGAAGAAGATGACGCTGCGCATCGATGCCGATGACCGCATCGCCCTGCTCGGCGCCAACGGTAACGGCAAGTCGACCTTCGCCAAGCTCTTGTCGGGCCGCCTGAAGCAGGAGACCGGCACCATGACGGTAGCGCCCGGGCTGAAAGTGGCGATCTTCGCCCAGCACCAGCTCGATGATCTGCGCCCCGAGGAAAACGCCTATGAGCATGTCCGCCGGCTGATGCCGGAAGCGCCGGAATCGAAGGTGCGCGGTCGCGTCGCCCGGTTCGGCCTGACCACCGAGAAGATGAACACCGCCGCCAAGGATCTTTCGGGCGGCGAGAAGGCGCGGCTGCTGATGGGCCTGTCGGCTTTCGAGGGACCGAACCTGTTCATCCTCGACGAGCCGACCAACCATCTCGACATCGACAGCCGTGAATCGCTGATCCATGCGCTGAATGAGTTTCCCGGCGCCGTCATCCTGATCTCGCACGACCGCCATCTGCTGGAAGCGACGGCCGACCGGCTGTGGCTGGTCAAGGACGGCGCGGTCAACCCGTATGACGGCGACCTCGAGGACTACAAGACGCTGGTGACCGGCGTGTCCGGCGATCGCCGTGAGCGGCGCGAAGCAGACAAAGCCTCCAAGGCCGACCGCCGCCGCGAGGCGGCCCAGCGCCGCGCCGCCTTCGAGCCGCTGGCCAAGGAAATCCGCGCCACCGAAGCGCTGATGGACCGCATCCGCAAGCGCATGGACCTGATCGAGGACGAGCTCGCCAATCCGGCGATCTACGAGAAGGATCCTTCGACCGCGACGCGGCTGGCCAAGGAACGCTCGCAACTCGCCCAGACGCTCGCCGGCCACGAAGAGAAATGGCTGATCATGTCGGCGGAGTATGAGGAAGGCACGGCGGAGTAGGGGAGAAGGGAAAGCCCCATGTGGCCCTACACGCCGCCCTCGCAACCGGCTAGTTTGCCCCCATGAACCAGCACGCCAAGCTCCGCATCGGCCATTCGGCCTGTCCGCATGATTGCCCGTCGACCTGTGCGCTCGAGGTCGAACTGCTCGACGAAAAACGCATCGGCCGCGTCCACGGCGCCAAGGCCAATACGTACACATCAGGCGTGATCTGCGCCAAGGTCGCCCGCTATGCCGACCGCGTCCATCACCCCGATCGCCTGCTGAAGCCGCTGGTGCGGGCCGGCGCCAAGGGCGAGGGGGCCTGGAAGGAAGCGAGCTGGGAAGCAGCCCTCGACCTTGTCGCCGAGAAGTTCATCGCGGCCGAGGAAAAGCACGGTTCGGAGACAGTGTGGCCCTATTACTATGCCGGCACGATGGGGCTGGTGCAGCGCGATGGCATCGACCGGCTGCGCCACGCGAAAAAGTATTCCGGCTTCTTCGGCTCGATCTGCACCAACCTGGCCTGGACCGGCTGGATGATGGGGGCGGGTGCCCTGCGCGGGCCTGACCCGCGCGAGATGGCGAAGTCCGACTGCGTGGTGATCTGGGGCACCAATGCTGTGGTGACCCAAGTCAATGTCATGACCCACGCCATCAAGGCGCGCAAGGAACGCGGTGCGAAGATCGTCGTCATCGACGTCTATGAGAACGCGACCATGAAGCAGGCCGATCTCGGCCTGGTGCTGAAGCCCGGCACCGATGGCGCGCTGGCCTGCGCGGTCATGCATGTGCTGTTCCGGGATGGCATGGCCGATCGCGCCTATCTGGAAAAATACACCGACGATCCGCGTGGGCTGGAAGAGCATCTAAAGGAGCGCACGCCGGAATGGGCGGCTTCGATCACCGGGCTCGACGTGGCCGAGATCGAGGCCTTCGCCCGCCTCGTCGGCACGACGAAGAAGACTTACTTTCGCCTCGGCTACGGCTTTGCGCGCCAGCGCAACGGCGCGGTCAATATGCATGCGGCGTCTTGCATCGCCGCCGTCACCGGCTGCTGGCAGTATGAAGGCGGCGGCGCCTTCCATTCCAATTCCGGCATCTTCAAGCTGAACCAGGACGTGCTTGAAGGCACTGCGATGCGCGACCCCAACGTCCGCTATCTCGACCATTCGCGCATCGGCCCGGTCCTGACCGGAGCGGCGGATGCGCTCAATGGCGGGCCGCCGGTGACGGCGCTGCTGATCCAGAACACCAATCCGGTGAATGTCGCGCCCGAGCAGCGGCTGGTGAAGCAAGGCTTCCTGCGCGGCGACCTTTTCTCCTGCGTGCACGAGCAGTTCATGACCGACACGGCAAAGCTTGCCGATGTCGTGCTGCCGGCGACGATGTTTCTGGAACATGACGACGTCTACAAAGGCGGCGGCAACCAGCACATCACGCTCGGCCCCAAGCTGATCGACCCGCCGGAAGGGCCGCGCACCAACCACTTCGTCATCGAGGAACTTGGCAAGCGCCTCGGCGTCGCCGGCCGACCGGGTTTTGGCCTCACCGAAAGGCAGCATATCGACATCATCCTCGGCAAGCGTGGGCTCGGCAGCTTCGACAGCCTGAAAGAGCAGAAATGGGTCGACCTGCAGCCGAATTTCGAGGCCGCGCATTTCATCAATGGTTTTGGCCATCCGGATGGAAAATTTCGCTTCCACGCCGACTGGACCGGGCAGGCGGCGCCCAACCGGCCGCCGAAAAGCATGGGCCTGTTCGGCCCGGTGGAGCGGCTGCCGGAATTCCCCGATCATGTCGACCTGATCGAGGTGGCGGACGAGGCTCATCCGTTCCGGCTGACGACCTCGCCGGCGCGCAATTTTCTCAACTCGACCTTTGCCGAGACGCCGGTGTCGAAGGCCAAGGAGGGCAGGCCGGAACTGCTTTTGCACCCCGACGACGCAGCCGCTCTCGGGCTCGCCAACGGTAGCCGCGTCGAGGTCGGCAACCAGCGCGGCGAAATGGTCCTGCATGCCAAGCTGTTCGACGGCATCAAGCGCGGCGTGGTGATCGCCGAAGGCATCTGGCCGAACAGCGCGCATGAGCGCGGCGAGGGTATCAACGTGCTGACCGGCGCTGATGCGCCGGCGCCCTATGGCGGTGCGGCGCTGCACGACAACAAGGTCTGGCTGCGCAAGGCGGAAGAGCTGGGCGCCTAGCGGTGGCTTCCAGATTTGGCATCTGGCCCAAGTGCCTGCCGTCGCGGCTGCCAGCTCCCGCGTCTATAGAGGCTCCCCTCAGCTGAGACGAGGGAGGATGCCATGACGGGGATTTCGCTTCTGGGAATACCGCATGACGAGAATTCGTCCTATCTGCGCAGCGCCGCTGAGGCGCCGGCGCTGATTAGGCGCGAATTGCAAAGCGACGCCCACAGCTCGTGGAGCGAAACCGGCTTCGATTTGACGGATCGCTTCGTCGAACATGGCGACATCGACTTCGCAGGCGCCGGCGACCCGTGGGAGCGGATCGAAAACGAGGTCGGCCACGCGCTGGATGCCGGCCATCCGCTGATCAGCCTCGGTGGCGACCATGCGATCGCCTGGCCGGTTCTGCGCGCCGTGCGCCGGCGCCATCCCAGCCTGACAATCGTCCAGATCGACGCCCACCCCGACATCTATCCTGCCTATCAGGACAATTTGCGCTCGCACACCTCGTCCTTCGCCCGCATCATGGAGGAGCGGCTCGCCGACCGGCTGATCCAGATCGGCCTGCGCACCCTCAATGACCAACTTCGCGACCAGCTTGAGCGTTTCGGCGTCGAGGTGATCGAGGCGCGCCATGTCAGCGAGGGCTTGCGGCTTAACCTCAAGACGCCCGTCTACATCTCGGTGGATCTCGACGGTCTCGATCCGGCCTTTGCGCCCGGCGTCTCCCACCGCGAGCCCGGTGGGCTGTCGACCCGCCAGGTGATCAGCCTCATCCAGGGCATCGACCAACGAATCGTCGCCGCGGATGTCGTCGAATACAATTCAAGCCAGGATGTCTCCAACCTGACGGCACTAGTTGCCGCTAAGCTGGTAAAAGAGATCGCCGGCATGATGCTGAAGACCAAGGGCGCAACTGCGGGCTGAATCAATTTGGCAAGGCGGCGTGCTAGACGATTGTTCCGTCTCGCATTTCAACAGGAAACGCCATGCCACCCCTCAGGATAGCCATCGCCGGCGCGCTCGGCCGCATGGGCCTGCAGATGGCGGTGGCCGTCGAGGCAGATCCGCGGCTGGCGCTGGCCGCACGGTTCCATCGGCCCGGCGCCGCCGGCGAGGGGCTGGTCAGCCGCGACGAGGCCCTCGCCTCTGCTGACGTGGTCATCGACTTCACCACGCCGGCCGCATCCGCTGAACTCGCAGAAGCCTGCGCGGTGCGTGGCGGGCTGGCGCTGGTGATTGGTTCGACCGGCTTCGACGACAGGGAACTCGCCGCCATCGCCGCTGCCGCCAAAACCATCGCCATCGTGCGCTCCGGCAGTTACTCGCTCGGGCTCAACATGCTGACCGGGCTGGTCGAGCAGGCGTCCCGCGCGCTCGATCCCGGCGACTGCGACATCGAGATCCTGGAGGCCCACCATCGCCACAAGGTCGACGCGCCGTCGGGGACGGCGCTGATGCTTGGCGAGGCCGCCGCCAAAGGGCGCGGCGTCGAGCTGGAGGCGGTGGCAAGGCGCGTCCGCGATGGCATCACCGGCGCCCGATCGCAAGGCGAGATCGGCTTCGCCGTGGTGCGCGGCGGCAGCATCGTCGGCGAGCACAGCGTCAGCTTCCTGGCCGACGGTGAGGTGCTGACGCTGGCGCATTCGGCGCAGGACCGCTCGATGTTCGCGCGCGGCGCCATCGCCGCAGCGCTCTGGGTCGCGGGGCGTCCGCCCGGTGAATACGACATGCGTGACGTGCTCGGGTTCAACGCCTCGTGATGAGCAATCCTGGCTGATTTCGATTACTCCGGTCATAAGACGGCTGAAAGCCAGCTGAAAGCTTGGCCATGCCATGATGGGGCTGCGGTGTTCGCCGCATGGCCGGTCCTGGTGGCCGGCGAGGAGGAAATGCGGTGCCGCTTGTTGGCGCGCCGCCCAGGTGGAGGAAGTTTCGTGACCGGTTTCATCTCGAAGTGCGCCTTGCGTTCAGCGGCGCTGGCATTGGCCATCGCAGCCACGGGTGCCACGGCGGCATCGGCGGCCGACAAGATCACCATCATCGTCGGCGGCATGGAAAAGCAGATCTATCTGCCGGCCGTGCTCGCCCAGCAGCTTGGCTACTTCAAGGACCAGGGGCTCGATGTCGAGCTGGTCAACTCGCGTGCCGGCGTCGAGGCCGAAAATGAATTGCTGGCCGGCGCCGTGCAGGGCGTGGTCGGCTTCTACGACCACACCGTCGACCTGCAGTCGAAGGGCAAATACATCCAGTCGATCGTTCAGTTCAGCCAGGCGCCGGGCGAGGTCGAGCTGGTTTCCGCCAAGCACCCCGAGATCAAGTCGCCGGCCGACTTCAAGGGCGCCACGCTCGGCGTCACCGGCCTTGGCTCCTCGACCGATTTCCTCAGCCAGTATCTTGCCGTTCGCAACGGGCTGAAGCCCGGCGATTACACGCTGCTGCCGGTCGGCGCTGGCAACACCTTCATCGCCGCCGTCAAGCAGGACCAGATCCAGGCCGGCATGACCACCGAGCCGACCATCGCGCAACTGCTGAAGACCGGCGAGGCCAGCGTCCTGGTCGATATGCGTACCCCAGAAAAGACCAAGGAGGCGCTGGGCGGGCCTTATCCGGCGGCGTCCTTCTACGTCCAGTCCGCCTGGCTCGAGGACCACAAGGACGAGGCACAGAAGCTTGCCAACGCCTTCGTCAAGACGATGAAGTTCATCGCCACCCATTCGGCCGAGGAGATCGCCGACAAGATGCCGAAAGACTACTACGCCGGCAACAGGGACCTATACGTACAGGGGCTGGCCGGCGGCAAGGCGATGTTCACGCCGGACGGCCGCATGCCGGCCGATGGCCCGCCGACCGTGCTCAAGGTGCTCTCGACCTTCTCCAAGAGCCTGCAGGGCAAGCAGATCGACCTGTCGAAGACCTACACGACGGCGTTCGTCGACGCCGCCAAGTAGCGTCGCACCGACGGGCATCAGTTTCCGTATCGCCCGTTGAAGAACAAGGGCTTGCGCCGCTCGCTTGAATCAAACCGGCAGCGCAGCCCATTGCCAGAACACCAGGAGACCCGCGGCTGCGCTGTGGGCTCACTTGCCCCATTGCGACAGGAGTGTGCCATGCAACTGCAACCCATGGCGGCCGAGAGACTGTCTCAGGCCGCGCCGCCGGCTAACGCCGCGATCGCCATCGACGATGTGACGTTGCGCTTCGTCACGCCCGACGGCCACATGATGACGGCGATCCGCGACTTCACCATGACGGTGGCGCACGGCGAATTCGCCTGCGTCGTCGGGCCGACCGGCTGCGGCAAGTCGACGACGCTCAACCTTGTCACCGGCCTGCTCAGGCCGACCACCGGCGCTGTCCGTGTCATGGGCAATCCCGTCACCGACATCAGCCGCGACATCGGCTTCGTCTTCCAGGCCGATGCGCTGTTTCCGTGGCGCAGCGTCATCGACAATGTCGCCGCCGGTCCGCTCTACCGCGGCACGCCGAAGGCTGAGGCCTATGAGCGGGCGCGCGACTGGATCGGCCGCGTCGGCCTGGGGCGCTTCGAAAAGCATTATCCGCACCAGCTCTCCGGCGGCATGCGCAAGCGCGTCGCGCTCGCCCAGACCTTCATCAACCAGCCCAAGATCCTGTTGATGGACGAGCCGTTCAGCGCACTCGACATGCAGACCCGCACAGCCATGCAGGACGAATTGCTGGGCCTGTGGTCGGAGCAGAAATCCTCCGTCGTCTTCGTCACCCACGACCTCGAGGAGGCGGTGGCGCTGGCCGACAAGGTCTATGTGCTGACGGCGGGACCGGGCACGGTCAAGAGCGTCTACCGCATCGACCTGCCGCGCCCGCGCGTCATGGCCGACATCCGCTACGACCCGAAATTCGTCGAGATCGCCAAGGTGATCTGGAACGATTTGCGCGAGGAAGTGCAACTCGGCCAGAGCCGCACTCTGCAGACCGGCCATTGAGAGGAGACCCGCCATGACCGCCATCTCTCCCACCGCTGACCATGCTGCCGTCCGCGACGCCTCCATCGCAATTGCCGAAAGCCGGGCGAGGGCGCGGTTGCGCCACCGCCATGCGATGGTCATCGGCCTGCGCCTGGCGATCCTCATCGTCTTCCTCGGCCTGTGGGAACTCGGCGCCGACTACAATTTCATCGACCCGTTCTTCTTCGCCAGCCCGTCCGGCATCTGGCAGCAGATCTGGTCGTGGATCACCGAAGGCACCTCGCAAGGCCCGCTCTGGCTGCAGATCTATGTGACGCTGGAGGAGACCTTCCTCGGCTTCGTCATCGGCGCCCTTGGCGGCATCGCCGCCGGCATCATCCTTGGTCGCAACCGGCTGCTTGCCGATGTCTTTTCGATCTACATCAAGATCGCCAACTCGGTGCCGCGCGTCGTGCTCGGCTCGGTGTTCATCATCGCGCTCGGCCTCGGCATGGCCTCCAAGGTGGCGCTGGCGGTGGTGATGGTGTTCTTCGTCGTCTTCGCCAATGCCTTCCAGGGCGTGCGCGAGGCCGACAGGGCGATGATCGCCAATGCCCAGATATTAGGCGCCTCGCCGTTCCAGATCACCACCAGCGTCATCATCCCGTCGGCGATGAGCTGGATCCTGGCCAGCCTGCATGTCAGCTTCGGCTTCGCTTTGGTCGGCGCCGTGGTCGGCGAATTCCTGGGCGCCAAGCAGGGTATGGGTCTGCTGATCTCGACCGCGCAGGGCGCCTTCAATGCCAATGGCGTCTTTGCCGCCATGATCATCCTGGCGGTGATGGCGCTGGTGGTGGAATTCATCATCACCCGCTTCGAGAACTATCTCGTCAAATGGCGGCCGGCACCTTTCAACGAGCAGGGGGCCTGATTGATCAGGCCAAAGGCAGCCGCACCTCGACCACCAGGCCGCCAGCCACGCCATCCGTAAGGGTGACGCGGCCGCCGGCATTTTCGACCACCTCGCGCACTATGGCGAGGCCGAGCCCGCTGCCTTCCTCGGTCGCGGCGGCGAGGCGGTAGAAGCGCTCGAAGACATGCTCGCGCTCGTCCGCCGGGATGCCGGGCCCGTCGTCGGCGACCGTCAGCACGGCTTCGCCGTCGATGGCGGCCAGCCTGACGGTGACGGTGCCGCCGGCCGGCGTGTAGCGCAACGCATTGTCGACAAGGTTGACGATCATCTCGCGCAGCATCGTGCCGTCACCGACCACCGTTACCGGCCCGGTTTCGTCGAGGCCGAGGTCGATAGTACGCGCGATCGCCGCCGGCGCCTGCGTCTCCAGCACATGGCGGGCGGCCTCGGTCAGGTCGATGCGATCGGCGCGTGGCCGCCGGCTGCCGGGCTCCGCCCGCGACAGGGTGAGCAGCTGTTCGGCCAGCCGCGCCAGCCGGCCGGAACTGGCCTGCAGCGCCACCAGCGCCTCCTGGCGGGCATCGGCAGCACTTTCGCGCAGCGCGTAGCTCGCCTGCGTCGACAACAGCGCCAGCGGCGTGCGCAACTGGTGCGCGGCGTTCGCAATGAAGCGGTGCTGTGCCGCCATCTGCGCCCGTACCCGCTCCATATAGACGTTGAGTGCATCGATTAGCGGCCGGATCTCGCTCTGTGCCCCAGCGACTTCGATCGGATCGAGGTCGCTGCGGCTTGGCGAGCGCACGGCGTCGCGCAGCCGGATCAGCGGCGCCAGGCCGCGGCTAAGGCCGAGCAGCACGAAGATGCCGGCAATCGCCACCAGCGCCAGCTGCTGGGCAAAAGCGCTGAACCACAAATGCCGCACTATGGCGTCATGTCCGGCCAGCGTGACGCCGACGGTGACGGAGATCGGCGAGTCCACGCCGGCGCCAACCACCGCATGGCTGAACGTCAGCAGCCGCAGCTCGTGGTCGCGATAGACCGCTTCCATGCTGGGTCGCCCTGGCGCCACGGGCAGGTCGGGATAGCCGGTCAAGAGCCGTCCGCCGGCAGTCTCGACACGATAGTAGACGCTGTCGCGATCGCCGGTGTCGAACATCTCGATCGCCGCCGGCGGCACCGTGGCGTCGAGCACGCCGTCGACGATGGAGACCTGCTCGGCAATCGCGCGGGCCGACCCTACCAGCATGCGATCCGTGACTAGGTCCGCGGTCGCCAGCGCGCTGCGGTGGCTGGTCCACAAATTGATGGTGGCGAGCCCTGCAAGCGGCAGCACCACCCAGGCAAGTAGCTGCAGACGGAGGCTTCTAACTGGCATCGCGCAGCAGGTAACCGAGGCCACGCAGAGTGGCGATCTGGACCCGCGATCCTTCGAGCTTCTTGCGCAGTCGATGCACATAGATCTCGATAGCGCTGGGGTCGGCATCGGTTTCGAAGTCGAAGATCGCCGACGACAGCGCCGCCTTGCTCACCGTGCGTCCTGCCTTGACCACAAGCTGCTCCAGCACCGCATGCTCGCGCGGCGTCAGCGCCAGTGTCTCGCCGGCCAGCGAAAACAGCCGCGTGTTGGTGTCGAAGACGAGATCGCCACAGGCGACGACGGGTGCTGTCCGATCGTTGACGCGCCGCAGCTGCACGCGGATGCGAGCCTCCAGTTCCTCGATCTGGAACGGCTTGGCCAGATAGTCGTCGGCGCCTTCGTTGAGGCCCTTGACGCGGCCGTCGAGGCTGGCGTTTGCGGTCAGCACGATGACCGGCACACGGTTGCCGCGCGCCCGCAGCATGCGCAGCACCTCCATCCCGCCCATGCGCGGCAGCGCAAGGTCGAGAATGACAAGCGCATGGTCGCCGGCGGCCAAAGCATGCTCGACATCCTCGCCATCATGCACGACATCGACGACATAGTTCGCCTGGCGCAAGGTCTTGCCCAGCCAATCGGCCAGTTCGCGATTGTCTTCGACAAGCAGCAGCCGCATTTTCTATCGCTGTTCAGGAATGCTGCCGCCGGGTCCCATCGGATGTTTCCGACGAGCGCGGCCCGGCAGCGTCCGATTGGATGCCCGTGACAACGGATAATATCGATCCGCGCGCAAGGCAAACTCCAAGCTGGCAAACTTTATCGCTGGCCTGCAGGTGGCGAAACTCCCGGCAGTTGGCATAAACCGAACCGTTCGGTTCGATTTACGTTGACGCACCGTGCACGACGGTGTGAACGCCGGCTCGGAAAATCTTGGGCGCTGGTCCGAGGTGTATTCGCCTAACCACATGATATCGCTTGGAAAGATTATGGCGCAGGAAGCCTCCAGCCAGATTTCAAGCGCCATTTCAGAGGTTCTTCGGGCACATCTTCGTGACTGGAAATGGCAATAACACAGACCCATCTCGGGGTGGTCCGAGCGACGCGAATTCCTCCCAAGGCACGCCACTTGACGGACAGAACAGTGAACTACTGGAGTACATGAAATGACCAAGATCGCTCTTACAGCCGCCGCTATCCTCGTTGCCACGGGCAGCGCCTTCGCCGGCAGCGACCACTATGGTTCGAACAACGTCCACCAGCCGGCCGTTACCGCGCCTGCCGACAATCTGGACCACAGCTTCACGGCTTCGATCCGCAAGCCGGTCGAGCACCAAGGCTTCAAGTTGACGCCCGATTCGGCCCAGCCGGAATCCGGCCAGGGCATCTGGGGCCGCTAATCCGGCTCCGTTCCCCGAACCATCAACCATCAAACATTGAAATCAGGAGTATTTGACATGACCAAGATCGCTCTTACCGCTGCCGCCATCCTCGTAGCCACGGGCACCGCCTTCGCCGGCAGCGACAATTACGGCTCGGCCAACGCCAACCAGCCGGCCGCTTCGGTCGACAGCACCGTTACCGCTTCGATCAAGAAGTCGGATGCGTCGGTTCAGAAGCCGGTGACCCAGGGCGCCGACCGCAACCTGTTCGGCAATCGCTGAACGGTTCGGTCCTCGAAAGACCTCAAAGCGGCGGGCTTGTCCCGCCGCTCTGTTTTTGTGCCGCCGGCTATCGAGTCCGCCCTCGGCTGGGGAAGGCTGGATCAACTGGCCATCACAAAGCGGTGATGGCTGTAACGACGCTCCAGATGGCGGCGAAAGGGAAGCAATGGGCCGAGGGTACTCGAGCCTGATTACCCCACAACTCGAAACCAGGAGTATTTGACATGAAAAAGATCGCTCCTACCGTCGCCGTCATCCTCGTTGCCACCGGCGCCGCTTTCGCTGGCAGCGAAAACTATGGCTCGAACAACGCCAACGCGGCTAGCTCAATTCCTTCGGCCTGATGCAATGCGTCAGCCGGCCACTGCCGAAGGTGAGGTCAGCCCAGTCGCCGTCGACGTCAAAACGGGCCAGCGCCGCGGTCGGGAATTTCTCTTCGAGCTTTTTCAGCGCCCCGGCATCCGATCCGTCGCCGGCAAGCTGGCGTGCGAACTCTTCCAGCCCGGGATTGTGGCCAAGCACCAGCAGGCTGCCCGCCTTCGCCTTTGCCTGCCGCACCTTGGCCAGAATGTCCGCCGCGGTGGCTTCGTAGAGCGCCAGGGCAAAATCCGCCGGCACTTTTTTTGGCAGTTCCGCCGAGACCAGCCGCCAGGTGTCGCGGGTGCGCAGCGCCGACGAGACCAGCGCCAGATCCGGCAGCCAGCCGCGCCGGGCCAATTCGCGCCCCATCAGCGGCGCCGTCTTCAACCCGCGCGGTCCGAGTGGCCGGTCGAAATCGGCGAGCTTGGGGTCGTCCCAACTCGACTTGGCGTGTCGTAGTACAAGCAGTTGCCTCGTTGTCGCCATGCCAGCCTCTCTTACGGCGTGATCCGCGCCAGCTGCTCGAGATCGCGCTCTTCGCGCAGCGGGTCCGGCGCCATCACCACGGAGGTGCCGTTCTCCGCGTCGTCGGCGAAGTGGGCGAGCACGGTGTGGCCCTTCTCCATGCGCGCCTTGCCTTCGGCGACCAGCCCCAGCGCCAGCGGATAGAGCCGGTGCTCGGCCTTCAGCACGCGCGCGGCCAGCGTATCCTCATTGTCGCCGACCATGACCGGCACCGCCGCCTGGGCGATGATCGGGCCGTCATCCATGTCTTGCGTGACGAAATGCACGGTGCAGCCATGGATGCGCATGCCGGCACGCAGCGCGCGCGCATGCGTGTCCAGCCCCTTGAAGGCCGGCAGCAGAGCAGGGTGGATGTTGACCATCCGCCCCAGCCATTTCTCGACGAAGCGCGCGCCGAGGATGCGCATATAGCCGGCAAGAGCCACGATCTCGGCGCCGAATCCGACAAGCGCGGCGTCGATCGCCCCGTCATGGGCTTCCTTGCTGGCATAGTCGGCGCGCACGATGACCTTGGTCGGGATGCCCCGCGCGGCGGCTATGGCGAGGCCGGCGGCGTTTGCCCGATCGGAAATCACGCCGACGATCTCGGCCGGATAGGTGGGGTCCGCTGCCGCGGCGATCAGCGCCGTCATGTTGGAGCCGCGCCCCGAAATCAGCACCACGGTGCGTTTCTTGCTCATAGGCCGATCGAGCCCCGATAGAGGACGCCGGCGTCGCGGCGCGGCACGATGCGGCCGATCGGCGTCACCGTCTCGCCGGCCTCCTGCAGAACGGCGGCCACCTGCGCCGCCTGGCCGGAGGCGACGGCGAGGATCATGCCGATGCCACAATTGAAGGTGCGCATCATCTCTTCCGGCGCCACGCCGCCGGTCTTGGCCAGCCACGAGAACACCGCCGGCACCTCGATGGCCTCGAGGTCGAGTTCGGCGGAAAAATCCTTGGGCAGCACGCGCGGGATGTTCTCGGGGAAGCCGCCGCCGGTGATGTGCGCCAGCGCCTTGATGCCATGCGTGTTGCGGATCGCCTTGAGGATCGACTTGACGTAGATGCGGGTCGGCTCGAGCAGCGCCTCGGTCAGCGTCGACTCGTCGTTGAACGGCGCCGGATCGCTCCAGGCAAGACCGCTGACGCCGATGATGCGCCGCACCAGCGAGAAGCCGTTGGAGTGCAGGCCGGAGGAGGCGAGGCCTAACAGCACGTCGCCCTCGACGATGTCGTCGGTCGGCAGCAACTGGCCGCGTTCGGCGGCACCCACGGCAAAGCCGGCAAGGTCGTAGTCGCTGCCGTGATACATGCCGGGCATTTCCGCCGTCTCGCCGCCGATCAGCGCGCAGCCGGCCTGCCGGCAGCCCTCGGCAATGCCGCCGACGATCGCGGCACCCTGGTCTGGGTCGAGCTTGCCGGTGGCGAAATAGTCGAGGAAGAACAGCGGCTCCGCACCCTGCACGACGATGTCGTTGACGCACATGGCGACAAGGTCGATGCCGATCGTGTCGTGTTTTCCCGCATCGATGGCGATCTTCAGCTTGGTGCCGACGCCATCATTGGCGGCGACCAGCACCGGATCGGTGAAGCCGGCTGCCTTGAGGTCGAACAGGCCGCCAAAACCGCCGATCTCGCCATCGGCGCCCGGCCGGCGCGTCGCCCGCACCAGCGGCTTGATCTTCTCGACCATCAGATTGCCGGCATCGATGTCGACGCCCGCCTCGGCATAGGTGAGCCCGTTCTTGCGCTTGCTCATACTCTTTCCCTGCTTTCCCGGGCTCTTCGCATGAACGGTTTCCGTCCGCAAGGATAACGGCAAAATGGTGGGCTTTTGCCCCCGATAAAAACGGGGATGGCCGGCGAAGCTGCTGATCTCCCCCACGAGGGGAGTTTGGCAGTTTCTCCCTTGCACCCATCCCCCATCTCCATCATCTATCTCTCAACAAGACACGACGGGACATCGCCTTGACCATCCCCAACATGATCACGATCATGCGCTTTGTGCTGGTGCCCGCCGTGGTGTTGGCCATGTTGCAGGCGCACTGGGGCTGGGCTTTTGCCGGCTTCCTCGTCGCCGGCATTTCCGACGGGGTCGACGGTTTCATCGCCCGCCGCTACAACCAGCATTCCGAGCTAGGCGCCTATCTCGACCCGATGGCCGACAAGGTTCTGCTGGTCTCGGTGTTCGTGGTCATGGGCTTCATCGGCGAGCTGCCGCTGTGGCTCGTCGTCACCATGGTCTCGCGCGATGCGCTGATCATCTGCGCCGTGCTGTTGTCGACCGTGATGGCGCATCCGGTCGAGATGAAGCCGCTCTTCGTTTCGAAGGCCAACACCGCCGTCCAGATCGTGCTGGCGGCGGTGGTGCTGGGCGAGCTTGCGTTCGACATCCATCTCGACCCGCTGCGGCCCGCGCTCATATTGATGTCCGGGGTCTTGACCGTGGCTTCCGCCGCGGCCTATCTCGTGGGCTGGCTGAGGCATATGAGCGGCTATGGCGAAGGCTCCACACCGGGCACCTGATCAAGGATCGATCGAAGCGGCCGCCGAGGCCGCGGCGGCCGGCGAAGCTGCGTCTCTGGCGTTCCGCCGCCAGATCTTTTTCTGGCTGGCCACCGCCGTGCTCCTGGCGCTGTTCCTCTATGTCTTCTCCAGCATCCTTCTGCCGTTCGTCGCCGGCATGGTGCTAGCCTATTTCCTCGATCCGGTCGCCGACCGGCTGCAGCGCATCGGCCTCTCCCGGCTGATGGCGACGATCGTCATCCTGATTGCCTTCATCGTCACTCTGGTGCTGGCTTTTGTCATCCTGGTTCCGGTGCTGGCCACGCAGATGGCCGATTTCGCCGGCAAGCTGCCGGAGTATCTGACCCGGCTGCAGGGCCTGATCACCAGCTTCGACCCAAAATGGCTGGAACAGAAATTCGGCGTCAACGCCAATAGCCTGCGCGACGGGCTGAACTCGCTGCTCACCTCCGGCTTCGGGCTGTTGACCACCGTCTTCACCTCGATCTGGAGCTCGGGCGTGGCGCTGGTCTCGGTGGTCAGCCTGTTCGTGGTCACGCCCGTGGTCGCCTTCTACATGCTGCTCGACTGGGACCGCATGGTGGCGATCGTCGACAGCTGGGTGCCGCGCGACTATGTCCAGACGGTCAGGACGATCGCCAGGGACATCAACACCGCCACCGCCGGCTTCGTGCGCGGCCAGGGCACGCTCTGCCTGGTGCTGGGCGCCATGTACGCCACCGGCCTGACGCTGACAGGCCTCAATTTCGGCATCCTGATCGGCCTGTTTTCCGGGCTGATCTCTTTCATCCCCTATGTCGGTTCGCTGACCGGGCTGGTGCTGGCCGTCGGCGTTGCCTTCGTTCAGTTCTGGCCCGACTGGACCATGGTGGCGGCGGTAGCCGCCGTGTTCTTCGTCGGCCAGTTCATCGAGGGCAACATCCTGCAGCCGCGGCTGGTCGGCAAGAGCGTCGGCCTGCATCCGGTGTGGCTGATGTTCGCGCTGTTTGCCTTCGGCGCGCTGTTCGGCTTCGTCGGCCTGCTGATCGCCGTGCCGGCTTCGGCCGC
The DNA here is from genome assembly GCF_003601975.1 of Mesorhizobium waimense. Taxonomy (GTDB): domain Bacteria; phylum Pseudomonadota; class Alphaproteobacteria; order Rhizobiales; family Rhizobiaceae; genus Mesorhizobium; species Mesorhizobium waimense. Next base: position 95,866 of record NZ_QZWZ01000020.1, read on the forward strand.
CGTCGCCGTGCTGGTGCGCTTCGCGATTGCCCGCTATCTCGAATCGCCGCTTTACAAGGGCCATGCCACCGAACCCGTCCCGCCGCTGCCGGCCAACCGCCGCAGGGGACCGCGTGGCTGAGCCTGATGGCTGACCAGAAAGCCGACCCGCCGCGCCAGCTGCCGCTCGATCTCGGCCACGGCACCGGCTATTCGCGCGATGAGCTCGTCGTCTCGGGCACCAACAGCCAGGCAGCAGCGCTGATCGACCGCTGGCCCGACTGGCCTTCGCCGGTGGTGGTGCTGGCCGGCCCGGCGGGCTCGGGCAAGACGCATCTGGCCACGATCTGGCAGGCTCGTGCCGGCGCAGTCAGGGTCGATGCCGAGCGCATCGAAGACTGCATCGCCGGCCTCGGCGAAAGGCCGGCGCTGATCGACGATGTCGACAAGGCACGGATCGACGAGGCCGGCCTGTTCCACCTCATCAACGCCGTGCGCGGCGCCGGCTCGACCCTGCTGTTGACGGCGCGACGTTTTCCCCTGGCCTGGGGTGTGGCGCTGCCCGACCTCGTCTCGCGGCTGAAGGCGGCGGCAACCGTCGAGATCGACGAGCCCGACGACCTGCTTCTCGCCGGCGTCATCACCAAGCTGTTCGCCGACCGCCAGGTCGAGGTTGAGCCGCATGTCGTGCAATATCTGGTGCGCCGCATCGAGCGCTCGCTGGCGACCGCCATGCGCGTCGTCGAACGGCTCGACCGCATAGCGCTGGAGCGCAAGACGCCGATCACCCGCGCGCTCGCCGCCGAGACCGTCAGCGCCATGGACCAAGGGCAGGGCGAGTTCGAGATTTAGAGCGAGGAGAAGGCCGTCGCTGCTGTCTCATTTCGGGATCAAATCACTGGCATCCATCTTGCAACACCAGTTTGCCGGCTTAATCCCCGGTCCTGATTGCGTTCCAAATCAGGTTGTAGGCTCGCCGGGAGTTGTGGCGGTTGGGGTCCTCGCCCGGCGAGCTTGCCTTCCTGTATCACCGAATGGGAATGTCGATCCCTTCGGATACTCAGGATGAGCCGGCCGACAGGTAGAGGTGCGTCCGCCACCCGCCGCTGCCGTGCTCAGCCCTCCTCGTCGGCCTGTGTGGCCCGCCCCACGCCGAAGCGCCTGCGGTAATCGCCAGGCACCAGCCCCGTTATCCTGGCGAACACTTTCCGAAACGAGCCGGGGTCGTCGTAGCCGACGTCCCAGGCGATCTGGTCGACGGATCGCGTCGTCATTTCCAGCATGTCGCGTGCCTTGCCGACGCGCAGATGCTGGCAATATTCGGTTGGCTTGAGGCCGGTGGCGTTGCGGAAGCGACGCAGGAAGGTCCGCTCCTCCAGGCCGGCCTGCTCGGCCATCGAGCCGAGCGTGACATCGCGCGCCCCTCGTGCCTGCAGCCAGTGCTGCACCTTGAGGATCGCCTCGTCGCCATGGTTCAGCCGCGGCGCGAAGGGACTGTAGAAACGCTGCTCGCGTCCCGGTGGGTCGACCAGCATGAAGCGCGCCGTCGCCATCATGACCGCCGACCCAAGCACCCTGTCGACCAGCTTGAGACCGAGATCGGTCCAGGCCATGTAGCCACCGACGGTGATGATGTCGCCATCGTCGATGACCAGCCTGTCGGCGTCGAGCAGGATGTCGGGAAAGCGCCTGGCCAGCGCCTCGCTGTAGGCCCAGTGCGTCGTTGCCGCGCGGCTGGACAGCAGTCCGGTTTCGGCAAGCACGAAGGCACCGGCGCAGACCGAGCCCAGCGTCGCACCCGCCGCGTGGCGCGCCCTCAGCCACTCGGCATAGGGCGCTGCCGTCTCGCGCGCGATCGGCTGGCCGAGTGTCGGCGGCAGGATGGCCATGGCCGGCCCGTTACCGGGTTCGCTGCCAGCCGGCTCGCTGTCGAAGCTGCGGATGACGGCACCCTCCTGCAATTGCCAATGGCTGATGCGAAGCCGCGGCGCCTGTGTCGACCGCGCCTGCGCCATCTGGTCGGCCAACATGAAAAGATCGGTGAGCCCAAGCACGGCGGCTTGCTGCACGCCGGGATAGACAACAAGCCCGATCTCGATCGGATCACGCACAGCGGCCATTTGTCAGTTTTGCCTCGTTCAATGTCTATTTTGCCAATCCTCACCATGGCCGAGCTTCTCTAGCCTGTCCACAGAAGGAGCGAACCTTCGCCGACAAACCAACTTCAGGAGCAGAACGATGAGCACATTAACCACCAGCGACGGCACCGAGATCTTCTACAAGGATTGGGGCAACGGCCAGCCGATCGTTTTCCATCACGGCTGGCCGCTCAGTTCCGACGACTGGGATAACCAGATGTTGTTCTTCCTCGACAAGGGTTTTCGCGTCATCGCCCATGACCGGCGCGGCCATGGCCGTTCCTCGCAGACCGCGAGCGGCAACGACATGGACACCTACGCTGCGGACGTCGCGGCACTTGCCGAACATCTCGATCTCAGCAATGCCGTCCATATCGGCCATTCGACCGGCGGCGGCGAGGTGGCGCGCTACGTTGCCCGCCATGGCGGCGGTCGCGTCGCCAAGGCGGTGCTGATCGGTGCGGTGCCGCCCATCATGGTCAAGTCCGACAGCAACCCGGGCGGCCTGCCGCTAGAGGTCTTCGACGGCTTTCGCGCAGCCCTTGTGGCGAACCGCGCCCAGTTTTTCAGGGATGTTCCTGCTGGCCCGTTCTACGGCTTCAACCGCGATGGCGCCAAAATCTCGCAAGGGGTCGTCGACAATTGGTGGCGCCAGGGCATGATGGGCGGCGCCAAGGCCCACTACGACTGTATCAAGGCCTTCTCAGAGACCGACTTCACAGACGATCTCAGGAAGCTCGACGTACCCGTTCTGATCATGCATGGGGGCGACGACCAGATCGTGCCGATCGAAGATTCCGCCCTGCTTGCGGCAAAGCTGGTCAAGCACGGCACGCTGAAGGTTTATGAGGGCCTTTCGCACGGCATGTGCACCACCCATCCGGAGACCATCAACGCGGACCTGCTGGCCTTCATCCGGACCTGACGCGACATTGCTGATGCAGGCGTGGCGGCCACGACGCGAGCCGCCTATGGAGACAAATGGCCGCTTTGGCGGTCATGCGCGGCGAGAAAGGCCTTCGCCGCGCCTCACTGTCGAATTCATGGAAGCTAGCGTGCCGATTGTTTTCTGGCGGCAATCGCGCAGAGGAAAGCCAGTGCGGCGGCGTCGCATGCCGTGCGGGACGGACCTTTGGCGAAAAGAACCGCGTCCGCGGCTGGGATCGTCAGGCCATACTTTTGGGCGAAAGAGATAACTTCATACGGCTGGTCGTCGGCTTGATTGCGTCTCTCGAACTCGTATTCCATAAATTGTCTCCTCCCGTTGCGCGACCTTGTCCCTCCTTGGTCAGACGCAAAAATTAACCACCGACGGCCAGCGCAAGTCCAGCAATTGGGAATTGTGCTAAAACGATACATTCTGAAATCGCTCTCCAACGGCGGTTGCAGGAACCTCGCGTGGGGATCGAACGGCAGGCATGGCAGCCGAGGCGAAGGACCTGTCGTCATCGCCGGGGTTCGTATCGTTGATGTAGGGAAATGGTCGGAGTGGAGAGATTCGAACTCCCGACCCTCTGGTCCCAAACCAGATGCGCTACCAGGCTGCGCTACACTCCGAGGCCTTGCGGCGTATAAGGTTCCGGGCCTTGCCGCGCAACCCCTAAAACGCAACCGCAACAAACGGCTGCGGCGCGACGAGTGCAAGGCGCGCCAGGGTTGCTTCCCGCTTAGCGATTCTGCCGGGCGATCTTGCGGGCGAGCGCGTCGCCCTGGATGCGGGCATTGGAAAAACAGCCGCGGATGCTCGGCCGCATGCCGGTGAACCACAGGCCGGGTAGTTTCGGATCGCTGTCGGAACCGTTGAACAGCGGCACCCCCTTGCCGTCGAGCACGCCGAGCTTGCCGACCATCGTCTCCAGCCCGGTGCGGTAGCCGGTGGCGGCAATGACGATGTCGGGCGAGATCGTCTGGCCATTGTCGAGAATGACGCCGTCCGGCGTGAATTCCCGCAGTTGCGGCACGACGATGATCCTGCCTGTCTTGATGGCGGCGGCGGCGCCGTCGTCGGCGGCGATCGCGGTGTAGTCGCCGACCAGGCGGCTGGCGCCGCCCGAAGCCGTCGCAGGCAGGCCGAATTTGCTGAGGTCGCCGAGGGCGAGCCGCTGCGTTGCCGCGATCACGGCGTCGGCGAGCCACACCGGCAGGCGCGCCAGCACCGGCGAAAACCGGTGCACTGCGATCTTGCGGCCGATGCGCTTGGGCAGCAGCGCCGGGCCGTTGCGCGCCGACAGCCACATCTGCCCAGGGTTCGCCCCGGCGAGGTGATTGAGCGCGTCGAAGCCCGAATTGCCGGCGCCGACCACCAGCACCGTCTTGCCGTCATAATCCCTGGCCGAGCCGAAATCCGCCGAATGGATAATCCGTCCAGCAAAGTCCGTCATGCCTTTCCACTGCGGAATGAAAGGCTGGCGGTCGCGCCCGGTGGCGACGACGACATGGCGCGCGCGCCGCGGACCGGCGCTGGTCCGCACGATCCAGTGGTCGCCGCCGGACACGATCTCGTCCACGCCGACGCCGAACGTGACAGGCAGCCGGTGCGTCTCGGCGAATTCGTTGAGGTGGCGGATGACGGCGGTTCGGTGCGGAAAGCCGGGCGTGCCGGTGGGGTAGGTGACACCCGGCAGCGCGGAAAGGTCGCGATGCGTGTTGAGATGCAGGTTCTCGTGCCGCCGGTGCCAGGGCTCGGCCAACCGGTTCTCGCATTCCAGCACCTGCACGGCCAAGCCGGCCTTGATCAGCGCGTGCGCGGCGGCGAGCCCGGCGGCGCCGCCACCGATCACGATCGCGCCGTCTAAGATTGCCGGTTCGCCGGTCCGCAAGGTTTCCGCCACCATGTCCGTCATTGTCATAACCGTGATTGGCACGCCAGTGTATCCGACATATGCCGCATGCGGCGCCGCGCCAACTCGACGCGGTCATAAGACCGTCGTCCGCGCGGGTCGAAGACCCGTCGTCCGACCCGGTTGCCCACGGTCGTCTGCCGCGGCTGCAAAACCTGTCGGCCTTGCCGCCGGCGCCATTGCACAGTAATGACGGGTTGGCGCACGACCCCGAGACCCTGAATCGGGTTTTTCGAGGGCAGGCGCCGGTTTAGGAGTGCCTGGAGCCGTCCGCCCCAGGGAGCAACGAGGTGGTCATGTCCGCGCGCATTTTCAGCCCAGCCAAAACCGCGATGCAATCCGGCAAGGCCAAGACCGGACATTGGGTGCTAGAATTCGATCCGGCGCAGCGCAAGAAGATCGACCCGCTGATGGGCTACACCACCTCGGGCGACATGCTGAGCCAGATCAGGCTGACTTTCGACACCAGGGAAGAGGCCGTGGCCTACGCCGAGCGCGAAGGCCTCGCCTTCCGCGTCGAGGAACCGAAGGAACCCAAGCGCCGGCAGATTTCCTATGCGGAGAATTTCCGCTATGACCGCAGGACGCCCTGGACGCACTGACCGGCATTGCCGGGCAACGCCCGGGCGTGAAGACATCAGCCGGCACGGCCGGCCAGCGGTCCCGTAGCTCAGCTGGATAGAGCACCGGCCTTCTAAGCCGATGGTCACAGGTTCGAATCCTGTCGGGATCGCCAATATTTCAATGACTTAGCGTTTGCGCGGCGGCGTGTTCCAACTCTGCCGGCGCAGAACTGGAGGCCGGTGGCCTGAAAGTTCACTTGGCTAATGCAGATAGCCCAGAAGCCACAGAACGATGATGACCGGTATCGGAATCCCGATGAGCCAGAGTAGCGCTCCTCGCAGCATGATGTCCTCCTTAGCTTGCAGGAGGGAACGCGCCCCAAGGGGCTTGGTTCCGCTGGCGGCATCGGTCCACCTTGGCCGATGAGGGCAGCTACGGAGGCGCGTGATCGGTCAAACGTTCGGAGGGCCACCATAGAGCTGCACCCCAAGTCGCTCGCTTCTCCTCCACCGAACAACGGCGCGATAGGTGGCGCCGTCGGCTTGTATGTGAAGCACAAAGCGATCCGGTATTTTCACGCCGGGAGCGACGCGCAATTCAGCTCCGTTTTCGTGCTGATTTCTAACGGAGCAGCCTATCTCGGCGTTCTCCGTTGTGATGGTCGCTTCCTTCAGCACAATCTCTCGTGCATGAAGGCGCCTCTCTTTGCGGGGTCCGGACGGGTCCATTCGATACCTCACTTCTCCCGGAAATCCTGCAGCCCTCAGTTTTCCAGCTCGATGTCTTCCAGCCCCAAGAGTCTCCAGCCCCAGGTCGTCCTCGCCTCGAAGATGCTTCACGCGGCCGCTCAGTTCCGGACCGTGGCAGGCATGCTCACGCATCGGACCTTATGCAAACTTGAATTTCAATTAATATCGTAGAGCAGTTTCCATTCCGTTAGCGGTCGCTAAAACGTTTCCGGAAACCTTCCGGCCCCCCGGCCGCCGTTCTGGTCGGCAGGCAGAACCAACGACAGCATGCGACGGCCTGAACGCGGCAATCGGGTTTGCTCCGGCCTACTCGACCAGCACATGCGCCTCACGGGCGGCGCCGACAAACGCATCCATGGCCGCATCGGCCGGAAGGTCGCCGCTCATGGCACGGCGGCAGGCGCGCAGCGCCGAGCCGTGTTGCGCACTCCCGGCGTCGCGCCATTGGCCTGTCAGCAATTCGACCGCCTGCTGTGCGCTGGAAATGTGCCGGATCGAGCCCGCGATGCCCACCGAAACCGCAACCGGCCTCGAAAACCATCCCTGGGTCATGGGTAAAACCCTTGCTGTTATGATCCACCAAAACGCAGCATGCGGCGCTAGGTTTCATCGCCGCCCTCTCAACTGGGCGTGAACTACCCGTTGCCGCTGATTTCTCCCTTGTGGCTGTCGCGAAACATGCGGCGCACTATAAATGCGGGGCGAAGAACTCGTTATATTCTTGCTGAAAGAGCGCGGCGCTGGTACTTGTTGGCGGCGCAGATTCAAAAAGATCGAATCTGTGCCGGCTTGCGTAACGCAAAAAATCGCGCATGCTGTCCCGGCCATGATCCCGAATGGTGGCAACCTGTTTCGAGAAGGATCATGGTCAAACGAGAAGCAGAGCCCCGTCCCGTTAAAAATGGGATGGTCAGCTCAGGCAATGCTCTGGATGTCTGATGCCATTGCCCCCATGGCGTTCGGAAGAGCAAGGCATATGGGGAAATAAATGGTCTCGAAGGAACTTACTTCCAACGCCGAAACAGCGGCCGCCTTCCTGTCCGTAATGGGCAATGGCAAGCGGCTTTTGATCATGAACTATCTGGCCGAGGGCGAATTGTCGGTCGGCGTTCTCGCCGATAAAGTCGAGCTCAGCCAGTCCGCGCTCTCGCAGCATCTTGCGAAGTTGCGGAGGTTCGGCATCGTCGAAACCCGCCGCGACCGGCAGATGGTCTACTATTCCTGCAAGTCGGCCGCCGCGCGCGAACTGCTTGCCTTGCTGGACGGCTTGCTGGCAAAGGAGAAGCCGCTCGCGGGCCGCCATCAACTGTACGTCACCGAAAGGCAGCGCCGGCCGCAGGCAGCCTGAGGCTGGCGCCGGTATCCGCCGGGCACGGCCGTGCCCGGCGACCCGGCCTCGGTCCGCAATTGGTCAAGGCAGGCGGCGTTGGGGTGTTGTCGATACCGAAACACCCCGGCCATAGCTAATGCCTCGCGCGGCAGAATATCGCTGCCCGCGCCTTGCCTCGTAGCGACGTTGCGCCGCCAGCACCAGCACTGTGATGATGATCGGGATCATCGACAGCGCGGCGATCGCCGGTCGATGTTGTCGCGCAGCGACGCCATGGCCACATCCTGCCGGGTGCCATGGCTGAAGAACGAACTGCCCCTGAAGCCCGTCGGATCGACAGTGCCCGCCGGACCTGTTTGGGCAATGTGGACTCTCAATTCCTGCTCACCTATCCTGCCGGATATGTGGGCGGGTCCATAGCGGGTCGGTCTTTGCCGGGCTCCTGATCCGCGAAGCTACGGGCAGCTGTTCCTTGATTGCCGGAGCTGACGATGCTCGATCCAGAAAAGGCCAGGGCTGCATCGCAGTTGCTGGTAGGCCATTGGGACAAGGGCACCCGCCTCCACGCCATACCCGAGGAATTGCGGCCACAGACGCGGATCGAAGGTTACGCCATCCAGTCGCATGTGATGGATCATTCGGCGTCGCCGCTTTTCGGCTGGAAGATCGCCGCAACCAGTCTGGCTGGACAAAGGCACATCAACGTCGATGGCCCGATGGCCGGGCGTCTCCTGGCCGAAAAGGCGGTTGAGATCGGCGGGGCTGTTTCCCTGGCGACGAGCAGGATGCGTGTTGCCGAGATCGAATTCGCTTTTCGTTTCGGCCGCCGGTTGCCGCCTCGTTCGGCACCTTATGACATCGCTGAAGTGATGGATGCCGTGGCGACCGTGCACCCGGCGATCGAAATACCGGACTCGCGATACGACGATTTCTGCGCCGTCGGCGCGCCGCAACTGATAGCGGACAACGCCTGTGCCAATCTGTTCGTCATCGGCGAGGCTGTAGAAGACGATTGGCGCGACGTGGATCTCGCGCAGCACCCGGTGGGCGCTTTCGTTTCCGGAAAGTCTGAGCACAACGGAACCGGGGCAGCGGTGTTGGGCGACCCTCGTATTGCGCTTGCATGGATCGTCAATGAATTGTCGGGCCTGGGGATAGCACTCCAGCCGGGACAGGTGGTGATAACCGGTACCTGCGTGACGCCGATCAGCGTCGAAGCCGGTGACGAAGTCACCGGCGATCTGGGCAGGTTTGGTCGCGTCTCGGTCAGTTTTGTCTAATTTAGAGCAATTCCAGAACTAATGCCCGCCGCGCTGCCTGGCCATGACACTGCGCACCGCCAGCACCAATACCGTGATGATGATCAGGATCACCGAGAGCGCCGCGATCGCCGGGTCGATGTTGTCACGCAGGCCCATCCACATCAGCCGAGGCAGCGTAATCGCGTTGACTGAGGTGATGAACAGGGTGACGCCGATCTCTTCCCAGGACAGCACGAAGGAGAGCAGGGCGGCGGTGACGATGCCGAACTTGATGTTGGGCATGATGATGCGCGTGGCACGCTGCCACACGCTGGCGCCAAGGCCGCGCGCGGCAAGGTCGATGCGCCGGTCGAGCTGGCTGAGCGAGACCAGGATCAGCACCGTCGCGAAAGGCACCGTCATCACCGAATGGGCCATGGCGACGCCGAGCCAGGTGTCGTAGCCGAAGAATGAGCTGAAGCCGGAGATCGAGGTCAAAAGGAAGTAGAGCGTGATCGCCGAGACCACCGGCGGCACCACCATCGGCAACAGCACGAAGCCGACTAGGGCAGCGGTGAAGCGCGGCTGGAACATCCACACACCGAGGCTGAAGCAGAGCGCCAGCACCGTCGAGATGGCGCTGCTGACGATGCCGATGCGGATCGAGAGCAGGATGGCGTCGATCCAGCGCGGATCCTCGATCAGCGCCCGGTAATGGCGCAGCGACAATTCCCCCGTCGGCATCGCCAGCATACGGCTCGGCGTCAGCGACACCGGAATGACGGCCAGTAGCGGCAACAGCAGGAACAGCGCCACAAGGCCGGCAAGTGCAAGCGAGACAGGTCCGGGGCGATAGGTCGGCATCGTGTTACACCAGCTGTTTCGGCCGCACGTAGCGGAACAACAGCGCCATCAGCGCGCCGACGAACAGCACGAGCACCACGCTGATCGCCGCGCCCAGGCCCCAGTCCGGGCTCTGGAAGATGCGCAGGTAGATCAGCTCGGCGATCATCACGCTGCGGCCGCCGCCGAGGATCGCCGGCGTGACGAAGAAGCCCAGCGAAAACACGAAGACGATCAGCGCCGAGCCGATGATGCCGGAGCGCGTCATCGGCACGAACACCGACCAGAAGGTGCGCATGCGACTGGAGCCGAGCCCGCGCGCCGCTAGGAGCACGCGGTCGTCGAGGCTGCGCATGGCCGACGCCAGCGGAAACACCGCGAAGGGAATGAGGAAATGCGTCATACCGACGATGACGCCGAATTCATTGCGGACCAGCGCCAGCGGCTCGGAGATGAAGCCGATCGATTGCAGCCAGCTGTTGATCAGGCCGCGGTTGGAAAGCAGCGCAACCCAGCCGAAGGCGCGCGTCAGCACCGAGATCCAGAAGGGAACGAGAATGCAGAACTCGGCCACGACGCGCTGCGCCGGGCTGCCGCGCACCCAGACGACTGTGATGGCATAGGCCGCCGCCACCGACACCAACGTGACGATCAGGGCGATGCGCAGCGTGCGGATGAACACCGACTGCACCAGCGGGTCGGTGGCCAGAGCGCCATATTGCCCGAGCCCCGGCGTCGGCAGCGTGACGCTCCATTTGACCACGCCGAGGAACGGCCAGGCGTAGGCGAGCACAAGAAACAGGAGCAGCGGCGCCATCAACAGCGCCGCGCCCATTCTGTCGGAGAGGGTGCCTCTCATATCGGTCCGATGATCCCGACCCGGTTAGGCCGAGATGATCTTGGTGTATTCGTCGAGCGCCGGACCGTAGTTCTTGGCGTACCAGTCCATGTCGAGCGCGATCTGCTTCTTCATGTTCTCGGGGTCGACGGGATTGATGCGCTTCTTGTCGGCTGGGATCAGCGCGTCGGCGGCCGGATTGGCCGGGCCTTGTCCCAGCTTGTCGAACATGATGAGCTGCTTTTCCGGATCTTGGGCGCTGGCGATGAACTTCATCGCCGCTTCCTTGCCGCCGGGGTTGCCCTTGAGCACGGCGAGTGCGCCGGGCGAGATCAGGCCCTGGTCCCAGATGAACTTGATCTTGCCGCCCGAATCCTGCTCGATCAGCGAGGCGCGTGTCGACCAGACGATGGCCATCGAGGCTTCGCCGTTTAGCAGCACGCTCTGGCTCTCGGCGCCGCCGCCCCAATAGGCCACAACGTTCTCCTTGAAGGCGGCGATCTTGTCATGCGCGCGCTTGAGGTCGAGCGGGTAGAGCGAGGCTGGCGCGATGCCGTCGGCGAGAAGTGCGGCTTCCCAGCTCGACACGCCCCATTTGTAGAGCGAGCGCTTGCCGGGAAATTTCTTGACGTCGAAGAAATCGGCCATGCCGGTCGGCGCGTTGCTGCCGTACTTTTCCGAGTCGTAGGCGATCACATAGGAGAAGAAATAGGTCGAGGCGGCGTATTCCCAGCCAAAGCCCTCGCGCATCTTCTTCTTGTCGACGATGGCATAGTCGATAGGCTCGAGAGCGCCTTGGGCGCCGAGCGTGATCGCCGAGAACGGATCGACGTCGACCAGATCCCAGGTCGGTGCGCCGCTCTTGAACTGTGCGGCGATCGCGCCTTCGGTCGGGCCCGAGCCGTCCATCTTCACGGTGATGCCGGTCTCCTTGGTGAAGGCCTGGCCGTAGGCGGCGTCGTAAGCCGTAATGGCGTCGCCGCCCCAGTTCACCAGCACCAGTTCCTTGGCCTGCGCGAAGGCGCCGGTCGAGCGCAGCAGCATCGGCGTTCCGGCCAGCACCAGTGCCGCCAGCTGCGTGAACTGCCGGCGCGAAATCTCGCCGCTCCTTGCCCTGGCGGAGAGGGTTTCGATGGCCTGTTTCTTGGTATCGTTCATGTCAGTTCCCCTTGTTGTTGTTGATCATTCCCGGAGCCGGCATGGCGCACGCGCCACGTCGAAAATCATTGTCCTCCATCCGGAAGGAGGAAGCCTTTTTCCGCCGGCCAGGTCAGCCAGACGGAATTGCCCTTGCTGAGTGCGGCTGCCGCTACCTCGTTCGGCACCGAGACGGTCACGCGTGAGCCCTGGCGCGTGGTGAGGTCGAGCTTGGTTGCCGCACCCAGATAGGTGGAGGCTATTGCCGTGGCGGCGATGCCGTTCTCGCCTATTGCCGCCTCGCGCGCGATAGACATGTATTCGGGGCGGATCGCCAGGATGGCGTTGCCTCCGACGATGCTGGCATTGCCGCGCAGGCTGACCGCGCGGTCTTCACAAAGCCCGGTCGCGCCATTGTCGGCGGCGCGCACGCCCTTCAGCGGTAGCATGTTGATCTCGCCGAGGAACTCGGCGACGAAGCGGTTGGCCGGCCGGTCGTAGACTTCGTCGGGCGCGCCGACCTGCAGCAATTTGCCGTGGTTGAAGATGGCGACACGTGAAGACAGCGCCAACGCCTCGCTCTGGTCATGGGTGACGAAGACGAAGGTGGTGCCGGTCTCCTGGTGCAGTCGCTTCATCTCGGCCTGCATCTGGCCGCGCAGGCTCTTGTCCAGCGCCGAGAACGGCTCGTCGAGCAGAAGCACGCCCGGCTCGAACACCAGCGCACGGGCAAGTGCCACGCGCTGCTGCTGGCCACCGGAAAGCTGCGCCGGCAATTTCGTCTCGTGGCCCTTCAGCCCGACGCGCTCGATCATCTCGCCGACACGCCGCTTGATCTCTGCCGCCGATTTCTTGCGCACCTTGAGCGGGAAGGCGATGTTGGCCTCGACGCTCATATGCGGGAACAGGGCGTAGCCCTGGAAGACCATGCCGGCGGCGCGCTGCTCGGCCGGTCGCTCGGTGATGTCGACGCCGTCGCTGAACAGGCGGCCGTCGCTCGGTTTGACGAAGCCGGCAAGGATCATCAGGAAGGTGGTCTTGCCCGAGCCGGAAGGGCCGAGCAGCGTCAAAAATTCGCCCCGGCCGATATCGAGCGTCAGATTGTCCAGCGCACGGAACGAGCCGAAGCTCTTGCCGATCCCGATTGCCTTGATCTCTGCGGCCCGGCCGGGTTGCTGCATCCTGCCTTCCTCATTCCGGTTGAAATCGTAGGGCAGGGTGCGGCCTCACCGCAACCGAATAGTTTTCGCCTGATCGGCAAATTTGATTCATCTATCGTAGGTTTAGAGTCGGTTCTCCGACAGCTTCGACCTCAGCCACCCGCCAAACGCCTCCAGCACCGGATGGCTCGCCTTCGCATGTTCGGACACCAAAAAATACGAGCGTGGCGACTTGATCGCGATGTCGAAGGGGCGCACCAGCCGGCCTTCGCTGAGTGCCCGGCGGCTGGTCAGTTCGTCGCCCATGGCGATGCCCTGGCCGGCGATCGCCGCCGAGAAGACGAGGTTCATGTCGGAAAAGAAAATGCCGCCCTCGGTGTCGGGGTTTTCCACCTTGGACAGCGCCAGCCAGCGCGCCCAGTCCTCGGTGTCGCCGAGATGCAGCAGATTGGCGCGCAGCACGTCGGCCGGCTTGGAGAAGCCGCCGACCTTGTTGAGCAATGTCGGGCTGCAGAGCGGCGTGAACGAGATCTCGCATAACAACTCGGCCGCCCGGTTCGGCCAGTTGCCGACGCCAAAGGCGATGAAGGCGTCGGCGTCCGGATTGCTGACGTCGTCGAGGCGCCGTGGCGTCAATATGTGCAATGCCACATCCGGATACATCTGCCGGAACTCGCCGATATGGGTGCACAGGAACAGCGAGGCGAAGCCCGGCGTGCAAGAGACGCTGAACGAGCCGCCGACGCCGGTGCCGGCATGGTGCGTCACCGCGTCGCCGAGCACGGTGAGTGCCTTGCGCACGTCGCTGGCATAGCGCTGGCCGCGCGGGGTGAGCGCCACACCCTTGCCGATGCGTTCCAGCAGGTCGAAGCCGAGGTCGCGCTCGAGCAGCCGCAATTGGTGGCTGACGGCACTGCGGGTCAGGTGCAATTCGTCGGCGGCGCGCCAGACGCTGCCATGACGGGCGAAACTGTCGAGGGCGCGCAGCGCCTGGGTGGAGGGTATTCTCAAGAAGCCTCAGGTGAACCGAATTTGCACGAGCCGGGAAAACATATCACTTTTTGGAAAGCCGCTTCACTGCTTTCTTTGACGGATGGAGAAACCGCTGAACACCTCGGCGCAAGCGACCGCGCTTGCCTGCATCGACGGCATCCAGCCGCTGCTGTCGGTGTGGACGCGGACCATCTTCGACTTCGGCGAGACCGCCTGGCGCGAGTACCAGTCGGCCGCCTGGTATGTCGACCGGCTGAAGCGCGAGGGCTTTTCTGTCGAGGAAGGCTCGGGCGGCATGCCGACCGCGTTTTGCGCCCACTGGAGCAATGGCGCTGGGCCCACCATCGGCATGTATGCCGAGTATGACGCCGTGCCCGGCAACTGCCAGGATGCGGCGACGGTGCAGCGTCCGCGCCCGGGCCTCGGCAGCGAGGCCGGCGGCCACACCGATCCGCATTCCGGCCTCGGCATTGCCAGCCTCGGCGGGCTTTTGGCCACCAAGGCCGCCATGCAGCAGCACGACATTCCAGGCACGCTGCGCTTCACCGGCGAGCCGGCGGAAAAGGTGAGAGGATCGAAGCCGATCCATGCGGCGAAAGGTTATTATGACAGCCTCGCCGGCATGATCTCCTTCCATCCTTTCTACATGCTGCCGCTCTGCAACACGGCGCGCTGGGACACGCATTGCGGCGCGGCCTACGCGATGATCTACCGCTTCATCTGCGACCAGCCGGAGCGCTGGGCGAGGCCGACCGGCGGCGCGGCGCCCATCCCGCAATCGCATTCCGCGATCAGGGCGCCGGGCGCCAACGACGCGCTGATGATGATGTATATGGCCTCCAAGGCGCTGCGCGATTCCATGCTGCCGCATCAGGGCGGCTGGTCGATCAGCGAGGCGATCCTGACGGCCGGGCAGGCCACCGCCGACAATCTGCCGGCGGGGCTCTCCGAGATACAGTACATGATCCGCGTGCCGACCCTTGCCATGGCCGAGCAGGTCACCGCCGTGCTTGACCGCAATGCCGAGGCTGCCGCCACGATGAGCGGCTGCCGCTACGAGCGGCATTGGGTGTCGAAGTCGCGGCCGGGGCTCGCCAACCACGCCATGGCTGGCATTGCCTATGAGGCGCTGTCGGCGGTCGGCCCGCCTCGCTGGGACGAAGACGCCAAGGCGGTCGCACGCGAGATCCAGGTCAATGCCGGGCGTATGGGAAGCGACGAGCCGTTCATCGACGAGTTGGAGCGGCTGATCGAGCCGCAGGCGGCGGAAGCCATCCTGCGCCGCGACCTGCCGCCCTCGCAGGTGAACTCGACCTCCGACGACTACACCGACATGTCGTGGCACGCGCCGACGGCACGTTTCTACGTCGCCCGGCCGGCGCTGCGCTCGGAGACCGGCTACCCCTATCCGTCCTGGGTGATGAATGCGCTGGGCGGCATCCCCGCCACAATCGACCCGATGGTCATCTGTGCGTCGAAGACGATCGCGCTCTCAGCGCTTCGTCTGCTCGAAGACAAGGCCGCGCGCGATGCGGCGATGGACGAATTCGTCAGCCGCACCGGCGGCGGCATTGGCGGTGCGAACTGGCTCGCGCCGCTTTGCGACTACGAACCGCCGATCAATTTCCGCTGGCCGGAATATGTCACCACGCCGCGCGGCCGCGACTGGTGGATACCGAGCGGCCCACCCAATCAAACCGCATGATCAAAGCACGAGGAAAACCCCATGACCGTCCATGACCGCATCGTCGCCGAACCGTTCTCGCTGCAGCGCCGCAACCCGGCCGGCGGCACCAAGCCGCTGACCGCCTGGGGCTTCGCCAACGAGACCGACGTCCTGACCGACGTGCTGCTCGGCTCGCCCAATTTCCTGCGCCACCTGTCGACCAGTTCGCTGTCGCGCAAGCATCTGCGCGAGGCGCCCTGCAACGTCCAGATCGCGCAGGCGCAGCACAAGGACCTGGTTGCCGCCTATGAGCATTTCGGCGTCAACATCCACTGGCACGAGCCGACGCCGGAACTGCCGATGCAGGTCTATTCGCGCGACTCCAGCGTCATGACGCCCTACGGCGCCTTCATCACCGCCATGGCCAACTGGTGGCGGCGCGGCGAGAACTATGCCGCCATCCGCACCTATGAAAAGCTCGGCATCCCGATCTACGACATGGTCACCGCCGGCACCTTCGAGGGCGGCGACTTCAACGTCATCGAGGAGGGCGTCGTGCTGATCGGCTGCGGCGGCGCCCGCACCCAGGAGGAGGGCGCCCGCCAGGTGCAGGCCTGGTTCGACAAGGAAGGCTGGGAAACCCGCATCGCCTTCATCGACGAATACTACGTCCATATCGACTTGATGGTGGTACCGATCGCCGAGAAGCTGACGGCTGTCTGCCTCGCCTGCACCGAGCCTGGCATCGTCGACTGGCTGAAGGGCAAGGGTCACGAGATCATCGACGTGCCGTTCCAGGACACGATGGCGCTCGGCTGCAACTTCATGTCGCTGGGCAAGGACAGGGTGATCGCGCCGACCTCGAGCCAGACCCTGATCGGCCAACTCAGGTCGCGCGGCTTCGAGGTCGCGGCGATCGACATGAGCGAGATCTCCAAGACCGGCGGCGGCATCCACTGCATGGCACAGGCGCTGAAGCGCGAGCCGGCCTGAGGAGCGGAGCTTCAGCCGGCAATCTGCGGGTAGGGTCAGTCAGGCACGCGCAATCGCTGGCGCTGCACCAGAACGCAAATGGCGGGCTGGGCTGCCCGCCATAACTTGCGTGATAGCTAACATAGGCGCACACTAAAAATTAGGGTTAGGGAGGGGCACTCACCAGCAAGATCGGGAGGAAACCATGACGGGCATGAGCCTCACCACGCTTGAACGCGGCAAGACGACAATCGATACCGCGGCCCTCGAAGCACTTTCGGCACAGATACGCGGCACGGTGCTGCGGGATGGCGACGCCGCCTACGATGACGCACGCAGCATCTGGAATGCGATGGTCGACCGTCGGCCAGGCCTGATCGTCTGTTGCGTCGGCGCCTCCGACGTCGTCGCCGCCGTGAATTTCGCCAGGGAAAACGGACTTCTCGTCTCAGTGCGCGGCGGCGGCCACAACATCGCCGGCAGCGCTGTCTGCGACGGCGGCCTGATGATCGATCTGTCCATGATGAAGTCGGTGCGGGTCGATGTCGCGGCGCGGCGGGCCTGGGTCGGCCCCGGCGCCACGCTTGCCGATGTCGACCGGGAAACACAGGCCTTCGGACTGGCGGTGCCGACCGGCATCAACTCGACCACAGGCATTGCGGGCCTGACGCTGGGCGGCGGCTTTGGCTGGATCACCCGCAAATTCGGGCTGACCATCGACAATCTCGTCTCCGCCGACGTGGTCACCGCCGACGGCAAGCTGCTGCGCGCCAGCCACAGCGAAAATCCCGACCTGTTCTGGGCGCTGCGCGGCGGTGGCGGCAATTTCGGCGTCGTCACGGCGTTCGAGTTCCAGCTCCACCAGTTCGGGCCGCAAGTGCTGTCGGGGCTTGTCGTGCATCCGTTCGCGGATGCCGAAAAGGTGCTGCGGGAATATCGCAAGGCGCTCGAAACCGCGCCCGACGAACTGACCTGCTGGGTGGTCATGCGGCAGGCGCCGCCGCTGCCCTTCCTGCCGGCCGAATGGCACGGCAAGGAAGTGCTGGTGCTGGCCATGTGCTATTGCGGCGACATCCAGGCCGGAGAAAAGGCGACACAGGCGCTTCGCGCCATCGGCACGCCGATCGCCGACGTCGTCGGCCCCAATCCGTTCACCGGCTGGCAGCAGGCCTTCGACCCGCTGCTTACGCCCGGTGCCCGCAACTACTGGAAGAGCCATGACTTCACGGAGCTTTCCGACAGTGCGATCGAGGTCACCACGGCGGCTGTATCCCAGCTTCCGGGTTCGGAATGCGAAATATTCTTCGGCCATGTCGGCGGGGCGGCGGGCCGCGTCAGGGCAGATGAAACGGCGTTCCCGCAGCGCAGCTCGCATTTCGTCATGAACGTCCACGCCCGCTGGCGCGAACCGGCAATGGACAAGGCCTGCATCGACTGGGCCCGCGGCATCTATGAAGCCGCAAGGCCCTATGCCGCCGGCACGGCCTATGTGAACTTCATGCCGGAGGACGAGATCGACCGGGTCGAAGCGGCCTATGGCGGCAACTATCGCCGGCTGCTGGAGATCAAGTTGCGCTACGACCCGCAGAACCTGTTCCGCATGAACCAGAACCTGCGTCCGAAGGAAGGTCTGCGCGCCGCCTGAGGCCGGCATCCATTCCGGGATGGCGCGGGCAGCCGCGCCATCCCGTTGACATGGTGGCGCGGCGGTGCGGCGGCGGTCAGCCCAGGACCGGCGGCGTGTCGTCATAGCTCAGCGTCACCAGTTCGGGGTGGCGGTGAGCAAGCGCGACGATCTGCGTCTCCAGCTCGCAATTATAGGCCATCAGCGCCTTCACCGTTTCGAGTGGGCTGGCGTAGTGGGCGATCAGCTTTTCCGCCTCGGCGTGAAGTTCCGCCTCGGCGTCGGGGTCGAGACGCAGGATGCTCATTGCGGCCGCCTCGGCGCTGAGAGCGCATCGAGGCGCTGCTGCAAGTGTCCGTTGAGCACGATCATTTCCTTCAGGGCTTTCACCGCATCGCCCTTGTAGTGCGCGATGAAATTTTCGGCGGTTGCCTGCAATGCCGCCTCCTGGCGGCTGTCCAATGTCACGATCTGGTCCATCTCAAACACCTCCTTGAACCTAGTGTCCTGCAGTGAACAAAAAGGGAACAAAAATGTCAAGGTCGAATTGACTTTGTCAGGAATGAGTTCCTATTTTTAGCAATGCCTGATACAGACGGAAGACGAAAGCGCGGCAATGCCTGGACGCTCGGCAAATCGCACGAGAGAGGGGATCTCATCCTCATCCGCTGCGGGCACTGCAACATCAAGCGCTGGTATGAGCCGTCCGATCTGATCAGGCTGTTCGGCGATGTCGACATCGACCTGATCGACGGCCACATGCTTTGCGAAAAATGCCGCAGCAAGGAGTTTGTCCGTGCCGAAGCCCGGCACCTCACCGCGCGGGAGCGCGTCGGCATCCGGGTGCGGCGTCTGGCCGAGATAAGGGTGGTGCGGCGGGTGGTGTGGAAGGATGAAGAATGAGGAGGGCGGGCAACGACCCGGTATTGTCATGCACAACCGGGCTCGGCAAAAGCCGTTACAGTTCAGCCTATCGCCTGAGGCCCATTCCGGCAAACAGCAAGACCATCAGGATCGTGAATACGATGATCATGCCAAAGCGAAAGACATTCGCGAGCGGCGAAACCCTGGTATTTGAAAGTTGATTGAATGGCACGCCACGCGGTTTTGTCGCTGCCAGTCCAACCCAGCAGATGCAGGTCGCGGCAAAAAGCCAGACGATATAGGAATCCATCCAATCCGGCACTCTTACAAAGCCGAAATTGAACGCGAATGCACGGTTCACGGACAGAAGCAGCAGGGAGGGCATGGAGCAGATGAACATCAGCCGTTTCACGCTATTTCGCCTTTGCTGTTAGTAGCGTTGTCTCCGGTGAGCGTATAATTTGCATTGATTGAAGAAGCGTTATGTCGACTTGGCGCACGCTGTCCGTTGAAGTTGGGGTGAAGGCATGAAGTATGACGACGCGTCCTGGCACTCCGGAGGCAATTTTCCGAAGGACCTTCCCGACGAAGCAGGAGCAACCCACATTGCGATGTTTGTTGCATGGGCAGTCCTGAATGGCTTGGCCGGCGAAATGCACATGGAGGAGTTCCCGGACGAGCGGGAGCGCCTAAAAGCCAGAAACCTTACACCCCGGGAGTGGTTTCTCGAAGTCTGTGACGGCAAGTTCACGGACGACGATCTAAACGACACCGGAAATCCATTCGCGGCAAGATACTATGATGCCGCCGATACGGACCCGGTTTCCTACATGGCAGACTACAGTGAGGCGTTTCCTGACGGTGAGCCCCTCTATTCCGTGCCGGACGAGTGGGACACCTACTCGACGATCCAACCCATGATCGACCGTCGCTATCAGGCCTGGCTCAGCACGAGATAGCTCGCACTTGTTGTCCTGGCTGCAGCAGTGCCCCTTGCGCGGGATGGCTGCGTCGGAAGCTTAGGCCAGTGGACGCCGCGAACCCACCGAACCTCTAGGATGCCTTCTCATCCTCAAGCGGCTGCATCAGCGTCCGCGCCGCATCTGCGCCCGCCGCCAGGATACGATCCGACAATTCCGTGCCCTCTACGGCGCGGGCCAGCTGGAGCGCGCCGATGAGGGTCGCAAAGATGCCGAACGCAACGCTGTCCGGATCAGCGGTTTGCGGCGGTAGATCCGCCGACACCTGGCGCACCAGGGTCAGCAAGCGCTCGGTATAGAGCCGACGCGTTTCGGCTGGCTCACGCGCGATTTCCGGCAGCAACGCGGCAGAGGCGCAGCCCTTGCCGGGATTGTCCCGGTGTGCCGCCGACAGATACGCGTCTATCGCCATTGCCAGACCGCCGGAGGCCAATGCTTCCCGTATCTGGTCTGATTGATCCTCCAGAGCCGCCGCCACCGTTTCACGGACAAGCGCCGCCTTGGATTGAAAGTGGGGATAGAAGGCCCCGTTCGTCATCCCGGCGTCGCCCATGATTTTTGCGAGCCCCGACGCCGCGATGCCGTCACACCGAAAACGCTCAGTGGCGACCTCCATGATCCGGCCGCGTGACGCGTCCTTTCGACCCTTATCATAGCGCATGGTCACTCCTTCCCGATTCGCTATTGCATTATGATCATAATCTGATATTACGATCATAAGCCAATCGGCAGAAACAAGCTAGCCCTTCGAGTGGCATTCCACCTGAGAGAAGGAAAACCAGAATGACCAAAACCGATCATGGCGTCGCGCTCGTCACAGGAGCGTCCACGGGCATCGGACGGGCAACGGCCAGAGCTTTGCAGGTTGCCGGCTTTCGCGTTTTTGGAACCAGCCGCCGCGCTGTCGCCGAAGGGTCCGACGGCATTACCATGCTGACCTGCGATGTGACCGACGAGGCCTCCGTGACAAAACTGGTCGATGAGGTGCTGGCCAAGGCCGGGCGCATTGACCTGCTCGTCAACAATGCCGGCATCGGTTTGCTCGGAGGTGCGGAGGAGTCCTCAACCGCCCAAGCTCGCGCGCTGTTCGATGTGAACGTTTTCGGCGTCCTCCGGGTGACGAACGCGGTGTTGCCAATCATGCGACGTCAAGGAAAGGGCAGGATCATCAACATGAGTTCGATTCTGGGTCTGATCCCTTCTCCCTTTAACGCACTGTATGCATCGACGAAGCATGCCATCGAAGGCTACTCCGAATCGCTCGACCACGAGCTGCGCACATTCGGAATTAGGGTGGTGCTGGTCGAGCCCGGCGTTACCCGCACGTCGTTCGACGAGAATGTCACGAAACCTGATCGGCTGCTTCCCGTCTATGATTCGGTGCGCCCTCGCATGGAAGCGTTGATGCGGAGGTGGATAGAACGCGGCGATGCCCCCGACATTGTCGCAAGTACGGTGGTGAAAGCCGCGACGGATACAACACCGCGCAGGCGTTACACCGCTGGAAAACAGGCGGGCCAGGTTCGGTTCCTGCGCCGTTTCCTCCCCGAATCCATGGTCGACAAGAGCCTGCGGAAGTTCAACGAACTGCCGGTCTGAAGCAGGCAGAACGGGTTTGGACTTCCGCGCATTACAGCGCGGCAGGACGGGTCGCGACTTTCAGGCCGCCAAGACAGCGCGGCAGGTCAGCATGGTGCGCCGCGACATACCAGCAATCATTTTTAGAAAGTAACTGCCATGAAGGCGTTCGTTGTCGATAAGTATAACAAGCAGGGCATTCTGCGGTTGGCCGAGATGCCGGCGCCGGATATTCAGGACCACGATGTCCTGGTCGAGGTCCATGCTGCAGGGGTGAACCTGCTGGACTCCAAGATCAGAACCGGCGAATTCAAACTCATCCTGCCCTATCGCCGGCCCCTTATCCTCGGCCACGATGTGGCCGGGTTGGTGGTCCGGGTCGGATCGAAAGTCCGCAAATTCAGGCCCGGTGACGAGGTCTATGCGCGGCCGCGCGATGGCCGGATCGGGACATTCGCCGAATTCATCGCCATCAATGAAGCCGACGTGGCTCTGAAGCCCAAAAACCTCAGCATGGAAGAAGCGGCTTCAATTCCCCTGGTAGGTCTGACCGCCTGGCAGGTGCTGGTCGAGAAGGCCAATCTGAAGAAAGGCCAGAAGGTCTTCATCCAGGCCGGCTCCGGCGGCGTGGGGACATTCGCCATCCAGCTGGCAAAGCACCTCGGTGCGACCGTTGCGACAACCGCAAGCGCGGCAAGCGCCGATCTGATAAAAGGTCTCGGCGCCGATGTCGTCGTCGACTACAAGAAAGATGACTTCGAGAGAATTCTGTCCGGCTACGACCTCGTCTTGAACAGCCAGGACGCCAAAACGCTTGAGAAATCCCTGAATGTGCTGAAACCGGGTGGGAAGCTCATCTCCATCTCCGGTCCGCCGGATCCGGAATTTGCCAGGAAGCAGGGTCTGAATGGAGCGCTGAGGCTATTGATGCGCCTGCTCAGTCGCGGCATTCGGGCCAAAGCCAAGCGTCGCGGCGTGCAGTTTTCGTTCCTTTTCATGTGGGCGCAGGGTGATCAGCTGAGCGAAATCACGTCCCTCATCGAAGCCGGAGTGATCCGCCCGATTGTGGATCGGGTCTTTCCATTTGAAGCGACCAATGAGGCTCTGGCCTACGTCGAAACAGGACGTGGCAAGGGCAAGGTCGTCGTCAGGATCAGGTAGCGAGCCTGCTTGCTCGATTCCTGCCTCTGGTTGGCCTTAGAACAGCGAACCTTGCGCCGGTGGTTGCGGCGGGAACTTGATCTGCGTCGCCGGCTTCTCGACAATCACCAGCGCATCGTCAGACGCCGATCGCTGCAGCTTTCTCGCTTCGGACCACGGCGCGCTGAGCCAAATCTCCGTCGCCTCCGGCGTGGTCAAGACCACCGGCATCGCCTTCTCGTGGATCGGCGCGATCAGCGCATTCGGTGGTCAGGAAACCGTAGAGTTCGTGCTCGCCGGAAGAGTGACCTGCAGCGTACTTCTCGGCCTTTGAATAAGCGTCTGCTAATATTCGTTTTTGTGCATGGAGCAGATGCCGCAATGCGAGCCAAACCTGCGCGCTTTTTCCGAGCAGTGAGAGGATACAATGATCAAGCGGGCACGCATATGGGTGATAAGGGCTTCGTGGGTCCATTGGCTTTTTACACTGCCCGCCCAGGCGAGCAACTTAGCTGATCTTGTCAGGAATGGCGACGTCGCAGCGGTGACTTCCGCCTTGGACAACGGCGCCGCTATTAACGAAATTGACGGAGTCACGGCGCTCTATATCGCCTGCGAAGACGGAAATGTCGACTTAGCAGAACTTCTGATCAATCGTGGGGCGGATGTTAACCTGCCCGTCAGTTGGCAAAGAACGCCACTCTACGCCGCCAACAAGGGTGGGTACGCTGACATCGTGAAGCTGTTACTCAATAATGGGGCCAATCCAAATCAGTTGGCGAAATCGCAGACCCCGCTGCACGGGGCTGCCGAGAAATGGCTGCCTTCAGTGCGTCATCTATCTTGTGGATGCTGGAGCAGATGTCAATGCACTGACATTGAATGGAAATCCGCCCATACATTTGGCCAAGCTCAGTGGTCACGACGACGTGGTGGCCTACTTGCACAGTCATGGCGCCGGACGACCGGCCATTGCGCCGATTTCGGCACGACTTGCATCGGCAAACGCTGAATCGGGCAAAGAAATTTTCGACAGAACGTGCCTGGCTTGTCATCTTGCAGCGCCGGGGGTCAAGGTTCCCAAAAGGGCCAATCTGTGGGGCATCGTAGGGCGGCGGAAGGCTTCGGAAAGCGATGTCCAGTATTCGTCAAGTCTAAAGGATGCTGGTGGAAATTGGACCTTTGAGGAACTCAATTTTTTTATCTCAAACCCCGCACTCACTTTGCCTGGAACAGATATGATTTTCCCGGATCTGCAGGACGAGAAGCAGCGAGCAGACCTCATCGCCTACCTGCGGACCTTGAGTGACACACCGTTGCCGCTTCCCGAGAATTGATTTTTGATGTCCTCCCTTCCTAGTCATCTGGAACTGAAGTTCGTTACATTGTATGCTACGTCGCTTCTGGAGAGGAGCGCATTATGGCGAACGCGAATGGCCGCCCAACCGCGCCGTTGGTTCTGAGCGCAGACGAGCAGGATTATCTCG
>NZ_QZWZ01000210.1 GCF_003601975.1 Mesorhizobium waimense
GATCGGCATCCTCACTCATGGCGCGGCTGTGACCTTTATGACCCGCCTTAGCGCCGCCAGGCTTTGCCCTGTCCCGACGCGCCTTGCGATCGCTCGAAGGTGGCTTGGACGACGTGCGCGATGTCTTCTCTGGCCGCTGTATCCGCAGCACCAGATCGATCAACTCTTCCTTCGTCAGACGCTGCAAATCAGTGCGATCCATATCCCCATAGATTCAGGGATTCTTGCCCCTGACAAGGGCGTGAGTAATTACCTGCTTGCAGCCCATTCCATCGGACAAAGGAGCTTGTCATGACCCAACTTCGGCAACGCATGAGCGAGGACATGCAGGTGCGCAACTTTGCGCTCAACACCCAGCTCTCCTATCTGCAACAGGTGTCGCTATTCGCCCGCCACTTCGGCAAGTCGCCGGACGTGCTCGGGCGCGAGGACATTCGGACCTATCAGGTCTATCTGACCAACGAGAAGA
>NZ_QZWZ01000211.1 GCF_003601975.1 Mesorhizobium waimense
ATCTTAATTTAATGGAGGTTTTATATTTATGAAAAAAATTTTAATTTTACTTTTAGCTTTTTGTAGTTTTATTGCTTATGCAGCAGGAGACTTAAATTATGATGAAGTTAATAAGTATATTAGAGAAAAATTGGATAGAGATAAAGAAATAACTTTAACATCTAAAATTAATAAAGCCAATAATACTTTGGAAGGATATAGTGATGAAGGAAAACTTTGTGCTGTTAATTCTTTGAAAGAACATCCAGATATGGCAAATATGAATGGAATGAAAAATAAAATTTCTGAAAAAAATGGTAAATTAAATCCAATTTCTGAAATTTATCTTCCTAATGGACAATTAGCAGTAAGAAATACTTATAAATTAAATAAGGCTATAAACTTATTTGAAACAGGAATTTTACTTGCATATATTGATGGTGAAATTAATTATGATGACCAATTAAAACCTATTGCAG
>NZ_QZWZ01000212.1 GCF_003601975.1 Mesorhizobium waimense
CGCAGGTAGCGCCCGCCCGGATCGCCCTCGGCGGGCGGGCGGCTCGCGTGCCAGCTCTCCAGCGACGGCGTGGCCGAACCGAGGATCACCTTCGCGCCCTGTTCCCGCCCGCGCCAGATGGCCAGGTCGCGCGCCGAGTAGCGCGCGCCCTCCTGCTGCTTGTAGCTCGCGTCGTGCTCTTCGTCCACCACGATCAGCGCCAGGCCCGGCAGGCTCGCGAACACCGCCATGCGCGTGCCGAGCACGATGCGCGCCTGCCCGGAATGCGCGGCCAGCCAGCTTTTCAGCCGCTGCGGATTCGTCATGCCGCTGTGCAGCGACACCACGCTGTCCGCGCCGTAGAGCGGTGCGAAGCGCGCGAGGAAGCGCGCCTCCAGCTGCGGCGTGAGGTTGATCTCCGGCACCATCACCAGCGCCTGGGCGGCGGGGTCGGCGGCCAGGGCCTGCTGCAC
>NZ_QZWZ01000213.1 GCF_003601975.1 Mesorhizobium waimense
GCGAGAAGAATTCCTCGCGCGTGGTCGCCACCTGCAGGCCGTCGCTGAGCGCCTGCGCGCGCGACGCCTCGCGGCCCCAGACGCGCACGTTCATGCCGAACGCGCGGCCGTAGCCCGCGACGATCTGCCCTATGCGGCCGTAGCCCCAGATGCCGAGGGTCTTGCCGCGCAGCACGGTGCCGACGCCGAAGTTCGGCGGCATCGAGGCCGAGCGCAGGCCCGATTGCTGCCAGGCGCCGTGCTTCAGGTTGGAGATGTACTGGGGCAGGCGGCGCATGGCCGCCATGATCAGCGCCCAGGTGAGCTCGGCCGGCGCCACCGGGGAGCCCACGCCTTCGGCGACGGCGATGCCGCGCTCGGTGCAGGCGGCCACGTCGACGTGCGCGCCCACCTTGCCGGTCTGGGCGATCAGCTTGAGGCGGGGCAGCTTCTCCACGAGCTGCCGCGTGA
>NZ_QZWZ01000214.1 GCF_003601975.1 Mesorhizobium waimense
TTTATATTCTAACACATACTTAAAAAAATGTTCAACAGTTAAAATTTATCTCAGTCATTACTTTCTCTTAATTCTACCAATTTTCCAAAAGTAATATTTCCATAGTTCTTTAAAGCCTCGAGCATTTCTTCTTCATAAATTAAATCTATAACCTTCATCTCTTTATTTAAAACCGTAACTACTGTGTATTTGTTTTTATCAATAACTTTAAGAGCATTTAAAAGGTTATTCTCAGCGGATACTGAAATCATTCTATTTTCAATATACCCTTTCCTTAGAAATATTATTTTTTTTCTTATTATATCACCCATAACAATATAGACCATCCTTCCTTTTTCTTTAAAAGAGCAGAATAGTATAAAAAAAGCTACCACTAGCATATTAATGCTTTTTACACTAAAGAAAAGTCCTACAATTGAAAAAATGCAAAATATTATTCCTATAAC
>NZ_QZWZ01000215.1 GCF_003601975.1 Mesorhizobium waimense
AGTTGCACCGCCATGAGCGAGTGGCCGCCGAGCTCGAAGAAGTGGTCGTGGCGGCCGACCCGCTCGACCCCGAGCAGCTCTTGCCAGATCCCGGCCAGGGCCGTCTCGACCGCGCCGCGCGGCGCCTGGTAGGCCCGCCGCGCATAGGCATCATCGGCCGGCGAAGGCAGCGCCTTGCGGTCGAGCTTGCCGTTCGGCGTCAGCGGCAGCGCGTCCAACCGCACGAAGGCCGATGGCACCATGTAGTCCGGCAGCAGGCGACTGAGATGGGCCCGCAACGCGGCCGCAAGCTCCACGCCATCGTCCTCGTGCGATCCTTCCGTCGGCTTCGCCACCACATAGGCGACAAGCTGCTTGTCGCCGGCGCGATCCTCGTGCGCCACCACCACCGCCTCGCGCACCCACGCGTGCTCGCAAAGCCGCGCTGCGATCTCGCCCGGC
>NZ_QZWZ01000216.1 GCF_003601975.1 Mesorhizobium waimense
GACCGCGAGTTGGTGCCCAAAGCGAGGACTTTGTGGGACAGATAGCGGCTCGGCAGCGCACTGCTGGGCCGGCGAGACACTGGACGGTATCGTAGGGCGAGGACCCTGTATGTACAAGGCAAGTGGGCGCAGTGGCTGACAGCAGTTTGTTATCTGCAGGAGGCCAAGTCCATGTTTTCATAGGTATTGATGTATCAAAGGCCAAGCTGGATTGCACGTTGCTGACGGCTGAGGCTGACAAGTGTAAGACCAAGGTGGTGGTCAACACCGCCGCGGGCGTACAAGCCCTGCTGGCGTGGTGCGCCAAACACGGCGCACAGCCGGCGCAGTTGCACGCCTGTTTCTTATACACATCTCCGAGCCCACGCGCAGAAATCGTATGCCGTCTTCTGCTTGAATAAAAAACATACGGTAAGAATGTATGAATCGGTGGTTCATGA
>NZ_QZWZ01000217.1 GCF_003601975.1 Mesorhizobium waimense
AGCCAGAACGGCACGGTCTGCACGGAGTGCAGGCCGAAGGCCACCCAGCCGTGCCACTCGTGGCCCAGCTCGGCCATGGCCGGATGCTGCGGCAGCACCTTGATCACGCCGTCGAAGAACTTGCCGAACAGCATGGGTTCGACCACCCAGGCGCCGATCAGCACCGACGGGATGGCCAGCAGCACCAGCGGCAGCGTCACCACCCACGGCGACTCGTGCGGCGTGCCGCCGTGATGGCCGTGGTCGTCATGGTGCGCGTCGCCATGGTGGCCGTGGCCATGGGCGTCGAAACGCTCCTTGCCGTGGAACACCAGGAAATATACGCGGAACGAGTACAGCGAGGTGACGAACACGCCGATCAGCGTCGAGTAATAGGCGAAGCTGGCGCCCCACACGTTGGCCGCGCCCGCGGCCTCGATGATGTGTTCCTTCGA
>NZ_QZWZ01000218.1 GCF_003601975.1 Mesorhizobium waimense
ATCTCACCTCGGTGATCATGGGTCCGTTCGCCACGCAGATCCTCGCGCAGCTGGGTGCGGAGGTGGTGAAGGTGGAGACGCCCGAGGGCGACAACATGCGGCACGTGGGGCCGATGCGGCATGCGGGCATGGGGCATATCTTTCTGCACGCGAACGCGGGCAAGCAGAGCATCGCGCTCGATCTGAAGCACCCGCAGGGGCGCGAGGCGGCGCTGCGGCTGGCCGAGGGCTGCGACGTGCTCATCAGCAACGTGCGGCCGCAGGCGCTGGCGCGGCTGGGGCTGGATTACGAGGCGGTGAGCGCGCGCAACCCGCGCATCGTCCACGTGAGCTGCTGCGGCTTCGACCAGGAGGGGCCGGACGCCGCGCGCCCTGCCTACGACGACCTGATCCAGGGCGCCACCGGCATCCCGTGGCTCATACAGCGCTACGG
>NZ_QZWZ01000219.1 GCF_003601975.1 Mesorhizobium waimense
GCATAACTCGAAACCCCTGAAGGACATCCATGCTCGACGACCAACTCAAATCCCAACTTTCCGCCTATCTGGAGCGCGTGACGCAGTCGTTCGAGATCGTGGCCTCCCTCGACGGCAGCGAAGCCTCTGGCCAGACGCGCGACCTGCTGGAGACCATCCAGTCCCTGCGCAGCGACAAGATCAGCCTGCGCACCGACGGCACCGACGCCCGCAAGCCCGCCTTCACGCTGCAGCGCGCCGGCACGCAGACGAGCCTGCGCTTCGCCGGCCTGCCGCTCGGCCATGAATTCACCTCGCTGGTGCTGGCGCTGCTCTGGACGGGCGGCCATCCCCCGAAGGTGGAGCAGGACGTGATCGAGCAGGTGCAGGCGCTCGACGGCGACTTCGATTTCGAGGTCTACATGAGCCTCACCTGCCACAACTGCCCGGACG
>NZ_QZWZ01000021.1 GCF_003601975.1 Mesorhizobium waimense
GGCAGGCGCAGCCCGATGCCAATTACCAGAGGATCGTCAGCAAGATCGGCAAGGCTCCCCCGCAGTACCCGGACATCGACGACGAGTGACGACGCACCGTGCCGCATCGAAAGGGTGGGTAATTACCCTCTCATGCGATGTAAAGAGAACAATGGCCGTCGGCTAATGTTCCACCGCACTAATTCAAGCGAGAGCCAACGAAAACCGAAACAACCATGCGGCATTGAATCAAATTCGAGTTGCGCGGGGCTTCGAGCGTGTTGCCGTTCTTGCCCGGGAGGAACAAACCACCGAGGCAAGATCAAGCAGCTAACCGCTAAAATCCAAATCGGATCCAGACACGCCGGCGATAACACCGCCTGCGCCGGTAGCCATAGCGCCAATAGCTGCGGCAGTACCGTCTCCAGACGCGGCGCCTGCGGCGGCGATATTGGCGGCGGTGCCAGTGGCGATGATAGACAGGCTCCAGATCCGCCTGCGTGCCATCGTCGTCGAAAGGCTCCGTATCCGGCGCGTCGAGCTCATCGAGAATGCCGGGGCCGACATTAGGAACCCCGGCCACCGCATTGAGTGGTCGAACCGCGCTGGCAAGGGCCGCTGCCCCCGCAACACCAAACATTGCCGTCAAGAATGATCGCCGATCCATAGAAGGCCTCCCAGTCTTAGCAACTCATGAAACAAGTGCGCGGCCTGCCATGGCAGGCATTGCGCACGGTGCAAATTGAGGGTTCACAAACCGCCAGTGGCGGCTCGCGAACCCTATCGGCGCAGGAAGGGACTAGACTGCGCAGATTCCATTCAAATTGTTCTTGTGTCATCTTGGAATTTAGCCAAGCGCTATTCCAATCGCCAAGAACATGATGGCGACCGCGAACATCGGTGCGAGTAACCAGCGGGCCTGGTCGACACTCTTCTCCATGAGTTCCTCCATACGCTTGTGGCGTGCAACGAAATACCGGCAATCGCGGTTCCGGCCGCCGCCCATGCAGTGGCCTATTGCGCCTGACAACTGCACAAAGGTCCCACACCGATTCAGACCGAAGGCCCTGCCAGGGAACGTTCGCAAATGCCTGGCGTTGGGGGAGCTTCTGGCGTGAAGACGATGTCGTCTGGCGCAACTCACACCACTAGGAGGAAACTATGAGAATCCATCTCACCGCGGCCGCTGCGGGGGTTTTGCTGCTCGCCGGTATCGGTGCGGCCGCCGCCGACACCGTGATCATTCAGCCGGAACAGGAAACCGTCATCCGGGAATATGTGAAGAAGCAGCCCCTGGCTTCAGTGACGCTTCCTGGGGTGGAGCTCAATATAGGCACGGCTCTGCCCGATACGGTCGAGCTTCGTGAAGTCCCCGACGTGCAATACCGCTACGTCGTTATCGACAACCGAACAGTCCTCGTGGATCCGGGCACGCGCAAGATCATCAAAGTTTACGAATGAGCCAAGCGCTTTTGCTGAAAGCCCGCCGCACAGAAATGAGCGGCGGGCTTTCAATTAAGAGGAGGAGCCGCCAATGTTGAACCGCGAGATCGGACGATCCCCCGCCTTGAAAATGCGCCCGTCCCTACTCTGGTTCACCCCTAAGGTCCCTGTGAAGACCAATGCCGGTCACCGTCGTCTGATCAGCAGTGTACAAGCTGCTTCCGAGGAACTCCTGACATGGACCAGGCGTGGCGCTCATTGGAACCGAGCGGCACGCGTTTGCATCGCCGCTCTGGCCGGTGAGGCGACACCGCAGGCGGCCAGGAGGTGCTTCAGGTTGTGCCATAGACGATGGCCGCCTCCTGCCACGCATTGAGGAGGACGACTGAGTAAAATGGCCCAGCGCGCCGGTGGCGCCAAGCACGGCGGGCCTTGACCGACCGGAATTGCGAGGCCAGCCGGGTTTTAAAATGATGTGCTGTCGGCGGCCCGCTCCGCAAGCGGGACCAGGGTCCGGTTTCTGCTGATCCTGGCATCGCGGAGTCGAACTTAACACCGGAGCGGCCCAGCGGTCGTGGCTGGGTGTGGGGTCGGCCGCCGGGCCTAACCGGCGATAGAGGGGGTAGTTTCGCCGGCTGGCTTATCCATAGGCCATTCGCGCATCTTTGCTAATTTGCCAAAATGGCCATGGCCCGAGCCGACATATCGGATGAACTCCGAGTCAAATCCGGTTGAGATAGAACGCTTGCGTCTGGCGCGGTAACCTCGTCAACGGCCGCAAACATCTGCGCAGCGAGGAAGGCTTGCGACACGCCTCGCCGCAGGATTTCCGGGAGGTATCAGTGGCATAGGCCACTGGGCCATTTGGTCACGTCCTCACGATCCTCAGCCTCGAAGAACCCCAGGGATCAGGACCAAATAGACGACCGCGGCAACGAGCAACCAGCAGACGGCCATTCCGATAACCACGGCAATGCCCAAGCGCTCCGCTCGCCTGGAGATGTCAGCGAAATCAGCTTCACTTGGGATGAGATCAAGGATGGAGCACTCACTGGCGTCAGGGGTATGATTGTCGTTTGCAGCTTGGCATACGGCATCATCAACGTTTTGATCGCGCGACGAGATATGGTTCACACATCGGCCTCGTTAAATCGGTGCCCGCCGCCGGGGGACAACAGCGGGCACCGAGGTTGACCGCCGATGAAGGACTTCATACTCGGCAGTCCATTCCAATGTCTTGGCGAGGCATCGGTTTCCACCCTAAGGCCTTTGCCGCTGAAGCTGAGACTTCAGTCGGACCCTCATAGGACCGTAGCCCACAGGCGGAACGAATGCCTTGAGGCTCCGTTTGCATCCAGTGAACCTAGAGGGGAGGACGTCATGGCTGACGGACCAACTGTTGTAAATTCAGGGGGTGGAGGCACCGAAGGTCGAGGCGCCAGCAACATCTTCGGCACCTGAGCCGGCAGCCCCGGCTTCCGCACCGGCCCCGGCAACCCAGAACCGGCTCCCGCTAACGGCGGTTGAGCGAGTACGGCGGAGGCTCCAGCGTCGGTGGGAGGTGCGCTGGAGCCTTTAACTCAGCGATAAAGGAGCGAAGGCATGGACGATCGGCAGAACAGCATTATGGAGGCTCGGTGGCTTCTTGCAGTGCCCGCCTCGCTTCTCCTTACGGTCGTTCTGGCTGCCTTCCTGCTTGCCTAAAGCTTATCACTCCGTTGGCGGTTCGGAGCTTTGACTCGGCCATCTGGTAACCATAGCCTCATCCGCCAGAAGCCGGGCTAGATGATCGCGGCTCAGGCCCAACGTTTGCTTGAGAAACAATAGGAAGGTGCGCGCGCTATCTATCGACTGCCCGGTTTCCTCTGCGTGAGCCACCACCTCAAGCTGACGCGCTAATCGCTGCTCAATCTCGCGGATGTGCTGTTCGACCCGTTCGATTTCGGCGGAATAGGGCGTCATGGCTTAGTCGTTCTTGTCCTGCGCCCTTGCATTGTAGCCTATTCGACCGGCCCTAGTAATGGCCGGTGCAACGGGGGCTCCTTGGGGTGCGCTGCACCGGCGCCGCCCGTTTTGAACATGGTCTCAGGAACCTTTCATGCGCGAGCCGCTTTGTGTGCATGTCCAAAGCCGTTGAACCACCCTTATTGCCAAAGGGTAGCCCAGATCGGGAGGCCAACTGTGAAGTCGCCATGGAAGCCGCATTCGCAGCGCTGGTGACTGCCTCAGAAGCGCAGGGCTGGACGCCGCGCGAGACGGCTGCCGCCTTGCTGAAAATCGCTACGGAGCATGCCCGGCAGTTCAGGCTTATGCCGGCTGAGCCGCCAAGGTGGCAAACGCGAAGAGGTATATTGATCGCGTGTGCCGCGCTCGTGTTTTTGCTGTGTGCCGCCACCGTTTGGTGGATGCTTAGGTGAAATCGGAACAAATGGGATCGACGCCGGTTAACAATCGAAGGGACTGCGACGAGTGCGGGAAAATGGTTGATCTCTTGAACTTGGAATTGGCAAAGGCCAGACAGCGCGTGAAACGAGCCGAGAATTCTCTGAAGCGCGCGAATGAGTTGCTGGACGAGGATTGCGGCGTCGGAATCAACATCGCGTTGTGCAGCCGGATAAGGTCCGAGCAAAGGCGTGTGGTCGAGGCGAGGGAACGTCTGTCGAAGATCGATCCCGTCAGTACTGACAGCGTCCGCGCGGGTTGAACCATCCGGCCGCCCAGGGGCGACTGGCCCAACCGGCCTAGCTGCCTCGCCCGGCGAAACTCGTCCGTCTTTTGCTCAAGGAACTCGTCGGCATGTTCCGTCGACGACGGCAGTCTGGCGCTGCTGGCGTTGGTTTGCCGAAATCACCGCGGCGGTAAAGCTGCTGGCTCTGCCGCCGCTCGGCGGCCTGCTGCTGCTGGTCGGCTGCCTGGCCATCCTGTCGCATAGCGTTCGGCGCGCCGCGTACAGGCCAATGATCAATAGAGGGTGAAAAACACCGGCAGCACGCCGCTGTTCCTCAATTGCTCGGCCAGCTCGATGATCGGGAACAAGGCTAGGAAATAAAGCCCGTCCCGGAACGTCCGCTTCAAGGTGCGCGTCGAAAACTGGCGCTCGGCCTGGTCGTTGTAGAGCAACGGGTTCGGCCAGAACCGCGGCGTGCGCTCCGTATAGGCGCTATAGGCCGGGCCGAACTTTCCGAGCAGGAACTGGGCTTCCTTGCGCGCCGTGACCCTGAAGACGACGAAGCTGGCCAGACCCAAGGCCGCGGCGGCCAGCACGGACCCGTACATCAATCCAACACCTGTCGCTCCGACGGTGGAGAAGAAGTAGAGCGGGTTCTGGGTGACCGAAAATGGTCCCGCCGAAATCAGTTCGGCGTTCTTCTTGCCACCGACATAGAGGATGCTCCACAGACGCCCGAAGAAGCAGACGAGAACAAATCCGACACCGAGCATTCGACGATTTCGTGCCCGTTCGAGCCCTCGCCGAGGAATGGCTTCGCAAAAGCAGCGAGACAACGGCGACGACTGCCGCGACCTGTACGACGACCAGGCGTTTGTGCTGCTCGAACACCTTCACCGCCGGCTTGAGGGACGCGTCGCTCATCGTATGTCCGCAAGTCCGGGGTCGGTGGAGATAGCCCGACGCCATCCATTAGCCGTTTCGCATGGCGAGGTACCTGCGCGGGATCTTGGCCATTCTTACGAACTTGTAAGCGGCGAGACAGAGTGCGGCCTGGGCCTCAGTCTCGTGCCGGCGATCGCCGACCTGCATGGCGCATCGGTCACGCTCGAGGATCGCCATCCCGGCC
Source organism: Mesorhizobium waimense (assembly GCF_003601975.1). GTDB lineage: Bacteria > Pseudomonadota > Alphaproteobacteria > Rhizobiales > Rhizobiaceae > Mesorhizobium > Mesorhizobium waimense. The sequence continues at coordinate 5,220 of NZ_QZWZ01000021.1, forward strand.
TGACCGTCGCTTTCCCGGCGCGCCGGTCACTCAGAGCATGTCGTCGAGGCTCCAGTGATTGTTCCAGCGGGCATCGATCTCGTCGTCGACATTCTGGTAGCGGATATCGGTCGAAAGGCGGATGCGCCTGTCGGCGCTTTGATTGGTCGTGGAAGCGTGGATCATGAAGGGTGAGTGCAGCACCACGTCGCCGGCCTCGTAGTCGGCGACCAGCCATCGCGTGTCGAAGCGCTCGGCCATGTAGGGAAGATCCTTGGACACCCAGCCGCCCTCGGTCATGGTTGCGATTGAAGGCGCTGATCCGCTCCTCAGGCGCAACAGCGGCATTGGACTTTTCGAACCGGGCCTCCATCGCCGTCCCGATCGCATGAGAGCCTTCCAGATAGGCAAGGCCACCCATCTCGATGGACGTGTCGCCGATGGGTATCCAGGCGGTGACCACGCGGCTCGTGCCGCCGCGCAGATAGACCAGATCGTAGTGCGCCGGGGTTGCGGTCGGCGTTCCGGGCTGCGTGAACCGCATGAGCTTGCGCTTGTGCAGATAAGACAGGCCGCCGAGAAACTGGTCCATGAAGCCGGAAAGGTGCGGCTGGGCGCAAAAGCCCTCATAGGCGGCCGAACGCACCAGCGACATCAGCCGACGGTCGGCGAGGCTCTTGTCGAGCATGCCGTCGGCCGCGATGCCCAAGGCAGGATCCGAGCCGGGCTCGATCAGCCCGGTATCGGCCAGGCGGGAAAACACCCAGCCGCGGAAATCGATGACATCGGCCCGGCTGAGAAAACCCTTCAGCCAGACATAGCCTTTTGCCTCGTAGAGTGCGCGGATTGCCGCGACGCCGACAGCCGGATCGGTCGGCACGAGATGGCCGAGCCGATCGGGCGCGCTCGACAGAGTCTTGCCATTGGCGACGAGGTTGACCGGCGCGACGGCTCGAGGTCCGAACATCTAGAGGACGGAGTATCCGGCATTCGCGCGCTCGCGCCGAAAATCCGATGGCGACATGCCGGCGAGCTTGCGGAACGATTTGTTGAAGGCGCTCAGCGACCCGAAGCCCGAGTCCATGGCCACGCGCAGCACATTGGCGTCTTCATGCATCAGCAGCGCCTGGGCGTAGCTCAGCCGCAGCAGGTTGACATATTCGTTGAGCGTCATGCCGGTCGACTTCTTGAAGATGTTCATGGCGTATTTCGGGTGGATGTCCGCCGCCCCGGCGATGTTCACGCAGTCGATCTCGTAGAGGAAGTTTTCGGCGATGAAGTCGCACATGCGCCCGACATTGCGCGAGGATTGCTGGTCGAAGGGGCTGCCGGCTGCCTGCCCGACCGGATTTTCGGGCACCAGCCAGTAAGGCTCAAAGCGCATCCGCTCCAGCCTGAGCAGCAGCTCATTAACGGCATGCTCGGCTTTCGCCGGATCGCCCGAGCGGACATAGCGGTTCCAGCGCTCGAAATTGTCGTCGTCCGACTGATCGGTGGCATTGCTCACCAGTGTCGCGCCGGTCATCAGCCGATGCCGGACATCGGTGGGCAAATGCAGCCGGAAGAAATGCACCAGCGGCAGATGCGCGCCGGCATAGACGGCATCGTCGCTGAGATCGTCCATCTGGTGCGGCAGGCCGCCCCAGAACAGGCACATGTCGCCGGCCGACAGCGAAATCTCATGATCGTTCATGCGGTAGTGCACGCTGCCGCGGACGATGAAATTCACCTCGACCTGGGCATGCCAATGCGACTTGAGCATCACCAGGGGCTGCGTGTGGAACATCTGCAGCAAGAGCGGCAGGCCCTCCACGCTGCTGGCGCCAGGCTGATAAAACGGCCTCTCCGGCATCTTACTTTCCGCCAATTTCTTATTCCCTTTGTCGGGGACAAGCCTTCCGCGCTGCCTAATGTAGCCACGCTCACCAAAAGAGAGCAAATGAAATGGGAGGATTTCAATGCGCACCATACTGACCTGCGCCGTGCTCGCGCTTGCCCTGGGCTCCGGCCCGGCCATGGCGCAATCCGGCGAAATCACGATCTGGAGCTGGAACATCGCGGCTTCGTCGCTGAAGGCCACCGTCGCCGGGTTCAACAAGCAATTCCCCGATATCAAGGTGACCGTCGAGGACCTCGGCAACCAGCCGACCTATGATAAATCGATTGCCGGCTGCGCCGCCGGCGGCGTCGGCCTGCCGGATATCGTCTCGGTCGAGAATGGCGAGGCCGAGAACTACTGGAGCCAGTTCCCCGACTGCTTCGTCGACCTCCACACGCTCGGCTACACCGCCGAGGACCAGAAAAAATTCCCCGACTTCAAGCGCACCGAGCTCGAAGTCGGCGACAAGGCCTATGCGATGCCTTGGGATTCCGGCCCGGTCGCCGCCTTCTACCGCCGCGACTTCTATGAAAAGGCCGGCGTCGATCCTGCCTCGATCAAGACCTGGGACGATTTCATCGCCGCCGGCAAGAAGATCCAGGCCGCCAATCCGGGCGTGACCATGACCAACGCCGATTTCAACGGCGACACCGAATTCTTCCGCATGATCGCCAACGAACAGGGCTGCGCCTATTTCGCCGCCGACGGGCAGTCGATCACGGTCAACCAGCCCAAATGCGTCGATACGCTGGCCAAGATCAAGGACATGAAGGACGCCGGCATCATGGCGTCGGCTGACTGGGGCACCAAGATCACCAACAACACCGCCGGCACCGTCGCCACCCAGGTCTATGGCGGCTGGTACGAAGGCACAATCCGCACCGAATCGGCTGGCGAAAACGGCAAATGGGGCGTCTATCTGATGCCGGGCCTGACCGCCGACGGCCCGCGCGCCGCAAATCTCGGCGGCTCCTCTTTAGCCATCACCTCGGCCAGCAAGAACAAGGAAGCCGCCTACGCCTATCTGAAATACACGCTGGCGACCAATGAGGGCCAGATCACCATGCTGAAGGATTTCGGCCTGGTGCCGTCGCTGATCTCGGCGCTCGACGACCCCTATGTTTCGCAAGGCCTGCCCTACTGGGGCGGTCAGGCGGTGTGGAAGGACATCCTCGCCACTCTGCCCAAGGTCGTGCCGAGCCGCGGCACGCCGTTCCAGAGCGACGCCGAGATCATCATGCGCGCCGTGCAGACCAAATATCTGGCCGGCGGCTATCCGGACGCCAAGGCGGCGCTCGACGATGCCGCGAACCAGATCGCTTCGGCAACCGGCCTGCCGATCAAGTAAGCGATCAGCTCCCCTTCTCCCCGTCACCATACGGGGAGAAGGGGCAGGCAGGCGGATGAGGGGCGGCGCTGACATAGACAATTGACGCTGCCGCTAAACGTCCGGAGGCTGAGCAACAACACGCCACCCAGCAGGCGTAAGGCGAAAGAATGGGAGGAAACGATGCGCTATCAGAACGCCACGGCCTATCGTTTCCTGGCGCCCTATCTGCTGATCTTCTCGGTCTTCTGGGTGTGGCCGATCATCAGCTCGTTCCTGATTTCCTTCCAGGCGACCCGCACCGTGCCGTGGCGCTGGGCCCCGACCTTCAACTGGGGCCGGCTGATCGGCGACCCGGCCTTCTTCAATGCGCTGAAGAACACGCTGCTCATCCTCGTCATCCAGGTGCCGGTGATGATCTCGCTGGCGATCGTGATGGCGGTGCTACTGAATTCGCCGCTGCTCAAGGCGCGCGGCCTCTACCGCTTTGCCTTCTTCGCCCCGGTCGTGGTCGGCGAGGTCGCGTACTCGGCGGTGTTCCGGCTGATGTTCAACCTCAATTTCGGCATCATCAACAAACTGCTGAACAGCGTCGGCCTGCCCAGCATCGACTGGTTTTCCAACGTCACGCCGGCGATGGCGCTGATCATGATCGCGGTGACCTGGCGCTGGGCCGGCTACAACGCCATCATCCTGCTGGCCGGCCTGCAATCGATCCCGGATGACGTCTATGAAGCAGCGACGCTGGATCGCGTCAGCAAGGTCAAGCAGTTCTTCTACATCACCCTGCCGCTCTTGAAGCCGATCATCGTCTTCTGCGCCGTGCTGTCGATCATCGGCACCATGCAATTGTTCACCGAGCCGTTCCTGATCACCGAGCGCGGCGGACCGGGCGGCGGCACCGAGACGCTCGGCCTACTGCTTTACCGCCAGGGCTTCCGCTCGCTGAATTTCGGCTATGCCTCGGCCGTTGCCTACACCATGGCCGGGCTGGCGATCGCCATTACGCTGGTGCAGCTCTGGCTGACGAAGGAGCCGAAATGAGCTCACGTTCGCAAGCAAGGCTCGGCCGCAGCATCGCGCTGCATCTCTTCCTGACGCCGCTGGCGCTGATCTGGCTGTTTCCGCTGTGGATGATGGTGGTGTTTTCGACCATGCCCGACAACGGCATCTTCAGCCCCGGCATCGAGCTTCTGCCGCACGACAATTTCGTCGAAAATTTCAACAACCTGCAGCGCGACACCAATTTCGTCGGCGCCATCGGGATCTCCGTCTCGGTGGCGGTGACCTACACTTTCCTCTCTGTGCTGCTGACGTCGATGGCCGGCTGGGCACTTGCCCGCTACCAGTTCGTCGGCAAGGGCGTGGTGGTCGCCATCATCCTTGGCACCATCACCCTGCCCTATGCCGTGGTGCTGATCCCGCAGTTCATCATGGTGGCGCGCGATTTCCAGCTTGCCAACACCTGGGTGGCGCTGATCGTGCCGCCGCTGTTCAATTCGCTCGGCGTACTGTTCATGCGGCAGAGTTTTTCGATGATGCCGGGCGATCTGTTCGACGCGGCCAGAGTCGAAGGCGTCAAGGAATGGCGCATCTTCCTGTTCGTCGCTCTGCCGCTGGCGCGGCCGATGCTGGCGGCGCTCGCCATCATCCTCTTCCTTGCCTCCTGGAACAATTATCTCTGGCCGCTTTTGATCAACAGCCAGCCCGGCGCGATGACCGCGCCGGTCGCGCTCGGCACGCTGATCGGCCTGACCAAAGTGTCATGGGGCGGCATCATGGCGGGCGCCGTCATGCTGACGGTGCCTATGCTCGTCGTCTTCGTGCTGCTGCAGCGCCATTTCATCGCCGGCATAGCTGCCGGCGCCATCAAATAGGATAGGACGAGATGGCCGCCGTCACGCTCAGCAATGTCGTCAAGCGCTTCGGCGTCTACGAGATCATTCATGGCGCCAACATCGACATCGCCGATGGCGAGTTCGTCGTCTTCGTCGGCCCTTCCGGCTGCGGCAAGTCCACGCTGCTTCGGATGGTCGCCGGGCTGGAGGACATCAGCGGCGGCGAGATCGCCATCGGCGGCAAGGTGATGAACGACGTCGAGGCGGCCGAGCGCGGCATCGCCATGGTTTTCCAGTCCTACGCGCTCTATCCGCACATGACGGTCGAGCAGAATCTGAGCTTCGGCCTCAGGATGAACGGCAACCCGAAGGCCGACACCGAGCGTCGGGTGAAACGCGCCGCCGAGATCCTCTGCATCGACGAACTGATGCAGCGGCGGCCGAAACAATTGTCTGGCGGCCAGCGCCAGCGCGTCGCCATCGGCCGCGCCATCGTGCGCGAACCGCAGGTGTTCCTGTTCGACGAACCGCTGAGCAATCTCGACGCCGAACTCAGGGTGCAGATGCGGGTCGAGATCTCCAGGCTGCACAAGGAGCTCGGCGTCACCATGATCTATGTGACGCACGACCAGACCGAAGCGATGACGCTGGCCGACCGGATCGTCGTGCTCAAGGCCGGCAATGTCGAGCAGATCGGCGCACCGCTCGACCTCTATGACGACCCGGCCAACCGCTTCGTCGCCGGCTTCATAGGCTCGCCGAAGATGAATTTCTTGGCCGCGAAGGTGGTTGAGACCGGCGATGGCGCGGCAACGATCGAGCTCGTGAACCATGCCGGCGCGCGGTTCAAAAAACCGCTTCAGACCACACCGCCCGCGGTCGGCGCCGATGTCGTGCTTGGCGTCCGGCCGGAGCATTTCTTCGATGCCGGTCAAGGCGACTGCGACATCTCGGTCAAGGCCGATGTCGCCGAGCATCTGGGATCGGTGAGCTATGTATACGCCGATGCCGGCGACACAGAACTGATCATCGAGCGCGAGGCATCGCGGCATCGCGCGAGCGGTGACCATCTGGTGGTGTCGATCAAGGCCGGCAAGGCGCTGCTCTTCGACACCAAGGGCGCACGCATTCGCTAAGCGCCAGAACTTTCTTTGCCGGACCCGACGCGTCGAGGCGGCCCCAAGGAGATTTGAAATGAGTTCCGAAGCTAGAAAAATTCGCTGGGGCATTCTTGGGCCCGGCAGCATCGCCAAATCCTTTGCCGGCGGCGTGGCCCAGTCGCGCACCGGTACGCTTGTGGCACTCGGCGCCCGCAATCCAGGCAAGTCAGGCCTTGCCGAGACCTTCCCCGGCGCTCGCATCCTCGAAGGCTATGACGCGCTGCTCAACGACGCGGAAGTCGACGCCATCTACATTTCGATACCGCATCCCGGCCATGCCGAGTGGGCGATCAAGGCGGCCGAAGCCGGCAAACATGTGCTGTGCGAAAAGCCGCTTGGGCTGACCGCCTTCGAGGCCGACGCGATGATCCATGCGGCGCGCAAGGCCGGCACGTTCCTCGGCGAAGCCTTCATGTACCGGCTGCATCCGCAGACGCTGAATCTGGTGGAATTGATCAAGTCTGGCGCGATCGGCGACGTCCGCATGATCAAGTCGAGCTTCGGTTTCGCCATGCCGGGCTTCATGCCGGAGCATCGGCTCTATGCCAACGACCTCGCCGGCGGCGGCATTCTGGATGTCGGCGGCTATCCGGCCTCCATGGCAAGGTTGATTGCCGGCGCGGCATCCGGAAAACCCTTCGCCGAACCCGACAAGGTGACGGGCGCCGCCCACCTCGGCCAATCCGGTGTCGATGAATGGGCCTCGGCGCTGCTTCATTTCCCCGGCGGCATCGTCGCCGAGATCTCCTGCAGCATCTCGCTGACGCAGGACAATGTGCTGCGCATCTTCGGCACCAAAGGTCACATCGAGGTGCCGGATTTCTGGTTCGCCGGTGGCAACCGCGACGTCGGGCCGGGCAGGATCGACCTGATCCGGGCCGACGGGACCCGCGAGACCATCAGCGTCAACGAAACCCGCCATGTCTACTCCTTCGAGGTCGATGGCGCCGGCGACGCTATCCTTGCCGGGAACCAGGAATTCGCCTGGCCGGGCATGGGCTGGGCCGACAGCCTCGGCACGCTGCGCGTGCTCGACAAATGGCGCGCGGCCGTCGGTCTCGAATACGAGATCGAGAAACCGGCAAGACGCATCAACACGATATCGGGCCGGCCGCTCAGCACCGATGGCACCAGCATCCCGAAGCGCCGGATTCCCGGTCTGCCGCGACCCGCCTCGCGCCTAGCGCTCGGCTTCGAGGATTTCCGTACGTTTTCCTCGGGTTCAATCCTGCTCGATGCCTTCTTCGAGGCCGGCGGCAATCTGTTCGACACCGGCTATGTCTATGGCGGCGGCTACACCGAGGCGCTGCTCGGCCAGTGGCTGAGGAACCGCGGCGTGCGCGAACAGTCGGTCGTCATCGGCAAGGGCGCGCATTCCCCGCTTTGCTATCCCGATGTCATCGGCAAGCAGCTCGCCCAGACGCTGGACCGGCTGCAGACCGACCATGTCGACATCTATTTCATGCACCGCGACAATCCGGACGTGCCGGTCGGCGAATTCGTCGACGCCATGGACGCGGAGGTCAAGGCCGGCCGCATCCGCGGCCCGTTCGGCGGCTCGAACTGGACGATGGCGCGCATGGACGAGGCGATTGCCTATGCCGAAAAGACCGGCAAGCAGAAGCCCGGCGCGCTCTCCAACAATTTCTCGCTGGCCGAGATGCTGGAGCCGATCTGGGCCGGTTGCGTCACCTCCTCGACAGACCAGTGGAAGGCCTGGCTGACCGCGCGGCAGATGCCGAACTTCGCCTGGTCGAGCCAGGGCCGCGGCTTCTTCACCGACCGCGCCGGCCGCGACAAGCGCGACAATGAGGAACTGATGCGGGTCTGGTACTCGGACAGGAATTTCGGCCGTCGCGACCGGGCGATCGAGCTGGCGAACCGGCTGGGCAAAAGCCCGATCCATGTCGCGCTGGCCTATGTGCTCGCACAGCCCTTCCCGTCAGTCCCGCTGATCGGCCCGCGCACGCTGGATGAGCTGGAAGACAGCCTGCAGGCGCTTGATATTGCGCTTTCGCCGGATGATTTGGAGTGGTTGGACAGCGGTGCGCAGCAACGCAAGGCGCGCGGCGCTGGTTGATTTCCTTCTTCGCCGCAGATTCGCGAAAGCCGAAGTGAAGGCCGATATGCCTAGCAAAGCAGAGGGGGTGCTGTCCCGCCGGCCTCTCGGTTGGTGATCACTCGTTGAGATAGGTTCGTGCGTGAAAGCCAGCCAAGGTTAGCGATCGTTCCCACCCCCCTCTGGCCTGCCGGCCATCCCCCCGCAAGGCGGAGATCGGTAGCTCGGCTGTCCCCGCCAATCTCGAGCAGGGGCCAAACTAGCGATCGATCCTTGTCGACAAAATAATCGACGACGACGTCCGCTCCACCCCGTCCATGGCGCCGATCTGGTCGAGCAGCGAATCCAGGTCCCTGATCGACGGCGCGTCGACGATGACGATCATGTCGAAATTGCCGCTCACCGAATGCAGCGTCCTGACCGGCGGCAAGGCCTGCAGGCTGCGCACCACCTTGTCGGCAAGCTTGGGCGTCACGGTGAGCAGCACATGCGCCCGCACCAGCCCTTGCTCGTAGTCCGGCGAAAGCCGCACACCATAGCCGGCGATGATGCCGCGCTGCTCCAGCCGCTCGATGCGGCTCTGCACGGTCGTACGCGACACACCGAGCTGGCGCGCCAGTTCGGCGGTCGAGGCGCGAGCGTTGGTACGCAGCAGGGAAAGCAGAGCCTGTTCGGCATCACTGATCATTTCGACGAACCTTGTCGGCATATTGCGCAAGTAGCCATTTCATTCCGAACAATTCCACGCTTCCTTTCGACAGGCAAGCTGCGATTCTACCCCTCGCTATTAACTTTCGGGCGAGGGAACCGGTCATGAAGAAAATTGTTGTCGTCGGCGCCGGGAAGATCGGCTCGACCATTGCCGAAATGCTCGCCGCGACCGGCGACTATCATGTCACCCTCGTCGACCGCGCGGCGGCGCAGTTTGCCACGGCCGAACTGCCGGCCACGGTTGCGACGCTGGAGCTCGACATCGCCGCCCCCGGCGCCCTCGAAGCAGCACTGGACGGCGCCTTCGCGGTACTTAGTGCAGCACCCTTCCATCTGACCACCCGCATCGCCGAGGCCGCGGCAACCGTCGGCGTGCACTATCTCGACCTCACCGAGGATGTTGTCAGCACCCGGAGGGTCAAGGAACTGGCTCGCTCCGGCAAGAGCGCCTTCATCCCGCAATGCGGCCTGGCGCCGGGCTTCATCTCGATCGTCGCCAATGATCTCGCCAGCCGTTTCGACACGCTGGAGAGCGTGCGCATGCGCGTCGGCGCCCTGCCGCAATACCCGTCGAACGCGCTGAACTACAATTTGACCTGGAGCACCGACGGCGTCATCAACGAATATTGCGAGCCCTGCGAGGCCATCGTCGAGGGCGAGCTGATCGAAGTGCCGCCGCTGGAAGAGCGCGAGGAATTCTCGCTCGATGGCGTCACCTACGAGGCGTTCAACACTTCAGGCGGGCTGGGCACTTTGGCCGAAACGCTGAAGGGCAAGGTGCGCACGCTGAACTACCGCACCATCCGCTATCCCGGCCACGCCGCGATCATGAAGGCGCTGCTCAACGACCTCGGCCTGCGCCACCGCCGCGACGTGCTGAAGGACATCTTTGAAAGCGCCCTGCCGTCGACGCTGCAGGACGTGGTCATCGTCTTCGTCACCGTCAGCGGGCTCAGGAACGGCCGCCTGTTGCAGGAGACCTATGCCAACAAGATCTACAGCCAACGCGTCGGCCAGGTGGTGCGCAGCGCCATCCAGATCACCACGGCCTCCGGCATCTGCGCCGTGCTCGACATGCTGGCCGACGGCAGCCTGCCGGCGACAGGCTTCGTCAAGCAGGAGGACATCGCCCTCGACGCCTTCCTCGCCAACCGCTTCGGCCGCGCCTATGCGCAGCACGAGATGGTTAGCCGGCTGGCGAGCTGATATATTTATCGCCCCTGAAGCCCCGCGCTTTCGCATCCTGGGGCGAAGCAAGGAGCGAAGCGACGCGGCGCAGACCCTAGGATCCATGCCGTTACATTGAAGCGTTGCCCCAGTGCAGCATCCTCTCCGCCGCATTCGTCGGCGAAGATCACGGCATGGATCCTCGGGTCATGCCCGAGGATGACGAAGGGATGGCGGTATCGCGGGTATCGCGCCCGATACCCTCACTTGCGCAGGATCATGGGACGACCCAAGAGAAACCGGATAAAGTTTCCCGCGGTTCGCGAGGCCTTGGCTGAAGTGTAAGACAGTTGCGGCGGCCTCTCCTTTCGCAGGGGCTCCCGCCTTTCGATCTCGATGCCAGGTCGACCCACGGTGAAGGACGGCTCCGCGACCGGCTTGCCCCTGAGCACATTGGCGGCATTGTTGTCATGAATGACGATGCACCATTGCGCGTCCTTCGAGGCCGCCACGACGGTGTTGAAGCGCGTCGCCATCTTGGCATGGTGGTCGCTATAGACACCTTTCATTTCGGCTGATCGCTTCTCGACCAGGGTGCCGAACGCCGACGTGACATACTCGTGGTGCGTATAGCGGCCGGTCGCCGTGTCGAAATTCTGGCCGTCCGGAAAGGCGATATATAGCGGCTGCTGGCTCACCGCGCCTTTTTCGATCTCCCGGCGCGCATAATAGTCGATCCGCTCCATGAAGCCCGGCGCCAGCGCGTCATCGCTGTCGAGCCGCGTCAGTGAAACGAACTCGGCATCCGTGTCGCCCTGGACGAACGCGTTGAAGCAAAGACTGTAGGTCTCATGCGCTTCGACGAGAACCGGCCTGACGTCGATACCGGCCACGCAATTGCAGACAGTCCGAACATAGTTCTCGTGCGTGTCGGCATCGAAGGCGATCAGGACGGTAAAGTCCTTCAGCGACTGGGCTTCGAGAGACGGCGCGCAATATCCATCAAACAACGCCAGCCGCTCGACCAGCCATACGGGATCGAGATTGGCGCGGCCCTCTCCGTTCCACTGGCTCGGTTTGAAACCGGTGGGGGCGTTGTAGCGAATCGCAATGTATTTCTTCAGTTCCATAGCCACGGAAAGACACCAGTCTGTCCCCTTACGCAATCGATCAGCCCAACATAGCCGCCGCAGCTAAATATGCAGTGCATGCCCGAGCGCCTTCAGCGCCGCCTCCTGGAACCCTTCGCCCTGTGTTGGATGCGCGTGGATGGTGCCGGCGATATCCTCCAGCCGCGCGCCCATTTCGAGTGCCAGGCCGAAGGCCGTCGACAGTTCCGACACGCCCTGACCGACCGCCTGGATGCCGAGCACCAGATGATTATCGGCGCGAGCGACAACACGAACAAATCCATCTTCGCCAAGCTTCGTCATGGCGCGGCCGTTGGCGGCGAAGGGAAACAGCCCGATCTTGATCTCGCCACCAAGCGCCTTGGCCTCTTCCGGCGACAGGCCGGCTGTCAGCAGCTCCGGATCGGTGAAGCAGACCGCCGGGATCGCCCGCTTATCCCAGCTACGCTTTTGGCCGGCGACGACCTCGGCGACCATTTCGCCTTGCGCCATCGCCCGGTGCGCCAGCATCGGCTCGCCGGTGACGTCGCCGATGGCGAAGATGCCGCGCATCGAGCTGCGGCACTGGTCGTCGATGCGGATGAACTTTCCCACCATGTCGAGGTCGATCTGCTCGAGGCCCCAGCCTTCGGTCACCGGTTTGCGGCCAACCGTGACCAGGATTTTGTCGGCGGCGAGTTTGGAGTTCTTGCCGTCCGCCGTTTCGACCAGCAGTGCATCGCCCTTGGTCGACAGCCCCTTGGCCTTGGCACCTAGCATCACCTCGATGCCGAGTTCGGCCAGCCGCTTCACCACCGGCCGCGTCAGCTCGGCATCATACTGCGCCAGCACGCGCGGCAAGGCTTCGACCACGGTGACCTCGGCACCCATCTTGGCGAAAGCGATGCCGAGCTCCAGCCCGATATAGCCGCCACCAACTACGGCGAGCCTCTTCGGCACCTCGCTCAGCGCCAGCGCTTCCGTGGACGAAATCACCGGTCCGCCGAACGGCAGGAACGGCAGCTCGACCGGCGCAGAGCCGGTGGCGATCACCACCGCCTCTGCCCGGATCACCTGCGTCCCGGTCTCGGTCTCGACCTCGACGGTCTTGCCATCGCGGAACGTCGCCCAACCGTGCACGGTCTTGACCTTGGCCTTCTTGAGCAGGCCGGCAACACCGCTGTTCAGCCGGCTAACGATGCTATCCTTCCAGGCGACCGCTTTTGTCAGATCGAGCGTCGGCGCGCCGACCGAAATGCCGAGCGGGCTCTTGCCGCCGGCCATATGCGCGACCTTCTCGAATTCTTCTGCCGCATGGATCAGCGCCTTGGACGGGATGCAGCCGACATTGAGGCAGGTGCCGCCGGGCCTGCCGGCTTCGACGATCACCGTATCGACGCCGAGCTGGCCGGCACGGATGGCGCACACATAGCCGCCGGGACCGGCACCGATGACGAGCAGCTTGCAGGAGATTTCTTTCATGTTGATACCCCATCTCGTCGCCGCGCAGGATAATGCCGTGGCTCAGAAAGAACGTTCTGTAGCGTCCCTTCGCGCCCCTGTGTCCTGCCGGACATCTCCCCCACGAGGGAGGAGATTGGCTGCTTTGGCGCCCCGTTCACTGCTCCATGCTGAAGATTGGCGAAAGCCGGCGTGACGTCCGATCTCCCCCCTTGTGGGGGAGATGCCTGGCAAGGCAAAGGGGGGCGCTGTCCCGCCAGCATCTCGATCGTTCCCACTAATCCACAAAAATCAGCGCCGGCGTTTCCAGCAGCGTCTTGATGCGCTGGACGAACACGGCGGCATCCCAGCCATCGATGACGCGGTGGTCGAAGCTGGACGACAGGTTCATCATCTTGCGCGGGATGAACTGGGTCCCGTCCCACACCGGCCGCACCATCATCTTGTTGACGCCGATGATCGCCACTTCCGGATGGTTGATCACTGGCGTCGTCGCCACGCCGCCCATGGCGCCGAGCGAGGTGATGGTTATGGTCGAGCCGGAAAGCTCGTCGCGCGTCGCCGTGCCCGACTTGGCCGCCTCGGCCAGCCGGTTGAGCTCGGCGGCGCACTCCCAGATGTCGCGCGCTTCGGCATGCTTGACCACCGGCACCACCAGCCCCGACGGGGTCTGCGCGGCAATGCCGATATGCACGCCGCCATGCTGGTGGATGATGCCCCCCTCGTCGTCGAACAACGCGTTGAGGTTGGGCTGGTCGGCAATCGACTTGACCATCGCCCGCATCAGGAACGGCAGCAGCGTCAATTTCGGCCTGTCTGCGCGCTTCTCCTTGTTGAGCGCCGCCCGCAGGTCTTCGAGCGCGGTGACGTCGATCTCCTCGACATAGGTGATATGCGGGATGCGCGATTTGGCGAGCGTCATCTTCTCGGCGATCTTGCGCCGGAGCCCGATGACCTTGATGTCTTCGACAGCATCGTTGCGGGCAAGGCCGGATATCCTCGCGACCTGCGGTCCGCGCGCCAGGAAGGCCTCGATGTCCTCATGGCTGATGCGGCCGGCCGGACCGCTGCCTGCGACCTGGCGCAGGTCGATGCCGGCCTCTCTTGCCCGTAAGCGGATGGCGGGCGACGCCAACGGTTTTTCGCCTTCGGCACGCGGCGCACCTGAGACGGTACTCCGGGTCGTGCTTTTCGGACTGGCCGGAGATGGCGCCGGTCTCGCTTTCGCCTCGCCAGCCGCCGGTGATGCCTTCTGAGCTGGCGTTGCGGCCTCGGGCTTCGGTGTTGCGAGCTTCGCCGGAGGTTCGACCTTGATGGTTTCTGCTGCCGGGCTGCTCTCCGGCTTCACATTGCCCTCGCCGGCCACTTTCAGCCGCACGATAGGCGAGCCGATCGCCACCGTGTCGCCGATCTCGGCGCCGAGCCACAGGATCTCGCCATCGACGGGCGACGGGATTTCGACCGTCGCCTTGTCGGTCATGACGGCGGCGAGCACCGTGTCCTCGCGCACGAGGTCGCCGACCTTAACATGCCACTCGACCAGCTCGGCCTCGGCGACGCCTTCACCGACATCGGGCAGCTTGATGATGTGTTCGCCCATTTGTCAGGCCTCCCCTAGGCTTCCAATGTTTCGCGCAAGGCGCGGCCGACCCGGGCTGGGCCGGGGAAATAGTCCCACTCCTGCGCATGCGGATAGGGTGTGTCCCAACCGGCAACGCGCGCGACCGGCGCTTCGAGGTGATAGAAACAATTCTCCTGCACCAGCGCCGAGAGTTCGGCACCGAAGCCCGACGTCAGCGTCGCTTCGTGCACGACCACGCAGCGCCCGGTCTTCTTCACCGAGGCGACGATGGTGTCGAGATCGAGCGGCAGCAAGGTCCTGAGATCGATGATCTCGGCATCGATGCCGGTTTCCTCGGCCGCGGCCTGCGCGACATAGACCATGGTGCCGTAGGCCAGCACGGTGACAGCCGAACCCGGCCGGCGGATGACCGCCTTGCCGAGCGGGACCGTGTAGTGGCCGTCTGCGACTTCGCCAAGCTCATGCTTCGACCACGGCGTCACCGGACGGTCGTGATGGCCGTCGAACGGGCCGTTATAGAGCCGTTTCGGCTCGAGGAAGATCACCGGATCGGGATCCTCGATCGCCGCGATCAAAAGCCCCTTGGCGTCATGCGGGTTGGACGGCACAACGGTCTTCAGGCCGGATACATGCGTGAACAGCGCTTCCGGGCTCTGGCTGTGCGTCTGGCCGCCAAAAATGCCGCCGCCGGTCGGCATCCTGACCACGATCGGACAGGTGAAATCGCCATTCGAACGGTAGCGCAGCCGCGCCGCTTCCTGCGTCAGCTGGTCGTAGGCCGGGTACATGTAGTCGGCAAACTGGATCTCGACGCAGGGCTTCAGCCCGTAGGCCGCCATGCCGATGGCCGAACCGACAATACCAGACTCGTTGATCGGCGCATCGAAGCAGCGACTTTTGCCGTACTTGGCCTGCAGACCTTGCGTGCAGCGGAAGACGCCGCCAAAGAAGCCGACATCCTCGCCAAACACGATGACGCGTTCGTCGCGCGCCATCGACACGTCCATGGCATCACGAATTGCCTCGATCATCGTCCGTCTTGGCATGGTCAGACCCCCGCCTGCTGGCGCTGGCGCCTGAGATGCGGCGGCATCTCGGCGTAAAGGCCTTCGAACATGTCGCGCGTCGACGGCTTGCCGCCGGCATGCAGCGTTCCGTGGCTCTCGGCCTCCTTCTGCGCGGCGATCACCGTCTCGAGGATTTCGGCTTCGGCCTGGGCATGGCGCTCGTCCGACCAGACGCCGCGCTGGATCAGATGGTTCTTCAGCCTGACCACCGGATCGCCGAGCGGCCAAGCGTCGGATTCGGTCTTGGGCCGGTAGGCGGACGGATCGTCCGAGCTCGAATGCGCGCCGGCCCGGTAGGTGACATATTCGATGAGCGTCGGCCCGAGATTCTTGCGCGCCCGCTCCGCCGCCCATTTGGCCACGGCATGGACGGCGAGATAGTCATTGCCGTCGACGCGCAACGCCGGGATGCCGAAGCCGAGCCCGCGTGCGGCAAAGGTGCCGGAGCCACCGCGCGCGATGCCCTGGAAAGTCGAGATCGCCCACTGGTTGTTGACGACGTTGAGAATGACCGGCGCCTTGTAAGTCGAGGCGAACACCAGCGCCGAATGAAAGTCGGACTCGGCGGTCGAGCCGTCGCCGATCCAGGCGGCAGCGATCTTGGAATCGTTCGATATCGCCGAAGCCATCGCCCAGCCGACAGCCTGGATGTATTGCGTCGCCAGATTGCCGGAGATCGAGAAGAAGCCATGCTCTTTCGACGAATACATGATCGGCAGCTGCCTTCCCTTCAGCGGATCGGCTTCGTTGGAATAGATCTGGTTCATCATCGTGACCATCGGATAGCCGTCGGCGATGAGCAGCCCGGCTTGCCGGTAGGTTGGAAAATTCATGTCGCCGTCGGCGAGCGCCTTGCGGAAGGCGCAACTAACCGCCTCTTCGCCCAGATGCTGCATGTAGAACGAGGTCTTGCCCTGGCGCTGCGCCATCTGCATGCGCGCGTCGAAGCTGCGCAATGTCATCATGTGGCGCAGGCCCTCGAGCAACTCCTCGTCGGAAAGCAGCCCGGCCCACGGCCCGACCGCTTCGCCGTCGCGGTTCAGCACCCGGATGATCGAAAACGCCATGTCGCGGACGGTGCGCGGATCGACATCGATCTCGGGGCGCGGGGCCGAACCCGCCTTGGGGATGGGCACGTTGGAGAAGTCAGGCGTCCCGCCCGGCCGCACCTCCGGTTCGGGAACATGGAAGCGCAACATTCCAGCATCGGCCATGACCTTCGTCCTCCAATGTTGCCGGCAGGATATTTGCACATCCTCGCCGCCAGACCAGTGCCAATTCGTCGGGTACGTTTTTTGATTGGTCTGCTGCCGCCTAGCCTCAGCCAGGCGACACCCCCTCGCTGCGGCTTAAAATGACGACACGCGGCCGAAATTTCCTATCTAACTTCGGCCGCGACGCGCAATTTGGGGCAAGATTGCGCCGGGTTTCCCGCCAGATAAGGCAATTTGCGGATTGGGGTGGTTAGCGCCGCGGCCGAAGCTGCCAATCTCCCCCCTTGTGGGCCCGGCAGGGCAGAGGGGGGCGTGAAGGAACGCCAACCTAGCCCGACCTGCGATCAGCCGGGGGCGCAATTGGTTTTGATTGATAGGTCGGTAGGACAGGGGCCCCCTCTGTCCTACCGGACATCTCCCCACGTGGGCCCACGAGGGGGGAGATTACTCTCCGTTCACTCCGCTCCCTTGCCATGCTAACCAGCAATCATGGCACAGAAGAAAGCTTACGAGGTCGATTCCTGGCTGGCGCGGCCGGAGCCGCGCATCTCGATCGTCCTGCTCTACGGTCCCGACCGCGGCCTGGTCGCCGAGCGTGCGAAGGCTTTTGCCGTCAAGACCGGCCTGCCGCTCGACGATCCGTTCTCGGTGGTCCGGCTTGACGGTTCGGAGGTCGACCGCGACGAAGGCCGCTTGCTTGACGAGGCCCGCACCGTGCCGATGTTTTCGGACCGGCGCCTGCTCTGGGTCCGCAACGCCAGCGGCCAGAAGGCATTGGCCGATGACGTCAAGGCGCTGACATCGGAGCCCGCGCCGGATGCGATCATTCTCATCGAGGCGGGCGATCTGAAGAAGGGCGTCGGCCTGCGCGCCGTGGTCGAGGCGGCGGACAATGCCATGGCCCTGCCCTGCTACGCCGACGAGGCCAGGGATATCGATGGCGTCATCGACGATGAATTGCGCAAGGCCGGCATGTCGATGACGATGGAGGCCAGACAGGCGCTGCGCCGCAATCTCGGCGGCGATCGGCTGGCCTCGCGCGGCGAGATCGAGAAGCTGGTTCTCTATGCCCATGGCCAGAAGGAGATCGGCCTCGACGACGTCAGGGCGATGTCCGGCGATGTCTCCGGCGCCTCCTTCGACGACGCCGTCGATGCTTTGCTCGAGGGCAAGATCGGCGACTTCGACACCGCCTTCACCCGCCATTGCCAGTCCGGCGGCCAGCCCTTTCTGGTGCTGTCGTCGGCAATGCGGCAATTGCAGGCGATCCAGGCCATGCGCGGCCAGATGGAAGCAGGCGGCCGCAACGCGGCAGCGGTGGTTGCCGCAGCCCGCCCGCCGGTGTTTTTCTCCCGGCGCAAGCTGGTGGAAAAGGCGCTGGAGCGTTGGAACGTTGAAGCGCTGGGGCGGGCGTTGAACCGACTGCAGACTGCTGTGCTGCAGACGCGGCGTCGGCCGGATCTTTCGGTGGCACTCGCACGGCAAGCACTGCTTGGCATTGCGGTGGAGAGCAATCGACTGGCGCAACGGTAGGAGATCAGCCAATCTCCCCCACAAGGGGGGAGATTGGCAGCCTCGGCGATTTCGCCAATCCCCAGCGTTGCAAAAAGAGAAAGGGCTGGCAATCGCCAGCCCTGGCCAGTCCGCGCTTGATCTTAAGCCAGAAGATTATTTGCCGGCTAAACACCTTGGCATCTTAGCAACCTACCGCTCCTGCTTCAACCGCCGGCACAATTCATCAAGCTGATCCAGCGTCCGATAATTCACACGGAGCACGCCGCCGCGCTCCTTGTGCTCGATCGAGACGATCATGCCGATCGTGTCGGTCATCAGCTTTTCCAGCGCCAGCGTGTCGGGATCCTTCCCCGGCGTGCTCGGTGCCGCCTTGGTCTTGGCCGGCGTGGGACCGGCCGGCATCTGCGCCAGCGCCTCGGCCTGGCGCACTGAAAGCCCTTCCTCGACGATCCGCTTGGCCAACCCCGCCGGATCCTCGGCCGTGACCAGCGTGCGGGCGTGGCCCGCCGACAACGCGCCATCGACCAGCATGTCGTGGATGACGGCGGGCAGCTTCAACAGCCTCAGCGTGTTGGCGACATGGCTGCGGCTCTTGCCGATCACCTGGCCGAGATCGGCCTGGGTATAGCCGTGCTCGTCGATCAATTGCTGATAGCCCTGCGCTTCCTCGACCGGGTTCAAGTCGGCACGCTGGACGTTTTCGATGATCGCCAGTTCGAGCGCCGTGCGGTCGTTGACGTCGCGGACGATGATCGGGATTTCGGTCAGGCCGGCGCGTTGCGCCGCGCGCCAGCGCCGCTCGCCGGCGATGATCTCGTAACGGCCGGCTTGAGTCGGCGACGGTCGCGCCACCACCGGCTGCACCACGCCGTGCTCGCGGATCGACTGGGCAAGATCGGCGAGCTCGGCCTCGCCGAAATGGCGGCGCGGATTCTTCGGGTTCGGGCTGACAAATTCGATCGGCACCTTGCCGTCGGCCGCCGGGCTCTGTTTTTCCGGGATCGCCGGACGATCGATTTCGCCGATCAGCGCCGCCAGTCCGCGGCCCAGTCTTTTTCTAGAAAGGTCTTCAGTCATAATCTGTCCAGATCGTTACGGTATCGAATCGGCGTCAAATAGGATCGGCGTCAGGCGGCGCGCAATTTGCGCTCGCGCCGGATCACTTCGGAGGCAAGCTGCAGATAGGCCTGGCTGCCCGAGCATTTGAGGTCGTAGAGGATCGCCGGCTTGCCATAGGACGGCGCTTCGGAAACGCGGACATTGCGCGGAATGATGGTCTCGTAGACCTTGTCGCCCATATGCTGCCGTACATCCTGCACCACCTGGTTGGCGAGGTTGTTGCGGCCATCATACATGGTCAGCACGATGCCCTGGATGGTGAGATCCGGATTGATCGTCCGACGCACCTGCTCGACCGTTTCGAGCAGCTGGCTCAAGCCTTCGAGCGCGAAGAATTCGCATTGCAGCGGCACCAGCACCGAATCGGCGGCGGCCATCGAATTCAGCGTCAGCAGATTGAGCGACGGCGGGCAGTCGATCAGCACATAGCCGAAAGGCGCCGAGCGCTCGGCCGCGGCGCGCAGCGCATTGCGAAGCCTGAGCACCCGATCCGGTGCCGAGGCGATTTCCATCTCGATGCCGAGCAGGTCGAGCGTCGACGGCACGATCGAAAGGCCGGGCACGGCCGTCGGTATCGCCGCCGCTTCCAGACCCAGTTCGCCGGTGAGCACGTCATAGGACGATACGGTGCGATCCTTGCGGTCGATGCCGAGGCCGGTGCTGGCATTGCCTTGCGGGTCGAGGTCGACGATCAGCACCTGTTCGCCGATAGCCGCCAGCGCCGTGGCCAGATTGATGGCCGTGGTGGTCTTGCCGACACCACCCTTCTGGTTGGCGACGGTGATGATACGGGGTCCGGTTTTCATGGGTCTATGCCAGTAATTCATTGCGGGTCGCCGGGCGTAGATTTGACAGTTCTAGGATGACCCCATGCGGGTCGGTCATGCTCGGATGTTCTACCAGATCGAATGCCCATCGGTGAGTGCTTTCTTCCACCTCGGCCCGGTAATCCCGGCCTTTGTGGAACAGCGCGCGAGCCCCCTTGGTCAGCCAGGACGCCGACAGATCGAGCAGGTCCGGCAGCGATGCCAGCGCTCGCGCCGTCACGATTTCAGGTGCAGAAACAAGCGGATAGCTGTCATCAATGCGCCGCGCGATGACCCGCGCCGGCAAACCGAACTGGCCGATGACCGCCTGCAGGAACGACGCTTTCTTGCGATTGCTCTCAACCAGATCGATCGAAGCCCCATCGCGCTCGACAAGTAGGAACGCCACCACCAAGCCGGGAAAACCGCCGCCCGAGCCGAGATCGACCCAGCGCTTCGCCTGGGGCTCGATTCGGCCTAGTTGCGCGCTGTCGAGGATATGGCGGCCCCAGACATCGTCCAGCGTCGAAGGCGCGGCGAGGTTGATGCTGCGGTTCCATTTCAGGAAGAGCTGTTCGAACGCCATCAGACGCTCGAATGTTTCACGTGAAACCGGACCCGCAGCCTCTTGCAGACCTGTCCATGAGGCAGCGCTCACGCGACATCCCTTTGCACGGCGGCCTCGGCATTGCGGACATGCGCAACGATGATCGCCAGCGCCGCCGGCGTCATGCCTTCCATCCGCTGGGCATCGGCAATCGAGCGCGGCTTGCGCGTCAGCATCTTCTGCTTCAGCTCATTGGAGAGCCCGGGCACATTGGCAAAATCGACAGCGGCCGGGATCAGCCGGCTCTCCTCATGCCTGATCTGCGCGACATCCGCTTGCTGTCGGTCGAGATAGACCGAATATTTCGCCTCCGTCTCAAGGCGCTCGGCCGTCTTGGCGTCGATTTCACCGAACCGGGGCTCGATCCGAACCAGCCAGGCAACGTCGACATCAGGATAGGCCAGCAATTCATAGGCCGAACGGCGCACGCCATCCTTGTTGATTTCGAGCCCATGCCGCGCCGCTTCGTTGGGCGTAAAGCTAACCCCCAACGCCAGCTCGCGGGCCCTTTTAAGGTCCTGCATGATGTTGTTAAAGCGTTGCATCCGCTCTGGCGACGCGATCCCCAACCTCTCAGCCAGTGGCGTCAGCCGCTCATCGGCATTGTCAGCCCTGAGCGACAGGCGGAACTCCGCGCGCGAGGTGAACATGCGATAGGGTTCGGCGATACCGCGGCTGGTCAGATCGTCGACCATGACGCCGATATAGGCCTCGGTGCGGCTGAGCACGACCGGATCACTGGCGGACACCTTGCGCGCTGCATTGAGGCCGGCGAGCAGCCCCTGCGCGCCGGCCTCTTCATAGCCGGTCGTGCCGTTGATCTGCCCGGCGAGGAACAGGCCACCGATGCGTCTGGTTTCCAGCGTCGGCTGCAGTTCGCGCGGATCAACATGGTCGTATTCGATCGCATAGCCGGGCTGCAGCATCGTTGCTCGCTCCAGCCCAGGGATGGTCTTCAGAATATCGAGCTGGACATCTTCCGGCAGCGAGGTCGAGATGCCGTTCGGATAGACGGTGTCGTCGTCGAGGCCCTCCGGCTCGAGGAAAATCTGGTGCCCTTCGCGATCGCCGAACTTGACGATCTTGTCTTCGATCGAGGGACAATAACGCGGCCCCACGCCTTCAATCGAACCTGAATACATCGCTGACCGGTGCAGGTTGAGGCGAATCAACTCATGCGTCGCCGGCATTGTGCGCGTGATACCGCAATGAATCTGCGGGTTCTGGATGGCGTCCGTCATCAGCGAGAACGGCACCGGATCTTCGTCCGCGGCCTGGCTCTCCAGCGAGGACCAGTCGATGGTGCGGCCGTCGAGCCGCGGCGGTGTTCCGGTCTTCAGCCGCCCGAGTTTGAAGCCCGCGCGGCTCATCGTCGCCGACAGGCCGATGCTCGCCTGCTCGTTCATGCGCCCGGCAACGATCTTCTTTTCGCCGATATGGATCAGTCCGCGCAGGAAAGTACCGGTGGTCAGCACCACGGCGCCGCAGGCAAGCCTGCGTCCGTCCGCCAGCAGGACAGCCGATACGCTTTCAACGGCGATCTCGAAATCCAGAACCTCGCCCTCGACCACCTCGAGATTTGCCTGTTCGCGGATCGCCGCCTGCATGGCGAGTCGATAGAGCTTGCGATCGGCCTGCGTGCGCGGACCGCGCACGGCGGGGCCCTTGCGGCGGTTGAGCAGGCGGAACTGGATGCCAGCCGCATCGGCGATGCGACCCATCAACCCGTCCATGGCGTCGATCTCGCGCACGAGGTGACCCTTGCCGAGACCGCCGATCGCCGGGTTGCAGGACATGACGCCGATCGTGTCGAAGCGCAGCGTCACCAGCGCGGTCCTGGCGCCGGCGCGCGCGGCTGCGCTGGCCGCCTCGCAACCAGCATGGCCGCCGCCCACCACAACCACGTCATAGTGATCGTTCATTCTACGATTCCAGGTTCTGAAAGTTCTCGGAGACATGTCCCCGAGAGCCTTCGCTGTCAAGGTTGCAAGTCGAGTTCGTTTCACGTGAAACAATAGAAGCCGGACTACAGCCTCCCAACTTCGTCATTCTAGGGCGGAGCAAGGAGCGAAGCGACGCAGCGCAGCCCCTAGAAGCCATGCGTGACATCCGAGCCGATTAAACCCGAGGATGACGAACGACGCCCCCGTGTTTCACGTGAATCACCAGTCCGCCGCCGTGCTCCGATGTTTCACGTGAGTCATTTACCAATGCAGAACTGCGAGAAGATGACATCGAGCAAATCTTCGACGTCCACGGCCCCGACAATCCGACCGAGCCGATCTGCAGCCAGGCGCAACTCTTCCGCTCGCAACTCCTGTCCGTGCCCTGACAGGGCCGAGGTCAAGAACCCCTTCGTCTCGTCGAGCAACTCCACATGCCGCAGTCGCGACGGCAGAATGTCGCCGGCCCTGCCGATCTCCGCCGCGGCGCGGCGCGCGACGTCGTCCAGCAAATCCGTCAACCCGGTCCCGTCCCTGGTGGAGATCACCGCATCATAATCTTTCGGCCCACCTGCCAGCTGCTGGCCCCCGACCAAATCGGCTTTGGTTCCAATCTTCAGTATCTGCGCGTCGGATGGCACCAAGCCGGCGTCGACGGGATCGACCATGTCCTCCAGCAACAGCAGCAGATCCGCACCGCGCGCCTTCGCCCGGGCCTTCTCGATGCCGATCGCCTCTACCTTGCCGGGCGCTGCACGCAATCCCGCCGTATCCGTGATCCGGACCCGCATTCCCTTCAGGTCGAGCACCACTTCGAGCAGATCGCGCGTCGTGCCGGGCTCATCCGTCACGATCGCCGCTTCGCGTCGGGCCAGCGCGTTGAACAGGCTGGATTTCCCGGCGTTCGGTGCGCCGAGGATGACGACCTCGTACCCGTCGCGGATGATCTCGGCGGCGTGAAAACCGTCGATGTGATGACCGATCTCGCCGATCATCGCGCGCACGTCCGACCAGACCGCATCCGAAACAGAACCCGGCACATCATCCTCGTCGGCAAAGTCGATCTCGGCCTCGATCATGGCGCGCGCGTGGATGAGGCGCCGGCGCCAGCTCGAGTAGAGCGCGCTCTGCGCGCCCTCGGCGTTCTGCACGGCGAAGCGCCGCTGCGCCTCAGTCTCGGCATTGACGAGATCCGCCAGCGCCTCGGTCTCGACCAGATCCAGCTTGCCGTTGAGAAAGGCGCGACGTGTGAATTCCCCTGGCTCGGCATGGCGGACGCCATCGAAGCCGGCGATCGTCTCCAGCATTTTCATCGATACCGCGCGACCGCCATGAACATGGAACTCCGCGACATCTTCGCCGGTGAAGCTTCCAGGACCCGGGAAGAATAGAACCAGGCCATTGTCGATCACCGATCCCTCCGTCGCCCGGAATTTGCGCAGGGTCGCGACACGGTCCTTAACCATACCGCCAGCGATCGTTTCGATCGCGAATCGACTCCTTGGGCCGGAAATACGGATCACGGCGATGCCGGCGGGCAGGCGCCCGCTGGAAAGCGCAACAATGGACTGAGCTGAAATCATTTGCCCGCTCTACTGAACCGCCCTAGCTTCTGATGAACCGCCCCGGCTTCCCAGCAACCGAGCTTGCCCATTGACCTTGCCTGCCAAAAACCTGCTGGCCGAAGAGGCCAGCCCCTATCTGCAGCAGCATAGCGGCAATCCGGTGCATTGGCGGGCCTGGTCACCTGCTGCACTCGCCGAAGCCAAGGCGCATGAGCGGCCGATCCTGCTTTCGATCGGCTATGCCGCCTGCCACTGGTGCCATGTCATGGCGCATGAAAGCTTCGAGAACGACACTGTCGCTGCCGTCATGAACCGGCTGTTCGTCAATATCAAGGTCGATCGCGAGGAGCGGCCCGACATCGACCAGATCTATATGGCGGCGCTGCATGCGATGGGCGAGCAAGGCGGCTGGCCCTTGACCATGTTCCTGACCCCCGACGGCAAGCCGTTCTGGGGCGGGACCTATTTTCCACGCGAGGCGCGCTACGGCCGTCCGGGCTTCATCCAGGTGATGGAGGCGGTCGACAAGGCCTGGCGGGAGAAGCGGCAAAGCCTCGCTCAGAGCGCCGACGGCCTGACCAGCCATGTCGAGGCAAAGCTGGCCGGCGCCCACGCCAAGGCCGTGCTCGACCGCGCCACGCTCAGCGATCTCGCCGGCCGCATCGACGGCATGATCGACAGGGATTTGGGCGGCCTGCGTGGCGCTCCAAAATTCCCCAACGCACCGTTCATGCATACGCTCTGGCTGTCCTGGCTGCGCGACGACACCGCATCGCACCGCGACGCCGTGCTGGTCAGCCTCGAAAAGATGCTCGCCGGCGGTATCTACGACCATGTCGGCGGCGGCTTGAGCCGTTATTCGACCGATGCCGAATGGCTGGTGCCGCATTTCGAAAAGATGCTCTATGACAACGCCCAGCTGATCCGCCTGTGCGACTGGGCCTATGCGGCAAGCGGAAACGAGTTGTTCCGGCTACGAATCGAAGACACGGTGGAATGGCTGCTGCGCGAAATGCGCGTCGATGGCGGCGCCTTCGCCGCCAGCCTCGATGCCGACAGCGACGGCGAGGAGGGGCTTTTCTACACCTGGAGAAAGGACGAGATCGATTCCGTGCTCGGGGACGATTCGGCCCGGTTTTTCAGATACTTCACGCTTTCGGCCCCGCATGGCTGGGAAGGCAAGCCAATCATCCACCAGACAGAGGCTCAGCAAAGCCAAAGCATCGCCGATCGCGACCAGCTCGCCCCGCTCAAGCACAGATTGCTCACGGCCAAGGAACAGCGCATCAGGCCCGGTCGCGACAGCAAGACGCTCACCGACTGGAACGGTCTGATGATCGCGGCATTGGCCGAGGCAGGCCGCGCCCTGACCCGTAGCGACTGGATCGACGCAGCAGCGCGGGCCTTCTCGCACATTGCCGAAGCCAGCCAAGAAGGCCGGCTGCCGCATTCCATGCTCGGCGGCAAAAAGCTGTTCCCGGCGCTGTCCAGCGACTATGCCGCGATGACCAATGCGGCGATTTCGCTGTTCGAAGCCACCGGCGATTCGAATTATGTCGAGCGGGCCAGGCATTTCGTCACCCAGCTCGACCATTGGCATCAAGACAGCGACAAGACCGGATACTACCTGACCGCTTCGGATAGCGGCGACGTGCCGATCCGCATCCGGGGCGATGTCGACGAGGCGATCCCGTCGGCCTCAAGCCAGATCATTGAAGCCTTGGTGCGGCTGTCGTCAGTCACAGGCGACGGCGACCTAGGGGAAAAAGCCTGGGCGATAGCCGAACATGCCATGGGGCGAACCGCGCAACAGGCCTATGGCCAGGCCGGCATCGTCAACGCCTGCGCCCTGGCACTCGAGCCGCTAAAGCTGGTGCTTGTCGATGCAACAGAGAGTCCACGCCTCGTTCCGGTTGCGAATCGAAACCCTGACCCGAGGCGGGTCGATATTGTCGTCCAGGTCGGCACGGAAGCGAATCGACCGACATTACCGGGCGGCGTCTTGCCGCCGACCGAAAAGCCAGGTGCTTGGCTTTGCACCGGGCAGGTTTGCCTGCCTGTGATTACGGATACTGATGAGCTGGAGCGCCTGTTGCGCCGTCGGTAGGGATCTTCGTCATCCCAGGGCGAAGCAGGAGCGAAGCGACGATGTCGCGGCATGGATCCTCGGGTCAGGCCCGAGGATGACGAAGGCGAGGGGTGCTCCCTCGCCAGTCGCCTACGTGTTCATCGAATCGAAGAAGTCGGCATTGGTCTTGGTCTGCTTGAGCTTGTCGATGAGGAACTCAATCGCGTCGGTGGTTCCCATCGGCGCCAGGATGCGGCGCAGCACGAAGATCTTCTGCAGGTCGGCGCGCGGGATCAGCAGGTCTTCCTTGCGGGTGCCGGACTTCAGGATGTCCATAGCCGGATAGATGCGCTTGTCGGCCACCTTCCGGTCGAGCTGGATTTCGCAGTTGCCGGTGCCCTTGAACTCTTCGAAGATGACCTCGTCCATGCGGCTGCCGGTATCGATCAGTGCTGTCGCGATGATGGTCAGCGAACCGCCTTCCTCGATGTTGCGGGCCGCGCCAAAGAAGCGCTTCGGCCGCTGCAGCGCGTTCGCATCGACACCACCGGTCAGCACCTTGCCGGATGACGGCACCACGGTGTTGTAGGCGCGGCCGAGGCGGGTGATGGAATCGAGCAGGATGACGACGTCGCGGCCGTGCTCGACCAGACGCTTGGCCTTCTCGATGACCATCTCGGCGACCTGAACGTGGCGCACCGCCGGTTCGTCGAAGGTCGATGAGATCACCTCGCCCTTCACCGAACGCTGCATATCGGTCACTTCTTCCGGCCTCTCGTCGATCAGAAGCACAATCAGATAGCATTCAGGATGGTTGGCGGTGATCGAATGGGCGATGTTCTGCATGAGAACCGTCTTGCCGGTACGCGGCTGCGCATTGATCAACGCGCGCTGGCCCTTGCCGATCGGCGCGACCAGGTCGATGACGCGCGGCGAGATGTCCTTGCTGGTCGGATTGTCGATCTCCATCTTCAGCCGCTTGGTCGGATAGAGCGGCGTCAGATTGTCGAAGTGGATCTTGTGACGGATCTTTTCCGGATCGTCGAAATTGATGGTGTTGACCTTGAGCAGCGCGAAATAGCGCTCGCCTTCTTTCGGGCTGCGGATCGGCCCTTCGACCGTATCGCCGGTTTTCAGCGAAAAGCGCCGGATCTGCGACGGCGAGATATAGATGTCGTCGGGACCTGGCAAATAGTTGGCATTGGCGGAGCGCAGGAAGCCGAAACCGTCCTGCAGCACCTCGACCACGCCATCGCCGATGATCTCGATATCCTGTGCGGCCAGCTTCTTCAGGATCGCGAACATCAGCTCCTGCTTGCGCATGACGCTGGCGTTCTCGACCTCGAGCGATTCGGCATAAGCGATCAGCTCTGGCGGTTTCTTGTTCTTGAACTCGGTGAGTTTCATTTCTTGCATTAGATGGACTCTGGGTAGGCTTTGGGGAGAAAAAATCGGCGGGATGCGACAAATGCCGGGCGCGGCCGAAAGCGAAAATGGGGCGGCGCATGACGGGAAGGAAGACCCGTCTTGTATCGTCGGTCGGTTGAAAGAGCAAGCCGCCTTTTGCGGGTCGGCGTGATGTCAGAAAGGCTTCACGATGACCAGGACGACGATGACGATCATCAACAATGTGGGGATCTCGTTGACGATCCGCCAGTGCCTTGCCGGTTTTTCGTTCTTGTCCTCTGCGAATTTGCGCACCGCGCCGGCGAGATAGCCATGCAGCCCCGACAGCAAAAGCACCGCCGCGATTTTGGCGTGCAGCCAGCCGCCCTGGAATCCAAACCCTTTCCAGGCCAGCCAGAGGCCGAACACCCAGGTGACGATCATTGCCGGATTGATGATAGCCCTGAGCAGCCGGCGCTCCATCACCTTGAACGTTTCGGACTGGACAGAACCCTTCTCGGCATCGACGTGATAAACGAACAGCCGCGGCAGATAGAGCATGCCTGCCATCCAGGAGATGACGGCGATGACATGGATCGCCTTGGCCCAGGGATAGAAGCTGTCGGGCGCTACGAAAAAGAGGAGAGCGGTCAGCACGACCAAGACGCCGATACCAATCGCCATGCGCTTCATTGCGTGGCCGGTGCTGTTGGTGTTGCTCATGTCGGCCATCAGCGTGTCGCGCTCCGCACCAGATTCACCATTGCCTCGACATGCGCCACCGGCGTCTGCGGCGTAATGCCGTGTCCGAGATTGAAGATCAGCGGGCCATCGGCCAGCGCCTTCAAGATAGCGTCGACGCCATCGGTCAGCGCCTTGCCGCCAGCCACCAGCCGCAACGGATCGAGATTGCCCTGCACGGCGCCGCCGCGCTGCAATTCCTTCGCCATGGTCAGCGGCACGGTCCAGTCGAGGCCAAGGCCGGTAATCCCGGTCTTCTGTCGATAGTCGCGATAGCGCTCTCCAGCGCCCTTGGGAAAGCCGATGACTGGAACATCGGGGTGGACCGCCTTCACCTGCCTGACGATCTCCGCAACCGGCTCGACGCAAAAGGCCTCGAAAGAGACGTCGTCGAGCACGCCGGACCACGAGTCGAAAATCTGCACGACATCGGCACCGGCATCGATCTGGCGAATGAGGTAGGCGGCAGAATGATCGGCAAGCACTTTCAGCAGCCGGGAGAAGGCTTCCGGTTCGCGATAGGCAAACAGCCGGGCCGGCGCCTGGTCGGGCGTTCCATGGCCCGCGATCATGTAGGTCGCCACCGTCCATGGCGCGCCGCAGAAGCCGATCAGCGTCGTCTCATCGGGCAGTTTCGCCCGCAAACGGCGAACCGTCTCGTAGACCGGTTCGAGATTCACGTGAAACGTTTCGCTCTCCAGAGCCGAAATCTCCGCCGCGGTGATCGGCGTCAGCAGGGGCCCGCGGCCCTCCTCGAAGCGCACGTCACGCCCCAGCGCATTGGGCACCACCAAAATGTCGGAGAACAGGATCGAAGCATCGAAGCCGAAGCGCTCGATCGGCTGCAGTGTGACTTCCACCGCCAGGTCGGGATTGTAGCAAAGATCGAGGAAGGATCCGGCGCGCTTTCTGGTCTCGCGATATTCGGGCAGATAGCGCCCGGCCTGACGCATCATCCAGAGCGGTGGCGGAGACACCGCCTTGCCCTTCAATACGTCCAGCATGATCCGGTTGTGCCGCATGCAGCGTTCGCCTCTCCGGCCTCTTTCTAAATCAAATATCTTATTTCTAAGAATCTTCTGATTCTAAGAGTCTGTTGATTGTGGTGGTTGGCACCTGTCCAGCCTGACCACCAAAAAGGCCAGTCAGCATATTGTCGCGTGCTTCTCCGGCGGGATTGCAGGACTTTGTGGAAGACCCGGAATCCATTACTGGAGTCAATGGCTTGACGCCGGCGCAAGGAAAATGGCTCTGTGGATTGAGTAAGGGTGAAAACGCCAGTCCCCAGACTTGTCCCCAGCCGCCCGACGAAGCCTACAGCACATCGAATTGTGGACAAACTGCCATCTGATACAGTCGCCCCGGCCAGCCCTGATTTTTTGTTCGGCCTTATCCACATCCGCCCACAGCCTGGAATGACGCCTGTGAACAAACCCCAGAGCTTCTTTCACCTTCACCTGATTTCGGATGCCACCGGCGAAACGCTGCTGGCCGCCGGGCGCGCGGCTTCCGCGCAATACAAGGATGCGCGTGCCATCGAGCACATTTATCCGCTGATCCGCACGGAAAAGCAGGTGGCCAAGGTGTTCGAGGACATCGAGGAAGAGCCGGGCATCATCCTCTACACCGTCGTCGACCAGAAGCTGGCGCGCGGCATCGACGACCGCTGCGCGGCCATGGGCCTGCCTTGCGTGTCGGTGCTGGAGCCGGTGCTCAGCGTCTTCCAGTCCTATCTCGGCACGCCGGCAGGCCGGCGCGTCGGCGCGCAGCACGTGCTCGACGCCGAATATTTCCGCCGCATCGACGCGCTCAACTTCACCATGGAGCATGATGACGGCCAGCTGCCGGCCAATATGGACGACGCCGACATCGTGCTGATCGGCATCTCACGCACCTCGAAGACGCCGACCAGCATCTATCTCGCCAACAGGGGCATCAAGACCGCCAACATCCCAATCGTGCTCGGCGTGCCGGTGCCGGAAAGCCTGGTCAACGCCAGGACGCCTTTGATCGTCGGCCTGATCGCCACTGCCGAGCGCATCTCGCATGTCCGCCAGAACCGGATTCTGGGCAACAGCAGTTCTTATGAGGCGACCGACTATGTCGATCGCGCCTCCATCACCGAGGAACTGGCCTATGCCCGCCAGATCTGCACCAGGCATGGCTGGCCGATGATCGACGTCAGCCGCCGCTCGATCGAGGAAACGGCCGCGGCGATCGTTGCCCTGCGCGGGAAGTCGAGATAATGAGGCCGAAGAGCCGGGTCAGGTCTTGCCCAGCCATTCACGCCGCGAGGATCGAAGGTCACGGCATGGATCCTAGGGTCTTCGCTGCGTCGCTTCGCTCCTTGCTTCGCCCTAGGATGACGAAGGGACGATTGTCTCGGCTAATCTCGAAGGTTTGCGATTTGCCATCCTCGGCACCCCTTGTGCGGCGACACTACGGCCAATCTCCGACGTTTGTGATTAGCGGTGGAACATTGTGTCTTCGTAATCCTAGGGCGGAGCAGGAGCGAAGCGACGTCGCCGAGACCCTAGGATCCATGCCGCCACAGCGGCCGACGGGTGCAGCGGTCGCCTTCGCCCCACTAAGCCAGCATCTCAACTGCGGTTAATCAGGCGCGCAAAGAACCATGACCGAAAGAATCATCCTCGCTTCGGGCAGTCCGTTCCGCAAGGCGATGCTCGTCCACGCCGGGGCCGAGATCGAGGCGGTTCCGGCCGATGTCGACGAACGCGCACTCGAGGCGCCGTTGCAGGACAGCGGCGTTTCGCCCGAGGATGTCGCCCTCGTGCTCGCCGAAGCCAAGGCAACCGAAGTCAGCGAACGCAAGCCCGGCGCGCTGGTGCTCGGCTGCGACCAGACGCTTTCGCTCGGCGATGAGGTGTTTCACAAACCGGCCGACATGGAAGGCGCGCGCCGCCATCTGCTGGCGTTGTCCGGCAAGACGCATCAGCTCAACAGTGCCGCCGTGCTCTGCCGCAACGGTGAGGTGCTTTGGCGCCATGTCGGCGTCGCCAGCCTCACCATGCGCAACCTCGATCCGGCCTTCATCGGCCGGCACCTGGCGCGTGTCGGGGCCAAGGCGCTCTCCAGCGTCGGCGCCTATCAGATCGAGGGCGAAGGCATCCAGCTCTTCGAAAAGATCGAAGGCGACTATTTTACCATTGTCGGCCTGCCGCTGCTGCCGGTGCTGGCCAAGCTGCGTGAGCTCGGGGCGATCGATGGCTGAGACGTCGAAAAAGGCTTTCGTAACGGGACATCCGATCGCCCATTCGCGGTCGCCGAAGATCCACGGCCACTGGCTGGAAAAATACGGCATCGACGGCAGCTACCGGGCGATCGACGTCGCGCCGGACGATTTTGCAGCCTTTCTGAGCAGGCTGCGCGACAACGGCTACAGCGGCGGCAACGTCACCATCCCGCACAAGGAGGCCGCCTTCGCGCTGGTCGACCGTCGTGACGAGGCGGCCGAAGCGATCGGCGCCGTCAACACGCTGTGGTTCGAGGACGGCGCATTGTGGGGCGGCAATACCGACGGCCATGGCTTCGCCGCCAATCTCGACCAGCGCGCGCCGGGTTGGTCAGAGAATGGTCCGGCCGTGGTGCTCGGCGCCGGCGGCGCTTCGCGCGCGGTCATCCATGCGCTGGTTGAGCGCGGCATCAAAGACATCCGCATCGTCAACCGAACGCTTGCGAGGGCGCAGGAGTTGGCTCGCCGCTTTGGCGCCGGCGTCTCCGCCCATGGCGCGGAAGCGACCGGCGAATTGCTTGGCGACACCGGCCTGCTCATCAACACCACAGCGCTCGGCATGCATGGCAACGGGGCCCTCGCCGCCGACCCGGCCGGTCTGCCGGACCATGCCATCGTCACCGACATTGTCTATGTGCCGCTGGAGACGCCGCTTCTCGCCGCAGCGCGCGCGAGACATCTGAAGACGGTCGACGGGCTCGGCATGCTGTTGCACCAGGCCGTGCCCGGGTTCGAGCGCTGGTTCGGCATCAGGCCCGACGTCACTGCCGAGCTCCGGCAGATGATCGTCGCCGACATCGGTGCAAAATGATGATCGTGCTCGGCCTCACCGGATCGATTGGCATGGGCAAGTCGACGACCGCAAAAATGTTCGCCGAGGCCGGCGTGCCGGTGCATGATTCCGACGAGACGGTGCATCGTCTCTATTCCGGCAAGGCCGCACCGCTGGTCGAGGCTGCCTTTCCCTGCACGACCGATGCCGGGGTGGTCGACCGCGCCAAGCTCGCTGCACGCGTGCTTGGCGACGCCGCCGCGCTGAAGACGCTGGAAGCGATCGTCCATCCGCTGGTTCGCGCCGACGCCGACGCCTTTCTGGCCAGGCACCGCGCAGCCGGTGCGCCGCTTGCCGTGCTCGATATCCCGCTCTTGTTCGAGACCAGCGGGCGAAACCGCGTCGACAAGGTCGTGGTCGTCACCGCGCCGCCAGAAATCCAGCGCGCCCGCGTGTTGGGGCGGCCCGGCATGAGCGAGGAAAAGCTGGCGGCGATCCTGGCAAAGCAGGTTCCCGATGCCGAAAAACGCCGGCAGGCGGATTTCGTCATCGACACCGGTGAGGGCTTTGACGCCGCGCGCAAGGCGGTCGGCGTCATCATCGCCGAACTCTCCGGGGATAAGTCGGGCAGGGCAGGCTCCTGACGCCAGGCCGTCAGCATTGCCCATTGCCATTTTGTTCTGGTGTATGATTCTGCTCCTTTAGAGCGGACTGATTCGATGCGCGAGATCATCTTCGATACGGAAACCACGGGCCTCGACTCGCGCGAGGACCGCGTCATCGAGCTTGGCGGCGTCGAGCTGGTCAACCGCTTTCCGACCGGCCGCACCTTCCATAAATTCATCAACCCGCAAGGCAGGCCGATCCATCACGAAGCGCAGGCCGTTCACGGTATCAGCGCCGCCGATCTCGTCGGCAAGCCGACTTTTTCCGAAATCGCCGACGAGTGGCTGGCCTTCACCGATGGCGCCAAGCTCGTCGCCCACAACGCCAGTTTCGATATCGGCTTCCTCAATCTCGAATTCGGCCGGCTCGACCATCCCGCCATCGATTCCGGCCGCGTCGTCGACACGCTGGCGCTGGCGCGGCGCAAGCATCCGATGGGCCCCAATTCGCTGGATGCCTTGTGCCGGCGCTACGGCATCGACAACGGCCACCGCACCAAGCACGGCGCCCTGCTCGATTCGGAATTGCTGGCCGAGGTCTATATCGAGCTCATCGGCGGCAAGCAGGCGGCGCTCATCCTGGACACCGTGGCGGTGCAGGTGAACGGCTCCGGCGATGTGGCAGACATCGACATCACCATCGCCACAAGACCAATCGCCCTGCCGTCGCGCCTGACCGAAGCCGATCGCACGGCACATGCGGGCCTGGTTGCCACGCTCGGCGAAAAGGCGTTGTGGCTGCGGGTCGGGGCAGGATGAATCGCGGCCCCTGCTCTGTTCGCAAACCGAAGCCTTCGCGTCTTCGTCATCCCGGGGCGGAGCAAGGAGCGAAGCGACGCAGCGCAGACCCTAGGATCCGTGCCGTGACATCGGCCGAAGAATGCAGCGGCTCAGGATGGCCGCCGGACAGGTTGCCAGTTACTTTCGGCCTATGACTGGCTATGTCTACATGGTCGCGAGCCAGAAGCGCGGCACGATCTATATCGGCGTCTCCAACGATCTTGGCCGTGGCATGCCGGAGCACAGTTCCGGCTTAAGGCTCACGCTTCACGAGCCGCTACGGCGTTCAGCGACTGGTCTGGTACGAGGAATTTTTCGACATTACCGCCGCCATCCAGCGCGAGAAGTCGCTGAAGCGTTGGCCGCGTCAATGGAAGATTGAGCTCATCGAGAAGACCAATCCGGAATGGTTCGAGCTTTTTCGCGGGACCGGATGGTGACGCTTCGAGGCTTGACCTATGTCGAAGCGTCGCCGGGCGGGTGCAGCCGGACAGAATTCTGCACCGTCGCAACGCTCTATTGTAACGGCATGGATCCTGGGGTCTCCGCTGCGTCGCGACGCTCCTTGCTACGCCCCAGGATGACGAAGGCGCGAAGGCTTCAGCCAATCACGAACGTCTGCCATGCAACCCGTGGATGCTGGTTGGGTGCAACCCACCAACAAAAAGCCCGGCGCGAAGCCGGGCTTTTCAAACGCTACCGAGCCACTGTTCAGCTCGCCTTGACCTTCGACGCGGCCTGGTCCTCGGCCAGCTTCTGCTGGAACATCTGCGCGAAATCGATCGGGTCGAGCATCAGCGGGGGGAAGCCGCCATTGCGGGTCGCCTCGGCGATGATCTGCCTGGCGAACGGGAACAGCAGCCGCGGGCACTCGATGAACAGGATCGGCAGCATATGCTCCTGCGGGAAGCCGCTGATGGCGAACACGCCGCCATAGACCAGCTCGACGTTGAACAGCACTTCCTGGTCGAAGGACGCCTTGGCGTTCAACGTCAAATTGACGTCGAACTGCTTGTCCGAGAGCGGATTGGCGTTGACGTTGACATTGATGGCGATGCCCGGCGCTTTGTCGCGGCCGCGCAGCGAATTCGGCGCGCCGGGGCTTTCGAAGGACAGGTCCTTCACATATTGGGCGAGCACGTTGAGTGCCGGCTGTGCTGCATCGCTGTTGCCGTTGGCGGCGCCGACCGGCGCGTCATCTTTGCTGGCCATGAGCCTTTATCCTTTTGCCTGGGCAGCAGTGCTGACCGGATTGAAACCGGGGGTTCGCTACCATGGTCGGCATGACAAGACAAGGTTTGCCGCCCCAGCTGAAGGTTGTCTTCCCGTCCCAGGTCTAATCGTCTTTGAGACGGCGCCAGGGCGAATTGTGGTCCGGGCCACGGCTGTAGTCGTCGGCGCGCGAGTAATCGCCGTCGTCGAGATCGATGACCTTGTCGCGCGGCCTCGTCCGGAAACCGCCGCTAAAGCTGGTCGCCAGCACGATCCGGCCTTTCAGCATCCGCCAGGCCAGGTCGCGCACCGGCGGCAGCAGCAACAGGATGGCGAAGATGTCGGTGATGAAGCCGGGAATGATCAAAAGGATCGCCGCCAGCACGATCATCGCGCCATGCGCGAGCTGGCGGCTCGGGTCGCGCCCGGCATCCATTTCGGCGCGCACGCGCGTCATGACGCCGAAGCCCTGGTGGCGTAGCAGCAAGCTGCCGGCAATGGTCGAGGCCAGCACAAGGCCGACCGTCGCCAGCGCGCCGATCTGGCTGCCGACAATGACGAAACCGGCGATTTCCAGCAGGGGAAGCGCGAGCAGGAACAGGGGAAGCAACGAAATACGCAAGTCTTGGCCGATCATTTCCATGTTTTGCCGGCCAGCGCGCAATCGCCGCTGGCACCGGAGCTGTTAGATAGGTATGCCTGCCTTTGATTTGAATGATTGCGCCTAGCGTTCTATATGCTTTGAATGTTGAACGCTATGCGACTGTGGCCTCTCGGCTGGCCGGGGTCCGGCCTGGGCAGGGATTGAATTGGCGGAAGATATGGGTTTCTTCGACTTCGGCACGATTTTCTTTCTGATTGCGGCGGTTGTGATCTTTTTCCAGCTGCGCAACGTGCTGGGTCGGCGCACGGGAAGCGAACGTCCGCCCTTCGATCCCTATTCGGCGAGCAGGGCCCGCGAGGACGCGGCGCAGAAGCCCGAGAATGTGGTTTCGCTGCCGCGCAAGCGCATGCCCGGAGAACCGGCCGCCGACACCTATGCCGCCATCGACGCCTTCGCCAAGCCCGACAGCGACCTCAACAAGGGCCTGCGGACCATCAAGGACAACGATCAGACATTCGATCCGAAGACCTTCGTCGACGGCGCCAAGATGGCCTATGAAATGATCGTCATGGCCTATGCCGACGGCGACCGCAAAACGCTGAAGAACCTGTTGTCGCGCGAGGTCTATGATGGCTTCGTCGCCGCGATCGGCGACCGCGAGTCGAAGTCGGAAAAGATCCAGTCCTCTTTCGTCGGCATCGACAAGGCCGATATCGTTGCCGCCGAGATGAAGGGCGGTGAGGCGCATATCACGCTGCGCATCGTCAGCGAGCTGATCTCGGCAACGCGCGACAAGGCCGGCACCGTCATCGACGGCGATCCCGAAACCGTCGCCGAGGTCAAGGACGTCTGGACCTTTGCCCGCGACACGCGCTCGCGCGATCCGAACTGGAAGCTCGTCGCCACCGAAGAAGAAGACTGAACCCGGAACCAGCGGCGGGCCTGTCGTGTCGCTATCTCCGGCTTTCAGCGAAACATCCTTTGACCGGCTGCCCGGCTGGGCCGATGACGACCACCTGGCCGCTTTTGCGGCCTTTCGCCGTTCGGCCTTGCATGTTCTGACAAAGCCCTATCGCACCGGCACGCTCGGTGTCGATTTCAATGCATTCACTGCAGCCTATGACGAGGCGCGCGCTGTTTCGCTGCCGAATCGATCCGAAGCCCGAAGTTTCTTCGAACGTCACTTCGTCCCGGCTCGCATCGGCGCTGAAAATGGCGGCGCCGGCCTCGTTACCGGTTTCTACGAGCCGGAGGTCGAGGCCTCGCCGCTGCGGACCGAACGGTTTTCGGTGCCGCTTCTGTCGCGCCCCGCCGATCTGGTCGATGTCGACGACGCCCACCGCCCGGCGGGCATGGACCCCTATCTCGCTTTCGCCCGCGATACGCCGAACGGGCCGGTCGAATATTTCGACCGCGGCGCGATCGAGCGTGGCGCGCTTGACGGCAAGGACCTGGCAATCGCCTGGCTCGCCGACAAGGTCGACGCCTTTTTCGTCCATGTCCAGGGGGCGGCGCGGCTGAAGATGACCGACGGCCGGCTCTGCCGCGTCACCTATGCCGCCAAATCAGGCCAGCGCTTCACCGGGCCCGGCAAGGTGCTGAGCGAGAGTGGTGAAATCCCGTTGGAAAAGGTGACGATGCAGTCGATCCGCGCCTGGTTCAAGGCGCATCCGGACCGTGTCGACGAGATCCTCCGGCAGAACCGCTCCTATATTTTCTTCCGCGAGGCAGTGGTCGATGACGCCAGCCTCGGTCCGATCGCCGCCGCCAAGGTGCCGCTGACGGCGGGTCGCTCGATCGCCGTCGACCGCCTGCTGCACACATTTGGCACGCCCTTCTATATCGACGCGCCGTCGCTGACCGCCTTCGACGCAAAACCGTTCCGGCGGCTGATGATCGCGCAGGATACCGGTTCGGCCATAACCGGCCCGGCCCGTGGCGACCTGTTCGCCGGGTCAGGCGACGCCGCCGGCGAGAACGCCGGGGTCGTGCGCAATGCCGCCGAATTCTACGCACTGCTCCCGCGAGCGCTCATTTCGGGTGCGGTGCCATGACGCGCCACATCGACAGGTTGAGCGAGGACGACCGTGTGCTGTGGAACCTGGTGGCGCGCACGGCCAAGCCGTTGAAGGGCAAGGCGGCAGTCGTCATTCCGGACATCGTTGCTGACCTCAAGCCGGCGCAGGCGCCCGCCGTCGGCAGTCCGGTCGTCGCCGCGAAACCGAAGACGCAGCATGTTTCACATGCGCTCGACGAGCCGACGCTGGACAAGCTGAAGAAGGGCCG
Organism: Mesorhizobium waimense; assembly: GCF_003601975.1. Lineage (GTDB taxonomy): Bacteria > Pseudomonadota > Alphaproteobacteria > Rhizobiales > Rhizobiaceae > Mesorhizobium > Mesorhizobium waimense. The sequence goes on from NZ_QZWZ01000021.1 coordinate 43,095, forward strand.
GCTGCCGATCGAAGGCCGCGTCGATTTGCACGGCATGACCCAGGACGAGGCCTATTCGCTGCTGTTTTCGTTCCTGCATAGGGCGCATGCCGGCGGCATCCGTTACGTGCTGGTCATCACCGGCAAGGGCTCCTCGTCGGGCGGCGACGGCGTGCTGCGGCGCTCCGTGCCGGCCTGGCTGTCGACGCCCGCCTTCCGGCCGCTGGTCTCCAGCCACGACCATGCCGCCCGCAACCATGGCGGGTCCGGCGCGCTTTATGTTCGTCTGCGGCGGGTGCGTTCATGAAGCGGGCCCATGACGCCGTTCGGTGAAAAGCTGCGCGCGCTGCGAAACGAGCGCGGTCTCAGCCAGAAGGCGATGGCCGAAGCCATCGGCGTCAGCGCCGCCTATCTGTCGGCGCTGGAGCATGGCCGACGCGGCGCGCCGACCTGGACGTTGATCCAGAAGATCATCGGCTATTTCAACGTCATCTGGGACGATGCCGAGGAGCTGGCACGTCTGGCCGAGGCCTCGCATCCGCGCGTCAGGATCGACACGTCGGGCCTGACGCCCGCCGCCACCGAGCTTGCCAATCTCTTGGCCGAAAACATCGAGAAGCTCGACGAAGCCGAGCTTCGCCGCATCACCGCATCGATCCGCGTAGCACTTGGTCGGCGGGTGTAGCACGCAATTTTACGACAAGGGGACGCGAGTTCGCCCGCGCTGGCGCCGACGTTCGCTTCACCCGAACAGATGCCCGCCGGCGGACAGCCAGCGGGCAGCTGTGGTGAGATCATTTCTTGCCGGCCTGGCCGCCCTTGTCACCACGGCCATTATCGCCACGGTCGTGGCCGTTGTTTCCACCGCCCAGGCAGTTCGAGTCGCCAGCACCGCAACAGCGGCCGCTCCACAGATCGTTGGTCGACGTGCTGGCGCAGCTGGTGACGGTCTGATCGGCCAGAGCGGGCCCGGCCAGGGCCGACATCGCGACGGCGGCGAGAAAGGCATTACGCAAAAGTGCAGTCATTTGAAATCCACGGTTGGGTTACGGCTGTGTGTCGCCGGCCGGGAGGAAATGGTTCACGGAGACTGCGAAACTTATCGGAGGCGATGCGGGAGGTCCCCACTTTCGTCATCCACGGGCGAAGCGGACGCGCAGACCCGAGGATCCATGCCACGAACTACGAGCGCCGCGGCGGTGCAAAAAAGATCCAATATAGCGGTGCCAGCATAAAGATCACGGGACGCCTGTTCCTGCGCCGCTGCGGTCTTGGTTGATGTCACGGCATGGATCCCAGGGTCTCCGCGACGGAGCTTCGCTCCTGCTTGGCCCAGGAATGACGAAGCCAGGTTAGTCGTCCGCGGGAAAACTTACTGAACCGCGCCGACCAAAACCTGCTGGCCGTCGCGGATCGAGACCCAGCGGCCGGTATTGTCGATCGCCTGACGCTTGAGGAAGCGGTAGCCGGTCTCGTCCCACGAGCGGACCTTGTCGGTCAGATTGTCGAGGACGTAATCGCCCTTGTCGGTGCGCACCGTCAGCACTGCATGGCCCTCGCCATCCGGCTTGCGCACGACGGTCATCAGGAGATCGGCGAGCGATACACCCATGCGATAGAGGTCGCGGCGCTTCTCCAGGACATAATCCTCGCAGTCGCCGAGGCCGCTGTCCGGATAGGCCCAGACTTCATCCCTGCCGTAGATGTCATAGTCGCTCATCGGCTTGACGGCGGCATTCACCTTGGCGGTGACGCTGGTCAGCTTGCGCCAGAGCGCATCGGTCATCCTGGCCGGCGCGAGGCTGCGCGGCCGGATCGAGCATTCGCCGGGATTGGACTTGCAGAAATCGTAATGTCCGATCGGTTGAGACGTCATCCCGCCGGTCGCCATCGCGCCCGCAGCCGACGCCGGTCCCGCCCAGCATCCCGAAATCGCCAGCCCTGCGACTGCGCACAAGCGCAGCGTCCGTGCCATCGGTGAGGAAATCATCGTCCCCGTTCGCCCTTGTTGTTAACGAAACGTTAAGAGCGATTTACAGTCCGTGTCAATTATGACTGTGGTCCGATTGATGGCATGGTTACTTTCACCATCCTGACAGCGGCCATTGTGCAACAGGCGCGCACGCCCGGCGCCGCCGTTTGGTGTCTCAGTTGCGCGTCTCACCTTCTGGTAGAGTCAGCTCCTGGCGGAGCGCACCAGCCTCGGCTTTGCGGCAACGCGGTTCTGGCGGCCGTAGCTGGTGATGAAGTCGGCGATGCGCGGCACGATCTCGGAGCGGAAGCGCGAACCGTTGAAGACGCCGTAATGTCCGACCGCCGGCTGCATATAATGGGCGTGCCGGTCGGCCGGGATGTTGACGCACAGATCGTGCGCGGCCTGGGTCTGGCCGAGGCCGGAGATGTCGTCATTCTCGCCCTCGACCGTGAACAGCGCGACATTGCGGATTGCCGAGGTATCGACCAGATCGCCGCGATGCATCATCTCGCCCCTGGGCAGAGCGTGGCGCACGAACACCGTGTCGACGGTCTGCAGATAGAATTCCGCCGTCAGGTCCATCACCGCCAGGTACTCGTCGTAGAAATCGCGGTGCTTCTCGGCATTGTCGCCGTCATGCTTGACCAGATGCATGAAGAAGTCCTTGTGGGCGATGATGTGGCGGTCGAGGTTCATGCTCATGAAGCCCGACAGCTGCAGGAAGCCTGGATAGACTTCGCGGCCGAAGCCCGGCACCGGCCAGGGCGCCCGCATGATGACGTTGTCGCGGAACCAGCCGATGCCCTTCTCCTCGGCCAGCAAATTGACCGCGGTCGGATTGCGGCGGGTGTCGATCGGGCCGCCCATCAATGTCATGGTCGAGGGCACGAAGGGGTCGCCGCGCTTTTCCATCAGCGCCACCGCCGCCAGCACCGGCACCGAAGGCTGGCAGACCGCCATGACATGGGTATCTGGGCCGAGCGCATGGAACATGTCGATGATGTAGTCGATATAGTCGTCGAGGTCGAAGCTGCCGTCGGCCACCGGCACCATGCGGGCGTCGACCCAGTCGGTAATGTGCACGTCGGCATGCGGCAGCATCGCTTCGACCGTGCCGCGCAGCAGTGTCGCGTAATGGCCCGACATCGGCGCGACGATCAAAAGCTTCGGATCAGGCTTGCGTCCGGCGGGAACCGCGCGCTCGAAACGGACCAGATTGCAGAACGGCTTCGACCAGACGGTCTTTTCGGTGACGTCGACGCTTTTCCAGTCGACCACGGTCTTGGCCAGCTCGAACTTTGGCTTGCCGTAGCGGCGCGTGGTGCGCTCGAACAATTCGGCGGTCGCCGCGACCGAGCGGCCAAAGGACGTATGCGAGATCGGGTTGAGCGGATTGGTGTAGAACATCCGTACCGCATCGGCATAGAAGCGGGCGGGCTGCAGCGCCGCATGGTTCATTTCGTAGAGCTGGTAGAACATCAAGAACCCCGCTGCTGCATGCGACCGAAGGGACGACGAGCAGCGCCGAGCCTTGAATCTCTCGCGGCGAGGTTAACAACATATTGTTGCGATGCAATACGTCAATTGGTCTGACAAATGATTCTTTTGTCCAAAGCCTTGGAAATCAGCCTTGAGCGGTAGAGCCGGCTCAATGTGCGGTGCCGCAACATGTAGGAAATGTGTCCGGCCCTCTAGCCGGACATATCGGACATTTTAGACGCGGGCCATGCAGACGGCGGTGTGGCCCGAACCGATGAAGCCGAGCTGGCTGGCGGCTCCCTTCGACAGGTCGAGCACACGGCCCCTGATGAACGGACCGCGATCGTTGATGCGCACGACGACGCTGCGGCCATTGTTCTTGTTGGTCACCTTGAGCTTTGTGCCGAAGGGCAAGGTGCGGTGCGCGGCGGTCATTGCCGAGGGGTTCATGCGCTCGCCGGAGGCCGTGCGGGAGTGCAGCGCGTACCAGGAGGCACGACCGCACTGGGCGGCCGCGGAGGAGGCGGAGGCGCCGACCAGCAGGCCAGCCGCTATCGTTACCGCGACAAGCGCGGTTTGCTTGGATTTCAACATGTTGGGGGAATGGCTCCGTTTAGACAGACCCCAGCCGTTAAGGAACGATTAAGGCACGAAATGCGGCAATCGTCTGGCGGTTCCGTGGCGGAAGCACACGTTTGGAGTCGTTGGGAAACAGTTTGTCATGAGTCTTCCCGCATCGGGCAGCGTATCTGTGATGAACATCACGCCGGATCCCAGCCAGTTCTGGCAAGATCGAGCGTTAACAAGCAAGTAGAGATGGACGCGATCGGATCGTTTCCTTTGGCTCTTTCATTGCCGCAGTGACGCTGTTGACGATCGACTTGGAAAGGGAATTCCGCCGATGCGGTTGATGAGGAATTTGCTGGCGCTGATCGTGCTGGCCATCGGCGTGTTGTGGTCGTTGCAAGGCATCGGCCTTGTCCGGGGAAGCTTCATGACCGGCCAGTCGCAATGGCTCTGTATCGGTCTCCTCACCATGCTTGTCGGCTTGCTCGGTCTGGGCTGGGCAAACCGCTCGCGCATCTGATTGGGCCGCCTGCGACTTTCGCCCACTGGCTCGGTCGGTGCCGATATTGGCGATCCTTGCCTTGGGATCGCCAAGCTCGATGCGGCCCGCCATCGGCAAGACATCAAGCGTGACCTTTGCCGCCGCTGACGACCATGACCGTCGGCAAGGGCAGCGCCGTGCGTCCGGTTGGACAGACGGCGCCCGTTAGGATCAGGCTGCCTTTGCCGCCGGCTTGGCAGCCTTGACGTGAGTCACGCTACGGCGTCCGTCAACGCTGATCGGCACATCGCCGTCGACGGTGGCACGGCGCACGATCCGCTGCTGGCTTCCATAGTCATTCACCGCATAATGCTGGGTGGCTCGATTGTCCCAGATGGCGACGTCGCCAGCCTGCCACCGCCACCGCACGGTATTCTCGGGGGTGGTCACATAGGTTTGGAACAAGTCGTAGAGTCTTGAGGAGTCGCTCTTTGATAGGCCGACAAAGCGCTGGACGAAGTTGCCCAGCAGCAGGGAACGTTCCCCGGTTTCCGGATGCACGCGCACAACAGGGTGCTCGGTTTCGTAGATGGTCGAGGTGAAGACCTCCTCGAAATGTTTCTTTTCCTCGATGGTGGCGCGAGGACGAACGGCGGCGTAGTCGTAGGCATTGCTGTGAATGGCCCAGAGATTGTCTGCTAGTAATTTGAGCGGTGTCGGCAGGCTTTCGTATGCGGCATGTGTGTTGGACCAAATGGTATCGCCTCCGGCCGGAGGAATGACGACGCCGCGAAGGACGGAGAACTTCGGATAGGCGTCCACGAATGGGTCATCGCCACTCTCTCCGATCAATCCCGTCCCGCCCAGGGAACGAGCCGACGCTCGATCCGGCGGATGACGAATTCCAGCACGAAGGCAATTGTTGCGATCACCAGTATGCCCATCACCACGACGTCGGTGACCAGGAACTGGGCGGCCGACTGGATCATGAAGCCGAGCCCGCGCGTCGCCGCCACCAGTTCGGCGGCGACCAACGTCGACCAGCCGGCGCCGAGCGCGATGCGCAAGCCAGTCAGGATCGAGGGCAGCGCGCTGGGCAGGATGACGTGCCGGACAAGCTGCGCACGCGTGGCGCCGAGCGAGCGCGCCGCGTTGATGCGCTCCTGCGAGACGCCGCGCACGCCTGACGCCGTCGACAGCGCCACCGGCGCCAGCATGGCAATGGTGATCACCAGGATCTTCGACGGTTCGCCGATGCCGAACCAGATAATGACCAGCGGCAGATAGGCAAGCGGCGGGATTGGCCGCAAGAATTCCAGCAGCGGATCGAAGATGCCGCGCCCGATGGTGCTGATGCCGATGGCGAGCCCGACGGGAACGCCGACGAGAACCGCTGCGACCAGCGCTGCGAACACGCGGCCCAGGCTGGCGACGACGTGTTGGGCGAGCGTCGCGTCGACGAAGCCGTCACGGGCGACGACGACGAACTTGGTCCACACCGCGATGGGCGAAGGCAGAAAGACCGGCGACACCAGCTGCAGGCGAGCCGAAAGCGCCCATGCCGCCAGCACGGCCAGGATGGTGATGGCGCTGACCGCGCGTGCCGAAATCCCGCGCCGTTTCGGGTGCGGCCGCGACCACGGCACCGACAGCGCGCTGCTTTCGTCGGTCCTTGTGGTCGGCCGTTCGCTGTAAGAGGTAACGCTCATGCCGCCTCTCCTTCGAAGATCGCATCGGTCAGTTCGCCGCGCGCCGCCGCGAAGGCCGGGTCGGCCTTGATGGTGCGAATGGCCTCGCCGGCGGCGTAGCGCCGGCTGAAGCCGGTTTCGAATGTTCGCACCGCGCGGCCCGGTCCGGGCGCCAGCACGACGATGCGGGTGGCCAGCACCAGCGCTTCCTCGATGCCATGCGTGACCATCAGCACGCCGACACGGCTTGCCGCCCACAGATCGAGCAGGGTCGTCTGCATGCGTTCGCGCGTCAGCGCATCGAGCGCTCCCAACGGCTCGTCGAGCAGCAGGAATTCAGGTTCGGCGGCGAGTGCGCGGGCCAGGCCGACGCGCTGGCGCATGCCGCCGGAAAGTTCCCAGATGCGCTTGTCGCCGGCGCCATCGAGCTTCACCAGTTTCAGCAGCGAGTCGGCGCGGCGTGCCCGCTCGCCTGACGGCACGCCGCGCAGCCTGAGAGCAAAGGCGACATTCTCACGCGCGGTCAGCCACGGGAACAGCGCATCGTTCTGGAACACCACGGCGCGATCCGGGCCAGGTGCCGTGATCGGCCGGCCGCCGATGCTGGCGCTGCCGCGCGCCGGCTCGACCAGCCCGGCGGCGACGTTGAGCAGCGAGGTCTTGCCGCAGCCGGAGCGGCCGACCAGCACGACGAAATCGCCTTCGGCGACTGCGATTGAGACGCGCTCGACGGCCGGCGCCGCCTGGCCGTCATAATGAACCGAGATCTTGTCGAGCACGAGCTGAGGCATGGTCCCTCGCAGGAGGTTCTACAAATCCACCTGCCCCGTATCCGCTCATCGTCAGGGGGTCCGGGGCAGGCAGCACGCGTCGCGCGCGCGTTCAGTTCGAGGCCAGCGCCTCGGTGACGTATTTCGGCGACACATATTTCGAGTAGTCGGGCAGCACGGCGTCGATCTTGCCCTGCTCCTTGAGGAAGGCCGAAGCCGCCTCGATCGCCTTGACCGTGCCGCCGCCGAGGAATTTGGTGGAGGCCTGCTCCTCGAGTGTCGGGAAGCCATAGCCTTTCAAGAGTTGCGGCACTTCTTCCAACTTGGCGCCGGTGATCTTGGCGATCTTGGCCGCCTGCGGCGACGACACCGACCATGCGTCGGGCTTGGCCAGGAATTCGGCATAGGCGGCACCCGTCACCTTGACGAAATCGCGCACTGCTTCCGGGTGTTTTTCGGCAAAATCGGTGCGCACGATCCAGGCGTCAAAGGTCGGCGCGCCCCAGGCGGCAACCTGCGAGGAATCCAGCACCACCTTGCCCGACGTCTTGATCTGGCCGAGCGCCGGATCCCAGACATAGGCCGCGTCGATGTCGCCGCGCGCGAAGGCGGCGGCGATTTCCGGCGGCCTGAGATTGAGAATCTCAACCGACTTCGGATCGACGCCTTCATGCTTCAGCGCGGCAAGCAGGCTGTAATGCGTCGTCGACACGAACGGCACCGCCACCTTCTCGCCGGCAAGGTCGGCAATCTTCTCGATGCCGGAACCGTTGCGGGCGACCAGCGCTTCGGATTGGCCGATCAGGCCGACGACGAAGATGGTCTGGATCGGCAGCTCGCGGCTCGCCGCGGCCGCCAGCGGGCTCGATCCGACATAGCCGATATCGACGGAGCCGGACGCGACCGCCGCGATGACATCGGCGCCGGAATCGAATTTCCGCCAGTCGATCGCGGCCTTGGTCGCCTTCTCATAGGCGCCGTCGGCTTGCGGCACTTTCGAGGGCTCGACCACGGTCTGGTAGCCGATGGTGATTTTGAGGTCGTCGGCCTGTGCCGGACCGAGGAAGGCGGCACCGGCAAGTGCCGCCGACGAGAGCAGTATGATGCGTCGCGAAATGGTCGACATGATGGGCTCCATGAAAAAGCGAAAATCGGATTGCCTTTTCATAGTCCGCTAATTCTATCGTTCTTGTAGAGTTAAATACTTCCAACCGAGGCGGGCTTGTTGGAAAAAAGCCACTGGTGAAGGGATAGCGAGGCGCAAAGTGCGGCTGCTACCGGCGCGACCGCTACAGATGGCACTGGTCCGCCAACGCCGGCCGAAGCCTGCGAGTTCGTCATCCAGGGCGGAGCGACGCGAAGCGGAGCGCAGACCCCGTGACATCAAGGCGTCGCCACGGTGCAGGCTTTCTTTGATTGGAGGAGCAGCCTTCATTCTGCGCCGCTGCATTCTTCGACCGCCGTCACGGCATGGATCCCAGGGTCGCCGCGACGTCGCTTCGCTCCTGCTGCGCCCTGGGATGACGAAGTCCACCGTTACCAGCTGCCAAGAACCGAGGTTGCCAGGAGAAGCCTCGTTCGACAAATCCATGCTTCAAACTCACGCCGAATTGAAACCCCATTCCTGTTTTCGAGGGTAACTATAGTATTCTTATCGACATAGGGAGTTGAGCACGATGAGCGACCATACCCACCGCTTCCCGACGAACGCTCGTGGCATCGAGTCCGGGCCACAGGTTCCTCTACGTGCAAGGCGGGTTTCTGTGTCCTCGGCGTCACAAGCCCAGCCTAAAATCGCGCTCGCGGCTTGAAAACCAAACAAATTCAAAAGCGATCGGCTTGTATATCATGTCACTAGAATTTATGTGTCATGACTGCTTGGACGCGGCGGGGAGGCACGCCAAGCGTTTCGCAACTGATGGCAGCAAGCCATCGCATGACAGAGAAACGTTCGGCTCATGCTCACCAAAAAGGGCAAGTACGGCCTCAAGGCGCTCGTCCATCTCGCGCACTTGCCGGTTGGGCAACTCGCCTTCGTCGGCGATATCGCCGCTGGCAACAACATCCCGAAGAAGTTTCTCGACGCCATCCTCGGCGAATTGCGCAATGCCGGCTTCGTCCAAAGCCGCAAGGGCAAGGAAGGTGGTTATCGACTGGCGCGCCCGGCCGACGAGATCAAGGTCGGCCATGTCGTGCGTGTGCTCGACGGGCCGCTTGCGCCGATCCCCTGCGCCAGCCGTACCCAATACCAGCGCTGCGAAGACTGCAACGAGGCGACATGCCAAGTCAGACATCTGATGCTGGAGGTCCGGCAGGCGATCGCCGAGGTGCTGGATCAGCGCAGCCTCGCCGAGATGCGCGATATCGGCCTCGACGACCTTACGGTCGCGAGGGACATCGACGACCTTCCGGTAGCGGCGAAGATCCAGGCCTGAACACGCCAAGGCAGGCGGTGTACGCATGACCATCGGGCGCGCAAACTCGATCATCATCGTCGGCGGCGGCGCCAGCGGCGTCGTGCTTGCCGCGCATCTGCTGAAATCGCCCAATCCGGATCTGCGCGTCACGCTGATCGAGAAGCGTCCGCATTTCGGCCAGGGCATGGCCTATTCGACGCTGCTGTCGGCGCATGTGCTCAACGTCAGCGCCGCCGGCATGAGCGCCTATGCCGACGACCCAGGCAATTTCGCGCACTGGCTGCTGGAGCGCGGCCTGGCCAATCCGGACCAGGGGCCGTTCTATGCGCCGCGCAGCCTCTATGCCCGCTATCTGAAGGAGTTGCTCGATGAGCTCGAGGCCCGCGAACGTGAGACCGGCCGCCTGCGCCTGATCCGCGAGGAGAGCCTGTCGATCTCGCCCACTGCCTCCGGCGTCGAGGTGGCTTTGGCCAACGGCACCAGCGTGGTCGCTCATCTCGCCGTGCTCGCCACAGGTCATGACGAGCAGCCCGGCGCCGGCCAGGGCCATGCGATCAGGATGGGGACCGAAGCCGACACCGCGCTCGACCCTGAAGCCCGAGTCCTTGTGCTGGGCACCGGCCTTAGCATGGTCGATGCCTTCCTTTCGCTCGAACAGCGCGGCCACAAGGGCGAGATCGTGGCCGTGTCGCGGCGCGGCCTGCTGCCTTCGCCGCACCGCAAGGGCAATCCGATCAAGCTCGACGTCGCCGACATCCCGCTCGGCACCCAGCTTTCCTATTTCGTCGGCTGGTTCCGCGACCTGATCCGCGAAAACCAAAAGGCCGGCATCGACTGGCGCGACGTCGTCGATGGTCTGCGGCCCTTCAACCAGAAGATCTGGCAGAATTGGCCGTCTTCGGCCAAGCGCCGTTTCGTCGAGCACACCAAGGCCTGGTGGGACATCCACAGGCATCGCCTGGCACCCCAGGTCCATGCCCGCGTCACCGAGGCCGTTCAGTCCGGTCGCATCCGTCCTGTCGCCGGCCGTGTCGTCGGCATCGAGGCGGACGACGCCTTCACCGTGCAGATCCAGTCCCGCCACACGCAGGCGCTCGAAACGCTCGAAGTCGCCCGCCTCTATGATTGCACCGGCATCGCCAGGGACATCTCGACCACCTCGAACAGCGTCGTGCGCTCGCTGGTCGAGCGCGGGCTGGCACGGCCGGACCCGCTGCGGCTCGGCCTCGACGTGTCGGCCAATTGCGAGATCATAGGCAGCGACGGGAGTGTATCGGCCAAGATCCTCGCCGTCGGGCCGCTGACCAGAGGCACCTTCTTCGAGATCGACGCCATCCCGGATATCCGCGTCCAGTGTGCCAGGCTGAGCAAGCAATTGCTGGGGTAGGCTGTGATGCCGGCCTGCGACCTGACCTGAATCTCAGCACACCCTGGCACCATGCGGGCCGAATGGTAGGAATTTCATTCCCCGTCTGGCCGTCGGATTGGCACGGTCTATCTTCTTTCCAACGGCGATCGGCTGGAAAAGACGCTAGGTTTGACCATGGAGCCTCTGATATGAGCGCGCACACAATCGCCGCACCTGGCGGTGCCCCTTCGGACAGCGCGATGTCCCGGTTGCGTCCGCCCTATGCCTCGGTGCTCGACCTGATCGGCCAGACGCCCATTGTCGAACTGACCAAATTCGACACCGGCAAGTGCCGGCTGTTCATCAAGCTCGAAAGCCAGAACCCCGGCGGCTCGATCAAGGACCGCATCGCGCTGTCGATGATCGCCGCCGCCGAAAATCAGGGCAAGCTCAAGCACGGCGGCAGCATCGTCGAGGCGACCGCCGGAAATACCGGACTCGGCCTTGCCCAGGTCGGCATCCCCAAGGGCTACCGCATCATCCTCGTCGTGCCCGACAAGATGTCGCGCGAAAAAATCCAGCATCTGCGCGCGCTCGGCGCCGAAGTGCGCATGACGCGTTCCGATGTCGGCAAGGGCCATCCAGAATATTATCAGGACATGGCCGAGAAGATCGCATCGGAAGTGCCCGGCGCCTTCTACGCCAACCAGTTCGCCAACCCGGCCAACCCGCTGGCACATGAGACCACCACCGGCCCCGAAATCTTCACCCAGCTCGAAGGCGACATCGACGCGGTGGTCGTCGGCGTCGGCTCCGGCGGCACACTGACCGGGCTTGGCCGCTATTTTGCCAAACACTCGCCGAAGACCGAGATGGTGCTGGCCGATCCCGTCGGCTCGGTGCTGGCGCCGCTGATAAAGACCGGCAAGATGGAAGAGGCCGGCAGCTGGACCGTGGAAGGCATCGGCGAGGACTTTGTGCCGCCCAACGCCGATCTGTCGTTGGTGAAAAAGGCCTACTCCATCCCCGACAAGCAGAGCATGCTGGCGGTGCGCGATCTTCTATCCCGGGAAGGCATTTTGGCCGGCTCGTCGTCCGGCACGCTGCTGTCGGCGGCCCTTCGCTATTGCCGCGAGCAGACCGTTGCCAAGCGCGTGGTCACCTTCGTTTGCGACAGCGGCAACAAATATCTGTCGAAAGTGTTCGACGATTTCTGGCTGGCCGAGCAGGGCCTTGCCGAGCACGAACAGCATGGCGACCTGCGCGACCTGGTGATGCGCTCGCACCGCACCGGCGATACGGTCTATGTCGGCCCGGACGAAAGCCTGCTCAACGCCTATGGCCGCATGCGCCGCTCCGATGTCTCGCAACTGCCGGTGCTCGACGACGGCAAGCTGGTCGGCATCGTCGATGAAAGCGATATCCTGGCCAACGTCGACGGCCCCTATGACGGCCGCTGGGACCGCTTTAATGCCCCGGTCCGCACCGCCATGACCTCCAATTTGCACACGCTGCAGGCCAGCCAGACGCTCAACGCGCTGCTGCCGGTCTTCGACCGCAACGAGGTTGCCATCATCTTCGACGGCGAAGAGTTCGTCGGCCTGATAACCCGCATCGACCTGATCAACCATTTGAGGCGCGCACGATGACCATCAACGCACCCGTAACCGGCAAGAACCGCCTGGCCTTCTCGACGCGCACCATCCATGGCGGCCAGAGCCACGACCCGCTGACCGGCGCGGTGATGGTGCCGATCTACGCCACCTCCACCTACGGCCAGCAGTCGCCCGGCGTGCACAAGGGGTTTGAATATGCTCGCAGCCAGAACCCGACCCGCTTCGCCTTCGAACGCGCGGTGGCCGATCTCGAAAGCGGCTCTGCCGCCTTCGCCTTCGCGTCCGGCCTGGCCTCGATCTCGACCGTGCTGGAACTGCTCGATTCCGGCGCCCATATCGTCGCCACCGACGACATCTATGGTGGCACCTTCCGGCTGCTGGAGCGGGTGCGCAAACGCTCGGCGGGCCTGCAGGTCTCTTTCGCCGACTTCACCGATCTCGCCGCGGTCGAGGCCGCGATCCGCCCGGAGACAAAACTGCTCTGGGTCGAGACGCCGACCAATCCGCTGCTGCGCGTCGTCGACCTCGAAGCCGTTGCGGCACTGGCGAAACGCAAGGGCTTGCTCAGCGTCGCCGACAACACCTTCTGTAGCCCCTATCTGCAGCGCCCGCTGGAGCTCGGCATCGACATCGTCGTCCACTCGACGACAAAATATTTGAACGGCCATTCCGACATGGTCGGCGGCGTGGCGATCGTCGGCGACAACAAGGATTTGGCCGACCGTCTGAAATTCCTCCAAAACGCCATCGGCGCGATTTCCGGCCCGTTCGACAGCTTTCTGGCGCTGCGCGGCATCAAGACGCTGGCGCTGCGCATGGAGCGCCATTCCTCGAATGGGCTGAAGATCGCGCAATGGCTGGAAAGCCGCGCCGATGTGCGCCGCGTCATCTACCCCGGCCTCGCCAGCCATCCGCAGCATCAAATTGCCAGGCGCCAGATGCATGCCTTCGGCGGCATGATCTCGGTCGAGCTCGACCGCGACCTTGCCGGTACCAAACGCTTCCTCGAGCGCACGCAGCTCTTCACCCTGGCCGAAAGCCTCGGCGGCGTCGAAAGCCTGATCGAGCACCCGGCGCTGATGACCCACGGCTCGATCCCCGCCGAAAAGCGCGGCGTCATCGGCATTTCCGACTCGCTGGTGCGCCTGTCGGCCGGCATCGAGGACGGGGACGATCTGATTGCGGATTTGGAACAGGCTCTGAGGGCCTAGGCGACTCCTGGCCCCCGCCCTGGCCCAAAAGTCCGGACTTTGCAATTTCGGATTCCACTCTAAAGTGAGCCGACTTTGCGATCTCCGGAGGCGTCATGCGCGTGATCGTGCTGGGTGGCGGCGTCGTTGGCGTCACCACTGCCTATCAGCTGCAGAAGGACGGCCACGAGGTCGTGCTCCTCGAGCGTCAGGCACAGGTCGCCACTGAGACCAGCTGGGGCAATGCCGGCATGATCGCGCCGGGACATTCCTTCGTCTGGTCGTCGCCCAGGGCGCCGATGATCCTTCTGAAATCGCTGGTGCTGAAGGACCAGGCGCTGCGCTTCAAGATCTCGGCCGATCCCAGGCTCTACAGCTGGTCGTGGCTATTCCTGTTGGAATGCACGGCCGAGAAGGCGCGGCGCAACACGCTGCTCAAGCACCGCCTTGCCGCCTATTCGCAGTCCGTCCTGCACGAAGTCATCGCCGACGAGGTCATCGACTACGACCGCAACGATCGCGGCATCCTCTATTTGCATCGCAGCCAGCAGGCGCTCGACAAAGGCGTCGAGCATATGAAGCTGCTCGAGTCCGACGGCCAGGTGATAAAAGTGCTCGACCGCGACGGCGTCGTCGCGCTCGACCCATCGCTGGCCTCCGCAAAGGAAAAGATCGCCGGCGGCATCTATTGCCCGACCGACGAGACCGGCGATCCGGCCAAGTTCACCAGAGCACTGGCGGCAAAAGTCGTCGAGCGCGGCGGCGCCATCCACATCGGTACCAACATCACCGGCATCGAGACATCGGGCGGCGGCGTCACGCAAGTGCTGACCGATAAAGGCAACTTCAAGGGCGATGCCTATGTGCTGGCGCTCGGCTCCTACAGCCCGATCCTTGCCAGGACGATCGGCATCAGCCTGCCGATCTATCCGATCAAGGGCTATTCGCTGACCATTCCCGTCGGCAACCGGCCGCAGCCGCCGACCATCGCCTCGGTCGACGAGCACAATCTGGTCGCCATCTCGCGCTTCGGCGACCGCATCCGCGTCACTGCCACGGCGGAATTCGCCGGCTACGACACCAGCCACAAGCCCGCCGACTTCGCCTTCATGAAAGGCGTGACCGAGGAGCTTTATCCCGAAGGCGCCGATTACGACCGCGCCGAGATGTGGGCGGGTCTGCGGCCCATGACGCCGAACAATCTCCCGGCCTTCGGGCGGCAGCGCTTGCGCAACCTCTACCTCAACACCGGCCACGGCCATATCGGCTGGACCATGTCGCATGGCTCGGCCCGCATCACCGCCGATCTGATCGCCGGCCGCCCGCCGGCCATTGCCATGGACGGACTTTTGAACTGAGAGCATGATCTCAGCCGGTCCTTGGGATCGGAAGAGAAGATGAAAGGGAACGCCATGTCCGCCAACCTTGCCGCCGCCCGCCTTCCCTCTTCCGGGCCGATCGATCTCGGCGTACTTCCGTCGGAGCTCGATGGCGGCCTCGCCTCACGCGCCGCGATCGGCCTTGCCATCCTGGCCACCGACCAGACGCTGGAACATGAATTCCGCGCGCTGGTGCGCATTCCCGGCGTCGCTTTTTACGAGGCCCGTGTCTTCAACGACCACAACATCACGCCGGACACGCTGCGCGCCATCGGTCCCCGGATCGCGCCATGCGTCGACCTCATCCTGCCCAGCCTCCCGCTCAACGTCGTCGGCTTCGGCTGCACCTCGGCGACGATGACGCTCGGCGAAGAGGCGGTGTTCGCCGAGATCAGGAAGGCGCGGCCAGGCGTCGCCTGCACCACGCCGGTCACCGGGGCATTTGCCGCCTTCAAGGCGCTTGGCGTCAAGGGCATCGGCTTGCTCACGCCCTATTCACCCCGCATCAACGAAGGGCTCGTCGCCTATTTCACCGGCCGTGGCCTCGACATAGCGGCCGTCGCCACCTTCGACCGGCAGGACGACCGCGAGGCCGCCCGTATCTCGCTAGCCTCGATCGAAGCCGCGGCGGAAAAAATGGCGGCTGCACCGGGGGTGGAGGCGATCTTCATCTCCTGCACCAGCCTGCGCGTCGCCGAAGCGGTGGCCGGCCTCGAGCAGCGCATCGGCATCCCCGTCACCTCCAGCAACCATGCCATGGCCTGGCATTGTTTGCGGCTCGCTGGGATTGACGATGTCGTGCCCGCAGGCGGCAGGCTGTTCGAGCTACCGGCCAGCTGATCGCCTGGTTTGCTGATCTCCGGGTTCGAAATCCGCGGATTAACTAATCGGAAGGGGTTGCTTAACCGTTCGCGGCTATGTCCCGCCTGGGGGGCATGACAGAGTGAGCACGATGAGCGACAGCCCCGACAAGCGCAACGAATGGCGCGCCATATTTTATGTGCAGGCCCGTGTCGCCATCCTGTTCGTGCCGGTCGTCGCCAGCCTGTTGATCATAGCTGCACTTGCCGGCAACGAGCGCAAATCCGTTCCCGATGCCATTGACCGGACCGTCACAGGCTCCGTGAAATAAACGGCGACGCAGAGCGCCTGTCGGCACAAATGTCCCGGCCGGTGCCAGTTCAATAAAAACGCGGGATCGGGCCGTTCTGCGGTGTCGCGCGGTCGCCGAGGTCGAGAAAGACCTCGTCGACATAGCACCAGGCCCAGCCTTCCGGCGGGTCGTAACCTTCGATGATCGGATGGCTGGTGGCATGAAAATGCTTGGTGGCGTGACGATTGGGCGAGTCGTCGCAGCAGCCGACATGGCCGCAGGTGCGGCAGAGCCGCAGATGCACCCACCACGAGCCGCTCTTCAGGCATTCCTCGCAGCCGAGCGCGCTCGGCGTCACGTCCTGGATGTCGCTCGCATGTCTGCATTCGTCCGCCATCACTGTCTCCTGGCCGCTTGAGGCGCGACGGCGTTGCCGCGCGCGAGATAGGCGTGCAATGCCGCCACCACCTGGGCGCCTTCGCCGACGGCGGCGGCCACCCGCTTGACCGAGCCGGAGCGCACGTCGCCGATGGCGAACACTCCGCTGCGGCTCGTCTCCATCAGGCTATGTGCCGGTGCAAGGTCCGGTCCGGTGCGCACGAAACCCTTGGCGTCCAGCGCCACATTGCATTTTGCCAGCCAGTCGGTGTTCGGCTCGGCGCCGATGAACAGGAAGAGATGGCGGATGGCGTGTGTCGTTTCCGCGCCGGTTGCGTGGTTGCGCCAGCGCACCGCATCGAGATTGCCCTCGTGGCCTTCCAGCGCCACGACCTCGGTCTCGGCCAATACCTCGATATTCGGCTGCGCCTTGATGCGCTCGACCAGATAGCGCGACATGGTCGCATCGAGACTGCCGCGGCGCGCCAGCAGTGCCACCTTGCGCACTTGGCTGGCCAGGTAGACTGCCGCTTGACCGGCCGAATTGCCGGCGCCGACCAGCGCCACTTCCTGGCCGCTGCAAAGCCGCGCTTCGATCGGCGAAGCCCAGTAGTGCACGGACGTCCCCTCGAATTGCGCCAGGTTCGCGACATCGAGGCGGCGGTAGCGTGCGCCACTTGCGATCACCACCGTGCGCGCCCGCACGGTCTCGCCATCGCCGACTTCGAGCGTGTAGCCACCTGCAGCAGCGCTGAGCAGCCTGGCTTCGTCGGGGATGACCATTTCGACCCCGAACTTCTGCGCCTGGTTGTAGGCGCGCGCCATCAGCGCCATTCCCGTAATGCCGGTCGGGAAGCCGAGATAGTTCTCGATGCGCGAGGAAGCGCCCGCCTGGCCGCCAAAGGCGCGGCAATCGAGCACGATCGTCGACAGCCCTTCGGACGCCGCATAGACCGCGGCCGCCAGCCCCGCCGGCCCGGCGCCGACAATTGCCACGTCGTAGACTTTGGTGGTGTCGATCGGCCGCAGCAGGCCGATGCAGCGGGCGAGTTCGTTTTCGCCGGGATTGTGCAGCAGCTTGCCGTTCGGACAGAGCACGATCGGCAGATGATGCGGGTCGACATGAAAGCGCTCGATCAGCGTCTTAGCGCACGGATCGCTGTCGGAATCGAGAGCGCGGTGGGGCTGGCCGCTGCGGGCCAGAAAACCCTGCAGCCGCAAAGTGTCGCCATTGCCGGCGGGTCCGATTATGACCGGTCCGCTCGAGCCGCTTTCCAAGAGCCCGACACGGCGCAGGATCAGCGCCCGCATGATGCGCTCGCCGAGATTGGCCTCCTGCACCATCAGGTCCCGCAGCCGCTGCGAGGGGATGACGAAGGCCTCGACCGACTGGGTGGCCTCGGCATTGACCAGCGACGGGCGGCTCGAAAGCTGCGCCAATTCGCCGATGAAGTTGCCCGGGCCGTGCGTGACGATCGTCTCGCGCCGGCCGAGCCCGGCATGCTGGGTGATATCAACCGTACCCGACAAGACGACGATCAGGCCGGGCGCCACCTCGCCGGCAGTGACGATGTGCTCGCCGGCGGCATAGGCACTGGCCTCGCCGAACCGGCGCATGCGCTCGATGTCCGCCTCGGCCAGGACGGGAAACATCTGGTCGCGACGGGTGATGGTGATCGGTTGGGCGGATTGAGCCATGGCTTCGACCGTACCGCCGAGGTCGTCGGGTTTGAAGTGGTTTGTTCAATGCCTGACCAGGAAGGCAGGTTGGCGCCAACAAAAAAGCCCGGACGAACCGGGCTTTTTCTTTGGGTCTCTGAACCATATCAAAGGCTCGAAACGGGAATTTGGTGCCCAGAAGAGGACTCGAACCTCCACTCCTTGCGGAACACGGACCTGAACCGTGCGCGTCTACCAATTCCGCCATCTGGGCTGGTGCGGGCTCATGTAAGCGGGCAAGCGACGGGTGTCAACGCGCTTTTTTCAAGCGGCCCAACCTGTTGCCGGCTCAGCCTTCCAGCACTTCCTTCGACGCCACGGTGGAATCGGCGTTGAGCTTGTAGATCACCGGCACGCCGGTGCCGAGTTCCAGCTTGACGATCTCCTCGCCGCTCTTGCCGTCCAGCGCCATGATCAGCGCGCGCAGCGAATTGCCGTGTGCCGCGACCAGCACGGTTTCGCCGCGCAGCACATGCGGCTGCAGATCGTGCAAATAGTAAGGCCAGACCCGCGCCCCGGTGTCCTTCAGGCTTTCGCCGTCTGGCGGCGAGACGTCGTAGGAACGGCGCCAGATATGCACCTGCTCCTCGCCCCACTTCTTGCGCGCATCGTCCTTGTTGAGGCCGGAGAGGTCGCCATAGTCGCGCTCGTTCAGCGCCTGGTCGCGGATCGTCTTCAGCTCGCTCTGGCCGACCGCGTCGAGAATGTGCTGGCAGGTTTTTTGGGCCCGGATCAGCGCCGAGGTGAAGGCGATGTCGAACTTCAGGCCGCGCGCCTTGAGCTTCGCGCCTGCGTCCTTGGCCTCCTTGTGGCCCTGTTCGGTCAGGTCGACGTCGCGCCAGCCGGTGAACAGGTTCTTCAGGTTCCATTCGCTCTGGCCATGGCGCACGAGCACGAGAGTTCCCGACATGTTTGCTCCTTCGAGTTTGAGAGCAATTCCAGGAAAAGTGTGTAGCGGTTTTCCGTCCGGAATTGCGTAAGAACAAGAAACTTCTGAAACGCCTCAGGCGAGCCCGAGCACGTCCCGCATCGAATACAGTCCAGGCTTCTTGCCGCGCGCCCAAAGTGCGGCCTTGACCGCGCCGCGGGCAAAGATCGCCCGGTCCTCGGCATGGTGGGCAAGCGTGATACGCTCGCCCGTGCCGGCCAGAACCACGGAATGATCGCCGACCACCGAGCCGCCGCGCAGTGAGGCGAAGCCGATCGAGCCCGTCTTGCGCACGCCGGTATGGCCGTCGCGCACGCGCACATCGTTGCCAGCCAGCGGAATGCCGCGCCCTGCGGCGGCTGCTTCGCCGAGCAGCAATGCGGTACCGGACGGGGCGTCGACCTTGTGGCGGTGGTGCATTTCCAGGATCTCGATGTCGAAATCGTCAGCGTCAAGCGCCTTCGCGGCCTGTTCCACCAGCACCGCCAGCAGGTTGACGCCGAGGCTCATATTGCCGGACTTGACGATCGTCGCGTGGCGCGCCGCCGCCGCGATCGCGGCATTGTCGTCGGCCGAGCAGCCGGTGGTGCCGATGACATGGGCAATGCGCGCCTGCGCCGCGTAGCCGGCGAATTCGACGGTCGCAGCCGGTGCGGTGAAATCGAGCACGCCGTCAGCCTTGGCGAAGGCCGGCAGCGGATCGTCGACGATCGGCACGTTGATGATGCCGATGCCGGCAAGCTCTCCGGCATCCTTGCCGAGATAGGGCGAACCCGGCCGCTCGACCGCGCCGGCGACGCGCGCGCCCGGCATCGTATGGATGGCACGGATCAGCGTCTGGCCCATGCGGCCGGCCGCGCCTACCACCACCAGGCCCATATCGCTCATGCTGTTCTCCCGACCACCTTCTTCGCGCGGCTGCGCGGCAGCGGAGTTTGGATTGGCTTGGCGTCGTCGACAAGCCCCAGCCCCTTCTTGCCCTGCACCCGGTGGAAGCGGGCATAGACGCTGTGCGGGTCGGCCATCAGCGCCGCATGCGTGCCTTCCTCGACCAGCCGGCCCTCTTCCAGCACGATGATGTGGTCGGCATTGACCACCGTCGACAGCCGGTGCGCGATCACGATGGTGGTGCGCCCTTCCATGACATGGGTCAGCGCTTCCTGGACGCGCGCTTCCGCCTCATTGTCGAGCGCCGACGTCGCCTCGTCGAGCAGCAGGATCGGCGCATTCCGCACGATGGCGCGGGCGATCGACACGCGCTGGCGCTGGCCGCCCGATAGCGTCACGCCGTTTTCGCCGACGGGGGTGTCATAGCCCTCCGGCTGCTGGCGGATGAATTCGTCGGCCGCGGCCTGCATTGCCGCCTGCTCGATCTCGGCATCGCTGGCGGAGGGCCGCCCATAGCGGATGTTGTCGCGGATGGTGCCCTCGAACAGATAGGGCGCCTGCGAGACATAGGCGATCGAACCGCGCAGCGACTTCTTGGTCACCTTTGAGATGTCCTGGCCGTCGATCATTATGTTGCCTTGGTCGACATCGTAGAAGCGCTGCAGCAGCGCCACCAGCGTCGATTTGCCGGCACCCGAGGCGCCGACGATGGCCGTCATCTTGCCGGCCTGGGCGGTGAAGCTCAGCTCCTGCAGCACCGGCGTTTCCGGCACATAGCCGAACGAGACGTTGTTGAAGTGCACCTCGCCGGTGGTGACCCTGGCTTCGACTGCGCCCGACGTATCGCCCTGCTGCGGCTCGATGTCGAGAAGCTCATAGATCATGCGCGCATTGACCAGAGCGCGTTCCATGCCGACCTGCATACGCGCCAGCCGCCGCGCCGGATCATAGGCGAGCGTCAGCGCCGTGATGAAGGAAAACACCGCGCCCGGCGGCTGGCCGAGAACGGTAGCCCGGTAGCCGGAATAAGCGATGACGCTGGCGAAGGCCAAACCTGCCAGCAGTTCGGAGATCGGGGTGAGCCGTTCCGAGACGCGGGCGATCTTGTTTGACCGCTGTTGCGCATCGTCGGCGAGCTTGCTGATGCGACGCGACAGCTCGTCCTCCATGGTGAAGGCCTTGACGATGGCGATGCCTTGCGTGGCTTCCTGCATGGCGCCGATCAGGCGCGAATTGATCTGCACCGATTCACGGGTGATGCGCCGAACCCGTCGCATCAGATAGGTCACGGTGTAGATCAGCGGCGGTCCGATCAGCAGGGAGCTGAGCGAAAGCACCGGATCCTGGTAGATCATGACGCCGACCAGAGCGACCAGCGAGACAGCATCGCGCGCGGTCGAGGTTATCGTCATCGACAGCAGGTCGCGAATGCCGTTGACGTTCTCGTTGACCTGCGCCGCCAGCCGGCCGGAACGGGTGTCGTTGAAGAAGCTGACGCCGAGCTTCATCAGATGGTTGAAGATGCGCTGCTGGTAGCGCGCCACCAGATTGTTGCCGATCCTGGCCATCGTCACCGCCTGACCGTAGCCGGCAAGCCCGCGCAGGATGAAAGCCCCGAGCAGTGCGGCGCAGATCCATGGGATCAGATCGCCGCGCCGTTCATAGAAGATCTGATTGACGACCGGACTCATGATCCAGGCGGAGAGGGCCGTCGTCGCTGACACGGTCAGCAGGCAGAGTATCGTGAAGACGTACGACCACCGATAGTCGCGGCCGTTCTCTTCGAGAATGCGGCGAATGACCGCCACGACCTCGCCCGGCCGAGCTCTCGCATGGTGTTGGGATGATTGGTTCAAGTCGCTGGCGTTCCGTGGGTCCGTCGTCTGGTCATGCCGCAAGAGCGGAATTCGGCACCCCTCTTAGCGCCCTGTCTGCGGCTTGCCTATGGCGAAACTTCGTCGCGGGGCGGCGCGATCCCTACGCGCGCCAGCGCCGTCCCGCCGTCTGGACGCCGAACAGCGAGGGGTTCCGGGCATAGGCGGCAAGGCCGAGAAGTGCTGCCAGCGGGTGCGTAATGACATAGACCGGCATGGCGCGCATCAGCTCGCTGTGCGGCGCCTTGTCCTCGAAGGCGGCGCGGAAATTGCCGGCTTTCAGTGCCGGCACGATCTTTTGTGCGATGCCGCCGGTCAGGAAGACGCCACCACGGCTCATGAACACCAGCGCCAGATCCCCGGCGGTGCGGCCGAGGCAAGTGACGAACATCGACAGCGCCTCTACGGCCACCGGGTCCAACTTCGCCAATGCCGCGGCAGTGATTTCCGCCGGCGTGGTGAAGGGCGCCGGCTTGCCGTCGGCCTTGGCTACGGCGCGATAGAGATTGACCAGGCCGCGCCCGCACAGGATCTGTTCGCCGGAGATGCGGCCTTCCAGCCTTTCAATATGCGGGAAAACCTGGAAATCGCGCGGCGAGCGCGGTCCGATGTCCATATGGCCGCCTTCGCCGGGCACCGGAATCCAGTGGTCCAGCGCATGGATCAGCCCGGCAACGCCAAGCCCGGTGCCGGGACCGAGCACCACGCGGCCAGCATTGGCTTCCGGCGTGCCGCCGCCGATCTTTTCCATATGCTCTTCGCCGAGCGCAACCACGGCCAGCGCCTGCGCCTCGAAATCGTTGAGCACGACGATGTCGCTGAGGCCAAGATTGGCGAACATTTTCCTTGGCTTGACCACCCACGGGCAGTTGGTCAGTTCGATCTCGTCACCGTCGACCGGACCGGCCACCGCCAGCACCGCCGAATTGGGCCGGATCGAGGAGCGGTCGAGCACCGCCACCTGGATCGCCTCGTCGATCGTGTTGAAATTGGCCGTCTGGACGATCTGCGGCTCGGTCGCTTCCGAATTCGCGTCGAGCACGATCGAAAAGCGCGCATTGGTGCCGCCGATGTCGCCGATCAGGACCGGAAACCGCAGCGCTGTCTCGTCGTCACCTTGCATGGCTCTTGGTCGTCCCTATTCCGGCAGTCCGCCGCTGTTTCTCGTGACTAGCGCATGACTTCGGAAAGGGAAAGCCGCTTCCGCGTCAGTTTCCCGGCCGCGGTCGCGGCAGCGGGATGCCGATCTCGGGTGTCGGCGCGAACGCGCTTGCCGAGGCCGGCAGCGCCGCTGCGTCGCTTGGCACCGTCGTTGCCGCCGGCAGCACTTCCGCAGGCTCGGCGGCGACAGCGATCGGCACGCCGCCGCCATGATAGGTGGCGGCTTCCGCCGAGGCCGGAGCCGGCGCGTCGAGCACGGTCTGGCATTGCCTGGGCAGGTTCGCCATCGTCATCAGGTCGCGTGCCTTCGGCGCATCCGGGTTCTTGTTGGGCCGCCATGGCTCCTCGGTGAACCACCAGGCCAGCGGCTTGCCGCAGCCGTCGTCAGCCGCGGTCGCTTCCTGCCCCTTGCAGTTCGGCGAACCCGGCTGGCAGCCGATGCGCACGTGGAAATGATAGTCATGGCCCCAGAACGGCCGGATCTTGCGCAGCCAGGAGCGATCGCCGGTGACGGTATCGCAGAGCTTCTTCTTGATGCCGGGATTGACCAAGATGCGCTCGACTTCCGGGTAGCTGGCGGCGCGCTTGAGGAGCCGCGTATGCATCGGCTTCCACAGCGTATCCTTCACCAGATGGGTCTTCTCATCGACCATCAACGTGGCGCTCATCTCTTCGCGCTGGCGGGTCGAAAGCGGGCGACTGGGCATCGGCGTCAGCCAGATGTCGGCATCGAGGCCGATCTGGTGGGAGGCATGACCGGTCAGCATCGGTCCGCCACGCGGCTGCGAGATATCGCCGATCAGAAGCCCCGGCCAGCCGTCGGCGTGAGCGTCACGCGACAATTTCTCGACCAGCGCGATCATCGCCGGATGGCCCCAGCGCCGGTTGCGCGACGGCCGCATCACTTCCCAGGTCGGCCCGTCCATCGGGATGGCGATGCCGCCGGCAAAGCAGCCCCTGGAATAGAAGCCGAAGGATTGCGCAGCCGCCACGGCCGGCAGCTTCTTGGCGCCGAACAGGTCTTTTGCTCGCGGCTCGGCCGTCAGCGCGCCCGCGACAAGCCCGGTCAGGGCAAGTATGGACATCATCGCCGTCAGGAACGGCCTTCTGCCGGGCAATGATCGCATCGACATCGTCATGAAACCGCATCCCCTCCGTAACAGGCCGCGAACCATGGCGAATCATAACACGACCAGTGCTGCGCTTCGATCATGACCGCTTCATCGGGCTGCGCGCCTCGCCCTCGCGCCAGTTGCCGTTGGCCCACATATGGTCGAGCGCGCTGCGGTAATCAGGAAAGCGGAAGCTGTAGCCCGCCGCCTTGATCGCCGTATTGGCGACGCGCTTGTTCTCGCCGTAGAAGGAGCGCGCCATGGGCGAAAGTTGGGCGGTCTCGAACGGAATTTCCGGCGGCGGTGTGAGGCCCATCAGCGAAGCGGCATAAGTCACCACATCCTGCGGCGGCGCCGGCAGGTCGTCGGTGACGTTGAAGATGCCGCCGCGATTGCTGTCGATGAGATGCCAGAGCGCGCCGGCAATGTCGTCGCAATGGATGCGGTTGAACACCTGGCCCGGCTTGACCAGCCGCCGCGCGGTGCCGTCGGCCAGGTTGACCAGCGCGTTGCGGCCCGGACCATAGATTCCGGAGAGCCGCAGGATCGCCACCGGCCGTCCGGTCTCCTGGCCCAGTTTCAGCCAGTCCTGTTCGGCGGCGACCCGCATCACCGAACGTTTGGACATGGGCCGGCATTCGGCGGTCTCGTCCACCCAGCCGCCGCCATGATCGCCATAGACGCCGACGGTGGAGAGATAGCCGATCCACTCGAGCGCCGGCATATCCGCCAGGATCGCGTCGCGCGCGGCATTCAGCACCGGGTCGCCGACCTCTTCCGGCGCTACCGAGACGATGAGGTGGGTGGTTGTCCTCAAGGCCTCGCCGCTCTCCGGTGTCAGCGCGCCGTCGAAGTGCAACGGCGTGACTCCGGCCTGCCGGAGTGCTTCAAACTTCTCCGGCGAGCGGGTGGTGCCGAAAATCAGCGCCGCATCGCTGTTGGCCCGCGCAAAAGCCTTGCCGGAGTAGCCGGCACCGAAAACGAGGATATGCTTTCCGGTCATGCATGGATCTCGATTGGATTTGACTGCGCCAGAAGCCATTCACGGCGCACAGCCTCGTCGCGTTCGGTTTGCGCCGAGGCTGCCGCATGTTCGGCGAACTCGGCCTCGGGCACAAGCCGCGACAGCGCCCAGATAGCCGCGCCCCGCACCAGCGGCGAGGCATCGCCGAGCAGTTCGCGTACCGGGCCGGCTAGCGAATAATCACCCGAATTGCCGGCGGCGATCAGCACATTGCGGACAAAGCGGTCTCGGCCGATTCGTTTTATCGGCGAGCCTGCAAAGAACGAACGAAAAGCGGCGTCGTCGAGCAGCAAGAGCTCCGCGAGCGGCGGCTCACGCAAATCCGCGCGGGCGACAAGCTTCGCCTCGGATGCTGCTTGCGCGAACTTGTTCCACGGGCAGGCTGCAAGGCAGTCGTCGCAGCCATAGATGCGGTTGCCGATCTTTTCGCGGAACTCGTGCGGGATCGGCCCCTTGTTCTCGATGGTGAGATAAGAAATGCAGCGCCGCGCATCGAGCCGGTAGGGCGCCGGGAAAGCATCGGTAGGGCAGGCATCGAGGCAGGCGCGGCAAGAGCCGCAATGATCGTCCTCCGCCTTGTCGGGCACAAGCGCGGCCGTCGTGAAGATGGTGCCGAGAAACAGCCAGGAGCCGTGTTCGCGGCTGACCAGATTGGTGTGCTTGCCCTGCCAACCCAACCCAGCGGCTTCGGCCAGCGGTTTTTCCATCACCGGGGCGGTGTCGACGAACACTTTCACGTCGCCGCCGGCGCGCGCCACGATCTTGCCGGCGATCTCCTTCAGCCGGCCCTTCATCACCTCGTGATAGTCGCGGTTCTGCGCATAGGCGGAGATCGCGCCACGGTCGCGCTTTTCCTGCAGCGCGCGCGGGTCGTGGTCTGGACCGTAGTTCATCGCCAGCACGACGATCGAGCGCACTTCGGGCCACAGCGCCGCCGGCTCGCCCCGGCGCTCGAGCGTCTCGGCGATCCAGCCCATCGAGCCATGGAAACCATCGGCGATGAATTCGGCGAGCCGGGCCGGCGCCAGAGGGATCGCGTTGGGCGTGGTGACGGCGACGGCATCGAAACCGGCGCGCTGCGCCTCGCGGTCGATCAGCCCGCGCAGTTTTGCGGCGTCAGAAGTCGAGGTCCGCATAATGCGACACCGGAGACAGGCCGCGCACCCGGTCGGACAGAAGCGGCCGGAACGAGGGCCGCGATTTCACCCGCGTATACCATTCGCGCGCCGCGGCGTGTTCGCGCCAGTCGATTTCGCCGAGATAGTCGAGCACCGACAGCGCCGCCGCTGCCGCGAGGTCGGCATAGGTCACCTTGTTGCCGGCCAGCCAGTGGCGGGTGCCGGCCAGCCAGTTGGTGTATTTCATGTGCTGGCGGATGTTGGCGCGCGCAGCGCGGATCGCGCCCGAATCGGGCGAACCGCCGCCCGCCGTCTCCGGCATGATCGGCTTCAGCACGCGCTCGCGCACCAGGTGACGGGTCACCTCCCCTTCGGCCTTGCTGAGGTACCAGTCGGTCAGCCGGCGGATTTCGGCGCGCTCCATCGGGTCTTCGGCGAACAGCCGCTTGTCGCGCTTGAGCACGCCGCGCGTCTCGTCGAGATATTCGGCGATCACCATCGCGCCGACGATCGGCACGTCGCCTTCGGCAAGCAGGATCGGCAAGGTTCCGGCTGGATTCAGCGCCAGAAACTCCTTGCGCCGCGTCCACGGCTTTTCCTCGATCAGCGCCAGCTCCTCGCCATATTCGCCGAAGGCGAGGCGGACGAACCGGCAGGTGGCGAACATCGGATGGTGGAAGAGCGTCAGCATGGTCCCGCGATGATAAGGCGCACTGGCGAATCGCCGGCCGCGCCGGTAAGTCTTGGCCGCCCGCAAAGCGGACCGTCAGGGTGCTGCGACCTATAGGGGGACTTCCGCGCCATGACAAGCAAGCCCTTCTCCCAAGCCCGCCCGCAAATCCCGAGGTTACCATGGAAAGCCACACCATCGTCGAAGCCCTGCTGCTCGGGCTGCTGGAGGGCCTGACCGAGTTCATACCGGTCTCTTCGACCGGCCATATCCTGCTTGCCGGCCATTTCCTCGGCTTCCACTCGACCGGCAAGGCCTTCGAGATCCTGATCCAGCTCGGCGCCATCCTCGCCATCCTCAGCGTTTATTTCCGCCGTCTGTGGCAAATGCTGCTCGACCTGCCGCATGACCGGCTGACGCGGCATTTCGTCATCGGCATCCTCATCGCCTTCCTGCCGGCCGCCATCATCGGTGCGCTGGCGCATGATTTCATCAAGACCATCCTGTTCGAATCGCCACGGCTGATCTGCATCATGCTGATCATCGGCGGCGTCGTGCTGCTGACGGTCGACCGCATGAACCTCAAGCCCGTCTACCGCGACGTCGAACGCTTCCCGACCCGGCTCTATCTGCAGATCGGCCTGTTCCAGTGCCTGTCGCTGATCCCCGGCACGTCGCGCTCGGGCTCCACCATCGTCGGCGCGCTGCTTCTCGGTGTCGACAAGCGGGCGGCGGCGGAATTCTCCTTCTTCCTCGCCATACCGACAATGGTCGGCGCCTTCGCCTTCGACCTGTTCAAGAACCGCAACGTGCTGAGCAGCGCCGACCTGCCGATCATCGCCGTCGGCTTCGTCGCCGCCTTCATCACCGCGCTGCTCGTCGTCCGCTTTCTGCTAGGTTACGTCTCGCGCAACGGCTATTCGCTGTTCGGCTGGTGGCGGCTGGTGATCGGCGGCGTCGGGCTGGTGGCGCTGATGATCTGGGGGTGAGGACGCGTCGAGGCCCACACGCTTTCGTCATCCACGGGCGGAGCAAGGAGCGTAGCGACGCCGCGCAGACCCGAGGATCCATGCCGTGACGTGGGCCGAAGAACGCAACGGTCGCCTGGCGCTTAGTCGCCACCCTCGCCTCCACCGGCATCCCGGAGCTCGAGCAGCCGCCGATAGAGCGCCTGCTTCTGGCCGCCGGTCATTTTCGCCGCTTCCGCCGCCGCCTTGGAGGCCGGCATTTCGGCGGCGAGGGACAGCAGCAGCCGGTCGATGTCTTCAGGCTCGTCGGCCTTGGCCTCGGCCGGTCCGACACAGATGACGATTTCGCCCTTCGGCGTGTCGGCCGCTGCATAGTGGTCGGCGAGCGTTTGCAGCGTGCCGGTCCGCATTTCCTCGAAAGTCTTGGTCAACTCGCGCCCGATCGCCGCCTTGCGGGCGCCGCCCAAGGCCCCCACCATGGCGGCAAGCGTCTCGGCCAGCCGGCGCGGCGATTCGAAGAAGATCAGCGTTGCCGGCACGGCTTTCAACGCCTCCAGCCGCGTCAGGCGTTGCCCGGTCTTCACCGGCAAGAACCCGGCGAACAGGAAGGCGTCGGAAGGCAGGCCGGAGGCAGTCAGCGCCGCAAGCGCCGCCGAAGGGCCGGGGATCGGGACGACGCGGATGCCGTGGTCGAGTGCTTCGCCGACCAGCCGGTAGCCGGGATCGGAGATCAGCGGCGTGCCGGCGTCCGAGATCAGCGCCACGCTCTGCCCGGCTTCGAGCGCCGCGATCAGCTTCGGTCCGGCTTCGCCGGCATTGTGTTCGTGATAGGCGGTGGTGCGGCGGCGGATGCCGTAGCGGTCCAGCAGCACGCGCGAAACCCGCGTGTCCTCGCAGGCGACGATGTCGGCGGCGGCCAGTGTTTCCAGCGCGCGCAGCGTGATGTCGGCCAGATTGCCGATCGGCGTCGCCACCAGATAGAGCGCCGGCTCGAGCGGCCGCGCCGGTATCTCGGTCTGCCCGATCACATAGCTGCGTTTGTCGCCGGTCACCGGTGCCCTCTTGCGTGCCTTTGGTCCTGTTTGGCACGGCGCACGCCCGGTTGCAAAACGTGACGACGATGTAATGCGGCCGCCATGCCTTTGCCACAGTGCGGAACGAAACCAAGCCCGGCGAATTACCCCTGAGTCTCGGGAGGAGGACAGGATGGACAGCCTGAAGATACAGGACGTTTTCGAGCCCTATTATGCCGGCCGCAAGCGCTTTGCCGCGCGGCGAGACAAGAGCCAGCCGGTCGAAGCTCAGAACGATCCCGACAGCGCGGAAGTCAGGCATTGGCTATTGCGCCGCCTGCTGGCCGAACCGAGGACCATAATCGAGACCGAAACCGACAGCACGACGGAGCACTGACCGGACGATGCCCAATCGCTTCGATATCTTCATCACCCGTCTTGAAACGAAAAGCGCCCGCGAGGGCGGGCCGCCTCATCCAATGAACGACCAGCACAACGTCCGCCGCGACAAGGCCGATGCCAAACCGCAACGGAATGGAGAGGCGCATCCCGAGAAGGACCGCGGCAAGCGCCGCTTCAAGCACGACGCCTGACTAGCAAACCTCCGCGATTGGCCGAGACGGCCCTCCCTTCGTCATCCTGGGGCGAAGCAAGGAGCGAAGCGACGCAGCGCAGACCCCAGGATCCATGCCGTGACATCAAGGCGTTGCAACGGTTCAGGATTCTAGCGACGCATGCCTCGGCTGAGGTTGCGGCATGGATCCTCGGGTCAAGCTCGAGGATGACGAAGGCGCGGTAGCGAACGCCAGCCACGCCACTCAGCCCAGATATCGCGGTACCTTCGCCTCCAGAAGCCGAACCAACTCCGGGTCCATGAATTCATAGTCGTCCGGAATATCGAGGCAGATGACCCGAGCCGTCTTCAGGCTCGCCTTGTACTTCTTCTGCAGTTTGGCGCGATGCGCCGTTTCCATGACGAAGATGATGTCGGCCCAGGCGACGAGTTCATGCGTCAGCGGGGTGTCGGCGTCGTGATTGGTGCCGGCCGAGGCGACCTCGATGTCCCTTCGCTTTGAAAACACCTGCTCCGCCGTCGGGCTGCGCAAGCGGTTCTGGCTGCAGACGAAGAGGACGTTTTTCACCTGCTTCCATCTTTGGCCTGGCTATTCCTCATCCCATATCTCGCGTATCGTTTTGGTTAGAGGGATGTACTGATCGGGCGTAAGTCCGCACGGATCGAATTCTATCGAGTCCTCCTTAGCAGCCGCTCTAATATTTATCCCAACATATGTCATAAGATTGCCTACTACGTCGAACTCACTTAAGCCTGACAGATTAACTTTTCTGGTTCTTTGGTTTTTTGTGAATATTGCCTCCGCTTTATAGATGTCGTCGAACTCCAGGGATCTTGATATCTCTCCTAGTCCAAACTCGAAAACATCGTCCGTGTTCAATGTCCGCAGCGTCTCGTGGATCAGGAACTTCATGGCAGACCCCTATTGGACGCGGCGCGACGCGCCTTCAGACAAGCAAGCCAAATGTCTAGCATCCTTGCTGGAGCCCGATAAATCGTCCACCACAGTCCGATCATTTGGCCTCTTGGCTTATCGCGCCAGATCCGCCACCACCGCGTCGAGCACGATCATGCCGGCCGGCGTGGCGCGCAGGCGGGCATTGCCGATCGGCGCCACCAGTCCTTCGCCCTGCAGCACAGACAGCCGCGCGCTCGACAGGCCACGGCCGGAGAATGCCTCGTATCGGGAAAGGTCGATGCCTTCGGCCAGCCGCAGCCCCATCAGCAGGAACTCGTCGGCCTCTTCCGATCGCGTCAGGATCTCGCCACCGGTAACGCCATGGCCCTTGGCCTCGACCAGATTGGCCCAGGTCTCCGGCATTCTCTCGGCGATCGTCACCACGCGGTGCCCGTTCTCGACGAAGCGGCCATGCGCGCCGGGACCGACGCCGACATATTCGCCATAGCGCCAGTAGGTCAGATTGTGCCGGCTTTCGGCGCCCGGCCTTGCGTGGTTGGAAATCTCGTAGGCCGGCAGCCCGTGTGCTGAGGTGATCTCCTGGGTCAGCGCGTAGAGATCGGCGGCGTGGTCGTTGTCCGGAATGGCGAATTTCTTGGCCGCATGCAGCGCATGGAACGGCGTGCCTTCCTCGATGGTCAGCTGGTAGAGCGACAGATGGTCGGCGGCATGGCCGATCGCCTGTTCCAGCTCCGCCTGCCAGGCCGCCGGCGTCTGGCCGGGCCGGGCATAGATCAGGTCGAACGAGAGGCGGGGGAATATTTCCCGAGCGAGCCCGATAGCATGCAGCGCCTCCTCGACACTGTGCAGTCGGCCGAGAAAGCGCAGATCCTTGTCGTTGAGCGCCTGCACCCCAAGCGACACCCGGTTGACGCCCGCCGCGCGGTAGCCACGAAAGCGCTCGGCCTCGACCGAGGAGGGGTTCGCCTCCAGCGTCACCTCGATGCCATCAGGCACGGTCCAGTTTTTCGCCACCGCGTTGAGCACCGTCGCCACGGTTTCCGGCTTCATCAGCGATGGCGTGCCGCCGCCGAGAAAAATGCTGGTCACCTCGCGCGGCCCTGTGCGGGCGCGCATTGTCGCCAATTCCGTCTCGAAGGCGCGCGCAAAGCGCTCCTGGTCGACCGGCTGGTGGCGCACATGGCTGTTGAAGTCGCAATAGGGGCACTTGGCCGCGCAGAACGGCCAATGGATGTAGACGCCGAAGCCGGGGCTGCGGTCGAGCTGCATGGTCATGCCGTGCCCAATCATGCCATCAATCCGAACCGAGCCGGGCGCGCGCGAACTTCTGGAAGGCGCCGGCGCGGTGCGACAGCGCCGTCGGCTGGCCGGGCTTCCAGCCATGCTTCTCCTCGGCGCTCATTTCGCCGAAAGTCTTTTCGAAACCGTCCGGCAAAAACACCGGGTCGTAGCCAAAGCCGAGTGTGCCGCGCGGCGGCCACACCAGCGTACCCTCGGCCTCGCCGCGGAAATATTCGGCATTGCCATCGGGAAAGGCCAGGCAGATGACGGCGACGAAACGGCCTTTGCGCTGTGCCGGATCCACCGCGCCGACCTCCTGCAGCGCCACTTCCGTGCGCTGCATGGCCATGCCGAAATCGCGAGAACCATCAGGGGTTTCGGCCCAGTTAGCGGTGTAGACGCCGGGCGCGCCGTCGAGCGCGTCGACGCAGAGGCCCGAATCGTCAGACAGCGCCGGCAGGCCGGTCGCCTTGGCGGCGGCGAAGGCCTTGATGTAGGCATTTTCCTCGAAGGTGGTGCCGGTCTCGTCCGGTTCCGGCAGGCCATACTCCTTGGCCGATTTCGCCTCGAAGCCGAACGGCGCCATCAGGTCGGAGAATTCGCGCAGCTTGCCTTCATTGTGGCTGGCGACGACGATCTTTTGTCCCTCAAGGGAATGAAAAGTTGGCTGATGCATCAGAGGCCCCAGATCCTTGGCTCGGCGAATTCGATCGAATTGCCGGAGGGGTCGCGTATATAGATCGAGCGCCCGCCTTGCGGCCATTCGAACTCGCTTTCGATGGCGATTTTTTTCGCCTGAAGATGCGCCCGCCAGCCGGCGATCTCGCCCGCGCTCGCCGCGAAGCAGAGGTGACCATCGCCGACCGTGCCATGCGGCGGCACCTTCAGCCTGGCATCGGGCGCCGGCGGCACCGTGGTGGCCTCGGCGTTGAAGAGCAGCAGCACGCCATCGCCGCAGCGGAAGAACACATGCCTGCCCTCGACCTTGCCCAAGACCTCGAGCCCGAGCATGTCGCGATAGAAGGCTTCCGCGGCAGCCAAATCGGTGACGTAGAGGGCCGATTCGAGGATTGCGGAAGGTCTCATGGCAAGCCTATGCGACGGCCATCTGCTGCAGGCTGACGAGGCGCTGGATGCCCTTCTTGGCCAGGCCCATCAGCGCGGCGAACTGGTCTTCCGAGAAGGGCTCGCCCTCGGCCGTGCCCTGGATCTCGACGATGCCGCCCTTGCCGGTCATGACGAAATTGGCGTCGGTGCCGGCGGAGGAGTCCTCGATA
Source organism: Mesorhizobium waimense (assembly GCF_003601975.1). Lineage (GTDB taxonomy): Bacteria > Pseudomonadota > Alphaproteobacteria > Rhizobiales > Rhizobiaceae > Mesorhizobium > Mesorhizobium waimense. The sequence continues at coordinate 75,981 of NZ_QZWZ01000021.1, forward strand.
TAGTCGAGATCGATGACCGGTTGGCCGTCAAGGATGCCGCAGGAAATCGCCGCGACATGGTCCTTCAGCACCTTGGCGACGCTGGCCATTTGCCGCGCTTCCATCCAGCGCAGGCAATCGTAAAGCGCCACCCAGCCGCCGGTGATCGAGGCGGTGCGGGTGCCGCCATCGGCCTGGATCACGTCGCAGTCGACGGTGATCTGCTGCTCGCCCAGCGCCTGCAGGTCGACCACGGCGCGCAAGGAGCGGCCGATCAGCCGCTGGATTTCCAGCGTGCGGCCGCCCTGCTTGCCGGCGGAAGCCTCGCGGCGCATGCGTTCGCCGGTCGAGCGCGGCAGCATGCCGTATTCCGCCGTCACCCAGCCCTTGCCGGAATTGCGCATCCAGGCCGGCACCTTTTCCTCCAGGCTCGCCGTGCACAAGACATGCGTGTCGCCGAACTTCACCAGGCACGAGCCTTCGGCGTGTTTGGAGACGCCGCGTTCGAAGGAGATGGCGCGCATTTCGTCGGTTTGGCGTTTGGAGGGGCGCATTCAGGCCTCTTTCTTCTGGTTTTCCGGAATCGTGGGCGGCTTGTAGACGCATGCGGCCCATGGCGCAAAGGAAAATGGACCGGGTTGCGCGGGCACGGCCTAAGTCTATATTTGAGCCGGAGGTTTTTTGGCTCGAATGACCAAGGCAGTCGATCCCGCGTCGCAGTCGCCCGTGCTCCAGTCGCTCGACATGCGCTCGCGCGACATTTTTCGGCGCATCGTCGATTCCTATCTGAGGGATGGCGAGCCGGTCGGTTCGCGCAGCCTGTCGCGCATCCTGCCGTCGTCGCTGTCGCCGGCCACTATCCGCAATGTGATGAGCGACCTCGAACATCTCGGCCTGATCTACGCCCCTCACATCTCGGCCGGCCGCTTGCCGACCCAGACCGGCCTGCGCTTCTTCGTCGATGCCTTCATGGAGCTTGGCGACCTTTCCGACGAGGAGCGCCGCACGATCGAGGCGCAGGTGCGCGCCTCCGGCTCGGGCGCGACGCTTGAGCATATGCTGACCGAGGCCAGCCAGATGCTGTCGGGCATGTCGCGCGGCGCCGGCCTGGTGCTCGCCGCCAAGAACGAGGTGGCGCTCAAGCACATCGAATTCATCCAGCTCGAGCCGACCAAGGCGCTGGCCGTGCTGGTCTCGCAGAACGGCGATGTCGAGAACCGTGTCGTCGACCTGCCCGCCGGCATCACCGTCTCGCAATTGCATGAGGCCTCGAACTTCCTCAACGCCCATATCCGTGGTCGCACGCTGGCCGAGGCGCGCATCGAGATCGCCCGCATCAAAGAAGAGACCAGGGCCGCGCTCGACACGCTGTCGCAGGATCTGGTCGAGAAGGGCCTGGCGGTCTGGGCCGGCGCCGACAGCGGCCTGCCGGCGCGCCTCATCGTGCGCGGCCGTGCCAATCTCTTGGAAAACGTCACCGCCCAGGCCGACATCGAATTGCTGCGCCATCTGTTCGAGGACCTGGAAACGCAGGACGGGCTGGTCCAACTGCTCGACCTTGCCGAGGAAGGGCCCGGCGTGCGCATCTTCATCGGCTCGGAAAACAAGCTGTTTTCGCTGTCCGGCTCGTCGCTGGTCGTCGCGCCCTATCGCGACAAGGACGCGCGCGTCGTCGGTGCGCTCGGCGTCATCGGTCCGACGCGTCTGAACTACGCCCGCATAGTGCCGATGGTTGACTATACGGCGCAGCTGATTTCGCGCATGCTGCGCTAGGTGTATCGATATTCGGGTGAGACCGGTCTGCAAATGGCGGCGGCCTGACCCGAATCTCAACACACCTGGGAACGAACAGGCTGCAGAGGAGAAAAAGAATGGCGCTGGAATCGTTGAAGGCCCAGATCAGCCTGCTGCTCGAGGAAATGGTCAACCAGCCCGAGGACCAGCACGAAGTGCAGGAGCAACTGCGCGAGAAGCTGCAGGAAATGCGCGCCATGGGCCTTCCGCTGCCGGCGGATCTCGTTGAATTGGAAAAGCGTCTCGACGACGATTTCTACGCTGCCGGGACCTGAACCGGCGATCCTTCAAATCCCTGTGTGCCAAGGCCCTGCTCGGAACAAGCAGGCTGGTCTGCCCGTTTCGCTGGTCAAGGTGAACCGGAGACTACCATGATCCGACGTGTCGGTCTGGCGGTCGTTGTCGCCGCTCTGTTTGTCGTCCCCAGCAGCTTCGCGCAACAGGCGGAACAGCGATTGTTGGAAGGGAAGGCCGCTTTCGGCGACTGGAAGGCCGACAGACCGGGCGTGCGCCGGTTGATCAGGCCTGATGATATGCAAGCCCCTTACCTCACCGAATCCGCGTCCAACGGCGCCGGCCTTGCCGATCGCCCCGAAGGCGCCAAGCCAATTCTGCCGCCGGGCTTTTCGGTAGAGCTGATTGCCTCCGGCATCGACAGTCCGCGTGTCGTGCGCATGGCGCCCAATGGCGATCTGTTCGTCGCTGACAGCAAGGCCAACCAGATCCGCGTCTACCGTCTTACCGAGGGCAGCGGCAAGCCTGCCGAGGAAACCACTTTCGCCAAGGGCCTCAACCGGCCCTACGGCATCGCCTTCTACCCGCCGGGCGACAAGCCGCAATGGGTGTATGTGGCGAACAGGGATGGCGTCGTGCGCTTTGCCTATCGCGACGGCGACCTCAAGGCCGCCGGCGAGCCGGAAACCATCGTCGCCGACATACCCTCCAGCCACCATTGGACCCGCGACATCACCTTTTCGCCCGACGGCAAGACGCTCTATCTGTCGGTCGGCTCCGGCTCCAACATTGCCGAGGATATAGGCAAGGAACCGAAGGGCGGCGTCGAGCAATGGGCGAAATCGCAGCCGCTGGGTGCGGCCTGGGGCTCCGAGCAAGGCCGCGCCGACGTTCTGGCCTTCGATCCCGACGGCAAGAACCGGCGCAGCTTCGCCACCGGGCTGCGCAACTGTTCCGGCATGACCGTTCAGCCAGCCACCGGCGCGCTCTGGTGCGTCGTCAACGAGCGCGACGAACTCGGCGACAATGTCCCGTTCGAATATGCGACGACGGTCAAGGACGGCGGCTTCTACGGCTGGCCCTGGTATTACATCGGCAACAACGAGGATCCGCGCCACCAGGGCGAGCGTCCCGACCTTGCCGGCAAGGTGACTGTGCCTGACGTGCTGATGCAGGCGCATTCGGCGCCGCTCAACATTGCCTTCTATGCCGGCAAGAGCTTCCCGACCGAATATCAAGGCGATGCCTTCGTCGCCCTGCACGGGTCCTGGAACCGCAACATCAGGACGGGTTACAAGGTGGTGCGGCTCAAGTTCAAGGACGGCAAGCCGACCGGCGAGTATGAGGATTTCATGACCGGTTTCGTCATCGCCGATGACGCGGTCTGGGGTCGGCCGGTTGGCGTTGCTGTAGCCAGGGACGGTTCGCTGATCGTCACCGAAGACGGCAACGGCACGATCTGGCGCGTCACTTACAACGACGGCCCGACCTGAGGCCCTCACCCTCTGGCGCAATCGAATCCGGTTAACAGCCCAGGCGCTTTCGTGCGAAAAGGCGCCTTCACTCAAAGGCTGGACCCATGACCCTCACCGGTTTCATCGCCTACAGCGCCGCCCTCGGCATCGCCGCCGCCATTCCCGGTCCTGGCGTCACCGCGCTTGTCGCGCGCGCGCTCGGTTCCGGTTTCCGCTCGTCGCTGGCCATGTCGTTCGGCCTGATGCTCGGCGACCTCATTTATCTCACCGCCGTCGTGCTCGGCCTTGCCTTCGTCGCCCAGACCTTCGGCATGGTCTTCCTGGCGATCAAATGGCTGGGCGTCGCCTACCTTGCCTTCCTTGGCTGGCGTTTCTGGGCCAGCGGCATCACGCCGGAGACTGTCGAGGCAAAGAAGGGCAAGGGCGGACTGGTGGCGAGCTTCCTCGCCGGCCTCACCGTCACGATCGGCAATCCGAAGACGATGATCTTCTATCTCGCCATCACGCCAACCATCGTTGACCTGAAGACCATCACGCTGGTCGACTACGGCATCCTCGTCGCGCTCACCGTTGTCGTGCTCCTGGTGGTGCTGGTGCCCTATCTGGCGCTCGCCGCCAAGGCGCGCTGGTTCCTGAAGTCCCCAAGGGCGCTGAAGGCGCTGAACCGCACCGCCGCCGGCTTCATGGTCGGGGCGGCGGCAGCGATTGCCGCCCGCCAGTAAGGTGTATTGATATTCAGGTGATGCCGGCCTGCGAACGGCAGGTTCCTGCGCTTCCGGTGTTCACGTACTTCAAGTACGTTCCGCTCCGGTTCTCGGAAACCTCCATTCTCGGCGCGGCCTGACCTGAATCTCAACACCTTGGTGTGTGATCAGGCTGGTTTCGGCCAATCCATTCCGCGATTCGGGCTATCCGGAAAATACGTTTCCGGGATGAGAGCGTTTTCAGCAAGCGCCCCACTCGGATATTTTCGAGCGGCAGCCTATCTTGCGCGACCGAAAGCCCTATTCTGTCCGCCTATGTTAGTCCGACCATGTCAATTGCCTGACTTCTGGGAGCGAAACCAATGAACAAGCCCGTCTCTTCCACGCGTGTGCCCGGCCGCGGCCGCGTCTACAATTCGATCACCGAGACGATTGGCGACACGCCGCTGGTGCGGCTCGACAAATTCGCCAAGGAGAAGGGCGTTGTCGCCAATCTCCTGGCCAAACTCGAATTCTTCAACCCGATCGCTTCGGTCAAGGACCGCATCGGCGTCGCCATGATCGAGGCGCTGGAGGCATCGGGCCGGATCGCGCCGGGCAGGACGACGCTGATAGAGCCGACCTCCGGCAACACCGGCATCGCGCTCGCCTTCGCCGCCGCTGCCAAGGGCTACAAGCTGATCCTGACCATGCCGGAAACCATGTCGGTGGAGCGGCGCAAGATGCTGGCGCTGCTCGGCGCCGAGCTGGTGCTGACCGAAGGCCCCAAGGGCATGAAGGGTGCCATCGCCAAGGCCGACGAGCTGGCGGCCACCCTGCCCGACGCCATAATTCCGCAGCAGTTCGAGAACCCGACCAATCCGGAGATCCACCGCCGCACCACGGCCGAGGAGATCTGGAACGACACACAGGGCGAGGTCGATATCTTCGTCGCCGGCATCGGCACCGGCGGCACCATCACCGGCGTCGGCCAGGTGCTGAAGCAGCGCAAGCCTTCGGTGCATGTCGTCGCTGTCGAGCCGGAAGCCTCGCCGGTTCTGTCCGGCGGCCAGCCCGGCCCGCACAAGATCCAGGGCATCGGCGCCGGCTTCGCGCCAAAGATCCTCGATACCTCGATCTATGACGAGATCGTCAAGGTCTCGAACGAGGATTCGGTCGCCAATGCGCGCCTCGTCGCCCGCCTCGAAGGCGTGCCGGTCGGGATTTCCTCGGGTGCGGCCCTGCAGGCGGCTATCGTCGTCGGCTCGCGGCCGGAGAACAAGGGCAAGAACCTGGTGGTGGTCATCCCCTCCTTCGCCGAGCGCTATCTGTCGACCATTTTGTTCGACGGGCTGGGGGCTTAGCCCCCCAACGCTTCTTCATCCCAGGGCGGAGCGAACGCGAAGCGGAGCGCAGACCCTGGGATCCCATGCCGCGACCGTGGCCGAGGAATACCGCGGCGCAGAAATGAAAGCCGTTCTGAAAGGTCGGCACAGGGGCGCTATCCCGCCGGCATCAAAAGGTTACGCATTCGCCCCTGGACCGCTGAAAAAAGCACCGGTGGCGTCCGCCAACCGCTTGAGCGGCGCGCTGCTTCTGGTTCAAATCGCCGCCGGCCAGATTCGGGCTGGCGGAGGGATATCATGTACAAGCTCTACACCCGCCCCGGCAGCGGCGGCTTTGTCGTCGAGGCAGCGCTGGCTCTAGCCGGCGTTCCGTTCGACCAGATCGACGTGCCGAAGAAGGACCCGCCAGATCCGGCCTTTCTCGCCATCAGCCCTCTGAACCAGGTTCCGGTGCTGACCTTGCCGAACGGCGGCTCGATCACCGAATCGGCGGCGATCTGCATCCTGCTTGCCGAACGCCATCCGGAGGCGGACCTGGCACCGGTCGCCGGTTCGCCTGCCCGCGCCGACTTCCTGCGCTGGATGGCGTTCATGTCGTCGGCTCTCTATCCGGCAATCCTGCGGCTCTACTACGCCGATCGATACACCGCCGACGCCAAGGGGGTGAAAGCCGTGAAGCAGGCAGCGGTCGCCGAGATTGATCGCGGCTTTGCCATCATGGACAGGGCTCTTGCTGGCCGCGACTGGCTGGTTGGCGAGCGGCTTTCGGTGGCCGACATCTATCTCATCATGCTGGTGGCCTGGCACCCCGAGGTCGAGAAAGCTCGGGCCGCCTGGCCTGATATCGAGCGGCTGTGGGCCAGATTGCGCGATCATGAGCTGATCAAGAAGCTGAACGCTGCGCATGACATGTGGCCGGCCTGAGCCGCACTGAAGACTCAGTGCTTTGTCGCGTCGTTGCCGATTTCCGCACGCCGTTGCTGCAGGAAGCGACGCACGGCCGGGTCGCGTTCCAGGCCGATTGCCTGATCGTAGGCCTCAGCGGCTTGGCTGGTGTTGCCGAGCCTGGCCAGCAAGCCCGCACGCGCCGCCCAATAGGGCTGGTAGTCGCTAAGCCGCTTGTCGTCACCCAGCACGTATAGTGCTGCCAATCCCGCCGCGGCGCCCTCGGCCTCGGCAATCGCCACGGCGCGGTTGATCGCCACCACCGGCGAGCCGGCAATCGCCAGCAGGGCGTCGTAGAGCTGGCGGATCGCTGCCCAGTCGGTGCGGCCGCTCCGCCGCCGCGCCGTATGGGCGGATTGCACGGCGGCCTCGAGCTGGTAGCGGCCGATCACGGCCTTGGCGGCAGCGCGGGAAAGCAGCGCTTCCGCCTCGTCGATCAGCGTGTCGTCCCACAGCGCGATGTCCTGTTCGGCAAGCGGCACGAAATCGCCTTCGGGACTGCGCCGCGCCGCGCGGCGGGCCTCGGCGAACAGCATAAGCGAAAGCAGGCCCAGCGCTTCCGGTTCCTCCGGCATCAGCGAGGCTACCAGCCGGCCAAGCCAGATGCCTTCTGTGGCAAGATTGCGCCGCTGCGTCTCGGTGCCGGCCGGATCGGACCAGCCTTCCGCGAAGGCCGCGTAGATCGCCTCAAGCACTGCGTCGAGCCGCTCGCCGAGGTCGGCCCGTTCCGGTACGCGGAAGGGAATGCCGGTCTCGCGGATGCGGCTCTTGGCGCGCACCAGGCGCTGGCTCATCGTTGCCGGCGAGACCAGAAATGCCGAGGCGATCGTCGCCGCATCGAAACCGAGAACGGTCTGCAGGATCAGCGGCGCGCGTACGCTCGGCTCGATCGCCGGATGGGCGCAGGCAAACATCAGCCGCAGTCGCTCGTCGGGCAGCTCCTCGTCATTCATGCTCGCCTCCATTTCCTCGGCGACAAGCCTGAGATGGTCTCGGGCCGCCTCGCCGGTTAGCCGTCGCCGGATCGCGTCGACCCGGCGCCGCCGTGCCACTGCAAGCAGCCAGGCTTCCGGCCGGTTTGGCACGCCGGCCTTTGGCCAGCGCTCCAGCGCCGCCGCGAAGGCGTCGGCCAGCGCGTCCTCGGCGCCGGCGACATCGCGTGTGCGGGCCGCGAGCCAGGCGACCAGCTTGCCGTAGCTCTGCCGGGCGGCCGCTTCCGCCGCCGCCCGCGCCATCTCCGCGCCATTTTCCATCACATGGTCTGTTCCCAGATCGGCCGCAGCTCGACCGTGCCGACGCTGGCGGCGGGGCAGCGCGCCGCCCAGGCGATCGCGGCGTCGGCGTCCTCAGCCTCGATCATGTAGAAGCCGGCGAGCTGCTCCTTGGTGTCGGCATAGGGACCGTCGAGCACGTTGGTCTTGCCGTTGGCCATCCGCACCGAAGTAGCGGCCTGGGTCGGCTTCAGCCGGTCGCCGGCGAGCCAGGCGCCGGACTTCTTCAACGCCTCGGTATAGGCGCCATAGGCCGCGCTGATCTCGTAGGTCTTCTCAGTCGGCGCTGCCGCCATCGCGGCTTCGTTGACATAGATCAAAAGCATGTATCGCATGGTCTTCTCCCGGTTTCTCGAAGGCCGCTTCGTTGCTGGCCAACCCTATGTCGCGTTGCATCGACCGATTTCGACAGGCGCCGCGAAAATCCTTCGGCTTCGTCACGACGTTTCGGTCATTTCTCGGACAGGTATTCGGTCATTTCCCAGATCGGGCGCACCTCGACCGTGCCGGTGCTTGCTGCCGGACAGCGCCCAGCCCATTCGGTGGCCGTGTCCATGTCCGTCGCCTCGATCATGTAGAAACCGGCAAGTTGCTCCTTGGTGTCGGCATAGGGGCCGTCGAGCACGTTGGTCTTGCCGTCAGCCATCCGCACCGCGGCGGCCGCCTGGGTCGGGCGCAGCCGGTCGCCGGCCAGCCATGCGCCGGATGTCTTCAACGCTTCGGTATAGGCGCCATAGGCCGCCAGGATCTGCTCGGTCCTGTCGCGCGGCGCATTCGCCGTTGCGGCTTCGTCATTGTAGATCAAAAGCATGTAACGCATGGGTCTTCTCCCGTTTTTTCGAACGGCCGCTCCGTTGCGGGCCGACCCTATGTCGTGCGGTCTCGGCCGATTTCGACAGGCGCCGCAAAAATCTTTCGTCTTCGTCACGAGGTTTCGCAAGGACCAGGCTTCTACCACGCAACCATGGCCGATCGCGGGAAACGCCCAACACTGGCAGCGGTACCCTGCAGCCCTATCCTTTGTCGGGGGCCGGGCACATCGCGCAAAAGATGGGAGAAGAGAATGGAACTCGTGACCCACAAGAAATTCAAGAGCGGCCGCTTGATGCCATGGGGAAAAGGGACGGTCGTCAGCGGAGCGAAGGGAACTGTCTACCTTTGCGGAAACACGGCGACATCGGACGATTACGATCCGGCTGGCAAAGAAGGTGGCTTCGCCGGCGATGCGGCGGCGCAGTGGCGCGCGGTTCTCGGCAACATCAAATCGGATCTGGAGGAGCTGGGCAGCGGGCTCGAACATCTGATCAGGCTGACCTTCTTCGTCAGGGGGCCATTTCCCGACGGCGGCGTTCTCAGCTCCCCCAATTATCGCCTCGACGTGCTGGACGCGTTCTTTGCCAAGCACAGCCCGAAGCACTGCAGTGACAACAATCCGCCGCCTTCGGAGGTGATCGGCGTTGCAGCGCTTGCCCAACCCGACATCGTTATTGAAATCGTCGCGGTCGCGGCGCTGCCGGACTGAGCGGGGCGGCTGAAACAGAACGGGATCTTGAGCGCTCGCCCTGGTTTTCCGCGAACCCTCAGCCGTTCGTCTAATGGATCCGATTGCGGGTTGGCATTTGTCGCCTGCTGTCTAAACTCGCCCCGGTTCGTGCTGGAAGGCGGTGCGGCGCCAATATTTCAGGGAGGAAATCGCATGCTCAATTTCAGGACCAAACTTGTTGCTGCCGGCGCCGTGGCGCTGTCGCTCGGCCTTGGCGCGGTGCCGGCCGGGGCGCAGGAATTCATCAACGTGCTGACCGGCGGCACCTCCGGCGTCTACTATCCGCTCGGCGTCGCCCTGTCGGAGATCTATGGCAAGGGCATAGAGGGCGCCCGCACCCAGGTACAGGCGACGAAGGCCTCGGTCGAGAACCTCAATCTGCTGCAGCAGGGCAAGGGCGAGATCGCCTTCGCGCTCGGCGACTCCGTCAAGCTCGCCGCAGAGGGCAACACCGAAGCCGGCTTCCCCGGCAAGCTCGACAAGCTGCGCGGCATCGCCGCCATCTATCCCAACTACATCCAGATCGTCGCCAGCCAGGAGTCGGGCATCAAGACGCTCGCCGATTTGAAGGGCAAGAGCCTGTCGGTCGGCGCTCCGGCTTCCGGCACCGAACTCAATGCGCGCGCCATCTTCGCCGCCGCCGGGCTGAAATACGAGGACCTCGGCCGCGTTGAATACCTGCCCTTCGCCGAATCGGTCGAGCTGATCAAGAACCGCCAGCTCGACGCCACGCTGCAATCGGCCGGCCTCGGCGTCGCCTCCATCCGCGACCTGGCCACCTCGGTGCCGATCAATGTCGTGGCCGTGCCGGCGGAAGCCGTCGCCAAGATCGGCTCGCCCTATCTCTCCGTGGTCATCCCCAAGGGCACCTATGAGGGCCAGAGCGAGGATGTCGCCACTGCCGCAGTCGGCAATTTCCTCGTCACCCGCGCCGACGTCTCCGACGAGACCGCCTATCAGATGACCAAGCTATTGTTCGAGCATCTCGACCAGCTAGCCGCCGCCCACGCCGCCGCCAAGGCGATCGATCCCGCCAAGGCGCTCGACGGCATGCCGGTGCCGCTGCATCCGGGTGCCGAGAAGTATTACCAGGAGAAAGGGCTCATCAAGTAAGCCGTCCCCCTCCCCCTCGAGGGGAGGGTGGCCCGCAGGGCCGGGAGGGGTCCTCGGCGACCTGCTCCACCTTTTAGGCGGTTGAGGTTACCCCACCCGTCCATCCGCCTTCGGCGGCTGTCCAACCCTCCCCTCGAGGGGAGGGACGCCACCAGGAGCCCGCCAATGACTGAAACGCCAACCGTTCTTTCCCCCACTGCCGAAGAAACCGTCGAAGGCCTGCCGCCGGGCTTTGGCGAAGGCACCGCCGGCAAAGCGGCCTTTCTCATCGCGGTCGCCTTCTCCGCCTTCCAGATCTATGTCGCCGCCTATGGCAGCCTGCCCAGCCAGGTGGTGCGTGCCATGCATGTCGGCTTCCTGCTGCTGCTCGGCTTCGCCCTGATCGCCAATCTGCGCGCCAAAAGCATGCCGGCGAAGGCGGCATTCTGGGTTGTCGGCCTGCTCGGCTTTGGCACCGGGCTCTACAACTGGGTTTTCTATGCCGACTTGATCCGCCGCTCCGGCTTCCTGACCACGCCGGACCTGATCGTCGGTTCGCTGCTGGTTGTGCTGGTCTTCGAGGCCGCCAGGCGGCTGATGGGGCTGCCGCTTGCCATTATCGCTTTCGTCTTCCTCGCCTATTGTTTCGTTGGCAATCATTTGCCGCCGCCCTTCATCCATCGTGGCTATGATTTCGCCCAGCTGGTGGACACCTTCGCCTTCGGCACCGAAGGCATATACGGCACACCGGTCTATGTTTCCGCCGCCTATATCTTCATCTTCGTGGTCTTTGCCGCCTTTCTCGAACGCGCCGGCATGATCGCGCTGTTCAACGATTTCGCGCTTGGGCTGGTCGGCTCCTGGCGTGGCGGCCCGGCGCAGGTCTGCGTGCTGTCCTCGGCGCTGATGGGCACCATCTCCGGCTCGGGCGTCGCCAATGTCGTGGCCAGCGGCCAGTTCACCATACCGCTGATGAAGCGCTTCGGCTTCCGCCCGGCCTTCGCCGGCGCCGTCGAGGCGACCTCCTCCATGGGCGGCCAGATCATGCCGCCGGTGATGGGCGCGGTCGCTTTCATCATGGCCGAGACGCTGAATATCCCTTATGCCGAAGTGGTCAAGGCGGCGATCATCCCGGCGCTGCTCTATTTCGGCGCCTGCTTCTGGCAGGTGCATCTGGAGGCCGGCAAGGCCGGCCTGCACGGCATGGCCAAGGCGGAGTTGCCCAATCCCTGGGACGCGGTGAAGAAACACTGGCCGCTGATACTGCCGCTCGCGGTGCTCATCTATCTCCTGTTTGCCGGCTACACACCGATCTTCGCCGGCACGATGGGTCTGGCGCTGACCATCGTGCTCATCCTCGGCACGCCGCTGGCGGCATTGATCGGGCCGCTCGCGTTTCGCATCGTCTTCTGGCTGGCGCTAGGGCTTGCCGCCTCCTCCTTCATGCGGTTCGGCGTCAACATCCTCAGCCTCGTTATCGCCGCGCTCATCGTCGCCTGCGTCACCTTCAAGGGCGGCCGTGAGACGCTGCGGATCTGCGTCGACTCTCTAGCAGAAGGGGCGAAGAACGCGCTGCCGGTCGGCATCGCCTGCGCCATCGTCGGCATCGTCATCGGCACGCTGACGCTCACCGGCATCGCTTCCACCTTCATCGGCTGGATCATCTCGATCGGCGAGAACAATCTGTTCCTGTCGCTGGTGCTGACCATGCTCACCTGCCTGGTGCTCGGCATGGGCATCCCGACCATCCCCAATTACATCATCACCTCGTCGCTGGCCGGGCCGGCGCTGCTGTCGCTTGGTGTGCCGCTGCTGGTCAGCCACATGTTCGTCTTTTATTTCGGCATCATGGCCGACCTCACCCCGCCGGTGGCGCTGGCCGCTTTCGCCGCCGCACCCATGGCCAAGGAGAGCGGCCTCAAGATCGGCATCCAGGCCACCAAGCTTGCCATAGCCGGCTTCGTCGTGCCGTTCATGGCGGTCTACACCCCGGCGCTGATGCTGCAGGATGCCGGCCCGCTCGCCGCTCAGTTCGGCTATCCCGTCGAGGTCGCTTATGTCGTCGTCAAGGCCTGCATGGGCATCGTGCTCTGGGGTGCGGCCGCCGTCGGCTTCCTCGTTCGGCGCATGGCCTGGTGGGAACGCCTGGTCGCCTTCGCAGCCGGCGTGCTTCTGGTTGCGGCACTTCCGCTTACCGACGAGGCCGGCTGGACGCTTTCCCTGATCTGGATCTGCTGGCATGTCTGGCGCGCACGCCAGGCATCCAGCGCCGCATGAGCCTCTGCATCCTCGCCGCCGGCAAGACGGTCAAGCTAGCTGTCGCCGCCTTCACCCTGTCCTGGACGCATTCGGTGGAAAGGACGCGCTGGCAGGAAGACTGGACCGTACTGCCATCCGGGCTGCAGGTCGTCGAAGCACGCGTCAAAGGGTCTGGCGCCGGCATGGAGCCGCCCGAGGGCGCGGTGCTGCGGGACGGCTGGTGGGCCTACACGCCCGGGATTGGACCTCAGCCGCGCCTCGTGCTCGCCGCATCCGGCGCGACCGGCGAAGGCTGGACGCTGTGCACGGATCAGGGCTGCCGCGAACTGGGCAAGGCGGCTGGCGACACGATCGTGCTGGAATCGTGCGCCGGACCATGATCGCGAAGAACTTTTAGCCGACAACCGGTCGGAGCCGTTTGACAACAACCGATATCTGGCCGGCGCACGTCCAAGTCCGCATAGCCTCATCGAACAATTGCGAAGCCGGACGATCGGCGATTGACATGCAGGTATTTACCTGCATATTAGTCTCACAACAGAGTGAGGCCGATGGACGCCGACAAGGTTTTCAAAGCGCTGGGCGACCCGACACGCAGAAAGCTGCTTGACCTTCTGTGCGAGCAGAACGGGCAGACGCTCGGCCAGCTTTGCGAAAACCTGGAGATGGCAAGGCAATCCGCCACCCAGCACCTCGACCTGCTGGAGGCGGCCAACCTGGTGAGCACGGTCAAGCGCGGCCGGGAAAAGCTGCACTTCATCAACCCCGTGCCACTGCACGACATCTACGAGCGGTGGGTGCGAAAATTCGAACGGCAGCGGCTCAGCCTGCTGCACGACCTGAAGCAAGAACTCGAAGGAGAGGACCGATGACCAGAGAGACGACCAGTTTTGTCTACGTGACCTATATCCGCTCGACGCCGCAAAAAGTGTTCGAGGCCATAACCAGGCCCGATATCGCAAGGTGCTATTGGGGCCACGAGAACGTGTCCGACTGGAAGGCCGGTTCGAAATGGGAACATATCCGCGCCAATGACGAGCGCACCGTCGAACTCGTCGGCAAGGTCGTCGAGATCTCGCCGCCGACCCGTCTCGTGATGACCTGGGCGAACGCCTCGCAGGCCGACGACCCGTCGCAATACAGCCGGGTGACGTTCGGCATCGAGGAATACGACACTATGGTGCGGCTGACCGTCACCCATGACGAGCTCGAAGCCGGCAGCGGCATGGCGAAAGGCATCAGCCAGGGCTGGCCGGCGGTGCTGTCCAGCATGAAATCCTTCCTCGAAACCGGCAGCGGCATCGACATTTTCGCCAAGCCGAAATCGGCCTGATCCCAGCGGGAGAATGACAATGACCAAGCGCTATACCGGCGGATGCGCGTGCGGCGCGATCCGCTTTGAAACAAGCGGCGAGCCCATCTTCCAGAACCACTGCCAATGCCTCGATTGCCAAAAGCGCAGCGGCACTGGCCACGGATCCTATCTGACCTTCGGCAGGCGCGCCGATATGGCAATTACCGGCGAGGCGAGCACCTGGCGCGTGGCGGGCGCCAGCGGCAACCAAAAGGTGCACGCTTTCTGCCCGACCTGTGGAACGCCGGTCTATCTGACTTCTGTCGCGATGCCGGAGCTGATAGCAATTCACGCGACCAGCCTCGATAACCCCGGCGATTTCGAGCCGCAGGCGGTGACCTACACGATCCGCGGCCATGGCTGGGACATTATGGATCCGTCATTGCAGGCATTCGAGCGAATGCTGCACGGATAGTTCCTCTGGACGCAATCCAGCTTGCTTTTACGCAATTCCGGACAGAAAAACCGCTACACGCTTTTCCTGGAATTGCCCTAATGCCGTGCCGAGTGCTCGTCGCTTGCGAGTGCTTCCGCCTGGTGGCGGTGTCCGAACGCTTCGTAGCCGACGACAGTCACGACCGGCGCCAGCATCAGAACGATCAGACAGACCGCCATGTCGACGCCGGCAAGCGCGGCGAGAATGGCAAGTGCGACGACGGCCACGGTCGCGAGCAACAGCCAGATGTGAAACGGATCGAAGCGCGGAACAAGGTAGTAGTAGAGCGCATAGATCAGTCCCAGGAAAACACCCACGGGGATGGCGGCCGTAAGCAGCGTCGCGAGCGGACCGATGTGAGACTTGTGCTCGATGAAATAGGCCGCCACGTGGAGCCCGGCGCCGGTCGCAACGATGGCGGTCACGATCAGCATCTGCCCATAACCCCAGACGAATGCGCGATCGCGGTGGGCATGAAGGATCCGCGCGGAAGGCAGTATGTAATAGACCCACCACATGCCGAAGGTCAGCCCGGTGCCGGCGATGCAAACCAATGCCGCATCCATGGTCCAGCCCTGCTCCTCGACCACGGCCGACAGCGACGCGAGCGTGCCGACGACACCCTCGCCGAGCGCGATGATGGCGAACAGGCTATGACGCTCGGCAATATGATGGGCATGCCAGGGCGTGCCGCCATCCTTGTGTTCGGCAATCACCGGCCCCGCCAATTCGACCAATGCGAGGACACAGGCGAGTACAAGGCTGACGCCGACCGAGAAATCGGCGAGGATCTGCACCACCCAGCCGACCTGGGCCACCGATATGGCTGTGGCGTAGGTCAGGCAGGCCCGGCGCCGATCAGGGTCCTGTCGGGCGGCGCGCAGCCATTGGAACACCATGGCCAGGCGCATGATCACGTAGCCCAGCACCATGACCGAATTGTCGAGGTGCTCGCCGTGCTCGATCGAGGCGAACATGCGCGGCAGGCCGATTGCCAGCACCAGCACGCCAATCATCTGCACCATGGTGATGAGGCGGAAAATCCAGTCATCGGTATCGTAGGCCGAGGAGAACCATGAAAAATTGACCCAGGCCCAGCAGATGGCGAAGCTTGCGAAGCCAAAGCCCAGCAGGGCCGCCGCATAGTGGCCTTCAGCCAGCGCATGCGCGAACTGGGATGAGGCAAGGCCGAAAGCTGTTACGAAAGTCAGGTCGAACAGAAGTTCGAGCGGGGTTGCGACGCGATGCTCCTCATGCGGATGGCGTCCAGCCATGCGTCGGACGTGATGATGGAGCGTCTCGGAACTGACAGGCGTGGTGTTCATCGCGCGCTCTTCGTTGGGCCTCGTCGACCGACACTAGAGGCACGGCAGAAAGCGTCAAGGCGCGCCGACTGCACGCGGCCAAAGGCCAGCGCGTTTGTAGCCTCGCGCCGTCCAAACGGCCTGGCCAGGCAGCCGGCTCACTGCCGTCTCGGCCATCGCATCTGCCAGGCTCAAGCCCCATTGCTGGCGGCAATAGTCGCGGAAATCGAAGCACGGCAGGCCGGGACAAACCTCGAACTCGATGAGATGAACGCGGTCGGCGGCCTCGATCCTGACATCGATGGAAAACACATCGCGCAGGCCAAGCGCGACGACCAACCGCTCGGCGATGCCGCGGATTTTTGCGTCGGCTGCCGGCAGGCTGGCAGCAACCGGAACAAGCACGGGTTCGGTATAATGGCCGGCAGCCTTTGCCGCTTCGCCGGTTTCACCATAGAGCACCAGACTGTCTGCCATGGTCTGGAAATCGCCGCCCGAATCGACAAAAGCGATGCCGAGCGCCTCGACGCCGGTATCCGGCTTCAGGCCAAGGAAACTGGCGCGCGCATTGCGGCCGGGGATATAGGGCTGGACGACGACATCGTCGCGATAGGCGGCAAAAACACGCCGGCTAAGCTCCAGCGCGTGGCCGAGATCATAGCAGCGGGAGTCAGGCCAGATGCCGATCTTGGCGCCGAGCCGGTTCGGCTTGACGAACCAGCCATCCGCCGAGGCCGGCGGCTCGACCAGCCAGCTTCCGTCGCGCGCCAGGCCGGCCTGCGGCACCGGCAGGCCGAGCGCGCCGAGCACGGCGCCGGAGCGGAACTTGTCCTGGCAGAGCGCAAACAGCGCGTCATCGGCGCCGATCGTCTTCAGGCCGTTCAGCCGCGCCTGTACAGGGCCGGCCGCGCCGCGAAAATAAGCAATGCCGTCTGTCAGCGTCCATACCAGCGTGGTGCTCGGATCGGCTCCGGAGAGCACACCCGTCGCATCGTCGAGCGCCACCGGCACGAAGCCGAAACCACGTTTGTCACAGGCGGTGGCAAGCGCATCGAATTCGCGGGCGAGATCGGTCGACTGCGCCAGGTAGGACGAAATCTCGGCGGCGCGTCCCGGTACATGACCATCGGCGACCAGTCGGTCAAAACAGGCCTGTTCCGGCTCGTAGACGAGGATCAGTTTTGGCTGGCGGCTCGACATCGATCAACTCCCGGCAATGCACCACCTTCGCATGGCGCCTGCCATTGGCTTTCGCGAAACCGACCGCTGCGGACGGTCGCGTAACAGCGTCCTCCAATCAGGAGAGTCAGGCGATCAGCACGCGCGGCTCGAAGCGGCCGTTGACGGGAATATCGATCAGAAAGGTCATGCCTGCTTGCGGGTCGAGCTTGCGCTGCTTGTCGTCCTTGCCCTTCCAGGCCGAGGTCACCGCCAACCTATCGGCCTTCGCGCCGACAAAGGCGGGACAGGACGGCTGCGTCACCGGCATGGCGACTTCGCGCAGCAGTGTGCCGTCGGGCCCATAGGCCTTGACCGCCTTGCCGCCCCAGACGGCGTTCCACAGCACGCCGTCGCGGTCGACGACCGAGCCGTCGACATAGCCCTTGGCCAAACGGTGATCTACGAAGACCTTCGGCTCGCCGACGGGCAAGCCGGTCGCCGGATCGCAGGCGACGCGCATCAGCAGCCCGGTGCCGGTGTCGGTGTAATAGGCGACCGCTCCGTCCTCGGAAAAGCAGATCGAGTTCGACACGGTGATGCCGGAATACAGCTTGCGCAACTCACCCTTGAAGAACCAGTAGATTGAGCCTGCACCTTTTTCTTCGCCCTTGCCCATCGTGCCGACCCAGAAGGCACCGCAGGGATGGACGCGCGAATCGTTCGAGCGCGTCAGCGGGTTGTCGGCCTCGATCGGCGTGTGCAGCGTCAGCTTGCCGGTTGCGACATCGCGGATATGCAGGCCGGTTTCGCTGGCGATCAGCTGGCGCTTGTCATCGATGATGGCAATGGCGCTGGCCATCAGGCCAAGCTCATGGATCTTCAGCGCGCCGGAGGTAACGCCCTGCTCCAACAGCAGGCCATTGACGATCTCGAACCAGAACAGCGCATCGGTGCCGGGATCATAGCTCGGCCCCTCGCCGAGCTGACAGATCTGGTCGCAAAAGACCGAAACCGTGTCCATCATGCACCCCCGAAAGCCATGTCCCAGGCCGCCACCGCGGCGCGGGCGCGGGCCGCCACCTGGTCGACGCGCATGCCCGGTTTGAACAGGCTGGAGCCGAGGCCGAAGACGGTGACGCCAACCGCTTTATAGCCGGCAAAATCTTTTTCCGAGACGCCGCCGACGGCACCGATCAGCGTGTCTGCCGGCAGCACCGCACGCACGGCCGAGATGCCGCCCGCACCCAGCACGCTGGCCGGAAAGAATTTAAGCGCCGAGGCGCCGAGCCGGATGGCCTGGAACGCTTCGGTCGGCGTGAAGACGCCAGGCATCGTCACCATGCCGTGGTCCATGGCGCGGCGCATCACGTCGGCGTCGATGTTGGGGCTGACCAGCAGCCTGCCGCCGGCCTTGTGCAGGCCGTCGACATCGACCGGTGTCAGCACCGTGCCGGCGCCGACCAGCGCGGTCGCCGGAAGCGCCTCGGCGATGCTGGCGATCGAGGAAAACGGGTCCGGCGAATTGAGCGGCACCTCGATTGCCTCGATGCCGGCCTCGAAAACCGCTGTGCCGACGGCCACCGCCTCTGCGGGCCTCAGCCCGCGCAGGATGGCGACCAGGCCGCGCTTGAGCTGAGGAAAAGGTGCGGTCTGGGTCACGTTGCAACTCCACTTCTGGCAATCATGCCGTTTTCGCGCGCGGCCTCGACCAGGCCGGCTCGCACCGCCTCGTCGGCGTCGACGCTCCTGACGGCAAGCCCGGCAAGGTCGAGTGCTGCTCCATAGAGACTGGCAAGCGCGCCGGAGGCGACCAGCGCGACGGGTGCCGCACCTGCCCCATAGCGGCGCTTTGCCGAAGCGATCTCGCCGCCGATCAGCAGGCCGGACAGGCAGGCGGCGGCATCGTCGGGCTGCAGGTCCTGCAGCAGGCCTGCAGCGCGGATCGAAAACAGCTTTGAGGTGACGTCGCCGCCCTCGGCCAGCGCGCTGCGGCACCACTCCTGGAAGAACGGACTGTCCGGCGCGACAGGCTTCGGCTGCTCGCCCAGCGAATGGCGCAGGATCGAATGCGCCGCAAGCACCGAGAACAGCTCGCCGGTCGGCCAGGTGCCGAAGCCGGCAACCGCGCCGTCCTCGACCAGGACCCATTTCGAATGCGTGCCCGGCATGCAGACGAGATGGCGGCCGTTTGCCGGCAAACCGGAGCCGGCAAGCTGGGTTTCCTCGCCGCGCATGACATCGGGCGCATCGGCGAGGCGCTGGGCGAGGCCGGGCACGATGCGGATATCACGCTGCTGGCCGGGAACACGGGCAGCACCGGCAAGGATGGCGCCGATCGGCGCCGGCACGGCGACATAGGGCGCCTCGAGCCAGCCCTGGCGGGAGCCGGCCATGCCGCAGACAATGACCGGTAGCGCCTCCGGTGCGCCGAGAGCCGCGAGGTGCCCTTCAAGTATGGTGGAAAAGCCTTTCTGCTGCGCGGTGATCAGCCCGTCGTCGCCGCGACGCTCGGCGAGAACCTTGCCGGCTTCATCGACCAGCCAGACCCGCATCCGGGTCGTGCCCCAGTCGACGGCCGCGACCGCCGGTAGCGCGCTCACAGGAAGCCTCCATCGACGATCAGCATCTGGGCGGTCAGCATGCGCGAGGCGTCGGACGCCAGGAACAGCACCGTGCCGACGATATCATCGGGCTGCATGACCTCCTTGATGCACTGCTTGGCGACATGAGCGGCGAGCCCCTGCTCGGTGACCCAGAGCTCCTTCTGCCGTTCGGTGATCACCCAGCCGGGCGCCAGCGCGTTGACGCGGATGCGGTCGGCGCCGAGTTTGCCGGCGAGCCCCTTGGTGAGGCCGAGGATACCGGCCTTGGCGGCCGTATAGGCCGGCATGTCCGGGTGGTTGATGAGGTAGGACGTCGAGGTGAAATTGATGATCGAGCCGCCGCCGGCCCGCTTCATGCCCGGTGCCACAGCCTGCGCGGTGAAGAAATGCGGACGCAGGTTGACCGCGTGGTTGTTGTCCCAGAACTCGACGGTGACGTCCTCGACAGCATGGCGGTCGTCGAGCGCGGCGTTGTTCACCAGCACGGTGATATCGCCATGCGCCGCGGCCGCTTTGGCGGCTGAGGCCCGCAGCGCCTCGATGTCGCGCAGGTCGGTCTTGAGGTAGAGCGGCCGTCGGCCAAGTTCGTTTTCGATGCGATCGGCAAGTGCTGTGCTCGGGCCGTCGGCGATGTCGATGAAGGCAACCTTCGCGCCCTGCCGGGAGAAGCCTTCGGTCAGCGCGGCGCCGATGCCGGAGCCGCCGCCGGTGATCAGCACCGAAGCGCCCTCAAGGTCGGCGAAACGCGCCGATGGCATCATGTTTTTTCTCTCCGTTATGGACGGCGCGCATCCTAGCCAGCGATCTCCAGCGAGCAAGGGCGAAAAACAGATTTTGGCGCTTATGTCTGACAAAATGGACGGAGGCGCCCCACCGGGCCGCCGGATAGGCGAGGCTGTGACGGGAAACGCCGTCAGATCGCCTTGGCGCGCAAGGCACCGCGATAGGAGTCGCGAAGATAGCCGAGCGTGGCGTCGGCGTCGACCGGCTTGCCGAACAGGTAGCCCTGCCCGCCGGCGCAGCCGAACTGGACGAGGCGGTCGGCCTGCGCCTCTTCCTCGATACCCTCGGCGACCACGTCCATGCCGAGCCCCTCGCACATTGCGAGAATGGCGCGGATGATGTGTTCCGAAGGCCGGTCGTCGAGGATGGAGGAGACGAAGGCACGGTCGATCTTGAGCTTGTCGAAATGGAACTCGCGCAGGCGACCGAGCGAGGACTGGCCGGTGCCGAAATCGTCGAGCGAAACGCGGATGCCGACGCGGCGCAGATCCTCGACGATCTTCTCGGCCGAGGCCGGATCGTTCATCAGGCCGGTTTCGGTGATCTCGATCTCCAGCCGGCGCGGATCGAAGCCGGTGCGGTCGAGGATCGCCAATATGTGCAGGCCGGTGTTCTGGTCGACGAGCTGCGACGGCGAGAGGTTGAAGGACAGGAACAGATCGTTCGGCCAACTGCGGGCGGCCTCGGTGGCCTTGCGCAGCACCAGCTGCGACAGCGGGCCGATGATGCCGCGTTCCTCGGCGATCGGGATGAAGACGCTCGGCGGCACCATGCCGAGGTCGCGATCGGTCCAGCGCGCCAGTGTCTCGAAGCCGATGGTGCGGCGAGTGGTGAGATCGACGATGGGCTGGAAATGCGGCTCCACCTCGCCGGCCGAAACGGCGCGGCGCAGTGCCTGCTCGATGCGGGTAACGCGCTTGGCGGCTTCCTCCATCTCGCGGGTGTAGACGACGACCCGACCCCGGCCAGAGCGCTTGGCGTGGTAGAGCGCAGTTTCGGCCTTGTTGACCAGGATCTCGGTGGTCTCGTCGCCGGAGTAAAACAGCGAGCAGCCGACCGAGGCCGAAAGCCTGGCGGTGCGTTCGCCGACATCATAGGGCGCCGAAAGGATCTCGATCAGCATGCGCGACTTTTCCGCCGCCGCCTCCTCGCTGAACACCATCGGATAGAGATAGGCGAACTCGTCGGCACCGATCCGGCAAACGGTGGAATAGCTGTCCATCGACGCGCGCAGCCGCATCGCCACCTGGATCAGGATGTCGTCGCCGGCCTTGTGGCCGAACAGGTCGTTGATCGGCTTGAAGCCGTCGAGGTCGAGGATGCCGACGGTAAAGGGCGCCGGATCCTCGGACCGATCGCTGATCAGGCGGTCGACCTTGTCGAAGAAACGGCGATGATTGCCAAGCCCGGTCAACGCATCCGTGAACGCCAGATCCGTGTTTTCCTTGGCGGCCTGCCCGGTGCCAAACGTCGTTTGCATCGGTGTTCCTGTTTGCACCTCTGAATTCATGCGCAGACTGGCAGCAAACCCTTTAGGAAACGTATCGCGAAATCGATTTTTTCGTCGGCTGAAAAAAGGCCGCCGATCGTATGAATTGTCCGACTTTGAAGGGGCGGATGCCGTCAGGCGCCTTGCCGGACACGATAGAGTTCGATCGGGTTTCCCTTGGTCTCTGCCACCGGCTCGAGCCAGTCCGGCACGCTGCCGTGCATCAGCCCGGCGAGAAAGCCTTGCGGCGCCTTTTCGGCCAGGAGCTCGCTTTCCGCGCTGCCGCGGCAAAGCGCGACCAGTCCGACGTGATGATCCGCCACGATCTTGCGCGCATCGTCGGCAGAGCCCAGGAAGGCATCGAGCGCCAAGAGGTTGCCGGCGATGTTGCGATGATAGGGCCCGGCGAACACGCGATGTCCCGAATATGCCAGGACCGGCGCGCCGAGATTGGAGATCGCCAGCACGGTGGTATCCGGCATGTGGCCGAGCGGCGCAAAGCTCGCCATGCGGTAGCAGCGATTGTCGGTTTCGCTGCCGGCCGCCACAGTGTTCTTGGATTCGAGCACCACCGAGGTTGCCGCCGCAGCACCAGTCCAGACAGCGTTCACCGACACCAGCCAGGCCGCGGCCATGCGCAGGACGACGCCGCGTGAAGAGCTGACCTCGACGCGCTGGCGCCATTTGGCGATCCAGGCCGACAGCGGGATGACGGCGAAGCCGATCGAGAATGTCGAGCCCCGCACCTGCCAGGCGCTGACGACAAAAGCGACGACCAGCAGCGCAGCCACGAGGCTTTCCTGCCGCCGCCAGTTTCCGCGGCTAAAGCTGATCGCCATCAGCACGATGGCCACCAGCGGCGTGGCGTAGCGGGCCGCGACGTGGGCCGGCTCATGGGCGAGAAGCGTCAACAGCGACTGGGCTTCGTCGATGTGATCGAGCCACAGTTCCTTGAGGCGCGGATCGAGATTGGCATAGGGAGCCGCCAGGCATTGCGGGAACAGCGACACGACGACCGCGGCAATGGCTGCGGCGAGCAGGCCGAGCGCTGCGAGGCGCCGTTGCCAGCTGCGAGAAGCGGCATCGATCGAGGCGATGGCGGCAAGGCCGGTTCCGGCAAGTGCCGCCACGACGAACTGCACGGTCGAGAAGGCGTCGCATTGCGCCTGGCCCCATGCCGAGAAGGGGATGGTGGCAATGAAGACCAAGGCCGAGACACCGGCAAAGCCGAGGCCGAAATCCCGGGCGATCCGGCTCTCGCCCGACCTGTCGACGACAAACAGCAGAGCGACCGAGACACCGATGGTGGCGACATAGGGGACGGTTTCCATGCCGACGGCCAGCGTCAGCGCGGCGCAAAGTCCGGAGAGAAGCGCTGCCGTCCGCCGCACCGGCGCCTCCAGCAGCAGGCAGAGGCTTGCCATGGTCAGCATCAGCTGGACGTTGTGATGATCGAGCGCCCCCGTCGAATAGATGCCGATGAAATGATACGCCGCAGCGCCGACGACGACGGAGGGCAAAACCGCGCTCTCGCCGGCGACACTGCGCGCCGCGCGGGTGGTGAAGAACACGGTCAGGAAGAACAGCAGCGACGGCCAGGCAATCTGGGCGACATCCTCGGCAAGAGCAGTGCTGCCGGTCAAAGCCTGCACAACAAGAATGATGGTGGCGATCGGCGTGTCGACCAGCCGCGACCAATGCATGACGAAGCCGCCTTCCAGCCCCATCCGGTACTGGTGCAGGTCGAACCAGCCCTGGCCGCCCAGCATGTCGCGGACCTCGACCAGACGCAGCAGATTGTCATTGTCGCCGCCGGCATCGGTCAATTCGCGGAAGCCGGTGCCGGCATTGACGGCCAGCGCCACCAGCATGGCAAGCAACGCCAGCATCAAATCGGACTTCCAGGAGGAAGCGCCGGCCTTGCCTGAGCTCATCGTCATGACCTTTGTCGGAAGGAATGCGGCTTAAACCTAGCCTTAACGGCTTCAATAAATAGTAAAGCCGCCTGAGCGAGGCCGGCATTTGCGCGGCCAGCGTGCCGAAACAGGCCTCCGGAGACGAAAATGCCGCATGAAGTCCGCCACGAGCCCGACATCGCCGTGCTCCTGCCTTGCTACAATGAGGAGCCGACGATCGCCGAGGTGGTGCGGCGCTTCCGCGAGGCGCTGCCTTCGGCCGCGATCTATGTCTACGACAACAATTCGCGCGATCTGACGGCGCTGCGAGCCCGCGCGGCCGGTGCCACCGTCATCCGCGAGCCGCGCCAGGGCAAGGGCAATGTCGTGCGGCGCATGTTCGCCGATATCGAGGCCGACATCTATCTGATGGCCGATGGCGACGGCACCTATGCGCCGGAGGACGCGCCGCAGCTGATCAACACGCTTTTGACCGAACGCTGCGACATGGTGGTGGGCACCAGGCGCGGCGTCACCGACGACGCCGGCCGCTCCGGCCATGCCTTCGGCAACCGCATCTTCAACAGCCTCTACAAGCGACTGTTCGGTTCGGACTTCACCGACATCTTCTCCGGCTACCGCGTCTTCACCCGGCGTTTCGTCAAGAGCTTTCCCGCCGTTTCGGGTGGCTTCGAGATCGAGACCGAAATGTCGGTGCATGCCTCGCAGCTCAAGCTGCCGGTCAGCGAGATCGCGCTCGACTATGGCCGGCGGCCGGAAGGCTCGTCGTCGAAACTGTCGACCTGGCGCGACGGCGCCAAGATCCTCTGGATGTTCGCCATGCTGATGAAGGAGACGCAGCCGCTGCGCTTCTTCGGGGCCTTTGCCGTGTTCTTCCTGGGGGCGAGCCTGTTCCTGATGACGCCGGTGCTGATCGAATTCGCCGAAACCGGTCTGGTGCCGCGCATGCCGACCTGGGTGCTATCGGTCGGTCTGTTGCTCCTGTCCATGCTGGCGGCGGTGACCGGGCTGATCCTCGATTCGGTATCGCGCGGCCGCGCCGAACAGAAGCGCATCTTCTACCTGTCGATGCCGTCCGGCCGCGTCGAACGGCGTGAACGGGCCGCTGAGCAGACTGCCCTGAACCCCTCACCGGGCAAGACTCCCCGGGCGGCGTAGAACCGTGAACCGTCTCCTTCGCTTCATCCTTGCCGGCGGCGTCGGTTTCGTCGCCGATGCGGCAGCACTTTGGCTGCTGCTGGCCGTCACGCCGCTTGGCCCGCTTGTCGCCCGCGTGCTTTCGATCGGCTTTGCGCTGGCCGTCACCTGGCAGTTCAACCGCCATTTGACCTTCTCGCCGTCGAGCCGCGGCATCGCGACAGAGGGCGCTCGCTATGGCGGCGTCGGCATCGCCACCAGCATCATCAACTACGTCGTTTATTGCGCGATCCTGTTTGCCCTGCCGGCGATGCCGCCGCTGGCGGCGCTTGCCGTCGCCTCGCTGATCGCCATGGCGCTTTCCTTCCTCGGCTATTCCCGCCTGGTCTTCGACCGATAGGCTCTGGCTGATTGGCATAAGCCGCCGAGTTCCTTATATCGGCGACAAGGATCGCGCCGGAGACCCAAGATGCCCTTGAAAATCGCCGTCCAGATGGACCATGTCTCGTCGGTGTCGATCGCCGGCGACACTTCGTTTGCGCTGTCGCTGGAGGCGCAGCGGCGCGGCCACCAGCTGTTCCACTACACGCCCGACCGGCTGTCGATGCGCGACAGCAAGGTATTTGCCCGCATCGAGGAAATGCAGGTGCGCGACGAGAAGGGCAACCACTATTCGCTGGGCGAGAAGGTGCGCACCGACCTGTCCGAGATGGACGTCATTCTGCTGCGCCAGGATCCGCCCTTCGACATGAACTACATCACCACCACGCACATCCTCGAGCGCATCCACCCGGAGACTCTGGTCGTCAACGACCCGGCCTGGGTGCGCAACAGCCCGGAAAAGATCTTCGTCACCGAATTCCCGGACCTGATGCCGGAAACGCTGATCACCAAGGACCCCATGGAAGTCGCCGCCTTCCGCAAGGAATTCGGCGACATCATCGTCAAGCCACTCTACGGCAATGGCGGCGCCGGCATCTTCCATCTGCACGAGGCCGACCGCAACCTCGCCTCGCTGCTCGAAATGTTCGGCCAGATGTTCCGCGAGCCCTATATCGTGCAGCGCTATCTGAAGGACGTGCGCAAGGGCGACAAGCGCATCATCCTGATCGACGGCGAACCGGTGGGCGCCATCAACCGGGTGCCGGCCGAGCACGATTCGCGCTCCAACATGCATGTCGGCGGCCGCGCCGAAAAGACCGAGCTGACCGAGCGCGAGCGCGAGATCTGCGCCCGCATCGGGCCATCACTGAAGCAACGCGGCTTCATCCTCGTCGGCATCGACGTGATCGGCGACTACATGACCGAGATCAACGTGACCTCGCCGACCGGCGTGCGCGAAGTGCAGCGTTTTGGCGGTGCCGATATTGCGAGCTTGTTCTGGGACGCAGTTGAGGACAAGAGGCGGTAGGACGCAGCGCCTTGCCTGGTGGAACCGCAACGTTCCGCATCGACAGCCTGCATAGTTGCGCGGCGAGCGGCGGCGTGTTGCGCGGACACGCTTAGAGCTACGGCGGGTAGCATCCTCGCACTCGACATTGCCGGCGGCGCTTTCTTCCGTGATGCGCTGCCGAGACAGCATTTCGGCAAACATAACGGATACCAATTCGTCCGAAGGCATCGCGTCACGCAGATTGCAGGCGGCACTGCATGCCGCCCTACCAATCCGCGTCTAGACCACGAAGAAGTCGTCCGCGGTGAGCCGGATGCCTGGGTGCACGGTGGCGAACTGGACGGTCGCCGCTCCGCCCACCCCGTCCACATCGAACAGCAGAGCACCTGTCGTGTCGTCGTAAAGGATATGGTCGCTGTCATCGATGGCCTTGTTGCCGAGCGCGAAGACCGCAGCGAAAAGCGGGCCGTCCGACAGCCCGACGAATACGGAACTGTCCAGCTGGAACATATCATCAAGCGCATTGAAGTCGTCGATACTGTCGTAGTTCGCCGGCCCAAGCGCGTCGAACACGAAGATATCCCTGCCCGCGTCGCCGGCCAGCCGGTCGCGGCCGGCGCCGCCATTGAGGATGTCGTCGCCAGCGCCGCCTCGCAGGTCGTCGGAGCCAACGCCGCCATCAAGGAAATCGTCGCCCGTATCACCTCGGATGGCGTCTGTGCCGGCACCGCCGCTCATCTCGTCATTGCCGGCGCCCCCCTTCAGCCAATCGGTGGCCGCGCCGCCGATGATCGTGTCGGCGCCTTCGCCGCCGAACAGCTGATCGTGGCCGGCGCCGCCGTCGAGCGTATCGTTGAACGGGGTGCCGCTGACGCGGTCGTCGCCGCCCAGTGCGGCGACGCCAACGGCACGATCGTAGCTTCCATAGCTCACGGTGTTCGTGGCGTCGCTCAGCGCGATGGATTCGGCCGGTGGTGTGACTGTGATCGTAATCGTCGCCACATCGCTGTTGCCTTGGCCGTCGGTGGCGTAAACCGTAAAGCTGTCGGTGCCGACGAAGCCGGCCTCGGGCGTGTAGTCGAACAGATTGTCGCTCAAAAAGCCCGCATGATAGTGCAGGCTGGCGCCGACGTGACCTTGGTGAAACGGGTAGTAGTTGCCGTCGAAATTCGTGCTCGGCTCAAGGGTGCCGTGGTCCGGCCCGTCCAGGACGACGAAGTTCAGGAGATCGTAGTCGGCATCCGCCGCGCTGAATTTGATATCGTCGAGAAATTCCCCCTGCGAAACCGATACATTCAGATTGGCGACCGTGGGCGCGTGATTGACGAAGGTGTCGGGCTGAAGCGCGCCGCCCTCCAGGATGATCTGATGCTGGCCGTACTGGGTGTTTTCGCCACCGAAATATTCGTTGCCCCCGACCCAAGTCACCGTGATGGTGTCGGGGCTGTCGGCGTTGACGGAGACGATCCGGGCCGACAGGTAGGCCGCCTGGTCGGTCAGGGTGCGGATGAAATTACCTTCGTTGTCGAAAACCTGCGATTCCACCGTCGACCAGGTCTCGGTCCTGCCCTCGTGGGTGAAGCTGGTGATGGTGAAGAAGCCGTCGAAGACATCGACCGAAGCCAGGTCGATCCCACCGAATGGGAAATCCGCCTTTGCCCCTATCGGTCCGATCACGTCGCCGTCGGTTTCCACAATGCTGAAAAGCACCGCGTCAGGGCTCGGACTGGGAAAATCGGGTTCTTCCCATACGGTGAGCTCACTGCCATTGCTTAAGGTCGGCATCCAGTCTTCCTCGCTTTTGCGCCTGGCGCGCTGCGGATGTCCCCCGACTTCCGACCATAACATCGTATGCGAGTCGGATCGGTGACAAACCCCTTCACCTTTTCCATGTTGGTTAATTCTGTCTCGGGCGGCGGCAGTCCGATGGAGTTCTGTGCACTGCGATGACATCCCGTAATGTTCTTGGCTAAGTCGAAAATCTGTGCTTGTCTTGCTCGACGTCGCTTACGGCCAGATTGCACCGGCTTCGAGCGAGCCAGTTCCTGGGCTTGAGAAAAGATGGTGGCGCCGGTTCGCACGGTTGCTTTACAGGCATCGAGGCCGTGCCGGTCGATGTCCAGATGATGATCGCGCCGGGCAAGGTCGGCATGCAAATGTTAGGGCGGATTAATTTATTGCCGCTGGTGCGTTGAGCTGGAATCTGGGCCGGTTTACATAGCAGCTTTGCCACCGCCTGGAAGCGGACATAGCCGGCGACCACTCTGGAAGTCGCGGTTGCGCCAGAACCGGCCATTCAGTTGACACACGTCCAACGGCGGGAGTTGACCTCTTAGCGGAAGTTAGAACCACTGCCCCTCAAGAATGCGCAAGCAGCCTCCTAGACGCCAAAATTCACACGGCAACGCAACTCACGACGCTGGACGAGCTGTCGGCGTTAGATGGGGTTGGTCAATCGAACCTGTTCACTCGCCCATCGTCTTTAGAGCCCGGGCGTGATTTTATTCAAAGCGCATGTCGATCCGCCGGGGGCTGGTTCGTCGACTTATTAGCGAGACTGTTCAGCGGCCATCACGTCCGCGGCTCGCCTCAGGAGGAGTTCTCAAATGCGCTTCATGTCGTTCGTCACTTCCGCCCACGCTGGACCGCCAACGGCGGAACTCATCGAGGCGATGAACAAGCTCGCCGACCGGGAAATCAAGGCCGGCCGCATGGTCGACATGGGCGGGCTCACGCCGGTAGCGATGGGCGCGCAGGTGCGCATCGCCGATGGGAAGCTCAGCGTCATCGACGGCCCGTTCGTCGAGGCGAAGGAGGTCATCGGCGGCTACGCGATCATGGAGTTCCGGAACAAGGAAGAGGCCGTGGCGTCGGCGGTGGAGTTCATGCAGCTCCACAAGGATTTCATGCCGGATTGGGAGGGCACGTGCGAGGTCCGCGCATTTGCCGGCCCCTGAGCCGACGTTCCTGCAGACGCGGTCGGCGGCCATGACGGTCGCCGACGCCCATCGCACGATCCTCGCCGTGTGGCGGATCGAGCAGCCTCGGCTGATCACCAATCTGGCGAGGATGCTGCGCGATGTGCCGCTGGCCGAGGATTTGACGCAGGAAGCCCTGCTGGCCGCCCTTGAGCGGTGGCCCGCCACAGGCGTTCCGGAAAAACCCGGCGCCTGGCTGATGGCGACCGCCAAGCGCCGGGCCCTGGATCATCTGCGCCGCAGCCGGATGCTCGAGCGCAAGCACGACATTATCGCCTGGGACATGGAGGAGGAGCAGCAGGCCATGCCCGACCTCGACTCGGCCCTGGACGACGACATAGGCGATGAACTACTTCGGCTCATTTTCACCGCCTGTCACCCGCGACTGTCGCGCGAGGCGCGCGCGGCGCTGGCACTGCGGATGATCTGCGGCCTGACAACCGAGGAGATCGCCAGGGCCTTCCTGCTGCCGGAGGCGACGATCGCCCAGCGCATCGTGCGCGCGAAGCGGACTCTTTCGGAATCGGGGCTGGCCTACGAGACCCCAAGCGGCGAGGAGCTCTCAAAGCGGCTCTCCTCGGTGCTGGAGGTCGTCTACCTCATCTTCAACGAAGGCTACACCGCGGCGAGCGGCGAGGACTGGCTGCGCCCCCAGCTCTGCAATGAAGCACTTCGCATGGGCCGCGTGCTCACCTCCATCGTGCCGCACGAGCCCGAAGCCCATGGACTGCTCGCTCTGATGGAGCTGAACGCCTCGCGCACGGCGGCCCGTACTGACGCAGAGGGCGAGCCAATCCTCATGCTGGACCAGAACCGCGCACTCTGGGACCAGCTCCAGATCCGGCGCGGGATGCAGGCGCTCGGGCGAGCACGCGAATTAGGCGGAGCCGGCGGCATTTACGTCCTCCAGGCGACGATTATCGCCTGCCACGCCCAGGCGAGGAAGGCGGGCGATACCGACTGGTCGCGCATCGCCGGACTTTATGCGGAGCTGGCGGCTGTCGTGTGCTCGCCAATCATCGACCTCAACCGCGCGGTTGCCGTCGGCATGGCCGAGGGCCCAGAAGTGGCGCTGGTGATCGTGGACCGCCTTGCGCGCGAGCCGGCGCTCAAAGGCTATCACCTGCTGCCGAGCGTTCGCGGCGACCTACTCCACAAGCTCGGCCGTTACGAGGAGGCGCGCGCCGCGTTCAAAGCGGCCGCGGCGCTGGCGGGCAACAGGCGGGAACATGACCTGCTGAGACAGCGCGCCGCCGAGGCGGCCGACGCAGCGATGTATCCCGGAAGGCGCGGGTCCTTGTAGAGGTTGCGCATTTTGCCCAGCGCTTAAAGTATGTGTTTTTCCAGCTTTCGGTCTTCGGCTGATTGCCGTTTTCCGGCGGCAAATGCGTCCGAGCCCGGCGCCGATCGCCGGTGTCGCTTCCGTCATTGACGGCGACACGGTCGAGATTCACGGGCAGCGTATCCGTTTCAACGGCATCGACGCGCCCGAGTTACATGCGCTTGGGTAAACGGTCTTGTCCGAGATCCGAGATCCGAGGTCCGAGAGCCGGGTGCGGAATGTGGTGCCGGTAGTCATGTGGCGCGGGTCTCAGAAGGCAGTGTCCTCAGGCCGTGGCGCGATTTTCGAAGGCCACATAACAAAGTGATCAACAGTAATCGAACCTTCCCCTCGATCAGAAGTCCGATGCCATGTTCGAAGCCCTATTCACCCACCCCAAAATCCTGGCACGTCACCAGACGGGTCCGACGGCAGCCGACCGAGAACGGTGACCAAATAGGGTTGCCAGTCACCTGCACCGACGACAGCCGTACCTGCATGAAAGAGCAACCTCGCCCTTCCAGGACCGGCCTCGCAGATAGCCAGCCTCGAGCCGGTTGTCTGGAGCACGCCCCCAGCTTACGCCGGCTATTGGGCAGGAGCGGCGGGCGCAGGCGTAGTTGAGCCAGTCGCCATAGGTGCCGGCGCGGGATCTGTCCGGCGTCAGCACCCGTGAGGCAGGGTCGAGTTAACGGGGGAGAGAGGTTTTCTGGCTCGTCGTTGCCCTTCAAACGAGCGAAGACGAGACAGACCTCCAATCAGACGATCCGAAGCTGATCGGCTGATGACTTGCCGGAACGTTGGTCCTGCACCAGTTCAGTTCGTAGCTGACCTTCTGGCGATCCAGCGAGCCATTGCTTTTCGGCCCGCATCGACGGGCATAATTCCCGTCGATGATCTCAAGCCGGCCCCGGTGCGTATAACGGCCAATTGCACCGATCAGCGCCCCATCGTTGCGTCAGGTCTCGGCCTGTCGCGCCGGCGGTTCTTTCGCCGCTGCGGCTTCCTCTGGACTGAGGGCGCCCGGCCGGAGCTTGAACAAGATCAGGAGCGGCCCAGCGACGAAGATGGAGGAATAGGTCCCGGCGAGGATGCCGAAGATCATCGCGATCGTGAAGGACTGGATGACCTCGCCGCCCCAGATCGAAAGCGCCGCCAGCGCGAACAGCGTGGTCACGCCGGTCAGGACCGTTCGCGCCAGCGTCTGGTTCATCGACAGGTCGAGCAGCTCGGCAATCGGCATCTTTTTATAGCGGCGCAGATTCTCGCGGACCCGATCATAGACAACAACTGTATCGTTGATGGAATAGCCAACAATGGTCAGGATCGCGGCTATCGAGGTCAAATTGAACTCTATACCCGCGACGACGTAGAAGCCGACCATCAGGATGACGTCGTGGAACGTCGAAATGATGGCGCCGAGCCCGAACTGCCACTCGAACCTGATCCAGATATAGACGAGCATCGCCAGCAGCGAGGCGAGCACGCCCATTGTACCGTTGAACGCGAGTTCGGAGGACACTGTCGGACCGACAACCTCGATGCGGCGGAACTCGTAATCGGTTTCGAGCGCGCTTCTCACTTTCGCAATGGCGGACTGTTCGGCAATGTCGCCACCCCCCTGGGTGCCAATGCGGATCAGCACATCCCGGGTCGACCCGAACTCCTGCACCTGCACCTCACCCAGTTCGAGACCCGTCAGGCGCTCACGGATGTCGCCGATGTCGGCCTGCTGGCCCTTTGCCTGCACCTCGATGCTCGAACCGCCGCGGAAGTCGATGCCGTAGTTCATGCCGACAGTGAAGAACAGCGCAGCCGAAGCGATCGACAATAGCAAGGACAGCGTGAAGGCGTACTTTCGGAATGCCATGAACGGCACGCGCGTGTCGTCGGGCACCAGGCGCATGACACCGCTGGGCATGGCTTTCGGGCGCTGCCGGCGAAGCCAGAACGCGACCAGCCAGCGCGTCAGCGTGAAGGCCGTGAACACGGTGGTGACGATGCCGATGGCGAGTGTCACGGCAAAACCCTTGATCGGGCCCGAGCCGAGGAAGAACAGGATGACGGCGGCAATCAGCGTCGTCACATTGGCGTCGACCACGGTCGCCAGCGCCTGTTTGAACCCGGAATCCATCGACTGCACGATCGAGCGCCCTTGGCGGTTTTCTTCGCGGACGCGCTCGAAGATGATGACGTTGGAATCGACCGCCATGCCCATCGTCAGCACGATGCCGGCGATGCCAGGCAGCGTCAGCGTCGCGCCGAGAACGGACAGGACGGCGATGATCAATGCGACGTTGGCCAGAAGCGCGATATTCGCGATCAGTCCCAGTCGCCCATAGGCAAACAGCATGAAGCCGACGACGAGGAACCCGGCGATAATTGACGCGAACTGGCCCGCCTCGATCGAATCGCTACCGAGGCTCGGACCGACGGTGCGTTCCTCGACGATGGTGAGGTCGGCAGGCAGTGCGCCAGCGCGCAGCAGGACCGCAAGGTCGTTCGCGCTCTCCACCGTGAAACTGCCGGATATCTGCCCGGTGCCGCCCAGGATTGGTTCGCGGATCTGAGGCGCTGAGATCACCTCGTTGTCGAGGATGATCGCGAACAGGCGCCCGACATTGCTCTGAGTAGCCTGACCGAAGCGGGTGGCGCCGCGGTTGTCGAAGCGAAACGAGACCACCGGCTCGTTGGTGCGCTGGTCGAAGGTTGCCTGCGCATCGACGAGGTTTTCGCCAGAGACGATGACCCGGTTCTCGATCAGATGGGGAACCCGCGGTTCGTCCGTCGAATGCATCACCGTCGAGCCCGCCGGCGGGCGGCCGGAGATCGCCTCCTCTACCGGAATCGACTGGTCGACCATCTGGAAGGTCAGCTTCGCGGTCTGTCCGAGAATATCCTTCAGCCGCTGCGGATCCTGCAGGCCCGGCACCTGGACCATGATGCGGTCAGATCCCTGGCGCTGGACGATCGGCTCGGTCGTGCCGAGCTCGTTCACGCGCCGGCTCACCACCTCGATCGATTG
Source organism: Mesorhizobium waimense (assembly GCF_003601975.1). GTDB lineage: Bacteria > Pseudomonadota > Alphaproteobacteria > Rhizobiales > Rhizobiaceae > Mesorhizobium > Mesorhizobium waimense. The sequence continues at coordinate 109,502 of NZ_QZWZ01000021.1, forward strand.
AGTCAGCGCCGCGGCGACCCGGTAGTCGACCCCGCCTTCGGTCAGCGTAAAGCGCAGCAGGCCCGGTTCCGGCTCGGCCATCTCCATCTCGGTCACGGAGCCGCTCATGAAAAGGCCGGTCGAGATCGGCTGCGTCAATCTTTCGAGCGCGCGCTTCGCAGCTTCGATCTGACCTTGGTCGCGAATGCGGACCTGGATGGAATTGGCGGTGCCGGCAAGCCCGGTATAGCCGATCTGGGCTTCGCGGAGCGATGTGCGGATCTCGTCGCGTGCCGATTCGAGGCGTTCGTTGGCGAGGTCCTGCTGATCGATCTGGAGCAGGATGTGCGAGCCGCCCTGCAGGTCGAGCCCGAGCGTCAGCTGCTGCTTCGGCAGCCAATTCGGCAGCGATGCCAGAGTGGAGGCGGGAACCAAGTTGGGGGCTGCGTACAGGATACCGGCCAGGACCGTCAGCCAGATGAGAATGGTCTTCCAGCGCGAGAAATGCAGCATATTCTTGTCCGTTCAGCCCATATCGGGCGGAAACCGCCTCCGACAAGTGCTCTGGCATTCCGATCGGCGAGCAACTCGACTAGATGTGAGCTTTCAGAAGGTTGTCCATTCGGACCGGACCGAGGAGACTGGAGTTACCAGGCTTCAGCACTCGTCGGAGGGTCCGAATGGACAACCATAAGAATGCCCGTCTCACGCCGCTGCGTCGAGAGGAGATGGCGCTGGCGGTGATAGAAGGCGGTTTTTCCAAAGCCAATGCGGCGCGGACGTATGGTGTGTCGGCGAAGATCGTGGCGCGCTGGGTCGAGCGCTACAAGGCCGAGGGCAGCAAAGGCATGGCCGACCGCTCGTCGCGGCCCACCGTCATGCCGAGCATGACCGAACAGGCCGTGGCCGAGCGCATCGTCGCCTTGCGCCGCCAGCGGCTGACCGGCAAGCACATAGCCATGGAGGTCGGCGTGTCGCCCGCCACCGTCAGCCGGGTTCTCAAGCGTGCTGGACTGTCGCGGCTCAGAGACATCGAGCCGGCCGAACCGGTCCGACGCTACGAACGCGAGCATCCCGGCGACATGATCCACATCGACATCAAGAAGCTCGGGCGATTTGAACGGGTTGGCCACCGCATCACCGGCGATCGCACCGGCCAGTCCAACAGTCGCGGCGTGGGCTGGGAGTTCGTTCATGTCTGCATCGACGACGCTTCGCGCGTCGCCTTCTCGCAAATACTGCCCGACGAGCGCAAGGAAAGCGCCATCGCCTTCCTCAAGGCAGCGGTGGCCTATTATGCCAGCCTTGGTATCTCAGTCGCGCGCGTCATGACCGACAACGGCTCGTGCTACAGATCGAAAGCCTTCGCCAGGACCTGCCGCGAGCTTGGCCTCAAACATATCCGCACAAAGCCCTATACGCCGAAGACCAATGGCAAGGCAGAGCGCTTCATTCAGACCGCGCTCAGGGAATGGGCCTACGCCATTGCCTACCCGACCTCCGATCATCGTGCCGGAGAACTTCCCGTCTGGCTGCACCGATACAATTGGCATCGACCGCACGGCAGCCTAAAGTCCAAAACACCAATCAGCCGCCTCGGCCTAACCGAGGACAACCTGTTGAGGTTCCACAACTAGAGCCCGAACGGAACGCGGTGTGAAAGTTTTGAGAGTCGCCCAATGGCATCGAGGTCGCCGCTCTTCCTGCCGACCATTTAGACGACTTACGGAAGAACGTGCTCCATGCGGTTTATCGAGAGAAAATCTACGCTGACACACCGCTTCGGCAAGCCCTTATCGATGCGGTGACTGCAAAATGACGGTCTGGCCACTTAAGTTTCGCGAGTGTGGCGATGGAGAATTTCTGCTCACCGATGATGCCGGCTGCTTCTTCCTCAGCAGACAACCGTTTCTCGAACGGTATGCCGCCGGCGAATTGTCGCCAGTCGATCAGGAATTTCTTCGCGAAAACGGTCATGCGTTCGAACCGGAAAGCGCCGATGACCACCGACACGCCGCTCACTCGCTACAGCGCTACTAACGGCGCGCTCGCGAGCGGCTTCGTAACCGCCGAGCTACACCACCTGATGGGACACGACCCGCGTGTGGACAAGCCAATTTGGCAATTCGCTCCTCTCCGAAAGCTATTTAGACCTCTGGCCCTGCAGGCCATGGCCAGCCCTATTTCTCAATTCCACTTCGGTTCAAACGGGGACGGCCATCTTTAGCTCGAACATGCTGCTTGACGAGATCGGTATTCGCCCTCAGGGGCCATACCGTGGGAGGATTGATCGTTGGGCTTCTATGTTCGAAAGGCTGACTCCGGTAGACGCGCCATGCTCATGATGTGGACAAAAGACCCTTTCTTCGGGCCTTGGTCACGCCTGCCAATTCGCTACTGAGAACACGGCCCAGCTTCCATAGACGCCGTTCGTTCTTCAGACGGGTGTTCAACGCGGTTGCACCTGCGCGAGCAGCGCCTCAACCATAGGGAGCATGTTTCTAACGATGATCGCATCACCGGCTGCATTTGGGTGGTCGTTGTCCGCTTGCAGCAACTCCGGATGCCCAGTCACGCCCTCCTTGAAGTCGGCGTAGAGCAAGTCTCCATACTTGGTCGCTAGCTCGGAGAACATCTTTGAAAACGGCTCGGCATAGTCAGCCCCGCAATAGCCATAGGCCGCGGTTCCAACCACAAGCACTGGAACGCGCTTCTGGGCGAGGATACTCAGAATCTGGTCGAGGTTCGCTCGCGTGTGATCCAGGTCGATACGAGCGCAATCGTTCTGACCCAATTCAACGATGACAACGTGGTTTGCAGGGCTCGCCTGCAGGTCAAGGCCGTCCTTGGATTCCGCCAGCCAAGTGAGACCCCGTTTGCTGGTCGCCGTGTACCCCACCTCGACAATTGTCACTGGGTGCCTGGCAGCGTTCAGCCCAGACTTTAGCCTGGTCGCAAAGGTCTCAGTGGCAGCTACTCCATAGCTGTTGATGTAGCTGTCGCCGAGGGTGACGATTGTCGGAGGTGCATCCTCGGCATCCACGTTGCCGGCTAACCCCAACATTGCGGAAAGTGCGGCAAGGGCCACAAACGAAACGTCACGCACTTTTGTCATGGTCTACCTCCCAGCGGGACCATTCGGGGCTATCCTGGCCTAAGCCTCAGAGCCCGCGATGGATCGTAACAGCACATTCTCACGACCGCATCGGCGAAGTAGGTGGCCGCGCCGTGCTGACATTGTGGCTAATTAAACGGCGGCGCGCCATGATCGCGGTCCAAAAGGTCCGCTAAGCGCCAACAGCAGAACCAACTCAGAATTTTTGTGATGGTCCGCTTGTCAGCGTAAATTGACTTAGCGACGCGGTCGGGCGGTCGTGCCGCGGACCACCAGTTCAACCGGCATGACGATTTGCTTCGGGGCAGCGTTCGCGAACACCATGGCGGCGGCAAGCCGCCCCTTCCCGACAATGTCCTGCGCCACGGTCGTGAGGGGGGGCGTGGTGCGTGCCGATTCCGCTGTGCCATCAAAGCCCACGACCGACACGTGCTCCGGAACGTTTATGCCGCGACGAACCGCCTCGTCGAGCACGGTGATTGCCTGCCAATCCGACATAGTCAGGATTGCCGTTGCTTCTGGAACTCGATCGAACACAACAGCTCCGGCAGTCGGCTCACCCGGGGCGGTCTCGATGATCGGGACGTTATCGATCGACAGATTGACTTCCGCCAACCCTTGAGCGAAGCCCTCGAGCCTTTCGTGGTCGAGCTGAAACCCCGCCGTTATCGCGCGCTTGCCCTTGCGTGGCATATGGACAATCGGCGGCCCGGATGTGCGTCGGACTGAGAGGATCGCAAAATGCCGGTGCCCGAGAGCAGCCAAGTGCCCGACGGCCATCAGCGCTCCGCTCCTGCCGTCGATCCGGATCGAATTGATGTCGGGGCCGGCATCGCTTTCGAGGATGACAAAAGGCAGGCGCCCGCGCTGCGCCGAGGTGATCAGGTCGATGTCTACGCTATGGCCCAAAATGAAGCCGTCGACCAACGCCTCCCGAATGGTGGATGTGCGCGTTTCGTCCGTACCGTTGACCAGGCTCAGCGTCGCCCCGGCCTCGTCGCACGCAAGCGAAACGCCAAGCACCAGCTCTCGTCCGTATGGGCTTCTGATCACGTCGGCAATGGCATAGGCGCCCGGCGGCATAAATCCGATGGCGTTGAACTTGCCGTCCCGCAGCACTCGTCCTCTGGGGTCGGGACCATCGTAACCGAGGTGGTGCGCCGCAGCCTCGACGCGCTCACGCACGTCGGGCCGCACCAAGTTCGGGTGATTGAAGACATTAGAGACAGTGCCGCGGGAGACTCCGGCGACCCTGCCGACATCGGCGTCGTCGCGCTTTGCTCGGGGCTCAGCCGAAGCGTTGGGCCGAAACCAGTCCTGGCAGCCTCAATATGTCATGCACGTGGCGATCGTCGTACCAAGCATTGAACTCGGCCTCGCGCCCCTCGACCGGATTGTTCAGGACGGTAAAAACATGTCTGCTCATTGGTCAGTCCTCGCTCACTTCAATCTTAGGTTGTGCATAGGTCGCCGGCCTTCGAACAGGGCACTCTGGTCCCCGATCTGCGCGACCATGTGCTCGCGAAAGACCCTCACCCGCTTGGTACGCCTGAGGTCAGGATGATAGAGAAGCCATAGCCCCAGATCGTGGATCGGGTCTGGCGCGCGAAAGCGTTCCAGCTGGTCGTCATTGTCGCCCATGAAGCAGGGCAGGTAGGCAAGCCCAAGTCCTTGTTTCAAGGCGGCAAGCGTGAGCAAAGTGTCGTCGACAAATAGGCTGTGACGGTGATCCGGACATGCTGCGTTGGTCCAGGATTGATGGAAGGCGCAGCATTCAACACCCAGCCACTTTTGTTTGGCGCTGCTGGCGCGCAAAGCCTTCAGATAGTTTCTTTCTCCGTAGACGGCTGACGCAACGTTGGTGAGCCGGATACCGACCAGCGTATCGAGTGGGGTGTTGGTCAGGCGAATGGCGATATCCGCGTGGCGCTCGGCAAGGCTGACATATTTGTTGGAAACCTGTACATGCAGTTCGATATCCGGATAGGTTTCGGTGAAACTGGCAAATATGGGCATCAGCACGGATGAGGCCATATTGTTGATCGCGGACACCCTTAGCTCGCCGGCGACATGACTTTCCTGGCCGCCGAGAGCGCCTTCGACCTCAAGGACTTCCATCTCCATCTTGCCGGCCGCCATTTTCAATTCCGCGCCGGCCGCCGTCAGTTCGTATCCGGACTTCTTGCGCTCGATCAGGCGCGTGCCAAGCTGGGTCTCCAGCAGCCTGATGCGGCGCGACACTGTGGAGTGCTGAATGTTCATGCGTTTGGCGGCGCCGCTGATCGAGCCGTCGCGCGCGACCGCCAGGAAAATCCGCAAATCATCCCACTGCATCTTGGAACCGATCCGTGCAATTTTGCAAAATGGACGTCGAAATTTCGAGAATTGAGCCGAAACTACGCGCCCAATATCGTTTCCTGCAAGACAATACTGTCTTCCGGAAGCCGTTCCGGTTGTGGGTCTTGCACCAGGAGGCGATCATGGATCAGCAGCAACCGACTTTCGACCCCGTCAAATTCAAGGAAGCGACCCGCAAGCAATGGGACAGCGCCGCCGAAGCCTGGAACCGCTGGGGTCCGCTCCTGTCGCGGTGGCTTGGACCAGCGACCGAACTGATGCTGGAAATGACCGACGTAAAGCGCGGCAGTCGCGTCCTTGACGTCGCCGCCGGCGCGGGAGAGCAGACATTGACCGCGGCGCGCCGCGTCGGCCCCGAGGGTTATGTGCTGGCCACCGACATTTCGGCAGGAATTCTTGATTTCGCCGCCAGCAATGCGAAACTGGCGGGCTATACCAACATCGACACCGTCGTCGCCGACGGCGAAATGCTTGGCGCCATATCCGCCGATCCATTCGACGCCGTCATTTCACGTGTAGGGCTGATCTATTTTCCGGATCAGAACAAGGCGCTGGGTGGAATGCGCGACCATCTCAAACCGGGGGGACGGGTCGGCGCGATCGTCTACTCCGCTGGCGACAAGAACCCGTTCTTTTCGATCCCTGTCGGCATCATTCGCCGTCGCGCCGCGCTGCCGGCGCCGTTACCCGGCCAGCCCGGCCCATTCAGCCTGGGCGATCCCACGGTTCTAGCAAAACGTCTGGTCGACGCCGGATTCCGCGACGTCCGCATCGAAAGGATCGATGCGCCGGTGCGGCTGCATTCGGCAATGGAATGCTTGCAGTTCGAGCAGGAATCGTTTGGCGCGCTGCATCAGATGCTTGCCGGCCTGTCCGCCCGGGAACAGGACGACGCCTGGGCTGAAATCGAGGAGGCGCTTAGCCAGTTCGAGCGGGACGGACAATTCGCGGGGCCATGCGAAATGCTCGTTGCGGCTGCCACAAAATAGGGAGCCTGCTGCTGGCGCTGGTGGTCATGCCATATCTGTGTGCGAGGGTCGGCTTTGGGTCAAAGCCGACCCTCGGCTGGTGGGTCGCTCGTGCTGACATTGTGGCTAATTAAACGGCGCGCCGCCATCGCGTCGAAAACCGCCCGATAAGCGCCAAGCGGCTTCGTCCGACTTTAGATCCGGAGTGACCGCAATGGGCCGAAAACGGAACGTCCGCTTCCAGGATGATGGGGCTGGAAAGCCGACCTTTCATCCAGCGTAGTGCCGACCGCTTTGCGCGCCATGAGCGGGCGTCGTTGGGTCAGGTTTGCCGGTTAGGCTCTAGCCACTTGAGACTTACACTCTAGTCATCTGAATCTAAATTTCGTGGCATAAGGATTGTTCCGCCTTCTGGCAGAAGCGTTTGACGGAGGCGAGAATGTCGTCTGCGGACTTGGTCCATCGATATGGCTTGGGGTTCTCGTTGTGGCGCTGGATGAAGGCGCGAATATCGGCCTCAAGCTGGCTGGTGGAGGTATGGACACCGCGGCGTAGTTGCTTGCGGGTGAGTTCGGCAAACCACCGTTCAACCTGGTTGATCCAGGATGCCGATGTCGGCGTGAAGTGCACATGATAGTGCGGCCGGCGCGCCAGCCACGTTCTGATCGCGGCGGTCTTGTGAGTGGCGTAGTTGTCCATGACAATGTGAATGTCGAGGCCATGGGGAACCTGGGCGTCGATCTGCTTGAGGAAGTCGAGAAACTCGGCGGCGCGGTGCCGCTTGTAGCACTTGCCGATGACGAAGCCCGAGGCAACGTCGAGGGCAGCAAACAACGACGTCGTGCCATGACGAACGTAGGAATGGGTCCGGCGCTCCGGCATGCCAGGCATCATCGGCAGGACGGGCTGCTCGCGGTCGAGG
>NZ_QZWZ01000220.1 GCF_003601975.1 Mesorhizobium waimense
ATACCAATGGGGTGAAGAAGGGCTGTCGCAAGGCCGCGTCGTGGGCATCACCGATGGCAGCGGACGCCGCTATGCGCTGCGCTACGAGCGCATCGCGCCGGATGCCACTGCGGCCCGCCAAACCGGCAAGCAGGACGCGTCAGCCAGTGGCGTTCGCAAACCCTCCCTCCATCCACTGCTGCAACCCGACGACGGCGTGCGCCTCGTGGGCGTGGACTGCACGTTCAACCCGCCGGACCCCAGCGTGGTGCCCGGCACGGCCCCGCGCCCGCAGCCGCTGGTGCGCTACCGCTACGACGGCGCCGGCAACCTCGCCGAAGTGCTGGGCCAGGACGGCACGGTACTGCGCCGCTTCGGCTACGACGCCTGGCACCGCATGACGGAGCACCAGGCGCGTCAGGGCCCGCGGCACCGCTACGTCTACGAAGACC
>NZ_QZWZ01000221.1 GCF_003601975.1 Mesorhizobium waimense
AACCTGTATCGAACACCGTAATGCGTGTTCACCCGTTGCCTGGCAACGATTGGAGCGAAGCTCCCAACCCCCACTGCGGGTTTTTGCAGTTGGATTGGGCGCTGAGTAAGACCTGAACTTCTTCCCGTGGGGATGAAGCTGGGCATCGTGCTGCAATCCTGCCTTCGATGGCACCTCGATGCGAAGAGTTGACCCCAGAAGGGCTTCTCTTCCCGCCCCGCGTGATGCGGGCCGGTTTTTCACACACAACGATTGTTGCGCCGTAATGGTCGCGATGCTTCTGCGTGTGTGCGATACATTGCCCAGCCGTTTTGGCTGAGCAGTGCAGTCCTCACTTCGGTGAGGTTTTCAACACCCCTTGGGATTCACTATCCCGAGGGGATGGTGTTTCCGAGGGTTTTTCTTCGGAGTCATCATGGTTGTTCTTCTC
>NZ_QZWZ01000222.1 GCF_003601975.1 Mesorhizobium waimense
GGGGTATACGCTTTGATCGACACAGCATGAATGCGGTTATCCGCAATATATTCCATCAGCGGGCCATAGACCGTCTGCTGTTTTTTAACCCGACTCATGCCGTCAAACAACTCACCCACGGCAATAACCTGAAAGTGGCTGCCATCGCCGGAAACGTGGACTTCCTGGAGGGAGAGAGCGTTCATCAACACGCTCTGAATTTCATTATTTTCCATGGGATCTTCAATCATCAGTTAATAAACCAGCGAAACATCTTAGAGCAAAGTTGCGCTGGCATAAATAAGCAAAAAGCCTCGCTGATAAATCAGACAAGGCTCGACTTGCAGGCAGGTTTGCCGGACAGGCGGTTAACGCCATATCCGGCCTGAAAAAATTTAACGAGGCAGAACATCAGCAGGCAAATTATACAATTTCGCCAGGGTATACAC
>NZ_QZWZ01000223.1 GCF_003601975.1 Mesorhizobium waimense
GGCGTGCAGCACGTGATCGCCATGTTCGGCGCCACCGTGCTCGCGCCCATCCTCATGGGTTTCGATCCGAACGTCGCGATCCTGATGAGCGGCCTGGGCACGCTGATCTTCTTCCTCGTCACGGGCGGCCGCGTGCCGAGCTACCTGGGTTCGAGCTTCGCCTTCATCGGCGTGGTGATCGCCGCCAGCGGCTACACCGGCCCGGGCCCGAACGCCAACATGGCCGTGGCGCTGGGCGGCATCATCGCCTGCGGCCTGGTCTACACCCTGATCGGCGCCATCGTGCAGGCCGTGGGCACGGGCTGGATCGAGCGCTGCATGCCGCCCGTGGTGACGGGCGCGGTGGTCGCGGTGATCGGCCTCAACCTCGCGCAGGTGCCCATCAAGAACATGGCCGCCAGCAATTTCGAGAGCTGGATGCAGG
>NZ_QZWZ01000224.1 GCF_003601975.1 Mesorhizobium waimense
ATCCAGGCCAGCGCGGCGCCCCGGGCATCGCCGGGCGCGAGCTGCAGCGGCTGCCCTTGCGCTTCTCCCCACCACAGGCCATGGCCGGGCGGGTAGCCTTCACCGGCGCCGTCGCGCCACGTGCCGGCGAGCACCAGGCAGACACCGGCCGGCGTGGAGCCTGGCTGCACGCTGTCCGACACGATTTCGATGGTGCCCTGCCACGCGCCACGGCGCAGCATGAGGTTGAAATCCGTGGAGGCGCCGCCCAGCGGGGTGCAATCGAGCGCTGCGGCGCCATCGAACGACCAGGGGCGCCAGGGCTCGTCGAGCCGGTGGTCGATGCCGCTCGCGCTCAGGTGCACGCCATCGCCGCCCAGCAGCATGATCTGGCGGTCCACGCCGGGATAGGCCGAGAACGGCCCGGCCCGGTCGATGGTGGCCG
>NZ_QZWZ01000225.1 GCF_003601975.1 Mesorhizobium waimense
GTGCCGATGCCATTTGCGGTGTGGAATTCCATCGCTGCTGTGGCTGAGTTCGTTCCGGGCGCACTGATCCAGCGCAACCAGGTCGACCTCATGCGCGTCGACAACGTGGCGGCGATCGACCTGCCTGGACTGAGGCAAGTCGGAATCGAGCCGCGCGACATTCTGGAGGTAATCGGCATGATCGAGCACACGGGTGACTAAACCCTTCTCGTTTGCAACCATTCGTGGTCTCCGCCCGTAGGGCCGGGGAACGTCGGCTCCGTAGGAATTTCCGGCGGCGTGCCCGGCGGGATCTCTGGCGGTCCTCTTCCCGGCTCGGGAACGGGGTCAGGCGAAGGCGGAGGCACGCCCGGCGGCTCGCCGGGTGGAGTTTCCGGCGGGGCGGGGGGCCGGGACGGCTCTGGATTGGGATTGTCCGGCGCCG
>NZ_QZWZ01000226.1 GCF_003601975.1 Mesorhizobium waimense
GTGCAGGTCAACCGCGACACGGCGGCGCGACTCGGCGTGGGCATGTCGGCGGTGGACCAGACGCTGTACGACGCGTTCGGCCAGCGCCAGGTCTCGACCCTCTACCGCGCCGCCAACCAGTACCACGTGGTGATGGAAATCGCGCCCGAATACTGGGCCGATCCGTCAGCGCTCAAGGGTATTTACGTGCCCACCGGCAGCCAGGCGGTGTCGAGCAAAGGCAGCACCGCCGCGCCAAACCTGGCCAGCCCGGCGGCCTTGGTGCCGCTGTCTGCGCTGGCAGATAACTCGGTCGCGCGCACGGCCATTTCCATCAGTCACCAAGGCACATTCCCGGCGGTGACGGTCTCGTTCAACCTGGCGCCTGGCACCTCGATCGGCCAAGCCACGGCGTTGGTGGACGATGCAGTGAAACAGCTGCGC
>NZ_QZWZ01000227.1 GCF_003601975.1 Mesorhizobium waimense
CTTCATCACCGACGGCGGCGAGGAAGTCCGCTCACTTGCCGAAATGATCGGCCCTGCCAGCGAGCATGTGCTAGATTGGTTCCACATCACGATTCGCATCACTGTGCTTCGCCAGTTCGCCCAGGGCGAGACCGGTAACTTCTCTGGGGTTAGGCGGCGCGCAGAAGGGGCGGTGTGGGCTTGAATAATGGAGGCACGTTCGGTTCTGGCTGTCGGAACGGTGCCCGCAGCCGATTGCGAAGTTCGCCATTGATCTCCGCCGTCCTGACCTGCATGAGCAGGTGCGCACCGTGGAGAGACCAGCGCATCTGCTGCTTCTTGACCATGCGTTTGCCGACAAGCGAATTCACTGCTGACTCGGCGAGGCTGGTGGCGACACGAAGCCCAGCTCGGTATCGCTTGCCATAGTTGACGATCGCGC
>NZ_QZWZ01000228.1 GCF_003601975.1 Mesorhizobium waimense
GCGCAGGCGCTTCAGGCTGTTTTCGCAGGCGCGCTGCACGCCGGCGCGCGAAGCGTTTGACGGCAGCACTTTCGAAACCAGGAACGTTTCGTCGCGGCGCCCGGCGATGGCCTCGGCGACTACCTCCTCGGCACCGCCGCTGGCATACATTTCGGCGGTATCGATGAGCGTGATGCCAAGGTCGAGGCCGAGCTTGAGGGCGTTGACCTCATCGGCGCGGCGACGGATATCCTCGCCCATTTTCCACGTGCCCTGACCAAGCACCTGAACGGCTTCGCCGGAAGGCAGCGTAGTTGTTCTGATCGTCGATGGCATGGCAGGCTCCAGTTGAGGGCCGGTTCGCATCACAGGCTCGGCGGGAAATCCAGAGAGAGTTCTCGCCGAATCCTGGTTCGCGAAAGGCTTACTCCACCGGATGG
>NZ_QZWZ01000229.1 GCF_003601975.1 Mesorhizobium waimense
CGGCAGCAGCAAGTCCGCCATGTAATTGGTCTCGTCGACCGTGTAGGCGAACGCCACCATGAACGGGAAGCGGGCGATCGACTCCGCGAGCCGGCGCGTGTCCCAGAACGAGATCGCCGGGTTGGAGCGGTAGACGAACCACACGTCCGGATGGGTCGGCTCCGGCATCGGCCAGTCGGCCGGCCGCTCCTCCTGGAACATCCAGGCGAGCTGCGTCGGTCCCAGCGCCTGGCTCCAGCCGCCGTTGCGGCCGACGATCGGCACCAGGGTTCGATGCAGATTGCGCGTCGTCGGCGTCGCCTCCCAGCGCTCGCGGCTGGTGGGGTTGAAGTGCTGCACCATGAAGCCGTCGTCGCCCGGCTTCACCGAGAGGTGCCGGTTGTCGTGCGGGCGGTTGAGCCGCACCGTGGTGCCG
>NZ_QZWZ01000022.1 GCF_003601975.1 Mesorhizobium waimense
ACAAGCCTGAGCTGGTCGTGGTGGTAGAAAGCCCTGTATCGTCGGAGCGGCGGCGGCAGATGTTCGAGGCCGTCGACGCCGTGCTGCGCCGCAGCCCCGAAGTCGGCGCCTACAACCAGACTTTCTAGGTTCCGCAGAGTGGTCAGGCGGCGGGCGTTGCCTGCCCAAGAGCGCTCCAGTCGAATTCGCGTGCCCAGTCAGCAAAATTGTGCCAGCGGACCTCCGGGAATTCCTTGCGCAAGGCCGCGATGTCGACGTCGTAACCGACGCGGTCGAACCATTCGAACATCAAAGCTGCATCCTCGCTCTGCTGGCGGGCCGCTGCGATCGGGATTTCCTGGTAGCTGATCGGGCGGCCCGTGGCTTGCGACAGGATCTTCGCCTGCTCCTCGCCGGACAACTCGTCTCCGGCGAAATCGAAGCGTTTGCCAAACACGCGCTCGCGACGCTCGACCAAAGCGGCGACAAAGGCGCCGATGTCCAACAGCGTGACCAACTGGAGGACGCGCTTCGGGGGCATCGCGAAGGCATGAATGCCCTGGCTGAGCGCGCCGAGCGACCACGGCGCGACGACATTCTCCATGAAGGCGACTGGCGCGCTGATCGTGTAAGGGACGCCGAGTCCGACGATGTGTTGCTCAACGAGATACTTGCTTTCGAAATGCGGGATGCCAGTTTTCTTGTCGGCGTCGGCAACCGACGAATAGATCAGGTGGCCGACGCCGGCGGCCTTGGCCGCATCGGCGGCGATCATCCCCTGGCGCGTCTCCTCTTCCATACCAGCCTCATAGCTATTGCCCATCAGGAACATGGTCTCGACGTCTCCGGCGGCCCTCACGACTGAGGCTGTGTCGGCGAGATCGCCCGCCACGACTTCGGCGCCCGCCGATGCCAGCTGCCGTGCAGCCTCGCTGTCCGACCTGCGTGTCAGTGCCTTGACGCGATGTCCTCTCGACAGCAGGGCGCGCGCAACCGCGCCGCCTTGCTGGCCGGTGGCGCCGGTCACCAAAATGCTTCGTTTGCTGGTCATCTTGTCTGCTCCTTCGTTGTGGTGGAGCAAATTTAGGGACTGCCATATTGATGCATAATTGCCTATAATTGAAAAACTTTGTCCCAAATATGGATACAATGCTCGATCTCAACGATATCGTCGTGTTCGCTCGCGTCGTCGAAGCTGGCAGCTTCACCGCCGCCGCTCGCCTGCTCGCCATGCCCAAGACAACGGTCAGCCGTCGCATAGCCGCGCTCGAGCGCGAGGTAGGGGTCCGCCTTCTGCAGCGCACGACACGAAGCCTTAACCTGACGGATGCCGGGCGCCTCTACTATGAGCAGAGCAGCCAGGCGTTGCGGACGCTCGAGCAAGCAAATCTGCGCCTCGCGGAAGCAAGGGCCGAACCTTCCGGCACGATTTGCATTTCGGCGCCCGTCGGCTTCGGTGGCTATTTCCTCACCGGCGCCGTGGTCGAGTTTCTGACAATGTATCCAAAGGCCAAGGTCGAGCTCCGCTTGACCGACGACAGGCTCAATCTGGTCGAGGACGGGATCGACCTCGCTTTCCGCACTGGCGTCCTTCAAGATTCGACGCTGATCGCCCGCAAGCTCGGCTCGACCCACAGGCTGCTCTGCGCCAGCCCCGACTATCTCGCGTGCCATGGAGTGCCGGAAGCACCCGCGGATCTTGCCGGCCACGACTGTGTCATCGCGGGCTCTTCGGCTGCCGGCGCTCATTGGGTGCTGGAGGGGCCAGACGGTCAGGTGACGGTCGCAGTAGGCGGGCGCTTCGCCGCCAACGAGATGCAGGCAGTCGTTGCGGCCGCGCTTGCGGGCTTCGGCATCGCCCAATTGCCGCACGGCATGGCCGAGGCGCTCATCAGCGAAGGACGGATGAAGCGTGTTCTCAAGGACCATACGACGCCGGCCGGCGGCCTGCACGTCCTCTATCCGAGCAGCCGCCACCTTTCGCCGCTGGTCAGGGCTTTCATCGAGCTGGCGGCCGAGCGCATTTCCAATCAGCTAAACACAGCTTAAAGGCATGTGTAATAAGCAGTCGGCCACAACCTTGAGCGCGAGACCTGAATGAGCGAGCGGATCGTCAGTTTTGTCATGAGCGGCGGCGTCGGCTCGCGGCTCTGGCCGCTGTCGCGCGAGGACAATCCCAAGCAGTTTCACGATCTCTCCGGAGACGGCTCGATGCTGGCCAAGACCTTGCGCCGGCTGACGGCGAGGCCCGATGGCGAGACGCCGATCTTCCTGATCGCCGCCGAGCGCCACGCCGAGCGTGTTCATGCCGATCTCGCCGGCCTCGACCTTGCCGGCGGCGGCCCGCTGTTCGAACCGACCGGCCGCAACACAGCCGCAGCCGTCGCGCTGGCCACTTTGCGCACGCTGTCGGAATTCGGCGACAGCCTGGTGCTGGTGGTGCCGTCCGATCATGAGATTTCGACCACGCGGCAGTTCTGGGAGAGCATCGAGGCGGGCGCTGCGGCGGCCGGCGACGGCCGGCTGGTGGTATTCGGCATCAAGCCCAGTCAGCCCGAGACCGGCTACGGCTATATCGAGGTATCAGGCGACGAGGCCGGCATCTTCGACGTCTCGCGCTTCGTCGAAAAGCCCGATCTTGCGACCGCGCAGAGCTATCTCGAGGCTGGAAACTTCTACTGGAACACCGGCATCTTCCTGTTTCGCGCTGGCGCCATGCGCGATGCCTTCGCGGCGTTCCAGCCGGATATCTGGCAGGCGACCGAAACGGCTTACAAAGCGGCGACATCGGACCTCTCCGGCCTCTATATGCCGCTGGAGTTCTACGCGGCCATTCCCTCGACCTCGATTGACTACGCCATCATGGAGCGGGCCAAGGACATCGCCATGGTGCAGGCCGGCTTTCGCTGGAACGACCTCGGCTCCTGGCAGTCGCTGCTCGATGTCGGCCCTTCGGACGGTCAGGGCAATGTGATCGTCGGCGATGTCGTCGCCATCGATTGCGAGAACTCCTATATCCGCAGCGAAGGCCGGCTTTTGTCGGCCATCGGCATGAAGGATGTCGCCATCGTCTCCACTGCCGACGCGACCTTCGTCGCCCCGGTCAGCCACAGCCAGCACGTCAAGAAGATCGTCGAACAGCTGGAAAAGTCGGGCCGGCTGGAGACCCGCTTCACGCCGGCGCATGACCGCGTCATCGAGAGCGGCGCCTGGCGGCGGCGCGTTCGTCACTGGCTGTTCGAGGAAACCTTGCCGCTGTGGTCGACATCAGGCGTCGACGAGCGCCATGGCGGCTTCCACGAGGCGCTCGGCTTCGATACCGCGCCGCTGCTCAAGCCGAAGCGCATGCGCACGCAGGCCAGGCAGGTCTATGCCTTCGCCGTCGCCAAGGCGCGCGGCTGGACCGGCCCGGCCGATCGGCTGATCAGCCACGGCATCGACTTCATGGCCGGCAAGGGCCGCACCGACAGCGGCGGCTGGGTGCGTACGCTGAATGTCGACGGTTCGGTCGCCGACCCCGTCGAGGACGCCTACGATCATTCCTGCGTTCTGCTGGCACTGGCGCACGCCCATATGTCGGGCAACCCCGATGCCTTGCTGCTCGGCGAGGAAACCTTCGCCTTCCTCGATGCCCATCTCGAGGATGAGCGCATGACTGGCTTCCTGGAAACCTCGAGCGGCGAGGGCGAGCGGCGCTCCAACCCGCATATGCATCTGCTCGAGGCCTTCCTCGCCTGGCATCAGGCGACCGGCGAGCGCGCCTATCTGCGCCGCGCTGCACGTATCATCGACCTTTTCCGCAGCCATTTCTTCGACCCGGAAAGCTGGACGCTGGGCGAATATTTCGACGCCGGCTGGAAGCCGGTGGCCGGCGAGAAGGGCGCCTGGACCGAGCCTGGCCATCATTTCGAATGGGCCTCGCTGCTGGTCGATTTCGCCGACCGCAGCGGCCAGACAGAGCTGAGCGGCTTTGCTCGAAAACTCTATGCCTCGGCGATCGCCAACGGCCTCAACCGCGCCACCGGTCTCTCCTACGGCGCCGTCTCCAGACAGGGCCTGCCGCTCGACCTTGTGTCGCGCAGCTGGCCGCAGGCCGAGGCCGTCAAGGCGGCGATCGCGCTGGATGGCTCAGGCGGGCCGGACCTCAAGCCCGAGATCGAAGCCCGCGTCGGCCGCCTGTTCCGCTGGCACATAGACCCGGCGCCGCTCGGCCTCTGGATCGACCGCATCGACGAACGCGGCCGCTCGCTGGCATCGGACGTCCCGGCCAGCATCTTCTATCACCTCGTCTGCGCGCTGACGCAGTATCTGGATGAGACGGTGGAGAAGGGTAGCTGAGAGGCTGAAGCTGCCTCCCCCCTTGCGGGGGAGATCGGCCGTCACGCCGGCTTTCGCCAATCAGTAAGGGCTCGTCACATCCCCGGTCTCGACATAGACCGCCTTCAGTTGCGAGTAGAGCGCCAGCGCCGCCAGCGAATTCTCCCGCCCGATACCCGACTGCTTGAAGCCGCCGAAGGGAATTTCGATCGGCGTCAGATTGTAGGCGTTGATCCAGCAGGTGCCGGCCTGCAATTCGGCGATGACGCGGTGCGCGCGAGGCAGGTCGCGCGTGAACACGCCCGCCGCAAGGCCGAATTCGGTGTCGTTGGCGCGGTCGATCACCTCGTCCTCGCCGTCGAACTTCAGCACGCTCATCACCGGGCCGAAGATCTCCTCTCGGGCGATGCGCATGGTGTCGGTGACGCCGGTGAACACAGTCGGCTCGACGAAGAAGCCGCCCTGGAAACCTTGCAGCGACGGCACGTTGCCGCCGCAGGCGAGCGTCGCTCCGTCCTGCTTGCCGATCTCGATATAGGAGACGACCTTCTCGTGCTGCGCCTTGTTGACCAGCGGCCCCATCTGCGTTTCGGGATCGAGCGGATCGCCGATGCGGATCTTCTTGGTCCGTTCGACCAGCCTTTCGACGAAGCGGTCGTGGATGCCGCTCTGCACGAAGACGCGCGTGCCGTTGGAGCAGATCTGGCCGGTCGAATAGAAATTGCCGAGCATGGCGCCGCCGATGGCATTTTCGAGATCGGCGTCGTCAAAGACGATCAGCGGCGACTTGCCACCGAGCTCCATCGTCGCATGCTTCATCTTCGAGCCGGCGAGCGACAGCACCTTGCGGCCGGTTGGCACCGAGCCGGTCACCGAGACCTTGGCGACGACATCGTGGCCGACGAGGCCGGCGCCGACATCGCCATAGCCTTGCACGACGTTGAACAGCCCGTCGGGCAGGCCGGCCTCGGTGTAGATCTCGGCCAGCGCCAGTGCCGACAGCGGTGTGTTCTCCGACGGCTTGAACACCATGGCATTGCCCATGGCCAGCGCCGGCGCGGATTTCCAGCCGGCGATCTGGATCGGATAATTCCAAGCGCCGATGCCGACGCAGACGCCGAGCGCCTCGCGGCGCGTATAGGCGAAGGGCCCGCCCAGATCGACGGCCTCGCCGTTGAAGGCGGCGACCGCGCTGCCGAAATATTCCAGGCAGTCTGCCGCCGACGGTGCGTCGGCCACCAGCGTCTCCTGGATCGCCTTGCCGGTATCGAGCGTCTCGATGCGGGCGAGATCGGCATTGCGGGCGCGCAGAATGTCGGCGGCGCGGCGCAGGATGCGTCCGCGCTCGACTGGCTTCAGCCGCGCCCAGGCGGGCTGTGCCGCCCGCGCGGCCTCGATGGCCAGTTCCAGCACGTTCGGTGTCGCCGAATGCAAGGTCGCGATGGTCTCGCCGGTGGCCGGATAGATGACCGGCAACGCAGCACCGCGCTCGTCGTCCAGGTAGCGGCCGTTGACATAGTGTGATGCCGTTGGCTGGGCGCGCATGGCTGTTCTCCAATTTTACATGCGGATCGTTCAGTCCGCCCGACAATGCTCTATCTGTCCGACACCTGCCAGCGCGGATTGATCCATGGTTCCTGGTTGGACGACGCCAGCGGCGTGCGGCCGAGAATGTGGTCGGCTGCCTTCTCACCGGTCATGATCGATGGCGCATTGAGGTTGCCGTTGGTGACGCGCGGGAAGATCGAGGAGTCGGCGACGCGCAATCCCTCGACGCCGATGACGCGACATTCCGGATCGACGACGCTTGATTGATCATCGGCACGACCCATCTTGCAGGTGCCGCAGGGATGGTAGGCGCTCTCGGCGTGGTCGCGGATGAAGGCGTCGAGATCCTCATCCGACTGCACATGGCTGCCGGGCGAAATCTCCTTGCCACGGAAGCCGTCAAAAGCCTTCTGGCCGAAAATCTCGCGCGTCAGCCGGATGCAGTGGCGGAACTCGGTCCAGTCGTCTGGATGCGACATGTAGTTGAAGCGGATCACCGGCTTCGATTTCGGGTCCGGCGAGCGCAGTGTGATGGAACCGCGCGACTTCGATCGCATCGGCCCGACATGCGCCTGGAAGCCGTGCGACGTCGCCGCCGCCTTGCCGTCATAACGCACTGCCGCCGGGATGAAATGGTACTGGATATCGGGATAGTCGACACCGGCCTGCGAGCGCACGAAGGCGGCCGCCTCGAAATGGTTGGTCGCGCCGAGGCCAGTCTTGAAGAACAGCCATTGCGCGCCGATGAGCGCCTTCGAGAACGGGTTCAGCACCGAATTCAGCGTGATCGGCTTGGTCGATTCCTGCTGGATGTAGAGCTCCATATGATCCTGCAGGTTGCGGCCGACACCGGGCCTGTCGGCCACGACCTGGATACCGTTTTCCTGAAGATGCGCGCCCGGGCCGATGCCAGACAGCATCAGGATCTTGGGCGAGTTGATCGACGACGCGGCGACGATCACCTCGCGTCGTGCCTTAACGACTTGAATCTGCTTGTGAGCTTCGATCTCGACGCCGATGGCACGTTGATTCTCGATGATCACCCGACGCGCGAAACCCTTGAGCAGGCTAACATTCTTGCGTTTCAGCGCCGGCTTCAGATAAGCGCTCGCTGCCGACCAGCGGCGGCCGCCGCGGATCGTCTGCTCCATCGGCCCGAAGCCTTCCTGCTTGGCGCCATTGTAGTCGTCGGTCAGCTCGAAACCGGCCTGGCGGCCGGCCTCGACGAAGGCACCGTAGAGTGGATTGCGACGCGGCCCGCGCTGCACGTGCAGCGGGCCGCTCTTGCCACGCCAGCCGTCTTCGCCACCGTCCGAGTTTTCCATGCGCTTGAAGTAGGGAAGCACGTCGGCGAAGCCCCAGCCGGTCGCGCCCTCTTCGGCCCAGTGGTCGAAGTCGCGCGCATGGCCGCGCACATAGACCATGCCGTTGATCGAGGATGAGCCGCCGATGACCTTGCCGCGCGGCGTCGCCAGCACGCGGCCGCCGAGATGCGGCTCCGGCTCGCTGGCAAAGCCCCAGTCGTAGAGGCTCATATTGAGCGGGATCGACAGCGCCGACGGCATCTGGATCAGCGGCCCGAGATCGGTGCCGCCGAACTCGATGACGATCACCGAATTCTTGCCGTCTTCCGACAGCCGGTAGGCCATGGCCGAGCCGGCCGAGCCGGAGCCGATGATGACGAAATCTGCTTCAAGCATGGTTCATATGCGCCATGAAATCGGCGAGCGAAACGTTGCCGCCGGTTGCCACCACAAGGACGGTTTTGCCCGTCACATCCATCTTGCCGCCGAGCAGTGCTGCGAGCGATGCCGCGCCAGACGGCTCCAGCACCAGCTTCATCCGTTCGAAGGCGATCCGCATCGCGCTGCGCACCGATTGATCGTCGACCGTGATGCCACGAACGCCGGCGGTCTTGACCGCCGCGAACGGCGCGTCGCCCGGCCGCCGCGACATCAGCCCGTCGCAGATCGACTTCGGTCCGATCGGCATGGTCTCGATGGCGCCACGTGCCAATGACGAGCCCATGCCGTTGAAACCTTCCGGCTCGACGCCGATGATCTCGGTCGCCGGCGACAGATAGTGGAAGGCGAGCGACACACCGCCGATCAGCCCGCCGCCACCGACCGAGCAGAACAGCAGATCGGCGCTGGCGCCCTTATCAGCCAGTTGGTTGAGCGCTTCGAGACCGGCGCCGGCCTGGCCGGCGACGATCTCGGGATCGTCGAACGGATGCAGCAGCGTGAGGCTCTCCGTCTCGGCGATCTCGCGCGCCTTGGCGGCAGCGACCTCTTCGCGTGCGCGATCGCCATGGTCGGTCAGCACGACGCGCGCGCCATAGCCCGCCGTCGCATCGCGCTTGGCGGCCGGCGCGTCGATCGGCATGACGATGGTGACGGGAATGCCGAGCGCCTGGCCGGCTGCCGCCAGCCCTTGCGCGAAATTGCCGGAGGAATAGGCGACGACGCCTTTGCTTGCCGCGTCCGCCGAAAGCCGTTTCAGCCGCCAGTAGGCGCCGCGCACCTTGAAGGAGCCTGCCCATTGCAGCGATTCCGGTTTGATGAAGACGCGGGCGGCGCCCGTCTCGCGCGCAAGTGCTTCCGACTCCAGCAGCGGCGTGATCTGCGTCGCCTTGGAGGTGACCGCGTAGGCCTGCCTGAGGTGATCGAGGGAGGGGACGAGAATTGTCATCATTCGCCTCTCGGATACCTTTTGTTCTCTTCGAGGTTGTCGAGGTTCATGTGGTTGCGCATGTAGCGCTCCGATGCCTTTTGCAGCGGCTGGAAATCCCAGGGGTAATAGGCGCCGTTGCGTAGCGCCGGATAGACGACCCAGCGGCGCGCCTGGCTTTCGCGCACGGCGGCGTCGAAGCCGGCCATGTCCCAGCGCGCCCGGACCTTCTCCATGAATGCCGCCACCAGGGCCGCATTAGCCGGATCGTCGGCGAGGTTGTTTCGCTCGAGCGGATCGGCATTGAGATCGAACAATTGCGGCGGATCGAGCTCGCAATGGACGAACTTGTAGCGGCCGTCGCGGATCGCCACCAGTGGCGCGTATGACCCTTCCGCCGCATACTCGATCAGCACAGGCGCGGTGCGCTGCCCGCCCTTGGTAAGCGGCAGCAGCGACTGGCCGTCGGTCCACGGAGCGATGGCGCCGATGTCGATGCCGGCGAGGTCGCACAGCGTCGGCGTTACGTCGAGGTTGGAGACCGGCGCTTTGATCAGTCCGGCCGGCACGCCCTTGCCGGCAATCATCAGCGGCACCTGCACCGAGCCTTCGAAGAAGCTCATCTTGAACCACAGGCCACGCTCGCCGAGCATATCGCCATGGTCCGAGCAGAACAGGATGACGGTGTCGTCGAGCATGCGCGTGCGCTTGAGGACGTCCAGAAGCTCGCCGAGCTTGTCGTCGACATAGGAAATGTTGGCGAAATAGCCGCGCCGGG
Organism: Mesorhizobium waimense; assembly: GCF_003601975.1. Taxonomy (GTDB): domain Bacteria; phylum Pseudomonadota; class Alphaproteobacteria; order Rhizobiales; family Rhizobiaceae; genus Mesorhizobium; species Mesorhizobium waimense. The sequence goes on from NZ_QZWZ01000022.1 coordinate 9,293, forward strand.
CGCGACGCACCTGCTCGCGGGTGATGTCAAAGGACGAGTAATCGGAGGCGTGATAGAGCCGCTGCGAATGCGCATCCTGCTCGCCATGCGCGATGAATCCGGTCTCCGGATCGAGCGCCTGGCAGTGTTCGTAGAGATCCCAGTATTGCTTGCGCGCGACGTAAGGGTCGTGCGGATGCGAGAGCGAAACGGTGAGGCACCAGGGCCGATGGTTCGCATCATCCTGCTCACGCGAAAGCTGATAGAGCTTCTGCGTGGCCAGGAAGACAACCTCGTCGTCATATTCCATCTGGTTGGTGGTCTCGGCGACGCCGGCGCCGGTCACCGAGCCCATATTATGGTACCACCAGTCGATGCGCTCGCCGGGCTTGCGGTAGTCTGGAGTCCAGCCGAAATCAGCCGGATAGATGTCGGTGGTCAAGCGCTCCTCGAAACCGTGCAACTGGTCCGGCCCGACGAAATGCATCTTGCCCGACAGGCAGGTGTAATAGCCGGCGGCGCGTAGATGATGGGCGAAGGTCGGGATGGAAGACGCGAATTCGGCGGCATTGTCATAGACCCCGGTGCGCGACGGCAATTGCCCGCTCATGAACGAGGCGCGGCCCGGCGCGCAGAGCGGCGAGGCCGTATAGTTGTTCTTGAAGCGCGCCGAGCGGGCGGCAAGCGCCTTGAGGTGCGGCACATGCAGGAAGTCGCCCGGTCCATCGGGGAACAGCGTGCCGTTGAGCTGATCGACCATGACGATCAGGAAATTTGGCTTCTTCTCGCTTGTCACTGCTTCTGCCGCCCACCGAGTTTCGTTTCGAGATAGTCCTCGACCAGCGCTATCGCCGTCGCGGCATCGGGCACGCCGTCCTTCAGCGCGCGCCTGATGTAGAGCCCGTCGATCAGCGCCGCTGTCGCTTCGGCGACGCGGTCGGCTTCGTTGCGCGGCAGGATGCCGGTCAGTCCGCTCAACAGGTTGGAATGCAGCCGCCGCGCGTAGACCTTGAGCAGCCGGCGAAGTGCCGACGATTTCTGCGCCTCGACATAGAAGGCGAGCCAGGCGGCGATGGTTTCCGGCTGGAACTGCAGATCGGAGAAGTTGACGGCCACCACCGCCGAAACACGCTCGCGTGAGGTTTTGGCCGAACCCAGGGCGCGCAAAGTGTCGGCGGTCAGTTCGGCCAATATGTGCCGCATCGTCGCCAGCAAAAGCTCGTCCTTGACACCGAAATAGTGATGGGCAAGTGCCGACGACACGCCTGCACGGCCGGCGATCTCCGACATGGTCACATCAAGAGAGCCGCGCTCGCCGATCGCCGAGATCGTCGCGTCGATGAGCGCCCTGCGGCGCAATGGCTCCATTCCGATTTTCGGCATTCTTGTTCCCGTTTCTTGCAGCATGATTATTTTTTATTGACGGATCAATCAACAAAAAATCGACACAGAGTGTGCGCTGCACCAAGCGATTGTTCGGTTCCGGCCCTTCACGGATCAGTAGAAATGGTTCACACTTGAACAATGCTTGAACAGTGCGCCGCTGCCAACGTGCTAGGCTGGCGCCGAGGATGGAGACCGCCATGACCGCATGCATCGTCGGCTGGGCGCATTCGCGCTTCGGCAAGCTCGAAGGCGAGACGCTGGAGGGCCTGATCACCAAGGTTGCCGTCGACGCGCTCGACCATGCCGGCATCGGGCCGGACGATGTCGACGAGATCGTGCTCGGCCATTTCAACGCCGGCTTCTGCGCCCAGGATTTCACCGCAAGCCTTGTGCTGCAGGCCGACGATCGGCTGCGCTTCAAGCCGGCGACGCGGGTCGAAAACGCCTGCGCCACCGGCTCGGCCGCGGTCAGGCAAGGCATCCGCGCCATCGACGCCAATGCGGCCCGCATCGTGCTGGTGGTCGGTGCCGAGCAGATGACGACGACGCCCGGACCGGAGATCGGCAAGAACCTGCTGAAGGCATCCTACCTGCCGGAGGACGGCGAGACGCCGGCCGGTTTCGCCGGCGTCTTCGGCAAGATCGCACAGGCCTATTTCCAGCGCTATGGCGACCAGTCGGACGCACTCGCCATGATCGCCGCCAAGAACCACAAGAACGGCGTCGACAATCCCTATGCGCAGATGCGCAAGGATTTCGGCTACGAGTTCTGCCGCCAGGAGAGCGAGAAGAATCCCTTCGTCGCCGGCCCGCTGAAGCGCACCGACTGTTCGCTGGTATCCGACGGTGCGGCCGCTCTGGTCCTGGCCGACACTTCGACAGCGCTCAAGATGCGCCGCGCCGTCGCCTTCCGCGCCAACGAGCATGTGCAGGATTTCCTGCCGATGTCGAAGCGCGACATCCTTGCCTTCGAGGGCTGCGAGCAGGCGTGGAACCAGGCGCTGAAAAAGGCCGGCGTCACGCTGGACGACCTCTCCTTCGTCGAGACGCATGACTGCTTCACCATCGCCGAACTGATCGAATATGAAGCGATGGGCCTGGCCAAGCCTGGCGAGGGCGCGAAACTGGCCCTGGACGGCACGACGGCCAAGGACGGCCGGCTGCCGGTCAATCCCTCCGGCGGGCTGAAGGCCAAGGGCCACCCGATCGGCGCCACCGGCGTGTCGATGCATGTGTTGACCGCCATGCAGCTTGCCGGCGAGGCCGGCGGCATCCAGGTGCCGGGCGCCAAGCTCGGCGGCATTTTCAACATGGGCGGTGCCGCGGTCGCCAACTACGTTTCCATTCTCGATCGGATCAGGTAGAAGCGGCCCGCATTTCGCGGGTGATTTCATGACAAATCCGGTTCTGGTCGAGGTTTTGCGCGGCGCGGTGGTCGAGAGCGGCCATCGCGGTGCGGTCGCCGTGTTCGATGCCGATGGCAAGCCGTTGCTGGAGCTCGGCGACACGGCGCGCCCGGTGTTTCCGCGCTCGGCGGTCAAGGCGATCCAGGCGCTGCCGCTGGTCGAAAGCGGCGCGGCCGATGCCTACGGATTCGGCGACCGGGAACTGGCACTCGCCTGCGCCTCGCATTCCGGAGAGCCTGCGCATGCCGAACTGGCTGACGCGATGTTGGCCAAAGCCGGCCTTGATCGGACCGCGCTCGAATGCGGCGCGCACTGGCCGATGGATCATGACGCGACGGTGGCACTTGCCCGTACCGGCGGCGTGCCGAACCCGCTGCACAACAACTGCTCCGGCAAGCATGCCGGCTTCCTTTGCACCTGCGTGCACACCGGCACCGCGCATCGCGGCTACGTCAAGGCGGGGCATGCCTTTCAGGAGATGGTCCGCGACGCCATGCAGGCGGTGACGGGTGCGGCCCATGATGTCGATCATTGCGGCACCGACGGCTGCTCGATCCCGACCTATGCCGTGCCACTGAAAAGCTTCGCGCTGGGCTTTGCCCGCATGGCGACCGGCGCTGGTTTCGAACCCGTACGCACCAAGGCGGCGAAGCGGCTGTTTGCCGCCTGCATGGCCGAGCCCTTCCTCGTCGCCGGCACCGGCAGGGCCGATGTCGCGCTGATGCAGGCGGCACCGGGCCGGATATTCGTCAAGACCGGCGCCGAAGGCGTCTATTGCGCCGCCGTTCCGGAGCTTGGCCTGGGTATTGCGCTCAAATGCGACGACGGCGCCGGCCGTGCCGCCGAAGCCATGACCGCTGCCGTGCTGGCGAAGCTGCTGCGAGCCGATGAGGCGCTGGCGGCAAAGCTAACCGAACAGGCCAGTCCGGCGATCGGAAGCCGCATCGGCGCAAAGGTGGGTTCGCTCCGTCCCACGGCTGCGCTCAGCTGACGTGGTTGCGCTCGACGGTGAGATGCGCGTAGCCGGGGTCGCCTGAAGAGGCGAGGTCGCCGGTCGCCGGCTCAGCCCAGCGCTGACCGATGATGGCGCCATTTTTCGCGTCGTCGATGACATTGTCCGAGATGACTGCCGTTCCAGCGCCCTCTACGACGGACACGACGATGCCGGTTCCCGCCTTGCGGATGATGTTTCCCGTCGCCACGACATTGCGCAGATAAGCTCCCCAGCCGATCTGCATACCGTAGAGCGGCGCGTTTTCCACGACATTGCCCGATACCGTGGTGTCGGCCTCAACGCTGATGCCGACGCCGAAGCCGGGCGCGTCGGCAGGGTAGGGGCCAGTGGTCGAGAGGTTGCGCACGATGTTGTTGGAGCACACCCCCATGCGACCGCCTTCGTTGAAATTGACGATCGAGATGCCGTTGGCGGCGCCATCGACGATGTTGTTGCCGATGATCGCGCCTTCGAAGGAGAATTCGGAATAGAGCGCTGTCTCACCCGACCGCGAGCAGGTGTTGCCGCTAACCTGCAGATTGCTCGAACTGTTGGCGCGGATCGCCGAGAAGGCGCAATCCGAGACGATGTTGCCCGAAATGGCGACATTGCCGGCGCGAAAGGCGTTGATGCCGTTGCCGTTTTGGCCTGTGCCGCCGCTGCGGGCCTGGATGCGCTGGACGCGGTTTCCGCTGACGATGGTGCCGTCCTCCGCTTGCTGCCAGCGATGCACGAGGATGCCGCCATTGCCGCAGTCGGACACAGTATTGCCGGAGATTTCCAGGCCGCCGGCCTCGACCGAATAGATGCCTGCATCCGCCGCGCCCGATATGTCCGAACGCTCGATGCGGCCGGTCACATGCTCCAGCGCCAGACCGTTCTTGCCGCTACCGGTGACCTGGCAATTGTCGATGACGAGGTGGCCGACGCGGCGCAGGTCGAGCAGCCCTTGCGTATAATCCGCCATCCAGCGGTTGGCACCGTCGAACACCAGCCCGCTGAGCTCGATATGCTCGGCCTGCTCGGCCATCATCAGGTGGCCGTTACCGCCATAGACGATCCGCGTTGCGCCAGGCACACCGGAGAGCCTGATACGGGCCGGAAGCGTGAGGTTCGACACGACATAGGTTCCCGGCGGCAGGAACACCGGCATGTCGCGCTTGGCGGCGTCACGCAGCAGCTTGGCGAAGGCCTTGCTTTGGTCGTCGACCGCACCGGGCTGCACGCCAAGCTCGGTGGCGTTGATCGAGCCGCGCATCGAGGCCTTCTCGATGCCGGGCAGGACTTTTGCCGAGGCCCTACCCAGCGCCAAGCCGATGACGGCAAAGCCGGCGGTTCCCGTGAGAAGTGTTCGTCTGTTCAACATCGGCACAGATTCCAGGCGTTTGCCGCTCACATCGCAGGAATCGTGCCAGTCCGGTTCCGATCCGGCCGGAACGCAGGCAATGGCTTGTGAAGTCACTGCTACACGCCTAAGTTTGGCTTATGAGCAGGGCCTTCACCCGCGAGGAAGACAGCGAAAACGCCATCGCCGGCATTGGCGAGCGGCCGGTCAGCCAGCACCGCAACCTGGTGACGGAGCGCGGTCTCGCGCTGATCGACTCTGAATTGGCGGAACTGCGCGATGAACTGGCAAAGGCCGAGAAAAGGGCCGACCGCGAGCGAATCGCGCTGATGTCGCGCGATCTGCGCTACTGGACTGCCAGGCGCGAAAGCGCCGAGCTATCCGTGCCGGAGCCGGGCAGTGACCTGGTTCGTTTCGGCATGGGCGTCACGCTGGAAGGCGATGACGGCAGGAAGGTGCACTGGAAGATCGTCGGCGAGGACGAGGCCGATCCCTCAAAGGGCAGCATTTCCCACGTCTCGCCGATGGCGGTGGCGCTGTTCGGCAAGAAGGTCGGTGACGTGGCAAGCGTCAACGGCAAGGAATGGGAAATCGTCAAGCTGTCGGACAGCTGAACAATCAGTCGGCGTCTACTTTGCGAGCTTTTGCAGTGCGACCTGGTGTTTATCCATGACATCACGAGCGGCACTCATCTGCCGTTCGAAGCCATCGTCCACTGGTCTTGGAATGACACCATCATCAGTTTCGATGATCTGGAGCTGATCGCCCACTTGCAGATTCAAGCTGTCGAGCAGTTCCCGTGGCAAGATCACGGCTTCTGATCCGTCGTCGAGCTTGTGGATGATAGTCTTCACGGCAGTCACGCCCTTGGTTGCATTCCTCATTGTGGCACAACCTATTTTAGCAATTCAGCGATGTTTCACTCGACCGCCAGCAGCCGATCCATCAGCCGGTTCGCCGCTTCCGGGATGACTGTGCCCGGCGGGAAGATTTCCGCCGCACCCGCTTTGAGCACGGCGTCGTAGTCCTGTGTCGGGATGACACCGCCGGCGACGATCAGCATGTCGCCGCGGCCGAGCTTCTTCAACGCGCCCTTGAGTTCGGGAATGAGCGTCAGATGGCCGGCCGCCAGCGACGAGGCGCCGATGATATGCACGTCATGCTGAACCGCGAGTTTTGCGATCTCTTCAGGCGTCTGGAACATCGGCCCGACGGTGACGTCGAAGCCCAGATCGGCAAAAGCGGTGGCGATGACCTTCTGGCCGCGATCGTGGCCATCCTGGCCCATCTTGGCCACCAGGATACGCGGCTTGGCGCCGGATTTTTCCTCGAAGGTCGCGATCTTATCCTGCAGCCGGTCGACAGCCGCATTGTCGCCAAGTGCGTTGCGATAGACGCCGGAAATCGTCTGCACCGAGGCGACATGGCGCCCGAAGACCTTTTCCAGCGCCAGTGAAATTTCGCCGACCGTGGCATTGGCGCGCGCGGCGCGGATGGCGAATTCGAGCAGGTTTTCGCCGCTCTCCGCTGCGTGGGTGAGTGCATCCAGCGCGCTCTCGACCGCGCCGACATCGCGCGTCCCTTTCAGCCGCTGCAGCTTCGACAATTGCCGAGCCTTGACCTCGGCATTGTCGATCTTCAGCACATCGACCTCCATATCCTTCTCCGGGCGATGTGCGTTGACGCCGACCAGGGTCTGCTCGCCGGAATCTATGCGTGCCTGGGTGCGGGCGGCGGCCTCCTCGATGCGCAGTTTTGGGATGCCTTTCTCGATCGCGGCGGCCATGCCGCCGAGGCTCTCGACCTCCTCGATATGGGCGAGCGCGCGCGCCGCCAGATCATGCGTCAGCCGTTCGACAAAGGCCGAGCCGCCCCACGGGTCGACGACGCGCGTGGTGCCGGATTCCTTCTGCAGGATGAGCTGCGTGTTGCGGGCGATGCGTGCCGAGTGGTCGGTCGGCAGCGCCATCGCCTCGTCGAAGGAGTTGGTGTGCAGCGACTGCGTATGGCCTTGAGTCGCCGCCATCGCCTCGATCATGGTGCGGGTGATGTTGTTGTAGGGGTCCTGCGCCGTCAGCGACCAGCCCGAGGTCTGGCAATGGGTGCGCAGCGACAGCGAGCGCTCGTCCTTGGGCGAAAAGTTCTTCTTCATCAGGCTCGACCACAAAAGCCGCGCAGCCCTGAGCTTGGCGACCTCCATGAAGAAGTCCATGCCGACGGCCCAGAAGAAGGAAAGCCGCGGCGCGAAGCGGTCGATGTCGAGGCCGGCAGCGACGCCTGCGCGGGCATACTCGATGCCGTCGGCAATCGTGTAGGCGAGCTCGAGGTCGGCGGTCGCCCCCGCCTCCTGCATATGGTAGCCGGAGATCGAGATCGAATTGAACTTCGGCATATGCTGAGACGTGTAGGAAAAAATGTCCGAGACGATCCGCATCGAGGGCTTGGGCGGATAGATGTAGGTGTTGCGCACCATGAACTCTTTCAGAATGTCGTTCTGAATGGTTCCCGCGAGATCCTTCGGCGCAACGCCCTGTTCTTCCGCTGCAACGATGTAAAGAGCCATGATCGGCAGCACCGCGCCGTTCATGGTCATCGACACCGTCATTTCGTCGAGCGGAATGCCGTCGAACAGCTGGCGCATGTCGAGGATGGAATCGATGGCGACGCCCGCCATGCCGACATCGCCGGCAACGCGCGGATGGTCGCTGTCATAGCCGCGATGGGTGGCGAGGTCGAAAGCGACCGACAGGCCTTTCTGGCCGGCGGCAAGGTTGCGCCGGTAGAAGGCGTTTGATTCCTCGGCCGTCGAGAAGCCGGCGTATTGGCGGATCGTCCATGGCTGCTGGACATACATGGTCGGGTAGGGGCCGCGCACGAAGGGCGGCAGGCCCGGATAGGTGTCGAGATGCGGCAATCCCTTGAGATCGCCCTGATTGTAGAGATGCTTGACCGCAATGCCCTCCGGCGTCAGCCGCTGGCCCTTGACCTCGGCCGGCATGCGCCGTGGCGCCGACCAGCCGATCTGGCTGAAATCCGGGATCATGATCCGGCTCCGATCGACTGGTCGATGCGGACCGGAAACAGCGGTTCGCAAACCGCCACGCCTTCGGTCAAGGCGGGCCGCCGCTCGGCCGGCAGCGTCTCGACCGGCCGCTCGGCGCCGGACCGGAACAGTGTCGTGCCGACGATCGCACGCTCGCCTGCCCGGTATGCGGCATTGCGCTTCGCGGACGCGGTCTGGACGCGATTCTGGATGTATCCCTGCTGCAGGCTGTTAAGCACCCCGCCCTCCGCCTCGATCCGCTGGAATTCCTCCCAGGCGGCCGCGCACAAATCGGCGGTCAGCGCTTCGACGGCGCCCGAGCCACTGGCCGGGTCAGCGACATGGTCAATATGGCTTTCATTGGCCATGATCAGCTGCGTGTTGCGAGCGACACGACGGGCAAAGCCTGCCGGCAGTCCATGCGCGATCGTGTGCGGCAGGACGGAGATCGAATCAACGCCCCCGGCGGCCGCGGCGAAACCGGCGATCGCGTTGCGCAATATGTTCGTCTCCAGGTCGGCCGCGGTCATCATGCGGTAGGACGTCTCGGCATGGATGCTGGCCGTCGAGGCCGGAATCGAGCAGGCTTCCTGGATTCGGGCCCACAGCCTGCGCAAGGCGCGGACCTTGGCCATCGACAGGAATTGGTCCTGGTCGACGCTGAGCGCGAAGCCGATATGGGGGGCGGCATAGACCAGCGGCTGGCGCGCCTGCTCGAACATCCTGAGATAGGAGACCGCCGAAGCCAGCATGGTGCCGAGTTCCTGCGCCTCAGTGGCGCCGGCATTGTGGAAGACGCGCCCGTCCGCTTCGAGCAGCACGCCCGGCACGCCCATCGAGAAGAAATGCGCCAGCGATTGCGGCATCGAGGCCTGCAGCGCTTCGATCGACATGCGCAGCCGGCCGGTGCCGGCGAAGATCGCCGCCGGATCGATGCCGAAGGACAGATTGAGCTTTGCCGGGTCGGAGCGCCGCTTGCCAAGGAACGCCACCAGCCAGTCGGCCACGGCACGGCTCCAGGGATGGGCGTCGATGCGGATCTGCACGCGGTTGAGCGGCACGCCGTCCAAAACCGTTTCCAGTGCCTCGGCCGTCCTCGGCAGACCGTAGCCGAAGGCATTCGGCGCGCCTTCGAAGACCAGTGACAGTCCGCTCGCGCCTTGCGCGACGTCTTCCAGAGCCTGTGCCTTGGCGCGGCCGATATCTGGATCGTCGATGCGCTGGCTGACGATCCATGCCGATTTGGGGTTTGCCCGCACCAATGGTTCCGCCGTAATCGAACGCTCGTAGAGCGGCTCGATGCGGATGCCGTCATCGGTGTGGGAAACGAGCTTGTCCTCGAAGGATCCGCCGGCAAGCGCCTTTTGCGCAAGCGCCAGCCACCGCTCCCGGTCGGGATTCGGAAGTTCAGCATCCTGGATCAAGGCACCGGCGCCCATCCGCTCTCCTCGTTCTGTCGGCCGTATCAGCCGGGCCGCCAGTCTACGGTTCCCCGCCCGATATCACAATGCGGCATGCATCGGGCCACTGGGCGAACCACTAACCGATTGCCAAACATGCGTAAAATCCGCAAGCTCCAAAAGGTCGATTTCGACGATGACCATTGTCGCTGGTGAACGGCGTCACTATACCTCCGGCGAGGCCCTTTGCTTCTAACTGACCAGGTTTGCGGAGACCGGACATATGGCTGACGACAAGAGCATTTTCATCGGCGCCAGCCGCAAGTCCGACGACAGCTATCAGCGCGCCGAGCAGCTTCTGCTGCAATACGGCAATCGCCATGGCCTGATCACCGGCGCGACCGGCACCGGCAAGACGGTCAGCCTGCAGATCCTGGCGGAAGGCTTCTCCAACGCCGGCGTCCCGGTCTTCTGCGCCGACATCAAGGGCGACCTGTCCGGTATCGCCATGATGGGCACGGCGCAGGATTTCCTCGTCAAACGGGCCGAGCAGGTCAAGCTCGTCCCTTATGACTTCCAGGAGTTCCCGGTCATATTCTGGGACCTCTTCGGCGAGCAGGGCCATCCGATCCGTGCCACCATCTCGGAAATGGGGCCATTGCTGCTGTCACGGCTGATGAACCTTTCCGAGGCGCAGGAAGGCATCATGAACATCGCCTTCCGCATCGCCGACGAGGAGGGCCTGCTGCTGCTCGACCTCAAGGACCTGCAGGCGCTGCTTGCCAACATCGCCGAGCGAGCCGACGAGATCGGCTCCCGCTACGGCAATGTGACCAAGCCGTCGGTCGGTGCCATCCAGCGCACGCTTCTGGTGCTTGAGCAGCAGGGGGCGGCGAATTTCTTCGGCGAGCCGGCGCTGCACATCGCCGACATCATGCGCACCACGCGTGACGGGCGCGGCGCCATCAGCGTTCTGGCCGCCGACAAGCTGATGATGAATCCCAGGCTCTACGCCACGTTCCTGCTCTGGCTGATGTCGGAACTGTTCGAGGAACTGCCCGAAGTCGGCGATCCCGAAAGGCCGAAGCTGGTCTTCTTCTTCGACGAGGCGCATCTCCTGTTCGAGGACGCGCCGAAGGTGCTGGTCGACCGCGTCGAGCAGGTAGTCCGCCTAATCCGCTCGAAGGGTGTCGGCGTCTATTTCGTCACCCAGAATCCGCTCGATATCCCCGAAACCGTGCTCGCCCAGCTCGGCAACCGCGTCCAGCACGCGCTGCGCGCCTATACGCCGCGCGAGCAGAAAGCGGTCAGGACCGCCGCCGACACGTTCCGGCCCAATCCCGACTTCGACTGCGCCACGGCGATCACTCAGCTTGGTACCGGCGAGGCGCTGGTCTCGACGCTGGAGACCAAGGGCGTGCCGTCCATGGTGCAACGGACGCTGGTCCGCCCGCCATCGTCCAGGCTCGGTCCGATCACGCCCGACGAGCGCCGCCAGCTGATCGGCGAGAGCCCGGTCTCCGGCCAGTACGACCAGACCGTCGATCGCGTATCGGCCTTCGAGATGCTGCAGAAGAAGGCCAAGGAAGCGCAGGACGCGGAAGAACAGGCGCAGCAGGCCGATAATGGCCGCTCGCGCTGGACCATTCCCGGCTTCGGCAATGACGATCCCGCACCACAGCAGAGCGGCCGGCGCGCGCCGGCGCCAAGGCCGTCCAACCGCCAGACCGTGGCCGAAGCCGCGATCAAATCGGTGGTGCGATCGGTGGGTTCGTCGGTCGGACGGGCGATCGTGCGCGGGATTCTAGGGAGCCTCGCGAGGGGGCGATAAAGAGTATCGAAATGCTCCTATCGCCCCCGCGGCTGCATCGCGGACGGCTTAACCGAAGCGGTTGTTCAATTCGCCTCGTTCCCCCGGTCGTAGCGCAAAAAGCCCGCCCTCGTGCTGGTGTGCCTCAAGGTGCTCCGCGCTCATCGTGAAGCGCGCGGAGGTGACGAACAGCGTGTCGAGATCGGCGCCGCCGAAGGCGCAGCTCGTCGGCCAGGAGCAGGGCAGCTCGACGATCCGGTCCAGCCGGCCGTCGGGCGCGATGCGCGCAAGGCAGCTGCCGCCTACGACCCGGCAGTTCCAAATATAGCCTTCGGCGTCCATGCAGGAGCCGTCGGGCAGGCCTCGCTGGAAGCCGCAGAAAAGCAGCCGCCGGTCGTCGAGCCGCGAAGAGTCGCCGTTCCTCGCATAGCTGTAGATCGCGTTTTTCATCGTGTCTGCAGTCACGAAGCGCCCGTCCTGCGTCCAGACCATGGTGTTGGTGATGCCAAAACGGTCTTCGGACAAGCTCGTCACGTCGCCGTTGGGGCCAACTCGAAACAGCTGCCCGACATCCTGCGTGATGGCGATATGCGCGTCGTCCAGTCCAATATTGTTGGCCATTGTGCCGACCCAGAACGAACCGTCGGGCGCGACGACACCCTCATTCAGCCGTATGCCGGGCCTATCCGGCTCGATTGTCGTGATCGTTCGGAACGGCCCGCCGAAGTCCCACAAGGCAATCTCGTTCCTGAGGCCGACAATGGCACCGCCGTCGGCGCGCAGGCCGATCGACGTGACCAGATCGGGCGTCTCCCAGGATTCGTGAGCCAAAGTCAGCGGATGCAACCTGTGGATCCTGCGGCCGATAATGTCGATCCAGACCAGCCGGCTGCGGCGATCGTCCCAGATCAGGCTCTCGCCCACGACGTCGCGCGCATCGAAGACCAGGCCGGCGCTCATATCGTCCATGCGGAACCTCCAGGCTAGAGCATCCAAAAACTCGCTTGACATATATCTTTCGTCTGAATTATGAGCAATTGAATAGCAACCTGTCATATAGGTTTCAAGGGAGCGATATGCAGGATCCGACGGAGATAGCGGGTGAGCCGAGCCCCGGCCTCGTGAGTACGGCGATCCAGGCGATCACTCAGCACATCCGCTCGGAGGGGCTTGCACCGGGCGATCCGCTGCCCAGCGAAGCGGCCATGACGCGTCAGCTCAATGTCTCGCGAACCGTCGTGCGGGAGGCGTTCCGATCGCTTTCGGCAATGCGCCTGATCGACATGAGCGCCGGGCGCCGCGCCACTGTCGCCAAGCTCGACACCGGCGCCATGTCGATGGTGATCGAGCACGGCATCACCACACAGCAGATCAGTGTCCATCAGGTCTATGATGTCAGGCGCACGATCGAGATGCGCACCGTGGCGCTCGCCGCCTTGCGTCGCACCGATGCGGAAGCCGCCGCGATCGCACAGTCCGCCAGGCTGATGCGCGAGAATTTCAAGAACCCTGAGATCGTCATGGAGTACGACATCGCCTTTCACGAGGCGATCGCGGCTGCTTCGCACAACCCGGTCTTCTCGCTGATCGTCACCGCCTTCAGCGGGGTCACACGCCGCACTTGGGTCATCGGCTGGCGGACCCGCTCCTCCGACGAAGACCAGCTGAAGATGATCAAGGGGCACGAGGACATAGCCGAGGCGATCCTCATAGGCGATCCACGGCTGGCGGCCGAGCACATGGCGCTGCATTTCGACAAGAGCGTCAAGGCGCTGCTCGATGCGGGAATTGCCTGACATGAAGATCACCGCGATCGAGACCATTCGTATCGAGGAGCGGCCCAACCTTCTTTGGGTCGAGGTCCATACCGACGAGGGCATCACCGGGCTTGGCGAGACGTTCTACTTGTCGCGCACCGTCGAGGAATATCTGCACGAGTATGTCGCGCCGAGGGTGATCGGCCGCGATCCGCTTCAGATCGACCTCCTGGCCGCCGATCTGGTCGGCTATCTCGGCTTCCGCTCCAGCGGCGCCGAGGTGCGCGGCAATTCCGCCTTCGACATCGCGCTATGGGACATTTTCGGCAAGGCCACCGGCCAGCCCGTCGCCCAGTTGCTTGGCGGCTTCAGCCGTCGCTCCATCCGCACCTACAATACTTGCGCCGGCACCGAATACATCAAGGACGCCAAGGGCCAGACGACAGGCAATTACGGCATCGGCGCCGGACGCGACTATGACGATCTGAACGGCTTCCTCACCCGTGCCGGCGAATTGGCCGAGGAACTGCTCGATGACGGTATCACCGCCATGAAGATCTGGCCGTTCGACCACGCCGCCGAAAAGACGCGTGGCAACGACATCTCGACGGCAGACTTGAAGTCCGCGCTGCAGCCTTTTGAGAAGATTCGTCAGGCCGTAGGCGACAGGATCGACATCATGGTCGAGTTCCATTCGATGTGGCAGCTCCTGCCGGCCATGAAGATCGCCGGCGCGCTGAAACCCTTTGCCACCTATTGGCACGAGGACCCGATCCGAATGGACAGCCTCGGTGACCTGAAGCGCTACGAGGCAGTCAGCCCCGCGCCGATCTCGGCCTCCGAGACGCTGGGCAGCCGCTGGGCCTTCCGCGATCTTCTCGAAACCGGGGCTGCGGGCATCGTCATGCTAGACATTTCCTGGTGCGGCGGCCTTTCGGAAGCGCGCAAGATCGCCTCGATGGCTGAGGCGTGGCGGCTGCCGGTGGCGCCTCATGACTGTACCGGTCCGGTCGTGCTCGCTGCCTCGACGCATCTGTCGCTCAATGCGCCCAATGCGCTCGTCCAGGAAAGTGTGCGCGCCTTCTACCGCACCTGGTACCGCGACCTGGTCACGGCGCTGCCTGAAGTGAAGAACGGCATGATCACCGTGCCGCCAGGGCCGGGGCTGGGGCTGGCGCTCAACCCCGATCTTGGCAAGGCCTACACCGTCCAGCGCCGCGTCTCCGACAAGGCGGATATCTGAGAGATCCAAGGGAGGAACAAACATGAAAAAACTCACTGCAATGCTTCTGCTCGGCGTAGCCCTTTTCGGCGCGCAAACCACGGCCCGCGCCGATGGCCTCAACATCGTCTTCACGCACCACTCGTCGGCCTCGAACACCTTTTGGCAGGCCGTCAAGAAGGGCTTTGACGACGGCTGCGCCAAGGTCGAGGCCAGCTGCAACATGGTCTTCACCCAGACCGAGGGCTCGATCGAACAGCAGGTCGCCAACATGCGCGCCGCCCTTGCCGCCAAGCCCAACGCGCTGCTGACCTCGATCGTCGACGACCATGCCTTCGATGACGTCATCAAGGAGGCGCGCGATGCCGGTGTGCTGGTGATCGCCGTCAATGTCGACGATACCGAAGGCGCCAAGGGCAATGCACGGCAGGCCTTCGTCGGACAGGGCTTCAAGCCGGCGGGCTATTCGCTCGCCAAGGCCATTTCCGAAAGCTTCCCCAAGGATGGCCCGATCAAAGTGCTGGTCGGCATCTCGGCACCCGGCCAGAATTGGTCCGAGAGCCGCGGCGCCGGCGTGATGCAGTTCCTTGAGGAATACAAGGCCGCCCATGCTGACCGCGATGTATCGTGGGAGCGCATCGACAGCGGCACCGACCTCGCCATCACTTCCGACCGCGTCGGCGCCTATCTCAACGCCCATCCTGACACCACTGCCTATTTCGACACCGGATTCTGGTGCGCCGGCGTCGCGCGCGTACTGCAGGATCGCGGCGTCGCACCGGGCAAGGTCCTGCTCGGCGGCTTCGACCTGGTGCCCGAGGTGCTACAGCAGATGCAGAAAGGCTATGTGCAGGCGCTGGTCGACCAGCAGCCTTACATGCAAGGCTTCATGCCGGTGATGGAGGCCTATCTCAACAAGAAGATCGGCCTGGCACCTTCCGACATCGACACCGGCCAGGGCATCGTGCGGCCGAACCAGGCCGACGCGATCATGGCGCTCTCCGCCCAGGGGATGCGCTGAAAGCGTGGTCCGAATGAGCGGCTTCGCTTCGGCGGCGCCGCGCGTCGCCAATGCGGCAAGAGAAGTTCGAAGCCCTGGAGCGTGAATTGAAGCGCCTGTTCAAGACCTATCTCGAAAAACCGGAGCTCGCCGGCCTGATCCTGCTGGTGCTGCTGATCGTCCTGTTCCAGATCCGCTCGCATGGTGTGTTCCTCAACCAGGACAATCTGCGCGGCATCCTCGGCATCCTGCCGGAGGCGGGCCTCGTCGCGATCGGTGTCACCATCCTGATGATCAGCGGTGAGTTCGACCTCTCCGTCGGATCGGTATTCGCGCTGATGCCGATGACGATGGCGATCCTGATGGTGCACGGCGCGCCTTTCCCGCTTGCCTTGCTGGCCGGACTGCTGGTCTGCGCCGTGGTCGGCTTCGTCAATGGCTACATCACCATCCGCTTCGCCATACCGAGCTTCATCACAACGCTCGGCATGCTGTTCATGGCGCGCTCGCTCACCGTGGTCGTCTCGGGCGGCTTCCCGCCGCTGCTTCCCGCGGACCTGCCGACTTGGTTGTTCACCTCCTTCGTCGGGCCGGGCAACATGTTCCGTATGTCGTTCCTGTGGTTTGCCGGCATTGCCGTGCTGACCTCGCTGATGCTGTCGCGCACCAATTTCGGCAATTGGATCAAGGCCACCGGCGGATTCCTGCCGGCCGCCGCCTCGATGGGCATCCCGACAGCCAGGGTCAAGATCGTCTGCTTCATGCTGTGTTCGATGTTGTCCGGCTTCGCAGGTATGCTGCAGGTGCTGCGGCTGGGCTCGCCTTTGCCTTCGATTGGGGAGGGGATGGAACTGCAGGCAGTGGCGTCTGCCGTCATCGGGGGTGCGTCGCTCGCCGGCGGCATCGGCACCGTCATGGGCGGCATCATCGGCACGACGCTCATCCGCGTCATCGACAACGGCCTTGTCCTCAGCCATGTCGACGCCAACTGGTTCAAGTTCGCCATAGGCTTCCTGACCATTTTCGCCGTCGTCGCCAATGCTTGGATGCGCAAGCGCGCCAAGGCCATCAAGATGGAGGGCTGAGCGATGGCCGACGCGATCATCTCCGTCCGCAACCTCCACAAATGGTATTCCGGCGTCCATGCACTGAAGGGGGTGACGCTCGACTTCAGGCGCGGCGAGGCGCTGGGCCTGGTCGGCGACAACGGCGCCGGCAAATCCACCTTGATCAACATCCTCTCCGGCGTCCACCGCGCCGACCAGGGCGAAATCCAGGTCGAGGGAAGGCCGGTCAGCATCGCGACGCCGCGCGACGCTATGGATCTCGGCATCGAGACGATCTACCAGTACAATTCCATGGTGCCGACCATGTCGATCGCCAGGAACTTGTTCATCGGCCGCGAGCCGACGCGGTTTTCCGTCCTCGGCGTCGGCATCCTCGACCAGAAGAAGATGGCCAGCGAAAGTGTTCGAGCCATCGCCAATGTCGACCTGCATTTGCGTTCGCCCGACGCGCTCGTCGGCGAGCTCTCCGGCGGCCAGCGGCAGGGCGTCGCCATCGCGCGGGCCATGCATTTCAAATCCAAGGTGATGATCCTCGATGAGCCGACCAACCACCTTTCGGTCAAGGAGACCAGGAAGGTGATCGGCTTCGTGCGCGGGCTGAAGGAACAGGGCGTCACCGGCGTCTTCATCAGCCACAACATGCACCATGTCTTCGAATGCTGTGACCGCGTGGTGGCGATGGCGCGCGGCGAGATCGTGCTGGACAAGCGCATCGAGGACACCTCAATCGATGAAGTCCACGGCGTTCTGTAAAAGGTGGCGGCGATGAAGGTTCTTAGCGATCGCGTCGTGCTCTTGACCGGCGGCCTTGGTTCGCTCGGCCGGGCCCAGGCGGTGACGCTGGCGCAGGCCGGCGCACGCGTGCTGGTGCTCGACCGCCCCGACATCGCGGACGGGCCGGAGACCGTCGCCGTACTCGCCCGGCAGGCCAAGGGCTACATCTCCTTCGTCGGCTGCGATCTCAACCGGCTTGCCGAGGCCGAGGCGGCTGTGGCGGCGCTGGCGGCGAGGGAAGGCGGGATCGATATCTTGATCAACAATGCTGCCCTTATCATCAACCGGCCGTTCGAGGAGTTCTCGCTGGCCGAATATGAGGATCAGGTTCGCGTCAATTCCTCGGCCGCCTTTGCCCTGACGCGCGCCTGCGCGCCGGGGATGAAGGCGAAGGCCTATGGCAAGATCGTCAATTTCTGCTCGATCACGCTCAATGGCCGCTGGGACGGCTATGTGCCGTATGTCGCGTCGAAAGGCGCGATGCTGGGGTTGACCAAATCACTGGCACGCGAACTCGGCCCGCATGGCGTCAGGGTCAACGCCGTGTCGCCGGGCGCGATCGTTTCGGAGGCGGAGGCACGCGTCTTCGGTGACCGGCTCGAACAGTACAATGACTGGATTCTCGAGAACCAGGGCCTCAAGAAACGCATCGAGCCGTATCACGCTGCCGATCTCGTGCTGTTTCTCGTTTCGCCGGCCTCCGACATGATCAGCGGCCAGAACATCGCCATCGACGGCGGCTGGTGAAGGCGTTGACGGGTCTCGTTGAGCTGCGCGACGGACGCGGCCGTCTCGTCCTGGCGCCGGAGAAGGGCGCGGCCATCGCCCGCTTCGAGGCGCTGGTCGACGGCGCGCCGGTGCCGTTGCTGCGGCCTGGCGATGGGACTGGCACCTCCGGCTGCCAGGTGATGGTTCCCTGGTCGAACCGAATTTCAGGCGGCGGCTTCGAGTTCAACGGCCGCTTTCATGCCGTCGAGCCGAATGTGCCGGGGGAGGCCTTTCCGATCCATGGCGACGGCTTCCAGAGGGAGTGGCGGCTTGCCGGCTGCACCGCCACCGAGGCGGAATTGCTGCTCGACGATGGCGCGATCGGGCCTTATCGCTACACGGCACGTATCGCGTATGCGCTGAATGACGGAGCTCTGGATGCAACGCTCACGGTGGAGAACCGGGCGGGGATGCGTCTGCCCTACGGCCTCGGCTTTCACCCGTGGTTCCGCCGCCGCGCCGGAACCATGCTTGAGGCGAGGGCTACGCGGGTCTGGCTGGAGGACGAACGTCATCTACCAACCGGCGTGGCGCCCGTGGCCAACCACCCGGGGTGGGATTTCTCTAGGGCCTCCGTGCTGCCGCGAAGCTGGGTGAACAACGCCTTCGACGGCTGGGACCACCATGCCGCGATCATCCAGCCCGAGGACAGGATGACTATCTCGCTTCTGGCCTCACCGTCACTGGACGTCTTTATCCTCTATTCCCCGTCGCCGGATTCGGGATTCTTCTGCTTCGAGCCCGTATCACATGCCGTCAATGCGCATCACGGCGAAGGCCTGACGCCGCTTGAACATGGCGCCACGATGAGCGCCAGCATCCGGCTGGATTGGACTTCCATCAGTTCACATTGATGCGAGCCGTCGTCGACCGGCAAACAGGCTGGACAGCCGAACATCGGCAGCCGTTATTCAACCGAGTTATGATGCTGCCCCTAAACTCTGAATTGGACGGGGTTGGCCATTTCGGCAACGGTACGCCCGCAACAGCCCCTGCCGAGGCGTGCAGAGCTTCGGCGAGGGAGCAGCGAGGCGGAAGTCCAGCAGCAGCGCCCCGACAAACCAAACAGAGGTCCGAAAATGGTCGCTCCCCGGATACCGCTTGATCGCTTGTTCGACGACACCGAAGGCTCTGTCCAGCCCCAGCTGACCAGCCGCGATGCCATCAATCCTACCCGTCGCGCCTTCTTGGCCGCCGGCTGTTTTTGCCTGGCCTGCAGTTTTGCGACGCCTCTGCTCGCAGATGCGCCCATGGTGAAAAGCCAGGCACCGGGGTTTTATCGCCTGGCGGTCGGCGATTTTGAAGTAACGGCGCTATCCGACGGCAGCAATATGCTCCCTGCTACGAAGTTGCTGCAGGGCGACCCGGCTCGGATCGAGGAAGCCCTGAAACGCAACTACCTCGGCGACCTCGTCGAGACCTCGCACAATTCCTTTCTCGTCAATACCGGAGCCAGGCTGGTCTTGATCGACGCCGGTGCAGGCTCGCTATTGGGGCCAACGATGGGCCATCTACTAAGCAATCTGCGCGCCTCGGGCTATCGGCCGGAACAGATCGACGAGCTCTACCTTACACATCTGCACACCGATCACGTTGGCGGTCTCATGGCCGAGGGCCAGAGAGCTTTTCCCAACGCAATCGTGCGTGTCGAAAAGCGGGACACCGATTACTGGCTAAGCGAGGACAACATGCGCGCTGCTCCGGCTGAGGCGAAGCGCTTCTTTCAGGCGGCGATAGCATCGATCACGCCATACATGCGAGCCGGCAAGCTCGCCGTTTTCGAAGGCAACACCGATCTCGTGTCCGGTGTGCGCGCGCAAACAGCCTATGGCCACACGCCCGGACACACCATGTACGTGGTCGAGAGCAGGGGCGAGAAAGTAGTGCTGTGGGGCGATGTCGTGCATGTCGCCGCAGTGCAGTTCAAAGACCCTTCCGTCACAATCCAGTACGACGGGGACGCATCCGCGGCCGAACGCGTGCACGAGCTCGCATTCGCGGATGCGGCCGAAAACGGCTACATGGTGGGCGGTGCGCACATATCGTTTCCTGGGCTGGGCCACGTGCGGCGCGACGCCGAAAATACCTACACATATGTGCCTCTAAATTACGGGTAAGGCGGTCTTATCACCTCAAAGCGGAGGCGAGTTCGCGCAAAAGACCTCCTGGAGGTCCATCTCGCTCACAAGACAGCCTATGCCTGCCTGGCGGAGGCCGTTTCGACAATCGGCGGGCCGTCGAACGGCGATCCGCAAACTTCGCCCACCAGCGACCGGAACCATTGGTGGGCCGGGTGAGACTGCAATCGTTCGTGCCAGATCAGCTTGTAGAGCAGTTTCTCGGTCTCGAAGGGCAGATCGCGCACCATCAACTCATGCTGTTCGGCAACGGCACGCCACGGTCCGTTTAAGAAGCCAAGCGGCACGCAGGTCAGAAGGTCGCTGCGTGAGACGATCCTCAGCGCGTCGGCAAAGTGATTGACGACGACGGCGATCGTCCTTGTCCGTCCCGTCAGGCCGAGCCAGCCATCCACCAATCCCAGTTCCAGACCGGATGGGGTTACCAGAACATGCGTCGCGGCGGTGAACTGATCGAGAGTCAGACCGCTGGCAAACTTGTGCCCGCTGCGCATGGCGCAGACATAGCGATCCGTCCGCAGGCTTTGCACATGCACGTCTCTTGGCAGCGAGGCAAACATGCCGACGGCGCAGTCGAGCGTGCCGCGGTCGATCCCTTCCAGGGAGCTTTCATGGGTATGAACCGCAAAGGAAACGCGGGCGCGTGGGGACGCCGCCTGCAACTTCAGCGTGATCGCGCTGACACCTTCCATCGCAAGACTGTCGGTGACGGCAATTCGAAAACTGGTCGCATCCGATGCGGGATCGAAGTCGTCAGGGGCGAAAGAGGCGCGGATCGCCGTAAGCGAGCGATGCAGTTCGGGCCACATCGCGACCATGCGTGCCGTCGGCTGGACCCCCGTCGCTGTCTTCAGGAAGAGTTGATCCTTCGTCAGCTTGCGGGCTCGACGCAACGCATTGCTGACCGCCGGCTGGCTCATTGCCAGGCTCGCGGCCGCACGCGTCACGTTCCGTTCCAGCATGATGGCCTCGAGAACGGCAATCAGGTTCAAATCGAGGCGCACGTTATTCACCCAGGAAATGACGCTAGTGTCTAATTCTAAATTGGACGCACTGCCCGCGGCAAGCAATCCTGTTTCGAACGAGCCACCGAACACATGCGAGTGAATGCGCGCGCCTCGCAGCCGGTGATAGAAGCTCCGTCCAAGATAGAGGATACGCCATGAATGATCTCGCTTTCGCGGACGTGCTGCCGAAACTTACCGGCAAGATCAGCGCCGACCGCATCCGGTTGATGCGGACGCCGCGTCCGCCGAAGGAGCTGATCGACGGCTTCAAGCGGATCGGCGACGCCACCAGCGTTATTTCCGATATTATGGATGAGCTCGGCATCACCGGCGCGATTGGCGCGTCGCTTCTGAAGCCGACCCTGCCGTCGACATCGATTGTCGGTCCAGCGCTGACGGTACGCAACATCCTGCAACGCGAGCATGTCTACGAGACAGCGCGAAACCACATCAACCGGATGGCGGAGTTCGAAGCCCACAATTTGGCCCTGCCGGGCGACGTGGTGGTCATCGACGGCGTCGCCGGCGTTTCGAACATGGGCGGAATTTCGGCCCAGACCGGAAAAAGACAGGGCGAGGCTGGCGCAATCGTCTCCGGAGGCATTCGCGACCTCGGACATTCGCGACGGGTCGGCTACCCGCTTTGGGCCACCGAGATCACGCCGGTCACCGGCAAATGGCGGATCGAAACCGTGGAGATCAATGGCGATATCCAGATTGCCGGCATCCGGGTTGCTCCCGGCGATATTGTCGTCGCGGACGAAACCGGTGTCTGCTTCATCCCGATCGCCCGGGCAGCCGAGGTCCTCGCGAAGGCGCTGAAAAAGTCGGCTTTTGAATGGGCGAAGTGCGAAGCAATCGACGCCGGCACCGCCGTCGCGGACCTGCCGGGCAATGCATAAGGCGATGGATCATCCAGTGAAAAAGCTCCGCATCGCCATCATCAACGACTACCAGGACGTGGTGCGGACACTGGACTGCTTTTCCAGGCTGGAAGGCCATGAAATTACCATCTGGACCGATATCGTTGACGACATCGACCTGCTGGCAAATCGTCTGTCCGAGGCAGATGTCCTTGTGCTGATGCGTGAGCGCACCAGGATCGATGAAGATCTGCTCAGCCGCTTGCCCAACTTGAAGCTCATCAGCCAGAACGGCCACATCCCTCATATCGATCTGGCGGCTTGCGACCGACATGGCGTCGTCGTTTCGTCCGCCCTCACGTCGCGTCCGTCCTATTCGACGGTGGAATTCACCTGGGGGCTGATCCTTGCAGCGATGCGCAACATTCCGTTCGAGAGCGCCTCGCTGCGGCAGGGCCATTGGCAGACGACCATCGGGCTGGGCCTCAGAGGCCGTGTCCTGGGCATATATGGTTTCGGCCGGCTGGGCTCGATGGTCGCGCGCATCGGCAAGTCCTTCGGCATGGATGTGCTGGTCTGGGGCCGCGAGGGCTCGCTGGCTCGCGCCAGGTCCGAGGGGTTTGACACCGCTGCGGACAAGGACTCACTGTTCAGGCGGTCGGATGTCCTCAGTTTGCATCTGCGGCTGAATGCCGAGACCACCGGTGTGATTGGTCCTGATGACCTGACCTTGATGAAGCCAACCGCGCTGCTTGTGAACACCAGCCGCGCCGAGTTGATTGAGCCGGGGGCTCTGGTGGCGGCGCTAAAGAATGGCCGCCCCGGCAAGGCGGCCGTCGACGTGTTCGAACGCGAGCCGCTCACCAATCCGGACGACGCCTTGCTCAGGCTCCCCAACGCACTATGCACGCCGCATCTCGGTTACGTCGAGCGCGACAATTACGAGTTCGCCTACGGCAACGCGTTCGACCAGATCGTGGCGTTTGCTGAGGGAAGCCCGATCAACGTGCACAACGCCTACGGCGCAAAACAGGATCACTGAAATGAACCTCGAACTCGACGGCAAAGTCGTCCTGATAACTGGCGGCAGCAAGGGAATAGGACTGGCTTGCGCGCGCGCCTTTGGCAGGGAAGGGGCCCGTGTGGCGATTGTCTCGCGCAGTCAGCAGAATCTGGACAACGCGAAAGCAACCCTGGCCGCCGAAAATTTATCGGTAGCGACCTTCGCCGCCGACCTGTCGGATGAGCTTGCGGCAAAGGAAATGGTCGCCTCACTCGAGGATCAGGTGGGGCCGATCGCGTCCCTTGTCAATTCAGCCGGCGGCGCCAGGAGAGTTCCTCCGGACGAGCTGACGCCAGACAAATGGCGTATCGCGATGGACGCGAAATTCTTCACCTACATGAACGTCACGGACTACGTCCTGCCCCTGATGGTGGCACGGCGCGCCGGCACGATCGTCAACATCGTTGGCACCGGCGGCAAGATCGCATCGCCCATGCATTTGCCGGGCGGCGCTGCCAACGCGGCGCTGATGCTCGCCTCGGCGGGACTGGCGGCTGCCTGGGGGCACGCAGGCGTCAGGGTCAACGTCATCAATCCCGCCGCCACGATGACCGAGCGTCTGCAGCTGTCGCTTGAGGTCGAATCCAAAATGACGGGCAAGACGCCGGAGGAGCTGCTGCGGCTGAACGAGAAGCGCATTCCGCTGCGGCGCTACGCAAAGCCGGAAGAAGTGGCCGACGCCGCGCTTTTTCTCGCCAGCGCAAGATCCTCCTACGTGACCGGGGCGTCGCTGACCATGGACGGAGGTCTTACTCCATTGGTCGTTTGACGCGGCCTTACAGCAAGGAAACTACGGGAGGAAGAAATGTTTGCTTGGTACAGGGAGTTGACGGAGCGGGAGCGGAACACCTTCTGGGGCTGCTTCGCCGGCTGGGCGGTCGATGCGATGGACGCGCAGCTCTTCAGCTTCGTGCTGCCAATTCTCATTGCGGCCTGGGGGATGACGACGGCGCAGGCCGGCTATCTGGCCACGGCAACGCTGCTCTCCGCGGCGATTGGAGGATGGGCCTGCGGATATCTCGCCGACCGTTTCGGCCGTGCCCGCATCATGCAGTTCACGATCCTGTGGTTCTGCGCCTTCACCTTCCTTGCCGGTTTTGCGCACGACTTCCAGCAGCTGATGGTCCTGCGCATCATGCAAGGGCTGGGCTTTGGCGGTGAGTGGGCCGCCGGCGCGGTTCTCATGGGCGAAATCATTCGCGCCGAACATCGCGGCAAGGCGGTGGGCACCGTCCAGAGCGGATTCGGCGTTGGATGGAGCGCTGCCGCCATCCTGGCCGGGCTGGTTCTGGCGCATCTGCCCCAAGAATATGGATGGCGCGTTCTGTTGATGATCGGAGTTCTCCCCGGCCTTCTGGTTCTCTATTTGCGCCGCAAGCTCGAGGAGCCGGAGATTTTCGTCAAAACGCGCGCACATGTCGAGAAGACCGGGACCCGTCCTGGATTGGGCGCGATATTCCAGCCCGAAACCTTGCGGATAACGATCCTGTCCTCATTGCTTGCCTTCGGCGTGATTGGTGTCGGCGGTGCGATCGTCAACTGGCTGCCCACCTTCATGAAGACCGTGCGCGAACTGTCGCCGAGCACTTCCGGGTACTACGTCTTCGTGGTGACCGGCGGCTCGTTCTTCGGGTTTCTGGCGAGTGCATACCTGGCCGATCATCTGGGACGGCGCCGCACGTTCCAGCTGTTTTTGCTGTGTTCCTGGCTGATCACCATCGCCTACATGTTTTTGCCGCTCTCCGGCTGGCCGCTGATTGTCCTCGGCGCGCCGTTCGGCTTCTTCACGATCGGAAACTATGCGACGCTGGGACCGTTCTTCACCGAGCTGTTCCCCTCTGCCATTCGCGCGAGCGGCCAGAGTTTCGCCTATAATTTCGGCAAGGCGGCAGGCGCGGCAGCCGTATCCACTATTGGAATACTGGCGCAGTACATCACCCTGGCGGAGGCGATCGGCCTGGTTGCCCTATTGGGCTACAGCATTGCCTTTGTCGCGACCCTTATGCTGCCCGAGACGCGTGGAATTCAACTCACTCCCGGTTATGAGCCTCTTGCGCCGCGTCCTGACAGCGGCGTCTCTTCGTCGCCCGCCGAGGCCGCCGTTGTGCGCGCGAGACGATAGCCGGCCGGTTCCGGTTTTGCACTTGCAGCAAGCTGAAGCACCCCACGAATTGTCCCACGGATCAGATCTTGCGGAGGATCATCAGACCATGCGCAAAAGCATTTCAGTGAAAGGACTGAGCCACAGGCATCCGGTTCCCAATGCCTGTCGAATCGGCAATATGGTGTTCTCAGGCGCGGTTCACGGGGTGAGCCCGATCACGCTCGAACTGCCATCCGGCATGGCCGATCAGTCAGCCAATGTGTTTGCCAATATGCTTGCCATCATCGAGGCCGCCGGCGGCAGCGCGGAGGACATTATCAAGGTGGAAATCTACCTCCGCGACAGCAGCGACAGGAATGCCGTGAACGAGGAATGGCTGCGGATGTTTCCCGATCCGCAGTCGCGTCCGGCCCGGCACGTTCGGCCATTGCCGCCGGACAGCCCATCTCTGGTGCAATCCGAATTCATAGCCGTCATCGGGAATGTCGCTTGATCTCAGCGCATGCTGGTGTACGTCTGACAGGGTAGTCCGTCAGCCACACTCGAAGATGTGCGCTGCGCACCGATCCACGTTCGATGCTCACGCGAGGCCCAAAGGCGGCAACATTTGCCGCCTTTACCTTACGCAGCTCAGAACATCGCCAAGTTGGTCAATCCACCGGCCCGAGCAGGATCGATCCGTCAGGCACGCCGGCGTCGATCGGAATCGCCCTGCGGTTCGCCGTCGCCACCATCGGCTGACCGATATTGGCGGTAACGATCACCGGCGTCTTGGAAGGCACGCGGTCGTAGAGATCGATGATGTCCTGGTTGATCAGGCGAACGCAGCCCGATGATACCGACTTGCCGATCGAGTTCCATTCCGGCGAGCCGTGCAGGCGGTAAAGCGTGTCGACATTGCCCTGGAACAGATAAAGCGCGCGTGCGCCAAGCGGGTTCTTGAGCCCGCCGGGCATGCCGCCATTGTCGGCGCTGTATTCCTTCAGTTCCGGCTGGCGGGCGACCATTTCGTCCGGCGGCGTCCATTTCGGCCATTTCTGCTTCCACTGGACGACGGCGTCTCCCGCCCATTCGAAGCCGGCGCGGCCAAGGCCGACGCCGTAGCGGATCGCCTGGCCGCCCTCACGCACGAGATAGAGGTGGTGGCCAGTCGTATCGACGATGATGGTGCCCGGCTTCTGGCCGGTCGGGTCGGGAACGATCTGGCGCAGGAACTGTGGGTCGATCTTCTGGTACGGTATGGCGGGAACCTCGAAGCCTCCATCGCTGATCGGACCGTACATCATCGCATAATCGGACAGGGGCGGCTCGACATAGGCCGGCGGTGGCGGCTCGACCGGCTGCTGCCCGACCGTGCCACAGGCGGAAACCGCGACCGAGGCTGCGCCGAGCGCGGCGGCATTAAGAAAGCCGCGGCGGCTCAGGCGAAGGGAGGACGAATCGGGTGTGAACATGGTTGCCTTTTCTAGGTCTTAGTTTGCAGGAAAGCGTGAATGTAGCGAGCGTGCGGTCCACCTGACGGTTGGCGGCGATAGGCGGTTCCGATTCTGGCCTGACGGTGGACAAACAAAGGCAAAGCTGTGACTGCCGTGCATCTGTTGCCCAACAGCAACAGGCCGCGCGACACGCCTCAAACCATGGGCGGGCGCGGTCTCAGCCACCGGTCAGCAGGCCTTCGAGCGAGGGCAGGATCAGTCCCGGTGGGAAATCCTTGTATTCGTCAGGCTGGTTGGCGCGGTTGATCCACACCGTGCGGAAACCGAATTTGGTGGCGCCGGCGACGTCCCAGCGGTTGGAGGATTGGAACGACACGGCTGCCGGGTAGAGACGCCAGCCCGTGCTCACCATGTCGTAGACCGACGGGTCGGTCTTGAAGCGCCTGACTTGATCGACGGAAAAGACGTCGTCCAGCACCTGGTCGAGCGCGGCGGATTTGACCGCCGCCTCCAGCATCTCCGGCGAGCCGTTGGAGAGGATGGCGAGCTTTGCGCCCGACGCCTTGAGCGCCTTGAGCACGGCCGGCACCTCGGGATAGCAGTCGAGGCGCCAATAGGCGTCGAGCAGCTTGGTCCGCAGCCCCTTGTCCGCCGAGGGCACCTTGCGAAATGCGAAATCGAGCGCCTGCTCGGTCAGCTGCCAGAAATCGGCATAGGCGCCCATCAGTGTCCTGACCCAGGAATATTCGAGCTGCTTGGCGCGCCAGATTTCGGACAGCAGCTGGCCGTCCGGCCCGATCTGGTCGGCATGGCGGCGCACGGCGGCATGCACGTCGAACAACGTGCCGTAGGCGTCGAAAACATAGGCTGCGTGATGCATGGCGACAGTTTTGAGGCGAGCAGGCAAAAGGCGCAAGCATTGATTGCATGCCGCTCATGCTGGCCTGAACGATTCTCGGCGATGCCGGTTGACGGCAGCCGCCAAAGCATCTTCCTATGCTGCCCCGGAATATCATCCAGGGAAGCAAGCGATGACACTGGCAGCTGCGGCGCAATCCGCGACATGGACCTTCGTCGACGGCGACTGGCATGAAGGCAATGTCGCCATTCTCGGACCGCGCAGCCACGCCATGTGGCTTGGCACCAGCGTCTTCGACGGCGCCCGCTGGTTCGAAGGCGTCGCCCCCGACCTCGAGCTTCATGCAGCGCGGGTGAATGCGTCGGCGATCGCGCTTGGCCTGAAACCCACCATGACCACCGACAAGATCGTCGGGCTGACCTGGGACGGGTTGAAGAAGTTCGACGGCAAGACGGCGGTCTACATCCGGCCGATGTACTGGGCCGAGCATGGCGGCTATATGGGCGTGCCGGCCGATCCGGCGTCGACCCGCTTCTGCCTCTGCCTCTACGAATCGCCAATGATCTCGCCGGCGGGCTTTTCGGTCTCCGTGTCGCCATTCCGGCGGCCGACCATCGAGACCATGCCGACCAATGCCAAGGCCGGCTGCCTTTATCCCAACAATGGCCGCGCCATCCTCGAAGCCAAGATGCGCGGCTTCGACAATGCGCTGGTGCTGGACATGCTGGGCAATGTCGCCGAGACCGGTACCTCGAACATTTTCTTGGTCAAGGACGGCCATGTGCTGACGCCGGCCGCGAATGGCACGTTCCTGTCCGGCATCACCCGTTCGCGCACCATAAACCTGCTCGGCGACTACGGTTTCAAGACCACGGAAAAGACGCTGTCGGTGCGCGACTTCCTCGAGGCGGACGAGATCTTCTCGACCGGCAACCATTCCAAGGTCGTGCCGATCACCCGCATCGAGGAGCGCAACTTGCAGCCGGGGCCGGTGGCCAAGAAGGCGCGTGAGCTCTATTGGGACTGGGCGCATTCGACGTCCGCCGCTTGAGTCGCCAGGCGACTTGCGGCGCCACGTTTGTTTTGACGCAGGGTCCGTTCGCAAAACCGTGTGACAGTTTTCCGGAACCTCTCTAGAAAGGGAACCGGCGCTTCATTCCGGAGTTGTCCCTAATCATTCCAGACCTATGTTAGTCCGGTATCGACACCGGATTTTTCCATGAGGGAGTACCATCCATGGCTTTCGAATTGCCCGCTCTGCCGTACGACTACGAGGCGCTCCAGCCTTACATGTCGAAGGAGACGCTGGAATACCACCACGACAAGCACCACAAGGCCTATGTCGACAACGGCAACAAGCTGGCCGCCGAGGCCGGGATGGGCGACCTGTCGGTCGAGGACGTGGTGAAGCAGTCCTTCGGCAAGAACGCCGGGCTCTTCAACAACGCCGCTCAGCACTATAACCACATCCATTTCTGGAAGTGGATGAAGAAGGGCGGCGGCGGTTCCAAGCTTCCGGGCGCGCTGCAGAAGGCCTTCGACAGCGATCTTGGCGGCTACGACAAGTTCAAGGCGGACTTCATCGCCGCCGGCACCACCCAGTTCGGCTCGGGCTGGGCCTGGGTTTCGGTCAAGGACGGCAAGCTGGCGATCTCGAAGACGCCGAACGGCGAGAACCCGCTGGTCCATGGCGCCACGCCGATCATCGGCGTCGACGTCTGGGAGCACTCCTATTACATCGACTACCGCAATGCCCGGCCGAAATATCTCGAGGCCTTCGTAGACAGTCTCATCAACTGGGACCATGTCCTCGAACTCTACGTAAAGGCCTGATCGCAGTTTTTGAAAAGCCCCGGACGTCCGGGGCTTTTCTTTTTCCGCGTTTGAAACAGCGTCCGACAAAATAGCCACCCACGGAAGGGGGAATATTCAGGTCATCCACGCCGTTATCGTTCTGTCTCGAACTATCTTCACCATGGAGCCAATTGAATGAGAAAGCTTGTCATCGCCATCTCTATGCTCGCCTTTGCCGGTTCGGCGGCGTTTGCCGACCCGATACTGGATCGCCAGGCTCTGATGAAGGAACGTGGAAAGATCGCCGGCGGATTATCGAAAGTGGTCAAAGGCGAGGAGGCATTCGACGCTGCCGCCGTTCTCACTGCGTTGCAGTCGCTAGAGGCGAATGCCGAGAAACTTGACATCGATGCCCACTTTCCAGCCGGCAGCGACAAGGGCGATACCACGGCCTCACCGAAGATCTGGGAAGACACGGCCGGCTTCAAGGCGGGCAACGACAAGTATGTCGCCGACGTCAAGGCGGCGGTCGCGGCCGCACCCGCCGATGTCGATGCCCTCAAGGCGCAGTTCAACACGATCGGCGGGGATTGCGGCACCTGCCACCAGGGCTACAGGATCAAGAAGGGCTGACGGCGGGCAATGCCCGTGCTGAAAAAGCTCATTGGCGCCGCCCTCGTTCTTGGCGGCGTCGGCGCTGTTGCCGTGTGGTTCCTGTCGGCGCCGGCCAGGCTCGACGCTGAAACCCTGGCGCAGCTCGGCCCCGGCGATGCCGCCAGGGGCAAACGCATCTTCTATGCCGGAGGCTGCACCTCCTGTCATGCCAAGCCCCGCTCGCAAGGCGAGGCGCGTCTGCAACTGGCCGGTGGTCTCCAGCTCAAGACACCGTTCGGCATTTTTGTGCCACCGAACATTTCGCAGGATGCCAAGGACGGCATCGGCGCCTGGTCCGAGGAAGACCTGGCCAACGCCATGCTGAAAGGCGTGTCGCCGGGCGGCGAGCACTTCTATCCGGCGTTTCCCTACGCGTCTTACGCCCGCATGAAACCATCTGATATTGCCGACCTCTACGCCTTCCTGAAGACGCTTCCGGCGGTGGCCGGCAAGGCGCCGGGCCATACGCTCGGCTTTCCCTTCAACATCCGCCGCGGCATAGGCCTGTGGAAGCTGCTCTATCTCAGCCCGCAGCCGGTGATCGCGTTGCCTGAAGGCACGCCGGATCCGGTGATGGCGGGCCGCTATCTGGTCGAGGGACCCGGCCATTGCGGCGAATGCCACACGCCGCGCGATCTTGCGGGGGGAACGAAGAAGGCCGTGTGGCTGGCGGGCGCGACCGCCGCCGAGGGCAGCGGCATCGTCCCCAACATCACCTCGGGCGAGGGCGGCATCGGCGACTGGTCCGAGGCCGACATCGCCAACTATCTCGAAACCGGCTTCACGCCGGATTTCGATTCTGTGGGCGGTGCGATGGTCGATGTGCAAAGGAACATGGCCCAACTGATGCCCGAGGACCGCGCGGCCATCGCCGCCTATCTCAAGGCGGCCCCGTCGCATCCCAACGGCTATCCCGCACGCAAGAAGCCAGAGAACTAGGGTCCGGACCCATAAGTTCGCGATTGAGATCGGCGGTACTTCCTACACAGGCCTTAGAAAGATGGATCGTTCCCAAGCCGTGCGAGGATTGCCCGCGCCTCGTCGCTGATTTCGCGGACAATCTCGGCGGCCGGCTGGACGCGGCGGACGAGGCTGACGCCTTGGCCCGACCATAGGGCAAGGGCGTCGATATCGCCCTCGTCACCCGATCCCGGCGTATGAGATTGGTATGCAACCACGTCGCCATATGGCGACTTTGCAACGACCGCGCCTTCGTGGGGACGCCTACCCGCCGGCGGGCGTCCGGCTGCCTCCCAAGCTTCAATCGTTTTGTTGCGGAGGCTACGGTGCGGAGCGTCGGGCCAGCCGACATCGAAAACAGTCCCGTATTCTGTGTCCGTCTCCTTGGCTGTGAGGATGCGGTCGCGATAGCGCGGGTGGATTGGAGCTTCGATGCTCGCGAGAAAGCGGGTACCGATCCAAGCGCCCGCGGCACCAAGTGCCATCGCCGCGGCTAGACCGCGTCCATCCGCAATGCCACCGGCAGCAAGAACGGGGACTGGCGCGACCTGGTCAACAACCGCCGGAACCAACGCCATCGTGGCAACTGTACCGTAAACGTGGCCACCCGCCTCCCAGCCCTGCGCGACGATTGCGTCGGCACCATCTGCGGCTGATATCCGAGCCTGTTCGGCGCCTCCTGCCGTATGCAGGACCTTTGCCCCGCCACGATGCGCCGCAGCCGTCAGCGAACCTGCCTGGCCCCAGAAAAATGAGACTACCGGCACGCCTTCTTCCAAGCAGATCGCGAGGCGCTCCTCCTGCGGATAAGTCAACACGAGATTGACGCCGAACGGCCGTTTGGTCAGGGCCTTGGTGGCCCGAATTTCTGCGCGTACCGCTTCAGGCGGATTCCAGCCGAGGGCGAGCATCCCGAGACCGCCTGCATTGCTCACCGCGGCGGCGAATTGCGGAGAAGTAGCTCCACCCAAGGCCGCCTGGACAATCGGAATTTCTATGCCGACGAGAGTGGTGAAGGCGTTGGGCATTGCGCTCCCCCTGAGTCCTTCATCCGGGCGCGGCCTTTTGCCCGATTTAGGGACAGTGGTCCAAAGGAGGCACGGAATCAACGGGGATTTCGCCGCAAAGGGAGACTACAAGGATGAAACGCGATTACTTCTGGCTGACCGAGGAGCAGTTCGGGCGACTCGCGGCGCTGTTGCCAACTGACACACGCGGCAAGCGGCGGGTTAATGATCGCCGGGTAATCAGCGGCATCGTGCATGTCCTGAAATCAGGCGGTCGTTGGGTCGACGCACCGGATGCCTACGGCCCGCGCAAGACGCTCTACAACCGCTTCGTCCGATGGGCAGCCAAGGGCATCTGGGTCGACATCTTCCATGCCCTGGTCTCGGCTGGCGGAACACCGGCGGAGGTGCTCATCGGCTCCTCGGCGGTGAAGGCGCATCGCTGCGCCTCAGGCGGCAAAGGGGGGAACAAAATCAGGCGATCGGCCGATCGCGTGGTGGGCGAACCACGAAAATCCACGCCCTGACCGATGGCCTATGCCGCCCGATCGCTTTCCTTTTGACCGGTGACCAGGTCGCCGATTGCACCGCCGGGGATTTGCTTCTGGAGCAGATGCCCAAGAGCCCGATCGTGCATGCCGACAAGGGCTATGACAGCAACGCAATCCGCAACAAGGTCGAGGGTAAAGGGGCAATGCCGAACATCCCACTCAAGGCCAACCGGCGCTGGAGAATTTGCTTCTCGCCGTTCCTTTACCGCGATCGCAACGCCATCGAGCGCATGTTCGGACGCCTCAAGGATTTCCGCCGAGTCGCCACACGATACGATCGATCGGCGACGAACTTCCTTGCCGCCGTCTGCCTCGTGGCCATCGTCAGCTACTGGTTATGAGTCCGGACCCT
This sequence comes from Mesorhizobium waimense, assembly GCF_003601975.1. Lineage (GTDB taxonomy): Bacteria > Pseudomonadota > Alphaproteobacteria > Rhizobiales > Rhizobiaceae > Mesorhizobium > Mesorhizobium waimense. Next base: position 42,032 of record NZ_QZWZ01000022.1, read on the forward strand.
GGTTTTCGACTACGGGTGACGATCGCCCAGGAAGTCGAAACCGGTTTCGAAGAAATGGTTGTAATCGCAGGTCAGTTCCTCGCCGGGCGTGATGTCGCGCAACGCGTAAGTCTCCTCGGGCGAGGAGACGTCGCAGTTCGGTTCATCGGCGTGGTTCATATAGCGCGCGTCATCGGCTTCGAAGACGATGTATCCGGGGTTGCGCCGATCAGGATAGGAATAGCGGTCGAGATAGCCCTTCACCGGCCCGGTCTCCCCCTCATACGTGTCGACTTCGATCAGCCGGTCAAACCGCGGGTCGAGCTTCCAGACCAGCGTGCCCCGTGGAATGTGTTTCTTGGCGAAGACGCCGATGCCCTGGATGGGCGATTTGTCGAGATAGACGTCGACGAGCAGCATGGCGGACCCTTGCGAGATTGTGACTGGCAGGTGCGGCTCTGAAAAAGCCGGGCATTGGGTAGCGCGCGGCGATGGCAATTGCGAGCGGAAAATCAGCAGCGCCTGCCGCTGATTCAAAGCTTCGAAAAAGGTCATGCGCAAATCAAAAAATCATTACCCAAGGCGATATACGAGCCGTGCCGGCACATCGCCTGCCATGGCTCTAGCGCTGCTGCAGCGCCAGACGGATGCCGAGGGCGCAATAGATGCCGCCAACAACCTTGCCCTGCCATTTCTGCACGGCAGGATTTCGGCGTAGGAAAGTGCCGAGCCCACTCGCGCCCACCGCGAAAATCACCGTGCTGAAGAGGCCGAGTAAAACAAAGATGGCACCCAATGTCGCCAACTGGAGCATCACCGATCCGTTTTCGGGCCGCACGAACTGGGGAAGGAATGCAAGGAAGAAAAGGGCGGTCTTTGGGTTGAGCATCTCGGTCAGCACGGCCTGCCGAAATGCCTTGCCAGCAGAGATCGCAAGCGCGCCGGCTGCCGGATCGGCCGGCGCTCTCTCGATGATGGCGCGAATGCCGAGATAGACGAGATAGGCCGCGCCGATATACTTTATGATGCTGAACAGCATTGCCGAAGTGGCAATGATCGCTGAGATGCCGACCATCGCCATGAAGGTGTGAAACACGTCGCCGGCCGCGATCCCGGCGCCGGTCGCGATGCCCACCTTCGTTCCCGAACTCGTCGCCCGCGCCACCGTCAGCAGAGTGGCCGGGCCCGGAACGAAGACAAAGCCAAGCACAACCGCGACATAGGCAATCAATGTGGCGAGGTCGATCATCGCTGCGCGTCTCCGTTACTTTCGCCACCAATGAAAGCCACGTTGCGGAACGGAAGGCAATGACTGGTCATCGCATCGCATTCATCCGGCAAGATCGGCCTTGCCGGTCACCTTGAGCGCGAAGGCATAGGTGTAGGCGATCTCCTCCAGCCTGGAAAAGCGGCCGGAGGCGCCGGCGTGACCTGAGTCCATGTTGATCTTGAACAGCACCTGATTGTCGCCGCTCTTGCGCTCGCGCAGCCGCGCCACCCATTTGGCCGGCTCCCAATAGGTGACGCGCGGGTCGGTAAGCCCCGCCAGCGCCAGGATCGGCGGATAGTCGAGCGCGGCGATATTGTCATAGGGGGAATAGGCTGAGATCGTCCGGTAGTCTTCCGCAGAGGCGATCGGATTGCCCCACTCCGGCCATTCCGGCGGCGTCAGCGGCAGCGTCGCGTCGAGCATGGTGGTGAGCACATCGACGAACGGGACCTCGGCGACGATGCCGCCAAAACACTCCGGCGCCATGTTGGCGACCGCCCCCATCAGCATGCCGCCGGCCGAGCCGCCTTGCGCGACGATACGGTCATGCGCCGTGTAGCGCTCGGCGACGAGATGGCGGGCGCAGGCGATGAAGTCGGTGAAGGTGTTCATCTTGTGCTGCCGCTTGCCGTCGTCGTACCAGCCATAGCCCTTGTCCTTGCCGCCACGGACATGGGCGATCGCATAGACGAAGCCGCGGTCGACCAGCGACAGGCAGTTGGTGTTGAAGGCGGCCGGCACGGTGATGCCGTAGGAACCATAGCCATAGAGCAGGCAAGGTGCTGTGCCGTCGAGCGGCGAGTCACGATGATGGATCAGCGAGATCGGCACCAGTTCGCCATCGGCGGCCGGTGCCATCAGGCGGCGCGTGACATAGTGGTCCGGGTCGTGGCCGGAAGGCACTTCCTGGGTCTTCAGCAACACGCGCTCGCGGGTGCGCATGTTGTAGTCGAAGACCTGCGCCGGCGTCGTCATCGACGAATAGGTAAAGCGCATGAACTCGGTGTCGTATTCATAGGATCCGGACAGGCCAAGCGAAAACGCCTCCTCGTCGAACGAGATGAGATGTTCCTCGCCGCTCTTGCGATCGCGCACGACGATGCGCGGCAAGCCCTCCTTGCGCTCAAGACGGACCATATGCTCCTTGAAGCCGATCACCGACAGGATCAGCCGGCCGGCTTCGTGCGGCACCAACTCTTGCCAGTTGGCGCGCACCGGATCGTCAGCCGGCGCCGTCATGATCTTGAAGTCCTTGGCGCCGTCGGCATTGGTCAGGATGAAGAAGACGTCGCCGCCTTCCTCGAGATCGTATTGCAGGCCGCTCTCGCGCGCCGCCACTAGCTTCGGCTCGGCAAGCGGATCGCCGGCGCGCATCAGCCGGTATTCGGATGTCTCGTGATCGTTGATGCCGATCAGGATCCACTCGTTGGAGCGCGTGCCGCCGACATCCATGAAGAAGCCGGGATCGGTTTCCTCATAGACTAACCGGTCGTTTTCGGTTCCGTCGCCAAGCGCGTGGAACAACACCTTGGACGGGCGATGGTTGGAATCGAGCCTTGTGTAGAAGAAGCCGCTGTCCCCCGCATCCCAGACGCCGCCGCCGCCCGTATCGGGGATCTGATCCGTCAGTTCCTTGCCGCTGGCGAGATCCCGCACGCGAAGCGTGAAGAATTCAGAGCCCTTGTCGTCGAACGCCCATAAAAGCTTCCCGTGGTCGGCCGAATGGTCGACGCCGCCGAGCCTGAAATAGGCCTTGCCCTCGGCTTCCGCGTCGCCGTCAAGCAGGATCTGCTCGTCGCCGCCGTCGCGCGGCGTGCGGAAATAGCGCGGCTGCTCGCCGCCAAGCTTGAAGGACGAGCCGTAGGCGTAAGCGCCATCCTTCATCGGCACGGTGGAGTCGTCTTCCTTGATGCGCCCTTTCATCTCCGTGAAAAGTTGCTTCCGCAGCGGGGCCATATCGGCGGTCAGCGTTGCCTGGTAGGCGTTCTCGGCTTCGAGATGAGCGCGGATGTCGCCGTCGAGCAGGGAAGGATCCCTGAACATCGCCTGCCAGTTATCGGCGCGCAGCCAGCCATAGTCGTCGGTACGGGTGAAGCCGTGATGCGTGTCGAAAACAGGCCGTTTCTCGGGCTGCGGCGGGCTGGCGGTCGGAAATGCTGGTGTCCTGGTCATTGCGTCTCGCTGGGAAGTTGTTTGAATGGCAAATGAACACGCCGATCAGCACCGGTTCAAGGGCAGGACGGCAGGGTGAGGGCGGCTCTCAGGAGATGGGCCGGAGGAGAGATGATGAAATTCTATTTTCGTACCGCTGCGGCTCTCGCCGTTGCTTCGACTGTTCTGGCCTTCACCGGTCAGTCTCATGCAACCGTGTTCGCGGCTTGGCAAGTGGCCAACGTGCCGTTTGGCGACACGCTCAACGCACGCAAATATCCATCAGGTGAATCGCAGAAGCAGGCTGCCTACCCCAATGGGACAGTCTTGCAGATGACTGGCAAATGCACCGGCGGCATAAACCTGCTCGATATCGCCGGCCAGCCGAACTGGAAGCAGGAACAGAAGATCCGCTATCGCTGGTGCGAAATCTGGCATGACCCGGCACAGAACGGCCATTTCGTCACCGGCTGGGTCTATGGGAAGTACATCACGCCCCATTGACCGGCCCTGTTCCCTGCCGCTCAGGTCGCGCGCACCAGTAACGCACTGCAACCCATGATTTCATTAGGATCGGGAAACCTTTCGACCTGTTTCAGGTCAAGCAAAGCCGAAGCATTACGCTCCTTTTAGCTGTTGCTGCTGATGTAACGGGGGCCTGACGTCGCGTCAGCCGGCGCTGGTCTGACCAGAAAAATCTCGCTAAGTTACAAATCGCACGAAAGTTTGAAGCTGAACGGCGAATATTTGATTATTATCGCTGAATATAACGCAATATGCGAATTGACTTACTTGGTTAGTAGGCTCATTAAGATTCCCCGACGCGAATCGCAGAGTCTCTCACCTGCACGAAAATTCGCGCGATGCCCTGCCAAAAAAGGGCGCAGTTAGAAACAACTCTCGTTGGGGTCTGAATATGATGGATATCGTCGAAACACCTTCCAGAAACAGCGATGCGCTGATCGAGCTGACCGCCGATGTGGTGGCCGCCTATGTCAGCAACAATCCCGTGCCGGTCGGCGAACTGCCGAACCTTATCGCCGATGTCCATGCCGCTCTCGGGCGCGTGGGCGGAACCGCCGAGGCGCCTGTCGCCGACAAGCAGAAGCCTGCGGTGAACCCGAAGCGCTCAGTCCATGACGACTACATCGTCTGTCTCGAGGACGGCAAGAAATTCAAGTCGCTGAAGCGCCACCTGATGACCCACTACAATCTGACGCCCGACGAATACCGCGAGAAGTGGGGCCTGGACGCAAGCTATCCGATGGTTGCTCCCAACTATGCCGCGGCTCGCTCGCAGCTTGCCAAGAAGATGGGTCTCGGCCGCAAGCGCAAGGGCCGCTGATACCGGCTCTTCCTGATTTCGTTTCGACGACAGACGGCGCCTGCGGGCGCCGTTTTGCTTTGAATGGATTTTTTATCTACGGCAAACCGGCCGCCGGGCAGACGAACAGCCCTCACGCCGGCTTATGTCCGGTCAGGCGGTCTGCTTCAGCGCCGCATCGGCGTCGCGCTTGATGCGCTTGACCATCGAGCGGAGGCCATTGGCGCGCTGCGGCGACAGATGTTCGTCGAGGCCGAGGCCTTTCAGCGTCGCTTCCGCGTCGGTTTCCCGGATTTCGCTCGCCGGCCGTTCCGAAAATAGTGCCAGCATGATGGCGACCAGGCCGCGCACGATATGGGCGTCGGAATCGCCCTTGAAAGAGATGACCGGATCGGCGCCCGGTCCCTGTTCGGTGGTCAGCCAGACCTGGCTGACGCAGCCCGGCACCTTGTTGGCGGAGGTACGCTCGGCATCCGGAAATGGCGGCAGCGCTTCGCCCAATTCGATCACATAGCGATAACGGTCTTCCCACTCGTCGAGCAGGGAAAAGTCGTCGCGGATCGTCTGGATCGTCGTCATCATCATACCGGATATAGTCATCCGGCACTGTCGCGTCACGGAAAAAGAAGAAAAACACCGCAGGCGTCGAGAGGTCGGACGCGCCTGCGGTGTCGCCAAGATCTGCGGCAGGAAAAGGTCTCAGTTGGTCGTCGGCAGTCTTACCGGTATCTCGACTGTCGCCGGCAGGACGATAGTCTCGGCCACACTGCCGGTGGCAACCGTGGTATCGAGCCCGGCAGCCTGCTTGCCGCCCGTTTGCTGCTGGTCGTCGAGCATGGCGGCCGCGATCTTGGCGGTCTCCTTGGCCCGGGCAGTAATCGTGTGCATGGCGGACTTGCCGGTCTCGCAGACATCGGGTTTGCGCTCGCAAATGCCGGCGATGTCGCCGACCGCTTCGCGCGCCGCAAACAGGGCCTGGATCGGCCCGACGCTTTCGTGGCCGGCCTCGTCGGTGCCAACATTCAGCGGCAGCGCCAGAAGCACCAGCGAGAACCAGAAAGCCGCCCTTATAAGAAAGCCCATCTCAATGCCCTCTCGTCGTGACCGGATCATGCATCCGTTGGCATGACCTCTTTTATGGGCAGGATAGTGACACGCCCGCGCAAAGGACGGCTTGCGCCGAAACCGAGGATTTTCCTCAAATTTTAGGCAAATTCGAAACGATTGGTTTTGCAATCGATTTAACTTGAAAGTTGTCGATTTTGTTCATCAAGCAGTAACCATCCATCTGGTTGATTTTTATGGGTATTCTCGGGCACGGAGCGACGCTGGCAGCCTGGGCCGAAGGCACGGTGGCGCCCGATCCGCATAACGCTCCATTTACCATGACGGCAGATCGCCGGGCTTTGCTGTGCCGGCGTCCCGATATTTGCCGCGGGCCTGGCGTCGGTCGGGTCCTGCCTTATCCATTCCTTAAACGCTCAATGCGAGTTTCAGATCAATAAAAGCGACCTGCAAAAAGCAGGGCAATTCACGACCGGGTGCGAGTGCGTTGAGTTCGATTACGGCCACATACGTCGAATTGCCTGGCGCGATAGCGGCCGGCTGCGAACGTATGGTTCATCCGACCATCACCGCACCGGATGAGCGCTTGCGTCAGCGCCGGTTCATCGGCGTCATGCTGGCAGCCCCCTTCCTTGCCGCAGGCGCCGCGGTGACGCTGGTCACCTCCAGCCTGGGCGCGGCCGTCACAGTGGTTGCGATCTTCGCTGCCTTCGGCCTGTGCTGGTTCGCCGCCCTGCTGGTCGCCGCGACGGGCCGGATGGCCTTGGCCGGCCAAGCGGCGCTCGCTATGGGCGGCCTCGCGCTTGCCGGCGCGATCTTGGCCGCAGGCGGCCTGGCCTCGCCGATTGCCCTGCTTGCCGTGGCATTGCCGTTCGAAGCCTGGTGGATCGGCGGATCGCGGCGCGCTGGCCTGTGGGGTGCGCTGTGCGCGCTCGCAGCGATCCTGCTGCAGCCCTTTGCCGGCTCCATCCTGCCGCTCGGTCCGTCGGAAATCGCGGCTTGGCACTGGCTGCTGCCGCTGGCCTGGGCGCTGACGTTGGCTGTGCGGCTGACGGCGCTGCGCAACCCCGCCAACGCTGGGCATGCGACCCCTGCCGACGACCATCTCGAGCATATGATCGATGCGGTTGTCCTGCGCGTTGCCAGACATGGCGAGGTGCTGGATGCCTCGGCCAAGGCGCGCAGCATTCTGAAGTTGCCGCCGGAGCTTTTGTTCGGCGCCGGCCTGTTCGAGCGCGTCCATCTCTCCGACCGTGTCGCCTACCTCAGCGCGCTCGCCGACATGCGCGACGGAGCCGTGGCGCGCCGGGTCGACCTGCGCGTCCGGCTGCCGAGCGACGGCGCTTCGTCCGACAATTTCAGGCCGTTCCGCCTCGATCTGATGCGGGCCGAGCATCAGCAGGATGTGTTCACGCTGCTGCTGCGCGAAAACGACGACGTCGCCGGGCTGCGCGAAGAGCTTGCCGCGGCAAAAGAGGCGACCGCGGCCGCCGAAGTAGCCAAGGGCCGTTTCCTGGCGGTGGTCAGCCACGAGCTTCGCACGCCTTTGAATGCCATCATCGGCTTTTCCGACATGCTGCTGCATGAGATGTTCGGCGCCTTCAAGGATCCGCGCCAGAAGGAATATGTCGGCCTGGTCAGGGACTCCGGCCAGCATCTGCTCGGCGTCGTCACCTCGATTCTCGATGTCTCCAGGATCGAGGCCGGCGCCTACGCGACCGAGCCGGAACCGTTCCGTTTCGTCGAAGCGGTCGACATGTGCCGGTCGATGATGCAGCTGCAGGCCCAGGCCAAGAGCATCCGCCTTACGACGCAGATCGCCCCCGACTCTGGCGAGATCAATGCCGATCGCCGCGCCGTGCAGCAGATCCTGATCAACCTCGTCTCCAACGCCATCAAGTTCACGCCCGACGGCGGCGATGTCGTGGTCGGCGCCAAGCGGGTCGGCTCGCGGCTGCATTTCTGGGTCAGCGACACCGGCATCGGCATTGCGGAGGAGGATTTTGAAAATCTCGGCAAGCCGTTCATGCAGATCCAGAACGACTATTCGCGCCGCTTCGAGGGAACCGGTCTCGGCCTGTCGCTGGTCAAGGGCCTGGTGGCGCTGCACGACGGCACGATGTCGATCGAGAGCATGCTGGGCGAGGGCACCATGGTGACGATCAGCCTGCCGGTGAACGGGCCGAAGGGACGTTCGAAGGGCAAGGACGGCAGCGTGCTGCCGATGCCCGCGGTGATGACGAAGGGGGACAGGAATGGCTCGCTCCGCAAAACAGGCTAAGGCGGTCAAACGCCGCGGCAGCGCCTTCGAGGACGGCGCGATGGCCGTCGGCGGCATGATCTCGCGCAACCCCGTCTTGGTCGGTGGCTCGACCGCATTCCTGGTCACGTTGTTTTACGTCTCGGCCAATGCGCTCTGGTACCAGCCGTTTCCGCACGCCGGCGCGTTCTTTGCCACCAGGAGCATCGAGGACTTTCCGCGCACAGGCTCAGACGAGCCCGAAACCACCATCAACATCGTGCGTCCGGCGCCGGTCAAAAGCGACCCAACAATCGAAGAGGTCCAGGGCATATTGAAGGACCTCGATTTCTACTCCGGCACCGTCGACGGCATTTCCGGTCCCAACACGCGCAAAGCCATCCAGGCCTACCAGCAAAAAGTCGGTCTGGCCGCCTCGGGCGAAATCGACGCCGTGCTGCTCGACCAGCTGGGCGCCCGGCAGACGACAGCAGGCATTCCGCATCCGGCGCCGCGGCCCGTGGACACCGCTGCCGCCCCGGCCGCCACTGATTCTACGCCCACGCCCATCCCGGCCTCCGCGCCGGCGAATGCAGAGGCGCAGGCGCCCGATGCCCGCATCGTCAAGATCCAGGCCGGGCTGAAGGCGTTCGGCAATGACGACATGCAACTCGACGGCGTCGTCGGCGCCCGCACCAAGGCGGCGATCAAGGAATTCCAGTCGCTTTTCGGCCTGCCCGAAACCGGCGAGCCCGACGAGGTCGTCTACGTCAAGATGCGCGAGATCGGCCTGACGAACTGACCCTTGGGGCAGTGGCTGACCGAACCGTTCCTGTTTCCGGCGCGATGCTGTAAGGAGCCGCGCATGTCGACCGGAAACCTCCCATGCGTGTAACCACTGATCTGTGGGTGTCGGCCCTGTTGCGCCGGGTGTTCGGCGCTGGTGGCTTTGCCGCGGTGGTCAAGCGCGGTGCCGCCGAGGCTGGCGCCGTCTTCGTGCTTGCGCGAAGCAGGCTGGGCGAGATCGCCCTGTTCGGGCCAGCGCCGCAAACGAGCTACGATTCGGCCAGGCCCGACGACCGTTTCTTCACCCTGCTCGGCTCGGGCGACGATGCCACCGTGCTCGACGCCAGGCTGGAGCGCGAGAAGAAATTCGATACCGATATCTGGGTGGTCGAGATCGAGGCCGGCGCCGTTCCGATCGAGGAACTGCTTTCGGTCAAGACGGAATAAGGCTGGATTAGGACGCCTTGTGGCTGGGCGCCGAGTCGTCACTGTTCAACGCTTCGCGCGCGTCGGAGTTTGCACTGCCCTGGCCGCTGTCACGGATCGCCCGCGACAATGTCTCGGCCTTCCAGCCGCGCACCCTGTCCAGCGCCGCCTCGCGATGCAGCAGCCGGTAACGATCTAGGAACAGCCGGATTGCCTGTGGATGCGGAAACTCGCTGGGATAGACGGCGACCGCGATCAGGAAGGCCCGGTCCTCGCTGATATCGAGTGCCTTGAGCGCGGTAAGCAGCGCGGCATAGCTCGACTGTTCGATGAGCGACCGTGCCGTCTGGAAATCGATGTCGAGCGCATCGGCAAGTGCGGTCTGGAAGAAGGCTGCATTGCCGGTCAGCGCCGTCTCGCGCAGCTTGGCGTAGCTCGCCTGGCCGAGGAACGGGTTGACGCAGGCATCCTTGCCCGCCGCATCGGGGCGCATCATCGCGCGCAGCCGGCGCCTTGCGTTCTCGGCGGCATTGCCGGGTGGCTCCTGCGTTTCCGCGCCCGCGGCATTGGCGGCCACTTCCTTCGCCGGCATTGCCGTCACGATAGTCTGCGGCGGCCGCATCCTGACCAGCGTCGGCTTTTCAAGCGCCTTGATCAGATCCGATATGGTCGGGTTCAGGTCCTTGCGCCGCGCAATGGCGCGCGCATGCGGCAGGCCGTGCCGTCCGATCAGCGCGATGAGGTCGATGTCGCTCAGCGCCCGCGAGCGGATGAGCAGGGGAGCGGCGGTATCGACCGGCTCTTCGGCCAGCCGCCGCACCAGCGCGTTGGGCGCATATTCGCATTCGGAAAGGGCTGCGGCGACATAGCGGCGCGATTCGACCGACACCTCGTCGAACAGCGGCAGTGTCAGATCTTCGAGCTGGGCGATCTCGCGGCGCGACGGCCGGGTCAGCGAGCAGAATGCCGACACCACGGCGCGGAACAGCCTTTCGGCCTTTCCCGCTTCAGCCCGAATAGCGATTTGCCTGAAATCCGAAGATGACACGGAGGATACGCCCGACACTCGACACGACCTGGACCACGCTCGACCGGGACTGTGTCGGTTTCGCGATTACCAAGAACAAAGATCAAGTTAGCGACGATCCGTTAGCGCTCCGTTAACCCTCTGCCCGCCTTAATCACATTTGGAGGCGTTGCGTTGTGCTCCGGGGCAACCGAGAGGAATGCGCGAACCATGGGCATGGTACTGTCTTTCGTGCCGCGAACGGCACCAACCAATCGAGCAAGTCAAAACACCGGCACGCCGGCGGCGGTGATCATTTTCCCCGGCGTCCGCTACGAACCTTCGCCGCTAACCGGCGATGCGAGGCCAAGCGGTCCGGACAAGCCGGGTGCGCCGAGGACTCCTGTTCCGCATCATTAGGGCGCCGCGGTCGAAATCAATAGTCCTGCAGTTGGCAGGAACTCTGCTCCAGAAACTGTGAGACGACAGGCTTCCAGCTGTCGTCGGGCACGAAGGAGCGGATAACGAATATGCCTTCCTCGATCGGTGCTTCGACGAAGATCGCGCCCTGCAGCTCCTCGGGAAGTTCCCTGCGCACGTCGATCATCTGAGCCGGCGTCAGCACCACGGTGTCGAGCACGCCGCCGGTGGCGCTGTGGTCGTTGAAGGAATAGAGGTTGTGGCCGCTGCGGTCATAGACCGAGACCGACCAGAACGGCACGTTTCCCGGCGCCTTGACCCGCACCATTCCCTCGGCAAGATCGAAGCGGCAGGCCGCTGCATAAAACAGCGGGTCGACGGATTTCACCACCGGCGCACCGCCGGCCTCGGCGTCGAGCCTGGTCATCTTGTAGAGGTCCGAGGCCATCGCCAGTCGCGACCAGGCGTCGCGTTCGGAAAACTCCGGCACCAGCATCAAGACGACGATATGCACGATGCCGGCGCCAAGCAGACCGAGCAGGACGGTGTGCAGCAACTTACGCATTGCAGCCGGCTTTCACGATCCTGGGCAGCGTCACATCGGAAAGGCCGGTACTGCTGGCGATCGGCGTGTCGTAGAAGGTGAGCACGAAATACATCCGTCCGAAGCCGTCGGTCAGAAGCCAGTTGCCGGGGGCCGGGCGGTTGCCGACGGTGATGATCACCGAATTGTCGGGCTGGCGCAGCACCTGATAGGACTGCAACGCCGCAAGCCTCGGCTTGTCGGTGTCGACCACGCCGAGCGATTGGTCGGCGGCATAGAGGGTCCAGAAGCGGGCAGTGGGAAAGCTGCCTTCGATCGTATAGGCGCATTCGCGCCTGAGCTGGTCGCCGCCGGCATCGCGTTCGGCGATGAAGGAGAGCCCCTCGGCCCGGCCGAGCGCCAGCACGCCCTCGCGCGCCACGCGTGCCTTCGAATAGGGGTCGGCTGCTTGCGTGCCGATCTCGGGGAAGGCGGTCCACTGGCCGATCCTGATCGCGCCGACGCCGTCCTGTGCCTTCAGCGCATACCAGACGCTGCCGCCGCCGCCGCCGATGGCGATGGCAAGCGCGACGAGCGTCAGGAAGGCGTTCTTGAGCATCAGGAGCCGGGAACAGAGAGAGGATTGCCGTTCGGGGATATCGCGGGGCAGGGGCTCGTGGCAAGGCCGGCGTCCGGCTGAATTGGCCGCTCAGAGCGCCGACAGCGTCTCCGGCGCCTTGGGGGGCTCGAGCACGGGCGCTGCCTGGAACATCTTGGTCATCTCCCGCAGCGTCTGCGTGGTGCGGCTGGACAGCACCGGCGGGCGCTCGGCAGCGGCTTCGGCCTCGGCCTGCTCGGCGTTCTTCTTTGCCGCCTCCTCGGCCTTGGCCGCGACTTCGGGATCGACGAAGGGATGATCGAGGCCGGGGATCGGCTTGAGGTCGATGTTCTGGTGCGCGTAGACCATCAGCCGCTGCCACACCATCGCCGGCAGCGTGCCGCCCGTCATGTTCTTGGTCGGGGTGAAGTCGTCATTGCCGAGCCAGACGGCGGCCGTGTAGTTGCCGGTGAAGCCGACAAACCAGGCATCGCGGTAGGATTGCGTCGTGCCGGTCTTGCCGGCGACGACGATGTTGGGAAGCAGGGCGCGCCGTGCCGTGCCGATCACCGGCACTGCCGCCAGCATGGTGTTCATGTATTTCAGCGCCTGTTCCGACAGCACGCGGTGCGGCGGCGGCGCGTCCTTGGCGAAATCGTAGACCACCTCGCCGGTGCGGGTGAGGAGCTGCGTGATGCCGTGCCGCGAACCGACGAAACCGTTCTGCGCGAACACGCTGTAGCCGGTCGCCTGGTCCATGACCGTCATGCCCGACGTGCCGAGCACCATGGTCTTGTGCCCTTCGAGCGGCGACTCCACGCCCATCGCCTCGGCCATCGCCTTGATCGGGCCGATGCCGAGATAGTCCTTGGCCAGTCGCACCGGCACGGTGTTGATCGATTTGGCGATCGCGGTGATCAGCGTCACGTTGCCGGCCGAGCCGCCATTGTAATTGTGCGGCGACCAGCCGCCCCAGCTGATCGCGCCGCCTGATACCACCGAGTCCGGCGTGAAGCCGTGCTCCATCGCTGTGGCGTAGACATAGGGCTTGAAGGACGAGCCGGTCTGGCGCAGCGCCTTGGTGGCGCGGTTGAACTGGCTGGCGCCATAGTCGCGGCCGCCGACGATCGCCCTGACCGCACCATTGGTCTCGATAACCACCACCGCCCCTTCGGTGACGTTGTATTCCTTGCCGAACTGGCGCAGGTGGAATTCGACGGACTCTTCGGCCGCCTTCTGGATGTTGGCGTCGAAAGTGGTGTGGGCGACCAATGAGTGCTGGCCGGACTTGGCGGCGATCTTCTTGACCTCGTCGAAGGCCCAGTCGAGGAAATAGTCGGGACTCTTCTGTTCGCCGCGATCGACGACGTCGGCCGGATGCAGCCTTGCCTGCAGCACCTGGCCTTCGGTCATGAAGCCGGAATCGACAAGGTTCGACAGCACCACATTGGCCCGGGCACGCGCCGCGGGCAGGTTGATGTGCGGTGCGTATTTGGTCGGCGCCTTGAACAGGCCGGCCAGCATCGCCGCCTCGGCGAGGTTCAAATCCTTGACGCTCTTGCCGAAATAGAAGTCCGCCGCCGCCTCGATGCCGAAGGTGCCGCCGCCCATATAGGCGCGGTCGAGATAGAGCTGCAGGATCTCCTTCTTCGACAGATTGGCTTCCAGCCACAGCGACAGGAAGGCTTCCTTGATCTTGCGCTGCAAGGTGCGCTCATTCGAGAGGAACAGGTTCTTGGCCAGCTGCTGGGTGATGCTGGAGCCGCCCTGGACGACGGAATTGGCGCGCACATTCTCGAAGATCGCGCGCGACAAGCCGAGCACGTCGATGCCGTAATGGTCGAAGAAACGCCGGTCCTCGGTCGCCAGCACCGCCTTGATGACATGGTCGGGCATCTCGTCGACCGGTACCGAGTCGCGCTGGATGATGCCGCGCTGGCCGATCTCGTTGCCATAGCGGTCGAGGAAGGTGACAGCAAAGTCGCCCTGCGTGCGCCAGTCGCCGGTGGTGATCTGGAAGGCCGGCAAGGCCAGCGCCAAGAGCACCACGATGCCGCCGGCGCCGATCGTAAACCCTTCGCTCAGCACCTCGATGATGCCGCGCCGCCAGCCTTTGACACGGAACCGCCGGGAAAAGATCGTCGCCGCTTCCCAGAACTGGCGCGCCCTGAAGCCGATCTCATAAAGCGAAGAATCGAGCCACGCATCCACCGCCAGCAGCGCCGCTGCGATCGGACCTCTTCTCTTGCGTGGCATCAAAGGACTGGTCATTCCAGAATTCCGCCCCACGCCGTGACCTGAGAGCCGCACACGGGCAACTTCAGGACGGCGCCCCGGAGAAGACTATTCGTCCATTTTAGCACTGCTCACAAGGGCAGCGAAGCCACACCGCGCGGTTTGTTGATGGTAAGGAAAATGCTTTGCCGCGGCGGCATCACCGCGCCGCGATGAAGCGCATGAAATGCGCCACGTCGGCCTCGCTCGGCTCCTGGCCGGTGAAGCTGCGCAGATAGGCGGCGAGGTGGCTGACCCGGGCCTCGACCGGCTCCTTGAGGTCGAGCACGTAGTAACCGATCTGCATGTAGTAGAGCACACGGGCGCGGATGAAGGCGTCTTCCTCGTCATAGCCGTGCCGGCGATACATGTCGCGGATGGCGACGAGGCGCTCGTCGTCTGCCTGGTCGATCATGCGCCGCACATCGTCGGAGCGGCGCGCCCATTCGCGGATGGCAAAGTCCAGCCGGGGATCGAACAGGCGCTCGTCGGCCCAGCATTCGAAGACATTCATGACCCCCATGATGATGCTTTCGGCCGGCCGCTGGGCGCGTTCGACGATCGCCTTGGTGTTGGTGTCGTGCCAGTGTGCGAGCAACTGGTCGAGCAGGTCCTGGCGGCTCTGGAAATACCAGTAGAAGCTCGAGCGCGAGACGCCGAGCTTTTGGCCGAGCGGCAGCACGCGCACGCTTTCGATGCCGTCCGAAATCAGCGTCTGCAGCGCCAGATTGATCCAGTCCCAGCGCGTCACCTTGATGTTGCCGGGCGTCGGCTCGTCCTGGGGTGCAATCATGATCATGACCGCACAAGTGCCATGGCGCGCAGCGGCGTGCAAGCAGTCTGTACACTAGTGTCTAGACACATATGTACAGTGCCTGTATGGTGAGGGCCTCCAACGAGGGGAGAGGCTCGTGAAGTCACACTATCGCGCAGTCGTCATCGGGGGTGGGGTGGTCGGGGCCTCGGTGCTCTATCATCTGGCGCGCTTCGGCTGGAGCGATGTGGCGCTGATCGAGCGCGCCGAGCTGACGGCCGGTTCGACCTGGCACGCCGCGGCCGGCTTCCACGCGTTGAACGCCGACCCGAATGTCGCGGCGCTGCAGGACTACACGATCAAGCTCTATCGCGAGATCGAGGCCGAGTCCGGCCAGAATGCCGGCCTGCACATGACCGGCGGCGTCAACATGGCCAGCGACCCGCAGCGCTGGGAGTGGTTGAAATCGGCCTGGGCGGTATTCCAATCGGTCGGCATCGAGACCGCCCGGCTGGTGACGCCCGACGAGATCAAGGCGATCTGCCCGATCGTCGATGTCAGTGATGTGCTGGGCGGCCTTTACGATTCCAACGAAGGCCATCTCGACCCCTATGGCACCACCCATGCCTATGCCGGAGCTGCGAAAAAACGCGGCGCCGATGTCATCCTGCGCAACCGCGTGCTCGACCTCAAGCAGCGTGCCGATGGCAGCTGGGACGTCTTCACCGAACAGGGCTTGATCGTCGCCGAGCATGTCGTCAACGCCGGCGGTCTCTGGGCAAAGCAGCTAGGCCGCATGGCCGGCGTCGATCTGCCGGTGACGCCGATGGAGCACCACTATTTCGTCACCGAGGACATTCCCGAGGTCGCCGCGCTCGACAAGGAGCTTGGCCTCGCCGTCGATCTCGACGGCTTTGCCTATCTCCGCCAGGAGCGCAAAGGTGTTCTGCTCGGCGTCTACGAGCAGAACCCAAAACACTGGAACATGGATGGCGCGCCCTGGGATTACGGCATCGAGCTGATCCCGGAAGACATCGACCGCATCAGCCCGGAACTCGCCAAGGCCTATGAGCGCTTTCCTTGTCTGGCGACGGCCGGCATCCGCAAATGGGTCAACGGTGCCTTCACCTTCACGCCCGACGGCAACCCGATCGTCGGACCGGTGCGTGGCTTGAGCAACTATTGGGTCGCCTGCGGCGTCATGGCCGGCTTCAGCCAGGGCGGTGGCGTAGGCAAATCGCTGGCCGAATGGATGATCCATGGCGAGCCGCAGGCCGATATTTTCGGCATGGACATCGCCCGCTACGGCGCCTTCGCCGCCAACCGCGAATATTTGAAACAAACGACGCGGCAGTTCTATGCCCGCCGCTTCGTCATGACCTTCCCCAACGAGCGCCTGCCGGCCGGCCGGCCGCTGAAACGCCCCGGCGCCTATGACGGGATGACGGCGGCCGGATGCGAATGGACGTCGTCCTGGGGCCTGGAAATCCCGGCCTATTTCGCGCCGATGGGTTTTCGCGAAAACACCACGCTGAAGCGCTCCAACGCCTTCGACATCGTCGGCGACGAGGCGCTGCAGGTGCGCCACGCCGCCGGTCTCGTCGATACCTCCGCCTTCTCCCGCTACGCTGTATCCGGGCCGGGCGCGGAAGCCTGGCTCGACCGGCTGCTCGCCTGCAGGCTGCCGAAACCGGGGCAGGCGAGGCTGGCGCCAATGCTTGGCCATGACGGAAGGCTGAAGGGCGATCTCACCGTCCTCAACTGGGGCGGCGGTGAGTACTGGATCATGGGTTCCTACTATCTCAGGGAATTCCACATGCGCTGGTTCGAGGCGCATGGCGCGGAGGGCGTTTCTGTCACCGACATTTCCGACACGATGACCGGCTTCCTCGTCACCGGGCCGCATGCGCGGGAAATCGTGGCGCGAACGACGCATCAGGATGTCTCGGCTGATGCCCTTCCGTTCATGGCCTGCGGCGTGTTCGACATCGGCATGGCGCAAACGCGGGTTGCCCGCCTGTCGATCGCCGGTGAGGTAGGCTTCGAGATCAATTGTCCGGCCACCATGCACGCCACGTTGCGCGACACGCTGCTTACGGCCGGCGAGGATCTCGGCCTGGCGGAAGTCGGCTTCTATGCGCTTAATGCGCTTCGGCTGGAAAAGAGCTTCGGCATCTGGTCGCGCGAATTCACACAGGCCTACACGCCCGGCCAGACCGGGCTCGGCCGTTTCATTGCCTTCGGCAAGGGCGATTTCATCGGCCGCGATGCCGCGCTGAGGGAGCGCGATGGCGGTGGCGCCGGGCAATGCCTGGTGACGCTGGAGGTCGATGCTGTCGACGCCGACGCCAGCGGCTTCGAGCCGGTCTGGCACAAGAGCCGGCGCGTTGGCTTCGTCACCTCGGGGGGCTATGGCTACACGGTCGGCAAGAGCTTGGCGTTGGCGCTTGTCGAAAGTGATTTTGCTAGGGAAGGTACCGCGTTGACGGTGCATGTCGTCGGCGTTGAGCAGCCGGCGCGCGTCATTCCGACCTCACCCTACGACCCCGAGGGCAGGGCGATGCGTCAATGAGGAGGAACTGCCATGGTTGATGACGCTGCACGCGACACCAGGCGCGAGCGCAGGCGTGGACGCACCGGCGAGGCCGGCAGCGAGTCCAGCCGCCGCCCGGACTATCGGTCACTCAAGAACCCTTTCCTGCCGCAGCCAGTCTTTTCGGACGACCAGGTGGCGGCGATCCACGATACGGCACTGCGCGTGCTTGAGGAACTCGGCATCAAGGTGCTGCTGCCCGAGGCGCGTGAGCGTTTTGCCCGCGCCGGCGCGCTTGTCGACGAGGACAGCCAGATGGTGCGCATCGGCCGCGACATCGTGGCGACAGCACTTGCCTCGGCGCCAAAATCCATCAGGGCGCTGGCGGGCGATCGTAGCCGCGACCTGATGCTCGAACTCGGCTCGATGACCTTCCTCGCCGGGGCCGGGGCGCCCAACGTCACCGATCTCGAACGCGGCCGGCGGCCGGGAACGCTTGCCGCTTTTGAGGAATTGACCAAGCTGATCCAGCATTTCGACGTGCTGCATATGCTTTGCCCGTGCATAGAGCCGCAGGATGTCGACAACCGCTTCCGCCACTACGCCGTCAACCGCGCCCAGCTGACGCTGTCGGACAAAGTCCCTTTCATTTTCGCGCGCGGCACGCCGCAGGTCGAGGACGGGTTCGAGATGATCAGGCTGGCGCGCGGCCTCTCCGAAGAAGAATTCCTTGCCGGCGCCCATTGCTACACCGTCATCAACACCAACTCGCCACGCCAGCTCGACATCCCGATGGCGCAAGGCATCATCGACTTCGCCCGCGCCGGCCAGGTGTCGATCATCACGCCCTTCTGCCTGGCCGGCGCCATGGCGCCGATCACGGTGGCCGGCGCACTGACGCTGCAGCATGCCGAGGCGCTGGCGGGCTTGACCCTTGCCCAGATCGTGCGGCCGGGTGCGCCGGTGGTCTACGGCTCGTTCTCCTCCAATGTCGACATGAAGTCGGGCGCACCGGCCTTCGGCACGCCGGAGCACGTCAAGGCGACGCTAGGGGCCGGCCAGCTGGCGCGCTTCACCGGCCTGCCCTGGCGCTCCGGCGGCGGCAGCGCCGCCAACATTTCCGACGCGCAGGCAGCCCACGAAACGCAGTTCGCGCTCTGGGGTTCGGTGCTAGCAGGCGCAACGGTCTGCATCCACGCCGCCGGCTGGTTGGAAGGCGGCTTGAGCGTCTCCTTCGAGAAGCTGATCACCGACATAGAGGCGCTGCAGACGGTCGCGGAACTCTGCGCATCAACACCAGGCGACGAGGATGCGATCGGCTTCGAAGCCATTGCCGAAGTGCAGCCGGGCGGGCATTTCTTCGCGGCCGGCCACACAATGGCGCGCTACCGCACAGCCTTCTACGAACCGCTGGTGGCCGACTGGTCGAATTTCGGCAACTGGACGCAGGCCGGCTCGAAGAGCGCGACCGAGCGTGCAACGGGTATCTGGAAGCGGCTGGTCGCCGACTTCCAGCCACCGGCATCCGTCGCTGCTACGTCAGGCATCCTCGATGAGTTCATCGCACGCCGCACCGAACAGGGCGGCGCGGCACCCGTCTCGTGACCGGGGCATGCGCCCGTTACATCGGGCGCTTGTCGCCGGCCTTTTGCGGGTCGCGGCGGATCGTGCCGGAATCGGCTTTCCTGTGCTTGTCGGCGGCAAGCCGGCGAATGCGGTCGAAGCGGCTTTCCTCGGCTGGTTCAGTCGCCGGGACGGTATTTGGCTTCGGTACGAACGTAATCATTTGTCGATTCCTTGCCGCTGGACCGCGCCGGGGAAGATGCCCCGGCGGCTGTCTTTCAGGCTCTCGTGAAGAGTTCGTTTGTCTCGAAGAGGTCGAAGAGTTCAGGCCGCGAGAGCGACCGCACAGCTCGTGGCGCCCAGCCTGTCGGGCGATGTTTCTCCGGGCATGGTCGCCCAGCCGCCTGTCTCAATGAACTGCCGCTTCTTGTAGCTGTCGGTCAGGGCTTTGAACTCGACAAGCTTGGCAACGGCATCGGGCGCTGCGTTGAAGCGATCGACGCAGACGGCCGAGGCCAGTTTGCCGCGCGCTACATCGCCGGCCGTTGCCATCAGCGAGCGCGAGGTGCCGCCTGTCACCCATCCGCCCCAATTGAAACCGATGATCAGTGTGGCGATGAGGGTTACCGCGCATGCCCAGAAAAGCGTAGATTTGGCCGGCTGGTAGTCTTCCCATCGACGCGCGAGAGATGGCTTGCTGCTTTGTGTGGACACGGAACAGTTCCTTCTTTGAATTGGCGTTGGAATCAGTCGCCCGGCCGGTCGCGGACTGGCCGGAATTTCATGGGAATTTCTTTCTGGAGCCGGCATGGGCGACCGCTGCTCCTGTATAGGCGCATTGGCACTCGATAGATAGGAGTGCCAAGAATTATTCGTGCGATACGTGAAAATATTGAAACGTATTATTTTGCCAGATCGTTTTCCGATGTTCGCAATATCTCAAATATTTCAAAGTTTGAATATCGTCGACCGAATGCCTATTTATATCGAACAAGTTCGTTTTTACGATTTCAAGCGCAACGGAGATTTGTCGATGGCCGATGGCAATCAAAGTATCATGGAAAAAGCTGAAGCCCGCTTTGTCGACAAGCAGAAGAAGACTGCGGAGCGAAACAAGGCGACAGCCGAATATATGTCCGAGGCCAAGGCCCGGATCATCAAGACGACAAGGCTGCGCGAATTGCGGCTGGCCAAGGAAGAGGCCGATCGCGTGGCGGAGGCCCTGAATCCGACGCCGAAGAAGAAGCGGGTGATCAAGAAGGTCGCCGCAACGGAGGTCAAGTCATGAGCCTTACGTTCCCCAATCGCAGCCGCAGCTATGACGCGGCGGGTCGACGCATCCGATTTGTCGGCCATGACGGCATGTTCCAGATTTCCTTCTCGGTCGCTGCGGATGCGATGTCGAAGATGCGACCCGAAACCGCAGCCGACGAGGCCGGCTATCTCACCGCCTTCGATATGGCCAGCAGCGCCATATACGACGTCGCCAGGACGGCCTACGACCGCACCCGCAAGAGCATGTATGTGCTGACCGCGGCTGATTTTCGCTAACTGGGTCGCGCGCGCGGCTCCCCGAAGACGAGTTGCTTGGCGGCGCATGCCGCGGACACCGCTATCGATCCAGCTCGATATCCCGATGGCGCGGGCATCATCGATTTCGCCCGCGATCACGCCCTTTCCAGTTTCCAGTTCGCGCCGTCGACACCGCCGGCCTGCTCGACGACTTCATCGCGCGCCGCACCGCGGAGGGCGGGGCGCTACGGTGTCTTGAGGCTCAGTGCAGCAGCGAGACTGCTTTGCGCGAGTAGGTGGTGTCGCCAACCTGGCCGAGCATGAAGGCTGCCACGTCGGCGCGCGCCATTGTCGGCAGCAGTGGCTTTGCGTGGATGCCGTTGTCGTGCCGGAGCCGGCCGGTTGCCGCGCCATTGCTGAGCTTGGGCGGCCGCACGATGGTCCAGTCGAGTCCGGACTGGACGATGAGGCGTTCTTTCGCCTCGTGATCCGCCACTTCATGGCGCAGCAAAAGCGGCACGACGATGCCGCCGAGCAGCAGCCCCAATTGATGCCGGCTGTCGTGGACGCCAAGGAAGGACAAATAGATGAGCCGGGCAGGCCCCGTTCTCTGCAAGGCATCGACGATGAAGCCGATGCCGGCGACCACGGCCGGGTCGTGTTTCAGCGGCACGCCGACGCCGAGACAGCTCAAAACCGCATCGTGTCCGGCAACGGTACGCTCCACCGCCTGCCGGTCGGCGACATCGCCGACGATCACTGTCAGTCTTTCATGGCGGATCGCAAGCTTGCCCGGCGTGCGAACGAAGGCGCTCACCGCATGGCCCTCTGCCAGCGCCGCTTGGACAAGGACGCGCCCAGTCGCGCCCGAGGCGCCGAAGATCAGCAGTTCCATGATCAGCCTCCTCGAACTCAACCCGGCTTGCGCCCGGCGACGAAGGTGATAGGCGCCCCGGCCGGGCCGGGCAGCAATCTTGTGTCTGCATAGCCGCATTGTTCTACCAGTGCCTCGGCCTCGCCATTTTCGAACACCGTGCCGCCCCACAAGGTGGTTCGGAAGCGGGCGAGAGCCGCTCCGAGTGCGTCCGGTCCGGGGTTGATCATGGCCAACAGCAGCCAGCCGCCGGGGCGCAGCGCAGTCCGGCAGCGCGCGACGATCGCCCTGACCTGCGGATCGGGGATGAAGGCGCTCGGCACGAAGGCGAGATCGAACGCGTCCTCGTCAATGATTTCCTGGCCAAGCCCGATGCGCAGTTCGATGCGATGTCGGAGGCCGGCAGCTTTGATGTTGGATCGGGCCTGCGCAATGGCGTCCGGCAGCGGATCGATGCCGACTGCCCGCAGATTGGGCCATTGCCGAAGCATCGAAACAGACAGCACGCCGACCCCGACGCCGATATCGAGGAAGGCAGCACCCGGTGCCTCCAGCCTTTCCAGCAAGCCTTCAAGCTGTGGTGCGATCGACCGCTTCAGCAGCGCCGGGAAGCCGGCCGAGACATCTCCGAAGGCCTGCCGCATGCTGGCTTCCAGACGCCGGGTCTCTCCGTCCGCCGATGGTTGCGACAGAAGTTTGACGGCCGACAATAGATCGACCCTGATGCCAGCCAGCACCGGAGCCAGTTCTGCGGCGCTCGCATCCGCCACAATGCCCGAGACGCCGAATTCACCAAGCACCGCTTCGATGCGCCGGGCGGTATCGCTGTCGAGGGGCTTGTCCTGCACACGCGCCTCCATTGCAAGGCCGAGTGCTGCAAGCGCATTCGCCGAAATCGCTTGCCGAGCCACGATCGTTCGCAAACCTTCGATGTCATGGCTCGCTCCCTGAATTTTGGTCAGCTCCATTCTCGCGCGCCCGCCAGGTTTGGACGATTGGCGATTTCCGTACATGCCTGTGCAAAACTGCACAGGCATCCGGCGACGAATTGGACTAGAATTGGCTCGTGATCACATCAGGCGAACCCGACTGGAACGACTTGCGCTATTTCCTCGCCGCCGCACGCGAGGGGACGTTGTCGGGCGCGGCGCGCGCGCTTGGCGTCCGGCACACGACGATCAGCCGGCGCCTGACCGCTCTTGAAAATGCTTTGGGGGTCTCGCTTGTGCTGCGCGGGCCGCAGGGTATCGAGATTACCCCGCTCGGCCGCACATTGCTGCCGCTCGGCGATGATGTTGAACGCGCCATGCAGGCAATGCTGTCGCTGGTGCGCTCTGGCAGCAACCGTGTCCGTCTGGCGCTGCCGACCGGATTCAGTCCGTTCTTTGCCGAGCGCATGGCGGCTTTCCACAAAGCCTGCCCTGACATCAGCCTCGAGCTGATGAGCGGCAGCCGGCCGGTCGATCTGCAGCATGGCGAGGCGGAGCTCGCAATCAGGATGGGTGTAGTCGCCGACGACACGCTGACCGTACGGAAACTTTGTGACTCGGGCTGGTCGATCTATGCCTCCCGCAGCTATCTGGACCGTCACCGGACGCCGATCGATCCCTGCCGGCTGGCCGGACACGAAATCATCGGCTTTCACGGCAGCCTTGCCGGTGTGCCTGGCGCCAGATGGGTGGAGGCGCACGGCGCCGGCGCGACGACAGTCTTTCGCGTCACCGAGATGACGGAGATGCTGGCGGCGGCGCTAAGTGGCGCCGGTCTCGTCGTGATGCCCTGCATGCTGGCCGAGACCGAACCGCGCATGCTACGCTTGGTGCCTGACATTCTTGGCAGCAATCCGGTTTCGCTCGTCTATCGCCGCGAAATTGCCGCCGAGGCGCCGGTGCGCGCGGTGATCCGCTTTGTCGTCTCCGTCATAAAGGCGCATTCCGCCTTGATCGGCGGCCAAAGACCAACTGCGCCGGTCTCCTGACGCGAGGCAACCCGCCGCAGCGGAAGTCTTGTTCCGAGATGGCGGGGCGCTGCCGGTCCCCTGGGGCTTTCATCAAGGCCGCCACATCGCACGCTCCAGGCGTGCGACTTGCAAGCCGGAGGCCATCAAAGACTTCTATCCTTGCAGAAGCGTTGGTGTAGCGGCAGGTCGGGCCGATGTCAGTCCAAAGCGGGCGCACAGGCTCGGAACACTCTCGAAGTCCATGTCCAGTTCGTATTTCCGCAACAGGTCGCCGGACTTTGTCCTGTCGGGCCAGATGGCGACCAGTTCTCGGAAATAGTCCTCGAATCCGGCCGGCGAAATCACCTCGATGATTTCGCATGGCGTGTCGCCGGCATTCCAGAACGTATGCCACTGGCCGCGCGGCTTGAACACCCATGTGCCCGGACCGGCGGTAACGACATCATTGCCGAGCAAAGCGCCCCGCTCAGCACATATGAGTATTCGTCTTCGCGGTGATGCCGGTGTAATGGCGCCGCCAGTGCGCGCGGCGCCAGCGGATGATGCCGGTATCGAACTCGTCTATTTTCCAATGGATGCCGAAACCGCCCAGATTGTGATGGGCGCGGCTGCCGGTTTTGCAGCCGAACGAGCCGTCGCATGATGGGGATCGTGGTCAGGCAATGCGTTCCATATCATCTTCCCGAAAATGGGTGTACGCTGCCGATCACTCATTTCTAGGCGCTCTTCCAACCCATGTCAATATCGGTGATCACGTGAGTTTACCGAAAGAAGGCCAACGGCGCTCTTACAGATTACAGCGCCGTGCGGTCAAGCAGGCCGAAACCCATCTCGCACTCGCCCGCGCGGCCTTTGAGTTGCACAGTTCGATGGGCCCATCGCGGACCACGGTGAGCGCTATCGCCGAGAAAGCCGGCGTGCAGCGGCTGACCGTCTATCGCCATTTTCCCGACGAGGAAGCGGTCTTCAGTGCCTGTTCCGCCTATTCCTTCGGCCAGGACCCGCCGCCCAACCCCGAGGTCTGGCGATCGATCGCCGAGCCGGAAGCCAGGCTGCGGACGGCGCTCCTGCAGCTCTACGGCTACTACAGCCGCAAGCGCCAGCTGCTTGCAAATCTGTATCGCGATGCCGAAATGCCGGTTGTCGCTGCGGCACTCGTCCGCCGGCGAGACGTTCTCGCAAAAGGTGTCGCGATCCTCGAAACGGGCTGGCTCGGCCCGGGCAGCGAAAACGCACGGCTTCTTGTTGCCGCGATAGGGCATGCGCTGGACTTCACGACGTGGCGCTCGCTTGTCGAAAACCAGGGCCTTTCGGAAGACGAGGCGGTAGAAGCCATGCTGGTCCTGGTCCGTTGCGTGAGCTCGAGTTTGGCGGACTGCCGCGGCGAGAAACCATCAGCCTGAAGGCCAGTATGGGCCGATTGGCGGGTTCCTTTGGAATGGCGTGATCTGGCAGAATGCGTCGAACGCGGCTACGCTGCTAGCGAATGGCTGGTATCAAGGCTTGTTCAAGGCGTAACGGGCGAGGGAGAAAAAGATGACGGCGCCCGGCGATTTGCTGCAGGCCTTGTTCCAGAGGCTGAGAAGTGATGCGACACTGTCGGCGCTGCTGGGCGGCGCCGGCCTGCTCGAGCAGGCAACCGACAACGCTGCCTTTCCCCACGTGACCTGTGGCCGGACCAGCGCTTTTGACCTGGACACTGGCGCCGACAACGACGCCGATCAGCTTGTGACGCTGCATGTCTGGTCGAAAGCCCATGGCGATGCCGAAACGCGTGTCATCATGGACAGCATCAAGGCGCGCCTTGCCGATGCGGCACTGGCCTTCGGCCCACATGGCCAGACACGCCTGTCACTGGAATTCGCCGAGGCCCGCTATGACGAGGATCTGGCGGTCCATCATGGGCTGCTGCGCTTTCGCGCCATCACGCAGGAAAACGCCTGACGCGTATCACCGGGTGGGCGGTGGATCTCGGGTTGCAGGGGTGTGGCGGGCATGGTTTTTCGAGCGTTCACCGTTCATTTCACGTTCAGCACCGATGCGTTACAACGCTGACCATGAACACGCTTCGCTCCCATCTTCGAACCGCGACGCTGGCGCTTGCAGCGGCCGGCCTGTTTGCGTCGCAGGCGACGGCAATACCGGTCGTCGCGCCCGCCGACACGCAGCCGATCGTGCTGGCTGCGTCGGACTGCTACGCGATCGGCCAACAGGTGGCCGAGCAGAATGGGGGCACGCTGGCCAAGGCCTCGCAGTCGACGCGCGGCGGCCAGCCGGTCTGCGTCATCGTCGTGCTGGTGCCGGGCAAGGAAGGCCAGCGTCCGCGCCGCGCCGAAATCGTCGTTCCGCTGAACTGACCCGATCTTCCACCTAACAGGCCTCCGTTTCCCAGGCCGCCGGAATCGGCCTATATCTGACCCCGGATCCGTCAACAGGTTCTAACCGTCATGCGCGTGCTCGTCGTCGAAGATGACAAGGATCTCAACCGGCAGATAGCGGATGCGCTGGTCGATGCCGGTTACGTCGTCGATCGCGCCTTCGACGGCGAGGAAGGGCATTTCCTCGGCGATACCGAACCCTATGACGCCGTCGTGCTCGACATCGGCCTGCCGCAGATGGACGGCATCAGCGTCGTCGAGCGCTGGCGCCGTGGCGGCCGCAAGATGCCGGTGCTGATCCTGACGGCGCGCGACCGCTGGAGTGACAAGGTGTCGGGCATCGACGCAGGCGCCGACGACTATGTCACCAAGCCGTTCCATATCGAGGAGGTGCTGGCGCGGGTGCGGGCGCTTATCCGCCGCGCCGCCGGCCATGCCTCGTCGGAATTGACCTGCGGGCCGCTGCGCCTCGACACCAAGGCCTCAAAGGCCGATGTCGACGGCCAGCCGCTAAAGCTGACCTCGCATGAATTCCGGCTGCTGGCCTATCTGATGCACCATATGGGCGAGGTCGTGTCGCGCACCGAGCTGGTCGAGCATCTCTACGACCAGGATTTCGACCGCGATTCCAACACCATCGAGGTCTTCGTCGGCCGACTTCGCAAGAAGATGGGCATCGACATGATCGAAACCGTGCGCGGCATGGGCTACCGCATGCGTGAGCCGGAGGCGTAACGCGGAACCTCTTCCTGCAAAACCGGCCGTCTCCAAGACGCTTTCGGCGCGGTCCTGGCCGCGATCGCTGGCGTTCCGCGTCATCGCCTTCTCGACCCTGTGGGCGATCCTGACGCTGGTCGTCATCTTCACCCTCATCACCACGCTCTACCGCCAGGCCAGCGAGCGCGGCTTCGACAGCCTGCTTTCGGCGCATCTGTTCAACCTGATCGGCTCGGTCGGCGTTTCCGAAAGCGGCCAGCTGACCGGCGCGCCGGACCTCGGCGACCTGCGCTTTTCCGAACCGAATTCGGGCTGGTACTGGACCGTGGAGCCGGCCTCCGAGGGTGTGCATGGCGAACTGCACTCTTCCTCGATGACCAAAGCGATTCTTTCGCCGAGCGTCGCCGAGGTTCCCTTCAACTCCAGCTTCCAGCGCAGCTATGGCACCGAAGGCATCCATGGCGAGGAGCTGGAGGTGTTCGAAAGCGAATTCGTCCTCGATGCCAAGAACCGCGCCGCACGCTTTCGCGTCATGGGCAACCAGACCGAACTGGAGCAGGAGATCGCCAGCTTCCAGCGCCGCCTCTTGACCTATCTCTCCCTGTTCGGCGTCGGCATGATCGCCATCAACGCCTTCGCCATCCTGATCGGCCTGCAGCCCTTGCGCCGCGTCCGCAACGCACTCGCCATGGTGCGCGAGGGCACGGCGCAGCGACTCGACGGCAGCTTTCCGGCCGAGATCGAGCCACTGGCCAACGAAACCAATGCGCTGATCGAGAACAACAAGCGCATCGTCGAACGCTCGCGCACGCAGGTCGGCAACCTCGCCCATTCGCTGAAGACGCCTCTGGCCGTGTTGCTCAACGAGGGGCGGGCGCTCGGCGGCGCCAAGGGCCAGCTCATCACCGAGCAGGCGGCCTCAATGCAGAAACAGGTCGACCATTATCTGCAACGGGCGCGCGTCGCAGCCCAACGCGACAGCGTCGTCTACCGCACGCCGGTGGCGCCGCTGGTCCAGCGCATCGTGCGCGTGCTGCAAAAGCTCAACCCGCGGACAACCCTGACGCTTACGCTGCCGGCCACCGACATCATCTTTGGCGGCGAACGCGAGGATCTGGAGGAATTGCTCGGCAATCTCCTCGACAACGCGATGAAGTGGGCCAAGGGCGCGGTCACTGTCACGCTGGCACCTGTCCCCGGCAAGGACACCAATTTGTTCGAGATCGCCATCGAGGATGACGGTCCGGGCATTCCCGAGGACAAGGCGCGCGAGGCGTTGAAGCGCGGACGGCGCCTCGACGAGACCAAGCCGGGCACAGGGCTCGGCCTTGCCATTGTCGCCGACCTCGTCAACGAGTATGGAGGCGGTCTGGCGCTTGAACGCTCCGCCATGGGCGGGTTGAAGGCGGCGGTGCGGTTGCGGAGCCTTCAGTGATGCTATGGTGGACTGCGGCCAAATTTCCGACAAATATCAATACTATGGCCTTGCCGACTTCCCGATGGCGCGGCCCCCAGTTCATCCTGCTCGAGAAATCCGGTTGTTGGCATGAAGATTCGCGTCGCGCTCCTTTCCGCACTGCTCGCCGTTTCCGGCTGTGGGACGTTGGGCAAGGGCGGCCCTGGCGCGGCGGTCACGCCGGCGCCGGCCGCCACGCCTCCCGCCGGCAGCAAGGTGGCGACGACGATCATTTCGGCTATGGGCGGCGGCCTCGTCGGCGGATCGATCGGTTCCGGCCTGAGCGATGCCGACAAACGCAAGGCGCTGGAAGCCGAATACAAGGCGCTCGAATACACGGCGAGCGGCCAGAAGGTGACATGGAAGAGCGACAGTTCGGGCCGCTCGGGCGAAGTCGTTGCCGCCCAGCCTTACCGTGTCGGCTCGCAGGATTGTCGGCAGTACACCCATACGGTGTTCAGCGGCACCGACGGCGCCACCGCGCGCGGCACCGCCTGCCGCAATGCCGACGGCAGCTGGACGCCGCTAACCTAGCATTCGTATTTTGGACTGAACCCGGTCCGGTTGATGTCGATCAAGGATGGACGGCGCACTTGCCGTCAAAGCGTCGCAGGATGCCCATGTTGGCAGGGCAGGGCTCTGCCGGTATTGGATGAAAGATGCTGTTCTGGGTCATAGCCGCAATCCTCACGCTGGGCGCCAGCCTTGCGGTACTGCTGCCGCTGGCCGGCGGCCCGAAGGGCGCGTCGGCGCCCGGCGACCATGACCTCGAAGTTTATCGCGACCAGCTGTCCGAGCTTGACCGCGACGTGGCGCGTGGCCTGATCCAGCCGGCCGAGGCCGAAGAGGCGCGCGCCGAAATCGGCCGCCGCATCCTGCGTCTGGGCGCTGCTGGTCAGGCCGACACGACGGCGCGACGACCATCGGTGGCGACAAGGCTGGTGGCGACTGTGGCGGTGCTGGCGGTTCCGCTGGTCAGCTGGGGGCTTTACATCAAGCTCGGCTCGCCCGATTTGCCTTCGCAGCCGCTTGCAGAGCGGCTCGCCAAGAACCCCGCCGACTCCTCCGTGGACGAACTGGTGGCGCGCGCCGAGGCGCATTTGGCTGCCAACCCTTCCGATGGCCGCGGCTGGGACGTGCTGGCGCCGATCTACCTGCGCCTGCAGCGCTATTCCGACGCGGTGAGCGCCTATCGCAACGCCATCCGCCTCGACGGAGAAAGCGCGGCCCGCCAGTCCGGCCTTGGCGAGGCGATCGCCAATGCCGCGGGCGGTATCGTCTCGGCGGAGGCGCAGAACGCGTTCGAGGCGGCGCTGAAGCTCGATCCGGCCAACCCGAAGGCAAGCTTCTATCTGGCGATGGGCCTGGCGCAGGAAGGCCGCACAGGCGAAGCGACGGTGGCCTGGCAGAACATGCTCGGCACATTGCCGGCGGAATCGCCCTGGCGTCGCGCCGTCGAGCAGGCGCTGGCCGAAAACGCGAAGAGGGCCGTCGCGTCGGGAACGCCCGCCATCGGCCCGGATGCACAGGCGGTCGAAGCGGCGCAGTCCATGTCGCCGCAGGACCGGCAGGCGATGATCGAAACCATGGTCGCCGGGCTCGACGAGAAGCTCAAACAAAACCCGCACGACACGGAAGGATGGATGCGGCTCATTCGTTCCTATGTCGTGCTTGGCAAGGCCGACCAGGCACGCGATGCGCTCAGCCGCGGCATTTCCGTTTTTGGCGCCGACAGCGAGGAAGCGAAAAAGTTCACCGCCTTTGCCGCCTCGCTCGGCCTGACGGCGACGGAGTAGTCATGACGCGCAAGCAGAAGAGACTGTCGGTGATCGTCGCGGGGCTGGCTTTCCTTGGTGCCGCCACGGGTCTTACCTTCTACGCACTCGGCCAGAAGGCCTCCTATTTCTACATGCCCGGCGATCTCGCCACCGCAACCGTCCAGCCTGGACAGCGCATTCGGCTCGGCGGTCTGGTCGAAAAGGGCACGATCGAGCGCGGGCAGGGCGCGACCGTCGCCTTTTCGGTGACCGACAAGCAGAAATCGGTCAAGGTCACCTATACCGGTATCCTGCCCGACCTGTTCCGCGAGGAGCAGGGCGTCATCACCGAGGGCAGCTTCGGTCCGGACGGCGTCTTTGTCGCCGACAGCGTGCTGGCCAAGCATGACGAGCGCTATATGCCCAAGGAAGTCGCCGACGGGCTCAAGGCCAAGGGTGTCTGGCAGGAAAGCAAGAGTGAGTAACGCGCTTGGTTGAAACCGGACATTTCGCCCTCGTCCTTGCCTTCGCGCTGTCGCTCGTGCAGATGCTGGTGCCGCTTTATGGCGCGCGCGCCGGTAGCCAGAAGATGATGGCGGTCGGCGGTCCGGTGGCGGTTACCGGCTTCGCGCTTACAGCACTTTCCTTCGCGGCGCTGGCAACCGCCTATGCCAGCTCCGATTTCTCGGTGGCGAGCGTGTGGGAGAATTCGCATTCGCTGCAGCCGCTGATCTACAAGATCACGGGAACCTGGGGCAATCACGAAGGCTCGATGCTGCTCTGGGTGCTGATCCTGACCTTCTTCGGCGCCCTTGTCGCCGTCTTCGGCTCCAATCTTCCGGCAACGCTCAAGGCCAATGTGCTGGCCGTGCAGGGCGCGATCGGCGCCGCCTTCTTCCTGTTCATCCTGGCGACGTCCAATCCCTTCACCCGCCTCAACCCGGCCCCGATCGAGGGCCGCGACCTCAACCCCGTCCTGCAGGATCTCGGCCTCGCCATTCATCCGCCACTGCTCTATCTCGGCTATGTCGGCTTCTCGATCTGCTTTTCCTTCTCGGTCGCCGCCCTCATCGAGGGTCGCATCGACGCGTCCTGGGCGCGCTGGGTCAGGCCATGGACGCTGGTTGCCTGGATGTTCCTCACCGGCGGCATCGCCATGGGCTCCTACTGGGCCTATTACGAGCTCGGCTGGGGCGGCTTCTGGTTCTGGGACCCGGTCGAGAACGCCTCCTTCATGCCGTGGCTGGCGGGCACCGCGCTGCTGCATTCGGCGATCGTCATGGAAAAGCGTTCGGCGCTGAAAATCTGGACATTGCTTCTGGCGATCCTCACCTTTTCGCTCTCGCTGCTCGGCACTTTCCTGGTGCGCTCCGGCGTGCTGACCTCGGTGCATGCCTTCGCCACCGACCCGACGCGCGGCGTCTTCATCCTTTGCATCCTGACGCTGTTCATCGGCGGTTCGCTGGCGCTGTTCGCCTTGCGCGCCTCGAGGCTGACGGCCGGCGGCCTGTTCCATCCGATCTCGCGCGAAGGCGCTTTAGTCCTCAACAATCTGTTCCTCACCACCGCCACCGCCACCGTTCTCGTCGGCACGCTCTATCCGCTGGCGCTCGAAGCCGTCACCGGCGGCAAGATCTCGGTCGGCGCGCCGTTCTTCGACCTGACATTCGGCCCGCTGATGCTGCCGCTGCTGGCGATCGTGCCGTTCGGTCCGCTGCTTGCCTGGAAGCGCGGCGATGTCTTCGCCGCCGCCCAGCGTCTGATGGCGGCCTTTGCGGCAGCGCTTGCCGCCATGCTGGTGACAGGCCTGTTCGTCGATGGCGCTTCGGTGTTTGCCGCGCTTGGCGTTGGCCTTGCCGTCTGGCTGGTCTGCGGCGCGCTGACCGATCTCGCCGTCAAATCGGGCTTCGGTTCCGTTACGCCTGCCATCATGCTACGACGTTTCGCCGGCCTGCCGCGCTCGGTGTTCGGCACCGCGCTCGCCCATCTCGGGCTTGGCCTGACGCTGCTTGGCATCGTCGGCACGCTCAGCTTCGGCACCGAGAAGATCCTGTCGATGCATGCCGGCGAGACCGTCGAACTCTCCGGCCACACGCTGCGCTTCGAAGGGCTCTACCCGGCGCAGGGGCCAAATTACAGCGAGGATCGCGGCCGCTTCGTCGTCATCGGCGCCGACGGCAATGCCAAGGGCGAAATAAGCTCGGCCAAGCGCTTCTTTCCGGTGCGCCAGACGACCACAACCGAATCCGGCATCAGGACTGTTTGGTTCAGCCAACTCTATCTGTCGCTGGGCGACGAGGGCAATGACGGTTCCGTCGTCGTCAGGCTGTGGTGGAAGCCGCTGGTGACGCTGATCTGGGGCGGCGCCGTGGTGATGATGGCGGGCGCTGCGATGTCGCTGATGGACCGCCGCCTGCGCGTCGGCGCGCCGGCGCGCCGCAAGGAACTCGTACCTTCCGCGAGCCTGTCATGACGGCAAGGGTCTCGCTGGCTTCGCTGGTGCTGCTGCTGGGCCTGTTGTTCGCCGGCAGCGCCTTCGCGGTGAAGCCCGACGAGGTGCTGTCCGATCCGGCGCTGGAGGCGAGGGCACGGACCCTGTCGGAAGGGCTGCGCTGCATGGTCTGCCAGAACCAGTCGATCGACGAATCCGACGCAGATCTCGCCCGCGACCTACGCATCCTGGTGCGTCAGCGGCTCGTCGCCGGCGATACCGACCAGCAGGTGATGGACTACATCGTCTCTCGCTACGGCGAGTTCGTGCTGCTGAAGCCGCGCTTCAGCCTACGCAATGCCTTGCTCTGGGGCACGCCGGTGCTCCTGCTCCTCGCAGGCGGGATCTTCATCGTGCTCGCGGCGCGATCGCGACGTTCGACGGCAACGAACGCCCTGACCGCCGAGGAGCAGGCGGCGCTGGACAAGATGCTGGATAGCTAATCCGGCCATTCCTCCAGCGGCCAATCCCGCGACGTGTGAATGATGTGCAAGATAACGACGCCCTCACGGCCGCCAATCGGCCGCAGCTCATAGGCAATGATGTAGGGCAGGCGGCCGATGGGCTTTTCATAGGTGCCTGTTATCCGGCCAGGCCGGCCCGTCGCCATGTCGCCAAGACCCTTGCCCACATCGCGAATGCGATCCGCGAGGCGTCTGGCGGCCGCCGGATTGTCCCGCGCGATGAAGGCGACTTGCTGTTTGATGTCGTCCAGCGCTTCTCGCGACCAGGTGACGAACCGCTTCACGCCTTGCCCGCGCGCTTGGCTTCCGCCGCTTCGATTATGGCGTCGATTTCCGCCATGGCTTCGTCGTGGGGCACGACACGGCCAGCCGCCGCGTCAGCCATGCCGCGTTTGATACCTTCGATGATCTCAAGCTCGCGATCGACATAGGCCGAAACCGCTTCGGCCGCGAGGAAGGATTTGCTCCGCCGAGTGTCGGCGGCGATCCGCTCAAGCTTCAGCTTGGTTTCGGACGAAACCCGAATGGTCATGGTGGTGCTTGCTGTCATGGTGAAAGCCTTGTGCTGAGCTGTGTACAACATAGTGCCACAGGCGGGTGCAACCAAGGGATTTGTGCGCCATTGTTGCCGGTACATTACAAAAGTTTCATGCACCGGAAATGGCGCCGTAATGTGCGCCTCTCTATTCCTCTCGATCGAGGATGTCCTGGCTAAGCCGCATCCAATCAAAAGAGGATACGAGACCCATGAATATTGCCCCCAATTCATATTCCCGCACCCGCAAGCGCCTTCTGGCCGCCGTTGCCTCGCTGGCTGTCGCCGGCGCGATCGGCTTTGGTGTCGTCACCACCGGAACGGCTCCGGTTCTGGCCGATGCGGTGCGTGTCGAGGCGCCGCAGGTCCCCGGCTTCGCCGATATCGTCGAACGCGTCTCGCCGGCGGTGGTCAGCGTCAAGGTCAAGGCCAAGATCGAGCCGGCGGCCGATGACGGTTCGGACCAGTCCGACGATCAGGACGGCATGAACAACCTGCCCGACAATCCACAGCTGCGTCGCTTCTTCAAGGAATTCCGTGGCTTTGGCGACCAGGGCGGCCAATTCGGCAACCGCCGCTTCAATCATCGCGATCACAACAACGACCAGCCCCGCCCGGTCGCGCAAGGCTCCGGTTTCTTCATCTCCGATGATGGCTACCTCGTCACCAACAACCACGTCGTAGAGGAAGGCTCGGCCTTCACCGTGGTGATGAATGACGGCAAGGAACTCGACGCCAAGCTGATCGGCACCGACCCGCGCACCGACCTCGCCGTGCTCAAGGTCGATGGTGTCGGCAAGTTCACCTATGTCGACTTTGCCGACGATTCCAAGGTTCGCGTCGGCGACTGGGTGGTGGCCGTCGGCAACCCGTTCGGCCTCGGCGGCACTGTCACCGCCGGCATCGTCTCCGCCCGCGGCCGTGATATCGGCGCCGGCCCCTATGACGACTTCCTGCAGATCGATGCCTCGGTCAACCGCGGCAATTCGGGCGGCCCGACCTTCAACCTCAACGGCCAGGTCGTCGGCATCAACACCGCGATCTTCTCGCCCTCGGGTGGCAGCGTCGGCATTGCCTTCGACATCCCGGCTTCGACCGCCAAGCAGGTCGTCGAGGATCTGATGAAGAACGGCTCCGTCCAGCGCGGCTGGCTCGGCGTCGAGATCCAGCCGGTCACATCCGACATCGCCGAGTCGCTCGGACTGAAGTCCGAGAAGGGCGCGCTGGTGTCGAGCGCGCAGGACGACGGCCCCGGCAAGAAGGCCGGCATCACCGCCGGCGACGTCATCACCCAGGTCGACGGCAAGGACGTCGCTTCGCCCAAGGAACTCGCCCGTCTGATCGGCGCCTACTCGCCCGGCAAGCCGGTCGACGTCACCGTGTGGCGTGACGGCAAGAGCGAGACCATCAAGGTCGACCTCGGCAAGCTGCCGGCAAGCGACAAGCAGGCTTCAGCCGACCAGCAGCAGCCCGCCGCTCCGGCAAAGCCCGACACGCTGGCCGATCTCGGTCTCACCGTCACCAAGTCCGAAAAAGGCAAGGGGCTGGTGGTGACCGATGTCGACCCGGACAGCGACGCCGCCGATCGCGGCATCCAGCCCGGCGACATCATCACCTCGGTCAATTCGGTGGAGGTGAACGGAACCGACGATGTCACCAAGGCGATGTCCGATGCGGTGAAGTCGGGCCGCAAGGCGGTGCTGATGCAGATCACCCGCGACGACTCGAATCGCTTCGTCGCCCTGCCTGTCGCCAAGGGCTGACGATCCAGAACTTTTCCGGTGCGGCGGTTTCAACACCCCCGAGCCGCCGCACGGGAAAGCACGGGGCCAGAATGCGTTAGTCAGTCATCGTGTTCCGCCCCCGGCGGCAGCGGGCTTCCCATCGCCCGCTGCCGCTTTACCAGAGCATGTCGCCCAAAAGCGTGCAGCGGTTTTGGGACAACGACATGCGCCTCAACGAAGGCCTAAACGCTATGCCGGCCACCACTCAATCTTCCAGCGAAATCGCGTATAACAGCTCTATGAAGATTCTTGTCATAGAAGACGATCGCGAGGCCGCGGACTACCTCGAGAAAGCCTTTGCCGAGGCCGGGCACACCGCCCATGTCGCCGGCGACGGCGAGACCGGCTTCACGCTTGCCGATGCCGGCGACTATGACGTCATGGTGGTCGACCGCATGCTGCCGCGCCGCGACGGCCTGTCGGTCATCGCTGGCCTGCGTTCGCGCGGCAACACGACGCCGGTGCTGATCCTGTCGGCGCTGGGCGAGGTCGACGACCGAGTCACCGGCCTGCGCGCCGGCGGCGACGACTATCTGACCAAGCCCTATGCCTTTTCCGAGCTGCTCGCCCGCGTCGAGGTGCTGAACCGCCGCGCCAGCGCCCGCGAAGCCGAAACCGTCTACCGGGTCGGCGATCTCGAGCTCGACCGTCTCTCGCATTCGGTCCGCCGCGCAGCGCGCGAAATCACGCTGCAGCCGCGCGAATTCCGCCTGCTCGAATATCTGATGCGCCACGCCGGCCAAGTGGTGACGCGCACCATGCTGCTGGAGAATGTCTGGGACTACCATTTCGATCCTCAGACCAACGTCATCGACGTCCATGTCTCGCGGCTGCGCGGCAAGATCGAAAAAGGCTTCGACAAGCCGATCCTGCATACGGTTCGCGGCGCCGGCTACATGCTGAAGAGCGGCTGAACCTAGCATGGCCCTTTCCCTGCCGGCCATCATGAGAACGACGGCGGCGCGGCTCTCGGCGCTCTATTTCCTGCTTTTCGCCCTCTGTGCGGTTCTGCTGGTCTTGTACATGACCTCGCTGTCGGCGCGCATGCTGACCGCGCAGACGCAGGAAACCATCAACGACGAGGTGCTCGGCCTTGCCCGCGCCTATCAGCGCGGCGGGCTGCCGGTGCTGGTCCGCGTGGTCGAGGCCCGCTCCCGCCAGCCCGGCGCCAACCTCTATCTGATCGCCGACACCAACGGCCAGATCCTGACTGGCAATGTACAGAGCCTCGAGCCGGGGGTGATCGAGGCCGAAGGCTGGACGACGGAGCCGTTCTCCTACCGGCGCTTCGGCGAGGGCGAGCTTGAACGGCAGCGCAATACGGCCGCCGACCAGAACGAGGCGCAGCCCGGCCAGAACGAAGTCCAGGCCGAGGGCGAGAAGGGCCACAATGCGATTGCGCTGGTGCTGCGCCTGCCCAACCAGATGATCATGCTGGTCGGCCGCGATCTCGGCGAACCCGAGCGGTTCCGCGCCGTCATCCGCCGCTCTCTGATGCTGGCGCTGGGCATGATGGGGCTCGGCGGGCTGCTGATCTGGTTCTTCGTGGGGCGCGCGGCGCTGAAGCGCATCGACAGCGTCTCCGAAGCCAGCCGCCGCATCATGGGCGGCGACCTGTCCGGGCGCCTGCCGGTCACCGGCGCCGGCGACGAATTCGACCGCCTGTCCGAAAACCTCAATGCCATGCTGGCCAGGATCGCCACGCTGAACGAAGGGCTGAAGCAGGTTTCGGACAACATCGCCCACGACCTGAAGACGCCGCTGACCAGGCTGCGCAACCGTGCCGAGGCGACGCTTTCCGGCAAGCACAAGACCACCGATTACCGGCAGGCGTTGGAAGGCACGATTGCCGAGTCAGAGCAGCTGATAAAGACCTTCAACGCCATCCTGATGATCTCCAGGCTGGAGGCCGGGTATTCCTCCGAGAGCACCAGCCGCGTCGATCTCGCCGCTGCCGTGCGCGATGTCGTCGAGCTCTATGAGCCGGTGGCCGAGGAGGCGGGCGTGACGCTGGAGAGCTCGGTCGCGGGTGATTTTGCCGTCAACGGCAATCGCGAACTGATCGGCCAGGCGCTGTCGAACATCGTCGACAATGCGATCAAGTATTCGACCGACGCGACCGGCAAGCCCGCGGTGCGCGTGACGCTCGAGCGTGTCGGCGGTGAAATCCGGCTTTCGGTCTCCGACAACGGCCAGGGCATTTCCGACGACGCCGACCGCGCCCGCGCGACCGAGCGTTTCGTGCGGCTGGAAAAGAGCCGCTCGCAGCCGGGATCGGGCCTGGGCCTCAGCCTTGCCAAGGCAATCATGACTTTCCACAACGGCAGGCTTGATCTTTTACCCGCCAATCCCGGATTGTCCGTGGTCATGGGTTTTCCCGCACGGGACGACCATTGATGGCGGCGAGGAAGCCTGTGCAGCGGATTGAAACCGAATGGCGTTTGCAACCGGCGGCAAGGCTTTTGTCGCTGGATGAAAACTGCTCGAGGCGTGAACTGTCGGAGATCGCTGACGCCGCCGAGGAAGAGGGCCTGCCCCGGCTGGCGAAGTTCCTGGCAGCCGAGGGCACTGTTCAGGATCTCCTCGCCGCGGTCTTCGACCTGTCGCCGTTCCTGCGTGATGTGGCGCGCCGCCGGCCGGGCATTCTCGATCGGCTGTTCGACTCCGATGTCGAGGCCCGGCTGATGGCAATCGGCGAAGCGATCGGCAAGGCGGCGTTTACGGATTCCGTTTCGGAAACGAGCCTGATGATGGAGCTGCGGCTGTGCAAAGCCGAAGCGCATTTCCTGATCGCGCTTGCCGATCTCGCCGGCGAGGCCGAGCCCGCGCTAACGGTGCGCCGCCTCAGCGATCTCGCCGACGCCTGCACCCGCGCCGCCGTCGATTTTTTGCTCCGCGACGCGCATGGACAAGGCAAGCTCAAATTGCCCGATCCCGAAAATCCGGCGCGCCAGTCGGGCTGGATCCTGCTCGGCATGGGTAAGCTCGGCGCGCATGAACTGAACTTCTCCTCCGACATCGACCTCGTCGTCTTCTTCGATCCGGAGGCGCCGGCGGTGATCGATCCGCTCGATGCGACGGAGTTGTTCTCGCGTCTCACCCGCCGCCTGGTGCGCATCCTGCAGGATCGCACCGAACACGGCTATGTTTTCCGCACCGATCTGAGACTCCGGCCCGACCCCGGCTCGACGCCGCTGGCGATCCCGGTCGAGGCCGCGCTTAACTACTACGAGGGGCGCGGCCAGAACTGGGAGCGCGCCGCCATGATCAAGGCGCGTCCGGTGGCCGGCGATCTCGCCGCGGGCGAGGGGTTCCTCAAGGAATTGCAGCCCTATGTCTGGCGCAAATACATGGACTATGCCGCGATCGCCGATGTCCATTCCATCAAGCGCCAGATCCACGCCCACAAGGGCCATGGCGAGATCGCGGTCAAAGGGCACAACGTCAAGCTCGGCCGTGGCGGCATCCGCGAGATCGAGTTTTTCGTCCAGACCCAGCAGCTTATCGCCGGCGGCCGCTTCCCGGAGCTGCGCGGCCGCGAAACCGTGCCGATGCTGGGCCAGCTCGCCGCGCGCGGCTGGATCACCGCCGACGCGCGCGATGCGCTCACCAGGCAATACTGGCTCCTACGCCGCGTCGAGCATGCCATCCAGATGGTCGCCGACGAGCAGACGCATATCCTGCCCGACAGTGACGAGGGGCTGGAGCGCATCGCCCGCATGCTGGGCTTTGCCGATGCCAAGACCTTTTCCGAAACCTTTCGTGCGTCGCTGCAACAGGTCGAGCGCCACTATGCGGCGCTGTTCGAGACCGCGCCGGAACTGTCGGCCGGCGTCGGCAATCTGGTCTTCACCGGCGATGTCGACGATCCCGACACGCTTCAGACCCTACAGCGCCTCGGCTTCCAGCGCCCGAGCGACATCTGCCGCGTCATCCGCGGCTGGCATTTCGGCCGCTACCGCGTCACCCAGTCGGCGGAAGCGCGCGAGCGGCTAACCGAACTGACGCCGGCGCTGCTAAAGGGTTTCGGCCAGACACGTCGGGCCGACGAGGCGGTAATGCGCTTCGACGAATTCCTCGCCGGCCTGCCGGCCGGCATCCAGCTGTTCTCGCTGCTGCAGTCCAACCCGGCGCTGCTGAAACTGATGGCGACGATCATGGGCGCGGCACCCAGGCTGGCGGCGATCATCACCCGGCGGCCGCATGTCTTCGACGGCCTGCTCGACCCGGCGCTGCTCAACGAATTGCCAAACCGCGCCTATCTGTCGGCGCGGCTTGCCGCCTTCATCGAAGGCGACCGCGCCTATGAGGACGTGCTCGACCGCTTGCGCATCTTCGCCTCCGAGCAGAAATTCCTGATCGGTGTGCGGCTGCTCGCCGGTGCCATCGATCCGGCTCGTGCCGGCCGCGCCTTTTCCGACCTCGCCGATCTCACCATCGAGGCAGCACTGCAGGCTGTCACGGCCGAGTTCGCGCTGCGGCACGGCCGCATCGCCGGGGCCAGGGTGGCGCTGCTCGGCATGGGCAAGCTCGGCAGCCGCGAACTCACGGCGGGCTCAGACGTCGACCTCATCCTGCTCTACGACCACGATGCCGATGCTGAAGAGTCCGACGGCGACAAGCCGCTGGCGCCGTCCCACTACTACACCAGGATGACACAGCGGCTGATCGCCGCCGTCTCGGCGCCGACCGCTGAGGGCGTGCTCTACGAGCTTGACCTTCGCCTGCGCCCCTCCGGCAACAAGGGGCCGGTCGCCACTCATGTCGATGCCTTCAAAAAGTATCAGCGCCAGGACGCCTGGACCTGGGAGCACATGGCGCTGGTGAGAGCGCGCGCGATCGGTGGCGATACCGCATTGTGCGCCGAGGTCGAGGCCGAGGTGGCCGCTGTCCTCGCTCTGCCGCGCGACGCCGCCAAGGTGATAGCGGAGGCCTCGGAGATGCGGGCGCTGATTGAGAAGGAGAAGCCGCCGCGCGATCTCTGGGACATCAAGCTGATCCCCGGCGGGCTGATCGATCTCGAATTCCTTGCCCAGGTGGCAGTGATTATAGGCCACGTCGAGGCCGGCCGCAGGGTAACCGCGACGGCCGACATCCTGGCGCGGCTGGCGCCGGATTTCGCTGGCGCCGACATCAGGCAGGAACTCTGCGATGCCTACCGGGTCTATCTGGCGCTGACCCAGATGATCAGGCTCTGCCTTACCGGCGTCTTCGAGCGCGACGACGTTCCGCCGGGTCTGTCCGATCTGCTTCTGGCGGTCACCGACCTGCCGGATTTCGGTGTGCTGGAAGCACACCTCAAGGAGACGTCGCGAAAGGTCAGAAAGGATTTCGACCTTTTGCTTCGTGCCAAACGACCGTGAGGACGTAGCGCCTTAGGTTGTTGGCCCGCATCGGGGGTGACGATGCAACAGGAGAAGACCAATGAGAAAGTCGACCAAACTTGCCCTCGCTTTCGCAGCCCTTGCCGGCGCCGTCGGCACCACGGCCTATGCCGAAAACAATGCCAGTGCCAAGATGCGTGACGACATGATGATGCGTCTCGACAAGACGATGAGGGATTCGAACGGCACCATTACCTTCGACCAGTTTTCCGACGCCATGAACGCACGGCTGAAGAAGATGGTCGCCGACAATGGCGGCAAGCTCACCGTCGCCCAGCTCGCCGATGCGCTGGAGAAGGCGCGTTACGAGCGCATGGCCAAACGCATCATCGAACGCTACGACACCAGGGGCGACGGCACGTTGACCACCAACGACATCACCAGCCGCCAGAAGAAGATCTTCGCCGTGCTAGACAGGAACAATGACGGCAAGATCGACAAGAGCGAACTGCCGAAGGGCGGCCGCTTTGGCCGTCACCGTCCATCGGGCGCCAACGACGAAGACGGCATGCAGTGACCCCGCAAACCGGCGCCGGCGGCGTAAGCCGCCGGGCCTTGCGGGAAGATGGGCCAATTGCCATGACCAAGACTGCCCTCGCCGGTATCTACCGGGACTACATCGCCTGCCTGAACAGGCAGGATTGGCCGAAGCTCGAACAGTTCGTCGATGACGAAGCGATCCACAATGGCCGGCGGATCGGGTTGTCGGGCTATCGCGGAATGCTGGAGAGGGACTTCGATGAAATTCCGGACCTCTACTTTGACGTCCAAATGCTGATTTCCGATCCGCCTTATGTTGCGAGCCGACTAGGCTTCGACTGCACGCCAAGGGGAAAGTTCCTTGGCCTCGACATAGACGGCAAGAGAGTGTCCTTCACCGAGAACGTGATCTACGAATTTCGCGGCGGAAAGATCGTAGAAGTGTGGTCGGTCATAGATAAGGCGGCCATCGAAGCTCAGCTTTAGGCCGCCGCCTTCACCGCCGGCGTCGCCTTCTTCACCGGGATGCGCACCGACACGATGGTGCCGACGCCTTCGGTCGAGCGGATCTTCAGCGCGCCGCCCTGCAGTTCGGCCAGCGAGCGCGAGATGGCCAGGCCGAGGCCCGATCCGGCGTGGTTCTTGGAAAACTGGTTCTGCACCTGCTCGAACGGCCGGCCGAGCTTGCCCAGCGCTTCCTTGGGGATGCCGCAGCCATTGTCCTCGATGGTCAGCACCAGCGCGCCCGAGGTGTTGCGCGCCCTGACCGAGATGTGGCCACCCTGTCCAGTGAATTTCACCGCGTTGGACAACAGGTTGATGACGATCTGCTTGATCGCGCGGCGGTCGGCGTAAAGCCGCATCGAATCGGCGATGCGGGTCTCCACCGTGATCGATTTCTCGGCCGCCTGCAGCGAGACGACACGCACGGTCTCCTTGATCAGCGGGCAGAGGTCGATCTCCTCGCGGTCCACCGAGAACTGGCCGGCCTCGATCTTCGACATGTCGAGTATGTCGTTGATGACGCCGAGCAGATACTTGCCGCTGCCGTTGATGTCGGTGGCATATTCCTCGTAGCGCGGCGAGCCGAGCGGCCCGAACAGGCCCTGTTCCATCAGTTCGGAAAAGCCGATGATGGCGTTGAGCGGCGTGCGCAATTCGTGCGACATGTTGGCCAGGAATTCGGATTTGGCGCGGTTGGCCGCCTCGGCGCGTTCGGTCTCCTTCATGTATTTGCGGTTGAGCTCGACGAGTTCTCGCGCCCGTTCCTCCTCCGCCCGGCGGGCGAGGCTGAGATCGTGGATCGTCGCCATCAGCCGGCGCTCGCTGTCGACTAGCTTTTCCTGGTGCAGCTTGATCTGGGTGATGTCGGAGCCGACCGAGACGGTGCCGCCATCCCTGGTCCTGAGTTCGTTGACCTGCAGCCAGCGACCGTCGGCAAGCTGCCGCTCTAGCGTCACGCCGCCTTGCGGTCCGTTGCTGTTGGCCAGCCTGCGCTCCGAGGCGAACGCCAGCATGTGCTCCTCCAGCGCCGTGCGCGCCGCGCCCGGCATGACGTCGCGGTCCGACAGGCCGTTGTCTTTCTGGAATTTGGAATTGCACATGATCAGGTGCTCGGAGGCATCCCACAGCACGAAGGATTCGTTGATGTTCTCGATCGCCGTCCTGAGGCGCAGATCCGCGGCTTCCGAGCGCAGCGCCAGATGCCGCTGCTCGGTGACGTCGACGGCGATGCCGATGAGCTGGATCTCCGGCGCTTCCGGGTCGATCACCTGGGCTCTGGCGCGCATCCACACCCATTGCCCGTCGGCATGCCGCATGCGGAACACCTGGTCGATATGGTCGATCTCGCGCTCGACGATGCGGTTGGCAAGTTCGAACAGGTCGCCATCTTCGGGATGGATGATTTCGTCGACCTCGCCGAAGGACAGCA
Organism: Mesorhizobium waimense; assembly: GCF_003601975.1. Taxonomy (GTDB): domain Bacteria; phylum Pseudomonadota; class Alphaproteobacteria; order Rhizobiales; family Rhizobiaceae; genus Mesorhizobium; species Mesorhizobium waimense. The sequence continues at coordinate 84,668 of NZ_QZWZ01000022.1, forward strand.
TCGTGTCGCAGGGCTCGTAGCCCAGCATGTCGTACATCGAGCGCGACCAGTACATCTTGCCGCGCACCATGTCCCAGTCCCACAGGCCGCAGCGGCCGCGCACCAGCGCCATGTCGATGCGCTGGTGCGCTTCGAGGTAGATGCGGTCGGCGGCCTGAGCCCGCGCCGCCTGGCCGAAATAGGCATAGAGGATGATGATCAGTACGCCGGCCGTCAGCACGAACAGCGTGACGTTGAGCGAGACGGTCTTGCGCCAGCTGTCGAGGACCGCTTCCTGCGGCACCAGAACGGCGGCTGCGTTCTTGCGGCTCGCCGTCAGGCTCACCGCCGCGTACCAGTTCTGTCCGCCGATGCTGACGTTCATGACGCCGGCGCGCTCACCGAACATGAACAACGGCTGGCCGCCCTGGACGAGACTGTCGAGCGAGCGTCCCTGCCAGCCGGTCGACAGAGGTGAAACGGCAATGATCTTGAAGGCGCGGTCGGTGACGGCAAGCACATGGCTTCGGCCCATGGCGCCCAGCCGTCCTGCATTCTCCAGAAGGTCCAGTGCGCCGGTGGAGGCTGCGTTGGGGTCGGCGGCAATCGCGCTCGCCATCTGGCCCGCCGCCAGCGAGAGAATGGCCTTGGTGTCACGCTCCACCTCGTCGCGCTCGTTCATCAGCGACAAGACGCGCAGCGCCGCGATGACGACCAGGAACAGGATGATGAGGGCAGGGATCGAACGGCGCAGCAAGGGTTCGGCTGCCAGGAGCCGCCGATAGGCGGGTTCGGCGATCAGCCGCGTGTTGCCCGCAAGCCCGTCGCCGCGCGCCTCACGCCGCTCAAAAGCCGTCCCTCCGGGCGCGCCCCACGCGTCCGCCTTGGCCATAAATGGCTACTCCCCGAATTCCCTATGCTTGACGACCCGGCAACACCGCACGTCCGAATCGTCTGTAAGGAATCAAAGGTGATTCGCCTTGTCCAGAGGCGCGGCCAAAAAAGATTAAAAATCGACTAAAATAATGTCGAAACGGGATCTCCCTCCTCCTTGAGGGGGACGGTGGACAGCCGCCGAAGGCGGATGGACAGGTGGGGTCGTTGCGGCAGTGCTCGCGTTTTCTTCTGTCGGCGCTTCAGAGTGCCGGAGCGCTTCAGAGACGAGCACCCCCGGCCTGTGGCCGGACAAGGGGAGGGATCACGCCAGCGTCCGCTCAACGATGTCGCGCAAATCGGCCGAGAGGTTTTCGGCGCTGGCGATCGTCAGCAGCGCCTCCCTGGCCTTGGCCTGCCGGACAGGCTCCAGCGAGCGCCATGAGCGCAGCGCCGTCGCCAGCCTGGCCGCCACTTGCGGGTTGCGCTTTTCGACCTCGAGCACCGTCTCGGCAAAGAAGCGGTAGCCTTCGCCGTCGCGGCGGTGGAAGCCGGTCTGGTTGGCGCTGGAGAACGTGCCGACCAGCGAGCGCACCCGGTTCGGATTGGCCATCGAGAACCCCGCGTGCTTGGTCAGGGCGCGCACCGTCTCGACGGTTTGTGGACCGGGCACGCCGGCCCGGATCTGGAACCATTTGTCCATCACCAATGCATCGCTGCCATACTTCGCCTCGAAATCGGCCAGGGCTTTCGCCGTCTCCGGCGAACCGCGATGGCGGTGCGCGAGCACGGTCAGCGCCGCGGCGCGGTCGGTCATGTTGGTGGCGGAGCGGAAATGCCGGGCCGCGAGTTCGGTGCCTTCCGGCAGCAGCGTGAGATAGTCGAGCAGGATGTTGCGCAGCGACCGCCGCCCGGCGCTCGCCGCGTCCGGGCTGAACGGCCCCTTGTCGGCAAGGCGGTCGTAGAGGCTCGAGAAGGCTTGTTCGTTGGCCTTGGCAATCGCCAGCGCCAGCGCCTCGCGGGCGCTGAAGATGGCGTCCGGGTCGATGCCCTTGCCGATGTCGCGGGCGATGTCGGCCTCGCCGGGAAGCGCCAGCGCCAGCGCCCGGTAGGCCGGCTCCAGCGCCTCGTCGGCGGCGACCCTGCCGGCAAGCTCGGTCAGCCGCGCGATGTAGACCGGCTCTCCTCCACCGAGGATCTGGCGGAAGGCTGCAATCAATGCGTCGGTGAGCAGCGTGTTGAACGCCTGCCAGCGCGAGAAGCTGTCGCTGTCATGGCCGGCCAGAAAGAACTGGTCGTCGGCCTTCTGTTCGACCGAGAGCGTGATCGGCGCGGAGAAGCCGCGGTTCAGCGACACCGCAGGGCGCTCGGCCACGCCCGAGAAGCGCACAACCTGCCGGCGCTTGCGGATGTGGATGACGCCGTCCTCGACGGTGGCGCCATCGACCCCGCTATAGGCGACCGGTCTGCCATCGGCGCCGACCAGGCCGAAGGCCAACGGAATGTGCATCAGCCGCTTGCGGCTCTCCGCCGGCGTCGGCGGCACCGACTGCTCGATCTCAAGCGTGAACTCGCGCGCGGCCGGACTGTGCGTCGAGCTCACCGTCAGGTTCGGCGTGCCGGCCTGATGGTACCAGAGCGCAAACTGCGACAGGTCGCGCCCGGAGACATCCTCGAACACTTTCAGGAAATCCTCGATCGTCGCCGCCTCGCCGTCATGGCGCTCGAAATAGAGATCCATGCCGGCACGGAAGGCATCAGTGCCGAGAATGGTGCGGATCATGCGCACCACTTCCGAGCCTTTCTCGTAGACTGTCGCCGTGTAGAAATTGTTGATCTCGCGGTAGCGGCGCGGCCGCACTGGATGCGCCAGCGGCCCCTGGTCCTCGGGGAATTGATGCGCCCGCAAAGTGCGCACCTCGGCGATGCGCTTGACCGCCCGCGAGCGCTGGTCGGCGGAGAATTCGTGATCGCGAAAGACCGTCAGCCCTTCCTTCAGGCAAAGCTGGAACCAGTCGCGGCAAGTGATTCTGTTGCCTGTCCAATTGTGGAAATATTCATGCGCGATGATCGCCTCGATATTGGCGAAATCGGCATCGGTCGCGGTCTCCTCGTCGGCCAGCACATATTTGTCATTGAAGATGTTGAGACCCTTGTTCTCCATCGCCCCCATGTTGAAGTCGGACACGGCGACGATGTTGAAGACCTCGAGGTCGTATTCGCGCCCGAAGGCTTCCTCGTCCCATCGCATCGAGCGCTTCAGCGCATCCATCGCGTAGCCGGCGAGCCGCTCCTTGCCGGGCTCGACAAAGATGCCGAGCTCGACCGTTCGGCCGGACATGGTGACGAAGCTGTCGGCGACCTTGCCCAGCGCGCCGGCCACCAGCGCGAACAGATAGGACGGCTTGGGGAAGGGATCGTGCCAGACCGCATAGTGCCAGCCGTCGGCAAGGTCGCCGCTGCCGGCCGGGTTGCCGTTGGAGAGAAGCAGCGGCGCCTCGTCCAGCTTGGCCTCGATGCGCACCGTGTAGACCGACAATATGTCGGGACGGTCGAGGAAATAGGTGATGCGGCGAAAGCCCTCGGCCTCGCATTGCGTGCAATAGACAGAGCTGGAGCGATAGAGGCCCATCAGCGTTTCGTTGCCCGCCGGCGCGATTTCGGTCTCGATCAGCAACTGAAAGCGAGGCGCCGACGGCGGCTGGGAAATGGTCAGTTGATCCGGCGTCGCCAGGAACTCCGCGGGCTGAAGTTCGCGGCCATCGATGGCGATGCGCACCAGCGTCAGCCCGTCGCCATCCAGAACCAGCGGTGCCGATGCGGCGACGCCGTCGCGGCGTTCGATCGTCAGTGTTGCAGTGACGCGGGTCGCCTCCGGGGAAAGGCGGAAAACAAGGCTGGTTTCCAAAATGAGATAGTCGCTGGGGCGATAGTCTTCGAGCCTGAAGACATGGCCGGTATCGGTGCGCATTCCCTTGGGTTTCCCGTCGATTTGCGTGGCGGAAAGTGTGTCCGCTGGTCCAGAAAATTTGAAGTCCGCGCTCTTTACACGAAACGGTCACTCGACAAAACTGCGGCAGTGCCTATTTCAGGCACTCGTTTCCCAATCATCATCGCGAGGCATTCATGACCGTCGTCACACCGAAATTCGGCATGGGCGCTTCCGTGTTGCGGCGCGAGGACCAGGCTTTCATCAAGGGGGAGGGGCATTACACCGACGACATCAGCCCTGCCGGCCTGCTGCACGGCTATGTGCTGCGCTCGCCGGTCGCCAAGGCGAGCTTCACCATTGCCTCGACCGAGGCGGCAAGGGCAGCGCCCGGTGTCCATCTGGTGCTGACCGGTGCCGATCTCGCCCATCTCGGCAAGCTGAAGTCCGGTGTCATGCAGCGGCAGCCCGATGGCACGAAGGCGCCGACCCGCGACATCCCGATCCTATGCGGCGACCGGGTCAACTATGTCGGCGATGCCGTCGCCTTCGTTGTCGCCGACAGCCGCGCGCTGGCGCAGGACGCGGCCGAGATGATCGAGGTCGACTACGACAGCGAGGACGCCGCCTCCGGCACCGCCAGCGCGCTGGATGAAGGTACGCCGCTGGTCTGGCCGGAACTCGGCTCCAACCGCGCCTTCACCTACCACATCGGCGACAAGGCCAAGACTGCGGCCGCCTTTGCCAAGGCCGCTCACGTCTCCCGCATCGAGTTCGTCAACAACCGCCTGGTCTGCAACTACATGGAGCCGCGCTCGGCGATCGGCGAGTGGAATGTGGACGAGAACCGCTTCGTGCTGACCACGGGGTCGCAGGGCGTGCACTCCATGCAGTACATCCTCGCCGACCTGTTCAAGATCAACAAGAGTGAACTGCGCGTCATCACGCCGGATGTCGGCGGCGGCTTCGGTCCGAAGAGTTTCGTCTACCGCGAATATCCGCTGGTGCTGGAGGCGGCCAAGCGCCTCGGACGTCCGGTCAAATGGGCGGGCGACCGCACCGAGCATTTCCTCACCGACGCGCAAGGCCGCGACAATGTCGTCAAAGCCGAGATGGCGCTCGACAAGGACGGCCGCTTCCTCGGCATGAAGGTCGAGCTATTGGCCAATATGGGCGCCTATGTCTCGCAATACGGGCCGTTCATCCCCTATGTCGGCGTCACCATGTCGACCGGCGTCTATGATATCGGGGCACTCGACGTGTCGGTGACCGGCCTCTACACCAACACCTGCCCGGTCGATGCCTATCGCGGCGCCGGCCGTCCGGAAGCGGCCCTGCTGCTGGAGAAACTGGTCGACGCCTGCGCCCACGATCTCGGCCTGTCGGTCGAGGAAATCCGGCGGAAGAATTTCATCCGCCCCGAGCAATTCCCCTACCGTACGCAGACCGGCCGTCTCTACGACACCGGCGAATTCGCCGGTCATATGGACCGCGCCATCGAGCAGGCCGAGTGGAAGGCGTTCCCGAAACGGCTCGAACAGTCGAAAGCAGGCGGAAAAATCCGCGGCATCGGCATGGCGACCTATATCGAGGCCTGCGCCTTTCCAGGCTCGGAGCCCGCTTTCGTCGAGCTCAATGGCGACGGCACGGTGACACTGAAGATCGGCACCCAGACCAACGGCCAGGGCCACGCGACGGCCTATGCGCAGTTCCTGTCGGAAAAGCTCAATCTGCCGATCGAAAAAATCCATGTCCGGCAGGGCGACACCGACGAGTTGAAGGACGGCGGCGGCACCGGCGGCTCGCGCTCCATCCCCCTTGGCGGAGTATCGGCTTCTCGCGCCGGGGAGGACCTCGCCAACAAGATCAAGCGCATTGCCGCCGACGAGCTGGAAGCCTCGGCCGGCGACATCGAACTGTCGGACGGCGTCGCCCGCATCGTCGGCACCGACCGCATGATCGACTTTTCCAGCATCGCCAAGGCGGCGAAAACCCCTGACGATCTCAAGGGTTTCGGCGAATTCGTCCAGGACGAATGCACCTATCCAAACGGCACCCATATCTGCGAGGTCGAGATCGACCCCGATACCGGCACGACCGACATCGTGCGCTACACCATCGTCGATGATTTCGGCGTCACGGTGAACCCGATCCTGCTTGCCGGCCAGGTGCATGGCGGTGTCGTGCAGGGTATTGGTCAGGCGCTGACCGAAGACACTATCTATGGCGAGGACGGACAGCTTCTGACGGCGAGCTTCATGGACTATGCCATGCCGCGCGCCGACAATTTCCCGTTCTTCCATTTCGAGACCCGCAACGTGCCCTCGACCACCAACGCACTGGGCATCAAGGGCGCCGGCGAGGCCGGCACGATCGGCGCGACACCGGCAGCACTCAATGCGGTGACCGACGCGCTCTGGCGGGCCTATGGCATCAGGCACATCGAGATGCCGGCAACACCGGCGCGTGTCTGGACCGCGATCCAGGAAGCAACGCCGACGTGACGGCGGAGAAGGGGGCCAAGCCGAAGGCCACCGGCGATCATGCTGTCGGCCACAGCACATTGCGGGGCATCGCGCTCAAGATCGTTTCGGTGGCGGTCTTCGTCGGCATGTCGACCTGCATCAAGGCGGCAGGCACGGTGCCGGCCGGGCAGATCGTCTTCTTCCGCTCCTTCTTCGCCATCTTTCCGATCATCGCTTTCCTCGCCTTCAGGGGAAAGCTCGGCACCGCGTTCACGACCAAACGGCCGTTCAACCATATTGCGCGCGGTGTCGTCGGCGTCGGCGCCATGGGGCTCGGCTTCTTCGCGCTGACCAGGCTGCCGCTGCCGGAGGCGATCACGCTCAACTATGCCCAGCCGCTGCTGGTGGTGGTGTTCTCCTCGATCTTCCTTGGCGAGGCGATCCGAGTCTATCGCTGGAGCGCGGTCGCGGTCGGCCTTGTCGGCGTGCTGATCATCTCCTGGCCAGAGCTGACGCTGCTGGGTTCGGGCGCCGCCCTTGGCGACCAGGAGGTGCTCGGCGTGATTGCAGCGCTGATTGCCGCGGCGATATCGGCCGTCGCCATGCTCCTGGTGCGCAACCTCGTCCAGACCGAGAAGACGGCGACCATTGTGCTCTGGTTTTCGGCGACGGCCAGTGTCATGGCGCTGTTGTCGCTGCCGTTCGGCTGGCAGGCGCTGACGCCGGCGCAGACTGCGCTGCTAGTCGCGGCCGGGTTCTGCGGCGGGCTCGGCCAGATCCTGATGACGGCGGCCTACCGCCATGCCGAGGCCTCGGTCGTAGCACCGTTCGAATACACCTCGATGATCCTCGGCGTCGTCGTCGGCTACCTGGTGTTCGGCGACGTGGCGACGCTCAACATGCTGGCTGGCGGCGCGATCGTGGTGGCGGCCGGCATCTTCATCATCTGGCGCGAGCGGCAGTTGGGGCTGGAGCGCACCCGCACCAGAAAGGCGACGCCGCCGCAGGGGTGAGGCTGACTTCGTTCTGTCGAGTTCCTTCAAACCCCGCGACCTTTCCGGCTACGACACCTTCGCCGCCCGCTCCTTCGCCAGCCGCACCAGCACCGCCCGCGTCTGGTCGTCGGCCGGGAAAAAAGATTCGATCGCCAGTTCCGACAGGGTCACATCCAGCGGCGTGCCGAAGACGGTGATGGTGCTGATGAACGACAGCACCTGGTCGCCATGCGCGAGCTTCAGCGGATGGACAATACCATCAGACTCGACCGGTAGAGGACGACCGCCCTTGAGGCCGGACGGATAGGATCGCAGTTCGCGTTCCAGCTCGATCAGCACCGGGTCGCCGCTGGCATCGTTCTGGTGCTTCAGGCGCTCCAGGAGATGCGCCCGCCATTCCGCCAAATTGACGATGCGCGGCGCGACGCCGCCCGGATGCAGGCTGAGCCGCAGCACATTGACCGGCGGCTTGAGCAACCACGCTTCGCTGACATCCGCCAGCAACGGGCCGATGGCGGCATTCGCCGAAACCAGGTTCCAGTGGCGGTCGACCGCCAGCGCCGGGAAGGGTTCGTGCCCCCTGAGCACGGTCTCGACCGCGGCCATCGCCGGCGCCAGCGAGGCATCGGTGAGCGACCGCTCGCTGAAGCTCGGCGCAAAGCCCGCCGCCAGCAGAAGCTGGTTGCGCTGCCGCAGCGGGATCGAAAGCTGATCGGCCAGATGCAGCACCATGTCGCGCGAGGGTGCCGCACGGCCGCTCTCTACGAAGCTCAGGTGCCGCTGTGAGATCTCGGCTTCCATAGCGAGGTCGAGCTGCGACATGCGCCGGCGCGTGCGCCATTCGCGGATCAGGCTGCCGGCGGCGGAGGTCTGGGCTGTTGTCATGGGTGCATGACTAGGCCGGCGGGAGGCGCATTTCAATTACCTGGGAGGTTATCGCTAAGTGAGCGCCCGCAGCTTCGCCTTCACCTCGAGAAAATCCCGCCACGCCAGCTTCTTGTGCGCCGGCGTCCTCAGCAGATAGGCCGGGTGCAGGGTCGGCATGGCCGGAATGGCGATGCCCGACGCGGTGGTGTGGACGCGCCAGTTGCCGCGGAGCCGCAATATTCCCTCGGTGGTGTTGAGCAAGGTCTTTGCCGAGGGGCCGCCGAGATTGACCAGCACCTTGGGATTGACCAGCTCGATCTGCCTTTCGATGAAGGGACGGCAGATCTCGGTCTCGTGCGGCGTCGGCGTGCGGTTGCCGGGCGGCCGCCACGGGATGACATTGGCGATATAGGCAGAGGTCCGGTCGAGGCCGATTGCCGCCAGCATGCGGTCGAGCAGCCGGCCGGAGCGGCCGACGAAAGGCAGGCCTTCGAGGTCCTCGTCGCGGCCCGGCGCTTCGCCGACCAGCATCAGTTCCGCGTTCGGGTTGCCGTCGGCGAACACCAGGTTCTTGGCGGTGAATTTGAGGTTGCAGCCGTCAAAGGCGGCCATGTGCTGACGCAGCTCCTCAAGCGTCGAGGCCGTCGCCGCCAGTTGTCGTGCAAGTGCGGCCTGCGCCTCGTCGGGCACCGTCGCCGTGCCGGCAGGCACGCGGGCAGGTGGGGCATCCGGCAACCGGCTCATGTCGGGGCGCGAGGGTGGTTCTGGACGGCTTGGTGCTGCGCTTTCGCCGGCTGGCGCGGCTGTCGCCGGCGCGCGCTCCGACCGCTTCGGCGCCGCCTCGGCAAACCGGTTCACCGGCGCGTCCTCGAGCGCGTCGTCGACGCCGGCACTGGCATAGAAGGCGAGCAAGTCGGCGAGGTCGGATCGGTTGATGGGGGAGGCAGCAGTCATGCCGCCACCATTGTCCGCGCCGCGTTGATTTGCAAGGTTTGGACCGTGCGTTGAAGTATGCCGAGATTCGGGTCGGGCCGTGCGTCAAAGACGGGCGCGAAGCGACCAAACAGGTGGGTTCCGAGAACCGGAGCGGAGCGTACATAAAACACGTGAGCACCGGAAGCGCAGGAAATCACCATCTGCAGGCCGGCATCGCTCCCGAATGGCGGCATACTTCACCCGGTGGGTATGCGCGGATCTTGCACCATATAAAACGTCCAGCGCGGCGTGTAGTCGGTGATCAGGAATTCGAAGCGGCCCGTCAGCAGCGGATCGATCTTGCCGTTCTTGAACAGCAGCCGGTCATAGGGTTCGAAGTCGCGGTCGAAATCGGCAAAGCTGCTCGATACGATGTTGTCGGGCGTCTTGTTGCGCTGGTCGAACGACAGGCCATCGCCGAACACGCTCGGCTGGTTGAGGATCTCCTGCAACTCGAACTGGAACTCCACCCAGGCCTGGCCGCTATTGTTGAGCACTTCGATGCGCATGTACATGATGCCGTTGGCGACATCACCGGCTCTGCCGAACGCCTCGATCGGTTTGGTGGTGCGGATGGTCAGCGTCACCGGCGTCGCCGAATTCAGTTCTTCAGTGATGACGATCGGATCGTCTTTGGTGCCGATGCCCGAAACGCCGGTGATGTGGAAGCCGCCGAGCTCGTCGGAAAAGGAATAGGCGCCGGTCGCCCAGACCTTTAGCTGCTCGCCATGGGCCTCGGTGGCAACCAGCGGCGAAAGGAGCAGAAGAGCCACGCGGCAGGCCTGGCCGGGCATGGAGAAAAAGCGCGACAATGAAAAGCCGGATGGCTCAGGCGGGCGCATGGGCCGAAGTATGGCCGATAAGCAAGCCGTCGACCAAACGAAAAAGCGGAGGCAAGATGTTCTTGCCCATCAGCCGCGACTTTTTGTCGAAATCGGTGTTGTCACGTCAGCGCCGGTTTCCCGTCGCGAATTGATGCGCTATGCAGCGGATAAGCCAGCAAGATGCCCGGATGGGATAAGCCAGTGCGGAGGGGTTGATGAGCGACATCGAACGCGAGAGCATGGAATTCGACGTGGTCATCGTCGGCGCGGGCCCTGCCGGCCTCGCCGCTGCGATCCGTCTCAAGCAGGTCAATCCCGAGCTTTCCGTCGTCGTGCTGGAAAAGGGCGGTGAGGTCGGCGCCCACATCCTGTCCGGCGCCGTCGTCGATCCGATCGGCATCGATCGCCTGCTGCCGGGCTGGCGCGAGGAAGAGGGGCATCCCTTCAAGACGCCGGTTACCGACGACCATTTCCTGGTTCTCGGCCCTGCCGGCTCGTTCCGTCTGCCCAACATCTTGATGCCGCCGCTGATGAACAATCACGGCAACTACATCGTCTCGCTCGGCAATGTCTGCCGCTGGCTGGCGACCAAGGCCGAGGCGCTCGGCGTCGAGATCTATCCGGGCTTTGCCGCGGCAGGCCTGCTCTACAATGATGCGGGTGCGGTCACCGGCGTCGTCACCGGCGACATGGGCGTCGAGAAGGACGGAACGCACGGCCCGGGCTTCGCACCGGGCATGGCGCTGATGGGCAAATATGTGCTGATCGGCGAGGGCGCGCGCGGCTCGCTGGCCAAGCAGTTGATCGCCAAATACAAGCTTTCCGAGGGCCGCGAACCGGCCAAGTTCGGCATCGGCCTCAAGGAACTGTGGCAGGTCAAGCCGGAGAACCACAAGCCGGGCCTGGTGCAGCATTCCTTCGGCTGGCCGCTCGACATGAAGACCGGCGGCGGCTCCTTCCTCTACCATCTCGAGGACAACCAGGTCGCGGTCGGCTTCGTCCTCCACCTCAATTACAAGAACCCATATCTGTCGCCGTTCGAGGAATTCCAGCGCTTCAAGACCCATCCGGCCATCGCCGGAACCTTCGCCGGCGCCAAGCGGTTGGGCTATGGCGCGCGCGCCATCACCGAGGGCGGCTTTCAGTCGGTGCCGAAACTGTCCTTCCCGGGCGGCGCGCTGATGGGTTGTGCTGCGGGCTTCGTCAACGTGCCGCGCATCAAGGGCTCGCACAATGCGGTGCTCTCCGGAATGCTGGCGGCCGAGCATGTCGCCGAGGCGATCGGCGCCGGGCGCGCCAATGACGAATTGGCATCCTATGAGGCCGCGTGGCGCGCGACCGACATCGGCAAGGACCTGAAGAAGGTGCGCAACGTCAAACCGCTGTGGTCGCGCTTCGGCACCATCATCGGCGTCGGCCTCGGCGGCCTCGACATGTGGCTGAACACGTTGTTCGGCTTCTCGCCCTTCGGCACGCTGAAACACGGCAAGGCCGACTATGCGACGCTTGAGCCGGCCGCCAAGCACGAGAAGATCGCCTATCCCAAGCCCGACGGCGTGCTGACCTTCGATCGCCTGTCCTCGGTGTTCCTGTCCAATACCAACCACGAGGAAAACGAGCCGGTGCATCTGCTGGTCGCCGACATGGCCCTGCAGCAGCGCTCCGAGCACGATGTCTTTGCCGGGCCCTCGACACGCTATTGCCCGGCCGGCGTCTATGAATGGGTCGACAAGGACGGCAACGCCGCCGCAGACCCGACGGCCAAGGACGTGCGCTTTGTCATCAACGCGCAGAACTGCGTCCACTGCAAGACCTGCGACATCAAGGACCCGAACCAGAACATCAACTGGGTACCGCCGCAAGGCGGCGAAGGCCCGGTCTATCAAAACTTGTAAGCCACGCGCCGACCGGGCCGTCTCGACCGGCGCCGGCAAAGATGCCGGAGAGGGGCCGGTCTATCAGAACATGTGAGACATTAGGGACTGTTGAAACTGCCACGCGCTTATGGTTCCATTCTCGGATGATACGGAGATGGCCAATGCGCTTGGCGGTTCTGACATGCCTTGTGGCGATCACCGCCCTGTGCGGTTCCGCTGCTGCCGCCTCAGGCGGCAGCAAGGTGGTGGTCAAGACCAGGACTTATGACATCACCGGGACCACGGGGCTGGCGCTGATGCAGTCCATGGGCCGCAAGGGGCCGAAGCACGGCTTCATGACGCATGCTATCGCGCAGACCGGCTATACCGTCGATTGGGACCTTGACGCCGGCCAGGACAATGGCGCCTGCCGCATGCGGCGGGCCAACGGCACGCTCAATCTTTTCTATACGTATCCCCGTGTCGCCTCAGCCACGACGCCAGCTCTCCAGAAGCGCTGGAAGCGGTTCTTCACTGGCGTCCGCGCTCATGAGGAGACCCACGGTCGCATCGCCAGGGAGATGATGCGCGCCACCGAGAGGTCGATCCGGGGGCTGAAAGTTGCCGACGACCCGTTCTGCTACAAGACACGCCGCGAGGCGCGGCGGCGCATCGAAGCCGCCTATGCCGTATATGAGGCGAAGCAGAACGCTTTCGATGCCCGCGAGCATCGAAACGGTGGTCATGTCGAGCACCTCATCATCGCTTTGATCAAGCCTTGAAGGGTGGGCTCTGAACCAACCTATGCTGGCGGGACAAAGGGCCGCGTGACGGATCGCGGCAGTCAGCTTTTCGTCTGACCCGACTGCCTCACTGCGGCGAGCGCCGTCTCATGCTCGTCATTGGGCTTCTTATCATCGGGCCGCAGCGAGAACTCGACCATGACCGGAAGGTGGTCGGAGCCGGTGTCCTCCAGCCGCGACGCCGAATGGATGACGACGCCACCCTTGCTGAAGACCTGATCGATCGGCAGCCCGGCGTAGCGCCGCAGGAAGTCCGGCAACCGGAGAAGGATCCAGGTCGGTCCGGCCGAGGGCATCACCGTCAGCCCGCCGAGCGAGGCGACGCGCCGCACGGCCGCGCTCCACGGCACGGCATTGCAGTCGCCCGCCATGATCGCCGTCTCGCCGAGCGAGGCCAGCTGCTGCGACAACTCACCGATCTGCCATGATTGTTCCCGCGGCCATGGCCAGCTGAGATGGATGGCTGCGACATCGACGGCGCTGCCGCCGAAATCGACCTTCGCGATGGCCATCGCGCCGCGCCGTTCACAAAAGGGCTCGGTGCCGGCGACGAACGGTCGTCTGGACAGCAGTGCAACGCCGAACACGCCATTGGGGTAGGGACAGAGGATCCGGTAGGGATAGGCGCTGGCGATATAGCCAAGCTCGGTCGTCCACATCTCCGACACTTCGTCGAGGGTAATCACGTCGGGGTTGGTCCGACCGATCAGCGACAGCACCTTCTTCGGCGTCGGATTGTCGTAGCGCAAATTCATCTGCAGCAGTCTGTAGACGATCTGGTTGGCGGGTTTGGCGTCCGCCTGCACCTGCCACAGGCGAGGCAAGGCGTTCGACGTGGTGGCGAAGGCCGCCAGCGCAAAGACGAGCGCCGCGGCCGCCTGCAGCCGAAACGAGGTGGCAAGCAGCGGCAAGGCGCACAGTGCCATCAGCACGGCCAGATGGACGCGGAAGTGGGAAAAGGAATCGAAAGCCGGATGCAACGTGCCAAAAAACCCGGCCACCAGCGCGACCGAGAGACCCAGCATTGCCGGGAACGCCATCGAAGCCATCATGTTTCGCACGCGTGCCATCAGACCAGGGTTTGCATCGCCGAGGTGTCCAGCCTGTTTATCGGCCAAAATGCGGCCCAATCAAGATGACCAAATGCCTCGCGGGGAGCCTGCGGGCCGCGCCTACTGGAAGGCCGTCTCCGAAAAACTTCGGAGCTTGCGCGAATGCAGCCTTTCCATCGGCATCTCGGCCAGTTTTTCCATCGCCCTGATGCCGATGGTCAGGTGCTGCGCCACTTGCCGCTTGTAGAATTCGGTCGCCATGCCAGGCAGCTTCAACTCGCCATGCAGCGGCTTGTCGGAGACGCAAAGCAGCGTGCCGTAGGGCACCCGGAAGCGAAAGCCGTTGGCGGCGATGGTCGCCGATTCCATATCGAGCGCGATCGCCCGCGACTGCGACAGCCGCTGCACCGGTCCACGCTGGTCGCGCAGTTCCCAGTTGCGGTTATCGATGGTGGCGACGGTGCCGGTGCGCATGATGCGCTTCAAATCGTAGCCGGACAGCCCGGTGACTTCGGCGACCGCCTCCTGCAGCGCCACCTGGATCTCCGCCAGTGGCGGGATCGGCACCCAGACGGGCAGGTCGTCGTCCAGCACATGGTCTTCCCGGACATAGGCATGCGCCAGCACATAGTCGCCCAGCGCCTGCGTGTTGCGGAGCCCGGCGCAGTGGCCGAGCATCACCCAGGCATGCGGGCGGAGCACCGCGATATGGTCGGTGATCGTCTTGGCGTTCGAAGGGCCGACGCCGATATTGACCATGGTGATGCCGCCATGGTTCGGCTTCTTCAAATGATAGGCCGGCATCTGCGGCAGGCGCTGCGGCGGCGTGCCTTCGCCGGGCATGCTTGCCCCGGGGCGGGTGACGACATTGCCTGGTTCGATGAACTCGGCATATCCGCCGCCGCCATTGGCCATCAACTCGCGCGCACGGCCGACGAACTCGTCGATGTAGAACTGATAGTTGGTGAACAGCACGAAGTTCTGGAAATGCTGCGGAGTGGTCGCCGTATAATGCGACAGCCGGTGCAGCGAATAGTCGATGCGCTGCGCCGTGAACGGCGCCAGCGGCCGCGGCTCGCCGAACGCCACTTCGAAGGTGCCGTTGGCGATCTGGTCGTCGGTTCCGTCGAGGTCAGGCACGTCGAACAGGTCGCGGATCGGTCGCTTGATGCGCTCGGCGGCGGCGCCATCGACATGGGTGCCCTCAAGGAAGGCGAAATGCAGTGGGATCGGCGTGGTCGATTCCGAAACGGTGACCTGAACGCCGTGATTGCGCATGATCAGGCGAAGCTGTTCGATGAGATAGCTCTCGAACAGCATTGGCTGGGTGATGGTGGTCGAGAAATGCCCCGGCGTCGGCATATGGCCATAGGCTTGCCGCGAGTCGATCTGGGTGAAGGAACTCGTGGTGACGCCGATCTCGGGGTAAAAGGCACGGTAGCGCTTGTTGTTGTCGCCGCCTGCGGCCAGCGCCGTGAAGGAATCACGCAGGAATTTGGTGTTGCGGTCGTAAAGCACCTGCAAGGCCGCGACCGCCTTCTTGGCGTCGTCGAAGCTCTCCTTGCCGAAAGGCTCCGGCATGACGACCGATTCGATAGCTTGGGGGTAGATTCGCTTTTCCATGGCTCAATATAGAGACTTGGAAGAGCGCTTGGGAGGGGGAGGCGGGCCGAACCCGGCTGAAGCGAGTGTTTTTCTTCAACCGCGTTGCAGGCTGACCAGCAACACAAAGCCCACGCCGGTCTTCTTCAAAGCCGGCGCCTCGATCGTCGAACCGGGATCGGCGCGCATCATCGGCACGGCCAGCACCGGGGCGGCGAGAAGCGTCAGGATGAGCGCTGTCCGCGGCAGGAGCCGAAGGATCATCAGGGCGCTGGTGGCGGTGCGGTTCATGGTCGTTTGCTTTTCTCTGGGTTTCTGGTGCTTTGTCGTTTCAGTGGCGAAGATGGTTCGAACAGCCGAAGCTGCAGGAATTGGCCGCGTCCCAGGAGCGGGCCGGACGGCCTGCTTCGGCGACGAGAATGGCGAACAACATGCCGAACAGGCTCATCAGCAGGCAGACGATGGTGAAGCGGCGAGCGAGCATTGGCGTGGTGTCCTCCTTCAATGCCGAGGAGAATGCCCGAGTGCCTCTGAACCGGCTCTGATGCCGGCGTTCATCTGCCGTTCAAATTGATTGACGCGGCTTTGACGCGGCGCGACGGCCCGGTCTGGAGGCCGCGATCCGCTGCTTGGGCAGCGCAAAGCACCGACCGGCAGCCGGCAGCGGGGTCGGCGCAAAAAAAGAAACGGGGCCGCGAAGGCCCCGTTCTCTCATTCTGTGGCGATGAAGACGATCAGAGCTTGTGCCAGGTCTGGCTCTTGCAGATCAGCCCGCCGAGCACGCAGCCGCTCATCTTGAGCGAGGTTCCCGAAAGCGTCGCCTTGCCGGAATAGGTCTTGTCGTTTGCCGGATCGGTGATGCTGCCGGCATATTTGTTGTCGCCGGCAGGTTTGAGCGAGCCGATGGTCTTGCCGGCATGTTTGCCGGTCTTCAGCGTGATCGAAAATGAGCCGCCGCCAGCGATGGCCGCGGTATCGCCGGCCTGTGTCTTCCAATTGCCTTCGATCGGGTCGGCCCATGCAGCACCCGCCATGATCAATGTGGCCGCCAGGGCCAGGCTCAGTTTTTGATACATGTCTATCCTCCCTATGGGTTTCCGGTGGGGCTCCGTTCCGCCTTCCCGCCCCTTACGCAAACGTAAGCTAATCCAGCTGCCGGAAAAACAAAAGCGGTGCCGCCACGGAAGGTTGCGGGATTTATTAGCTACCCGTCGGCGAACAAATGAAGCGATCTAAGCAGGGCCTTTGGTTCTCGTGGTTAGCGGAGTCTTGATCCCCGGTCTCGGAATTTTCGTCAAATTTTTCGCAAGAAGGCAGAATAGCTGGCTTTGTATCCTTAACGAATTTCCGTGTTTACCTCTTGTTTTAGCTTTGTTTTCCTCAAATTAAGCACGCCATTTAACGACGGATTCAAGGCTCGGCTGCATTCTCGAAAGCATCGAAAGAGCGGCCCCCCAAGGGACACCAAGGGACAGAAGGAGGCAGCTCTCGGGAGCCAGACAGGGGATTTGAAATGGCACGTTTTGAAATGCTTGAAGCCGGCTTCGGCGCCATGGGGGCAACTGCCCAGGCCGACATTCTTTTCGAACTGGGCATGATGTATGCGACCGGCCGCGATTGCGAGACCGATGTCGTCGCCGCCCACAAATGGTTCAACATCGCCGCCATTAAGGGTTCGGTCCGCGCCGCGGAATTGCGCTCGGAATTGTCGGCCGCGATGTCCAAGGTCGAGATCGCCAAGGCGCTGCGCGAAGCGCGCGAATGGATGACGATGCACTAAGCACCGGGCTCCCGGTGCCCGAAGATCAGGTGCAGTGAGATCACGGGGCAGGAACGCTTTTGGTCAAGGCCGCGAAAGACGGCCGGCCCACCAGGGACAAGGTCGCGAGAAGACGGCCATACGAACAAGACCAAGAACACGGCAGGCCAAATCCGGTCAAGCCGTGCGGCAGGCAGGGAAGTAAGCGGGGTTTCGCGGCGCGGGGGCGTTCGGGGAAGCTCCATTGGCAAAAGCCGCGACCGGCCGGGACAAGGCCGGCGCGGCTTTTGGCTGTTTCGGCCCGGCCAAGATCATGGTCATACAACAAGACCAAACCTCGTCGATGACTGAAGTATGTTCGGCGGTGACACAGCGCAGGCCCAATCGAGTGCCGGCGATGCGCCAAGACATGTCGGGCGAAGGGTGAAATTGTCCCGCCTCTGTGGAAGAAGCGTGGCCGGAAGGGTCGCGCGTGAGTGGAGGAGCACTATCACCATGAAAAAATTGGGTATTTTGAGCGCGGCCGTATTGGGCCTGATGATGAGCGCATCGGTTGCGTTCGCCGACGACATCACCGTCTCGGTGGTCGGCCCGATGACCGGCCAGCTCGCCAACATCGGCGACCAGTTCAAGCAGGGCGCACAGGCAGCCGCCGACGCCATCAATGCCGCCGGCGGCGTCAACGGCAACAAGATCAAACTCGACATCCAGGACGACCAGTGCGATCCGAAGCAGGCTGTTTCGGTCGCCAACCGCATCGTCGCCGACGGCACAAAGTTCGTCGACGGCCATGCCTGCTCGGGTTCGAGCATTCCGGCCTCGGCCGTCTATGCCGAAGCCGGTACGCTGATGATGAGCCCGGCGTCATCCAATCCGGAGCTGACCGATGCCGCGGCAAAGGCCGGCTGGCCGACGATCATGCGCCTCTATACGCGCGACGATGCGCAGGGCGCCTTCATCGGCCCGTGGATCGCCAAGAAATACGCCGGCAAGAACGTCGTCATCCTGCATGACAAGAGCGCCTACGGCCAGGGCGTTGCCGACGCCGTCAAGGCGACGATGAATGCCGGCGGCCTCAACGAGGTGAATTACGAAGGCATCAATGCCGGTGAGAAGGACTATTCGGCTCTCGTCACCAAGCTGAAGGAACTGAAGGCAGACGTGGTCTATTTCGGCGGCTACCACCCCGAAGCCGGCCTCATCCTGCGCCAGGCTGCCGAGCAGAACGTCAAGTTCCAGCTGATCATGCCGGACTCGATCGCCTCGCCGGAATTCTGGCAGATCGCCGGCCCGGCCGGCGAAGGCACCATGTTCGTCTTCCCGTCGGACCCGCAGGCCAAGCCCGAAGCCAAGGACGCCATCGCCAAGATCAAGGCCGGCGGCTTCGTGCCGGAAGGCTTTACGCTGTTCTCCTATGCCGTGGTCCAGGCTTTTGCCGAAGGCATCAAGCGCGCCGGCAGCGATGACCCGGCCAAGGTCGCCGAAGCGCTGAAGAACGGCCAGCCGATCAGCACCGTTGTCGGCCAGGTCACCTTCGACGAGAAGGGTGACCTGAAGAACGCCAGCTACGACATCAACCAGTGGCACGACGGCAAATATGCGCCGATCCAGCCGTGATCTTCTCTACCTGACAGTTGGAAATGGCCGGGGCTTGCCCGGCCATTTTCATTTTCGGGCAGCTATCCCTGGTCCTGCTCGGCAAAGCGCACCAGCACGGTGCCGTCGCTGACCTGCGCGCCCTCGACCGCGATCTCGGCGATCACGCCGTCATGCGGCGCGGCAATCGTGTGTTCCATTTTCATTGCTTCCAGGATCAGCAGTGGCTGGCCCTTGGTGACGGCGTCGCCTTTGCCCACGCGCACCAGCTTGACCAGGCCAGGCATCGGTGCTCGCAGGGTGTCTGAAGCGGCGGCGGCTTCGTCCGTCTTGGCCAGCGGATCCGGCACCGCGAAATTGTAGCTGGTCGCGCCCTCGAACACGGTGATGTGGCCGGGCCAGCGGGCGAGGCGAGGGACGGCGCGAAGATCGTGCGAATTGACAGCTTCATAGGGAGCGTCCAGCGCGACCTCGAAGCGTCCGTCCTGCCGCACCGAAACCCGCGCGAGGATATCCTCCTCGCCATGGCGCAGCCGCGTGCGCCGCGCCACCGTGTGGAAATGCGCATAGCCGGAAAGCGATGACCAGGGATCGTCGGACGGCGCCTGAACTCCGGCACCAGACGCCGCGAGCGCTGCCGCGGCGACGGTCTCGCCGCTCGGCGGCGGGACGACGGTCAGCGCCTCCTGATGCCGGCCGATCAGACCGGTGTCGACATCGCCGGCCGAAAAATCCGTATCGGTGGCAAGCGCCGCAAGAAACGCGGTGTTGACCGTCGAGCCGGCGATTTCGGTCTGCGACAACGCGGAGCCGAGCGCATCGAGTGCCGCTTGCCTGTCGCTGCCGTGCACGACCAGCTTGGCGATCATCGGGTCGTAGAAGGGCGAGATCGCATCGCCCGCCCGCACGCCGGTCTCGATGCGTATGGTAGCGCCTTCGGGTGCTGCGTCGGGAAATTTCAGATGATGCAGCGTGCCTGTCGCCGGCAGGAATCCCTTTGCCGCGTCCTCGGCATAGATGCGTGCCTCGATGGCGTGGCCGGAGAGCGTTATTTCGCTCTGTGTCTTCGGCAGCTTCTCGCCGGCCGCTACCCTGAGCTGCCACTCGACCAGGTCGGTGCCAGTGACCATTTCGGTGACGGGATGTTCGACCTGCAGGCGGGTGTTCATCTCCATGAACCAGAAGCGGTCCGCCTTCAGCCCTTGCGAGGCATCGACGATGAACTCGATCGTGCCGGCGCCGGAATAGCTGATCGCCTTGGCGGCCTTCACCGCCGCTTCCGTCATCGCCTTGCGCAATGCCGGCGTCATGCCGGGAGCGGGCGCTTCCTCGATCACCTTCTGGTGGCGGCGCTGCGCGGAGCAGTCGCGCTCGTAGAGATGCACGGCGTTGCCGAAATTGTCGCCGAACACCTGCACCTCGATGTGCCTGGGCTTGTCGACATATTTTTCCACCAGCACGCGGTCGTCGCCGAACGCCGCCTTGGCCTCGCGGCGCGCGCCCGACAGGGCTTCGGAGAAATCGTCGGGATGCTCGACCCGCCGCATGCCCTTGCCGCCGCCGCCGGCGCGCGCCTTGATCAGCACGGGATAGCCGATCTCGCGCGCCTTGGAGGCGAGCAGCACGATCTCCTGCGCCTCGCCATGATAGCCGGGCACCACTGGCACCCCAGCCTTTTCCATCAGCCGCTTGGCCGCGTCCTTCAGCCCCATGGCGCGGATCGAGGCCGCCGACGGGCCGATGAAGGTGAGCCCCGCCGCGGTCACCTGGTCGACAAAGTCGGGGTTTTCCGAAAGGAAGCCGTAGCCTGGGTGGATCGCTTGCGCGCCCGTCGCCAAGGCCGCGGCGACGATCTTGTCTCCGCGCAGATAGCTTTCGCCGACCGGCGAGGCGCCGATATGCACGGCTTCGTCGGCCATCGTGACATGCATGGCTTTGGCGTCGGCGTCGGAATAGACGGCGACGCAGCACACGCCCATCTTGCGCGCGGTGCGGATCACCCGGCAGGCGATCTCGCCGCGATTGGCGATCAGGATCTTGGCGAACATGGAGCCTCCCGGGTTTGCTTCGGGCGGCGCCAGTCTGGCAGGAACCAGCCTACTTGGAAGCTGCGATCTCGCAAGCTCCGCCGGTTGTCACCTTGTAATGAGCGCGGGTGGCCTTGCAGGATTTCATCGCCAGGTCCTCGGCCGCCTTCTGCGATTGCGCATTCAGATGCGCGCCGCAGATGATGTAGATCGACGTCACCCGCATGTAGGGGGTGGTCGCATAGGCCGAGTGGCCGCTGGCCGCCACATAGGCATTGTATGCCTTGGTGCAATCGGATTTCGGGTTTCCCGACAAAGTCGGGTGGAAATGAATATCGCCCTTGTTTCCAGCCAGAGATGCCGTCGACCCGACGCCGGGTATCGCGAATATAAGCAATCCTGCAAGTATCGAGACAGTCGTCTTGCGAAAGTATTTCAGTTCCATTTTCACCCCATGCCCATTGGAAAGTGCAGGATGAGCAATAGCGCCTAATTTCCGGCGCCGCCAGTTCTGGAATGAAAAATCGCACTTCGAGCTGTGGATCGGTCGCTTCGGCCATGCAGTCTAGGCTCCACGATGGGCAGCAACGACCTGCCGGTATAGTTCGGCTGTCTGCTCGTCGAAACAGCAGAAGATGACGGCTTCTGGAGCCGTGTTCTTCTCCATGAAGGCGTCTACCGTGGCGACGGCAATCGCCGTCGCCTCATCCTTCGGGTAGCGGTAGACACCGGTGGAGATCGCCGGAAACGCCACCGTCCGGCATTCTCGGCCCGCGGCAAGTTCGAGTGAGCGGCGGTAGCAGGAGGCGAGCAGTTCGGCCTCACCCTTGCCGCCGCCTTGCCAGACCGGTCCGACCGTGTGGATGATGTAGCGGGCCGGCAGCCTGTACCCTTTGGTGAGTTTGGCGTCGCCCGTCTTGCAGCCGTTCAGCATCCGGCATTCGACCTCAAGCTCGGGACCGGCCGCTCGGTGGATTGCGCCATCTACTCCGCCGCCACCGAGCAGCGACGAATTGGCGGCATTGACGATGGCGTCGACAGCCAGCTTGGTGATGTCGCCGGTGTGGACACTGATCCTGCTGCCGACTTCGCTCATCTCACATCCTGAACACGCCGAAGCGTGTCTCCTCGATCTCGGCATTGAGCGCGGCCGAGAGGCTTAGCGCCAGCACCTCGCGCGTCTTCGCCGGGTCGATGATTCCGTCGTCCCAGAGCCGCGCCGAGGAATAGAGAGGATGACCCTCATGCTCGTATTTCATCAGGATCGGCTTCCTGAATTTCGCTTCCTCTTCGGCGCTCCACTCACCGCCCTTGCGCTCGATGCCCTCGCGCTTGACCATGGCCAGCACCGTTGCGGCCTGCTCGCCACCCATCACCGAGATGCGGGCGTTCGGCCACATCCACAGGAAGCGCGGTGAATAGGCGCGGCCGCACATGCCGTAATTGCCGGCGCCGAACGAGCCGCCGATGATCATGGTGACCTTCGGCACCTTGGCGGTGGCGACCGCCATGACCAGCTTGGCGCCGTCCTTGGCGATGCCGCCGGCCTCGTATTTGCGTCCGACCATGAAGCCGGTGATGTTCTGCAGGAACACCAGCGGGATCTTGCGCTGGCAGCAAAGCTCGATGAAATGCGCGCCCTTCAGCGCGCTTTCGGAAAACAAGACGCCATTATTGGCGATGATGCCGACCGGCATGCCGTGGAGATGGGCAAAGCCGGTGACCAATGTGGTGCCGTAGTTCTGCTTGAACTCGTCGAACTCCGAACCGTCGATGACACGCGCGATCACCTCGCGCACATCATAGGGCTGACGCAGATCCGTCGGCACGATGCCGTAGAGCTCATGCGGATCGTGAAGCGGTGGATTCGATTTCTGTAAGTTCAGGCTTACGGCCTTGTTCCGATTCAGGTTCTTGACGATGCGCCGGCAAATGGCCAGCGCGTGTTCGTCATCCATCGCGTAGTGGTCGGCAACGCCGGAGAGCCGCGTGTGTACGTCGGCGCCGCCGAGTTCCTCGGCGCTAACGTCCTCGCCAGTGGCAGCCTTCACCAGCGGCGGGCCGCCGAGGAAGATGGTCGCCTGGTTGCGCACCATGATCGTCTCGTCCGACATCGCCGGCACATAGGCGCCGCCCGCCGTGCACGACCCCATGACACAGGCGATCTGCGGAATGCCCGCCGCCGACATGTTGGCCTGGTTGTAGAAGATGCGGCCGAAATGCTCGCGGTCGGGAAACACCTCGTCCTGGTTGGGCAAATTGGCGCCGCCGCTGTCGACCAGATAGACGCAGGGCAGATTGTTCTGCAGCGCGATCTCCTGCGCGCGCAGGTGCTTCTTCACCGTCAACGGGTAATAGGTGCCGCCCTTCACCGTGGCGTCGTTGACGACGACCATGACCTCGGTGCCCTCGACACGGCCGACGCCGGCGATGAGGCCGGCCGCGGAGATGTCCTCGCCATACATCGACCAGGCCGCGAACTGGCCGATCTCGAGGAAGGGCGAGCCGGTGTCGAGCAACTGGGCAAGGCGCTCGCGCGGCAGAAGCTTGCCGCGGCCCTGGTGGCGCTCGCGCGCCTCATCCGAGCCGCCGCGCTCCACGCTCACCGCTTTCTCCGCGATGTCGGCAACCAGCGCCCGCATGCGCTCGGCATTGGCGTGAAAGGTTTCGGAGGAAGGGGAGATTTGGGTTTGCAGCGTGGCCATTTTGTCGTCGTTTCCTCACCTTGATGCCGCAGCGGAAGCGGTGTATCAGCGCGCCCCCGAACGTCGCGTGTCTTGCTTAGCATGCGGCGTTCATTTTTGAGCGACACCCTCTGGAGGCAAAGATGAAAGGCATGGACATGCATTTCACAAGACGTCTCCCTTCGGCATTGGGCTAGCGCCGCCGAAGGGCGGCATTCCACATCCCAAATTTGAGCAAGAGGACACGGCGCCTGCGCGTGCCGTGGGTGTCATCATGTATGTGCGGTTTGTAACGCCGCTGATCCATCCGGAAGCCGGGTGGAGACCGGCTTTTTCCGGGCGTCCTGGTATCTGTACCGGAACGGCTGCCCCGATTGGATTCACGACGAACTGCAGGACCAGTTCGACTGGTTCAACGAGCACCTGCCCGTTCCCGGTCGGGTTGGCCGGCATTTCAGGCGCCGCAATTCGATCTGGGGCATCTGCTGGTTCGATCCGGGTGCCAGGGAAGCAATCAGCCGCGCCCGCTACTGTGCATGGCTGATCGAGGAAGGCGGCTTGCCGGTACGGTCGATTACGTCCTGGCAACAGCGCGAGGTTCTCTGGCGCGATTCGCATCAGGTCGTCGCCAGGCCCACCACTGACCTGCCGAGGGCATTCGGCTGAGGTGGCGGAGGGGAGCATCACACCCCCTCCGCCATGATCTCGCGGCCGATCAGCCAGCGGCGGATTTCGCTGGTGCCGGCGCCGATCTCGTAGAGCTTGGCGTCGCGCAGCAGTCGGCCGGTCGGATAGTCGTTGATATAGCCATTGCCGCCGAGCAACTGCAGCGCGTCGAGCGCCATCTGAGTCGCCTTTTCGGCGGCGAACAGCACGCAGCCGGCGGCGTCCTTGCGTGTCGTCTGGCCGCGGTCGCACGCGGCGGCCACGGCGTAGACGTAGGCGCGGGCGGCGTTCATCACCGTGTACATGTCGGCCAGTTTGCCCTGCACCAGCTGGAACTCGCCGATCGGCTGGCCGAACTGCTTGCGCTCATGCACGTAAGGGATAGCCACGTCGAGGCAGGCCGCCATCAGCCCGATCGGGCCGCCGGCAAGCACTGTGCGCTCATAGTCGAGGCCCGACATCAGCACCTCGACGCCGCGTCCTTCCTCATGCAGTACATTGTCGAATGGCACCTCGACATTCTCGAACACCAGTTCGCCGGTATTCGAGCCGCGCATGCCGAGCTTGTCGAGTTTTTGCGCCACGGAAAAGCCGGCCATCGCCTTCTCGACGATGAAAGCGGTGATGCCGCGCGAGTGACGCTCCGGATCGGTCTTGGCATAGACCACCAAAGTCTCGGCATCCGGACCGTTGGTGATCCACATTTTCGAGCCGTTGAGCACATAGCGGTCGTTGCGCATTTCGGCGCGCAGCCTGAGCGATACCACGTCCGAGCCGGCGCCGGATTCCGACATCGCCAGCGCGCCGACCTTTTCGCCACTGCAGAGCGGCGGCAGGTATTTCTCCTTCTGCGCCGGCGTCGCCCAGCGGTTGATCTGATTGACGCACAGGTTGGAATGGGCGCCGTAGGAAAGGCCGACCGAAGCCGAGGCGCGCGAGATCTCCTCCACCGCCACGACATGCGCGAGATAGCCCATGCCGGTGCCGCCGAAATCGGGATCGGCGGTGATGCCGAGCAGGCCAAGTGCGCCGAGCTCGGCCCACAGATGCGCCGGGAATTCGTTCGAGCGGTCGATCTCGGCCGCGATCGGCGCGATCCTGTCCTGGGCGAAGCGCCGCACCAGGTCGCGCAGCGCCTCGATGTCTTCGTCAAGCCCGAAGCTGAGCGTGTTCGTGTACATGCCTTTCCTCCTGCCGCATGACCCCGAAAATCGACTTCGATTTTCGGAAGGGATCATGCGTGAAATCAAAGTGCTACAGCGTCCTTCGCGCGTCCGAAGGGACGCGCGGCGTTGTAGGTACCAGTGTCGATCCTCGCGCCAACGAGGCGCATTGTCATCGAAAGATATGACGCCGTGACCTCGGCGATCGACAGCCGCTCGCCGGGCCGGAACCAGACGATGACGCCGGTCATCATCTGGATCAGCGCCATGGCGGTCAGGCCGGTGTCGTCGATGTCGAAAGCGCCTGTCTCCACGCCGTCGCGCAGGATGGCGCGCAGTTCTTTCTCGTAAGCCGTGCGCAGGCGCAGGATCTGCGTCAGCCGCTCATGCGACAGGCTGCGCAACTCCATGTTGGAGACATGCGTGGCGTGGCGGCGTTCGATGTGGAAGGCGATGTGGTTCCGGACATAGGCGGCGAGCCGCGCCGCCGGGTCGGCCGTCGCGGGGCGCGCCGCTGTCCACGCCGCGGTCAGGCCCTCCATGTGCTCGCGCATCAGCATGAACAGCAGGTCTTCCTTGGTCGGAAAATAGCGGTAGAGCGCGGCCGCCTGTACGCCGACTTCGCTGGCCAACTGGCGCATCGACATCGCTTCATAGCCGAGACGCGCGATCAGGCTGACCGCCGCCTCGCGGACGGCAGCCTCGGTCTTTTCGCCATCGGAACCTGTCGTGCGGGCCATGCTCACCTCATCGAGGCAAATAATAAAACAAACGTTCAATTAATTCAAGAGGGCGCAATCTGCGTGCCCTGTTCACACAACGATCGTGAAGCTCGTTGGCGCGGTCCAGGAGTCGAGTTCCTCGACGTCAACGCGCGAGACCGATGCGCCCGCCGGGCCTTTCCAGAGGCGTTGGATCATTGACGAGACCGCGGCGTCGGCTCCGGCCATCCGCGCCGTCACCGAACCATCGCTTTCGTTGCGCACCCAGCCGGCAAGGCCGAGCCGGATGGCTTCGCTTCGCGCCCAGACCCTGTAGCTGACGCCTTGCACTCTGCCGAAAACGCGCGCCTGCACGGCCCTTTGCCGATCATTCATCGCTCGCCCCGAAGCGTCTCCATGCAATTGTGCACATGAATCTGGCGCTTCACCCGGCGAATGCAAGCCGCTTCCATCGGGATCGCGGGGGCCGAATGCTCACGTCCTAGGCTGCAGATGGATGACTCAATCCAATAAATAGTTGACTTGATCAAATAATTGAGGATGAGTCCAGCGGCGGATATCGTTTGAGGAAGGCCTGACATGCCGGTCGAACGCAATGCCCTGGTCGGCGACATCCGCCGCTTCAACCGGTTCTATACCGGCCTGATCGGGCTGCTCGACGAGACCTTGACGCACAGTGCCTATACGCTGACCGAGGCGCGGGTGCTGTTCGAGCTGGATCGCAGGTCGGGCGCTCCTGCTGCCGATACGGGTGGCACGGCGGGTTTTCTTGCGCGGATGTTCCATCTCGATATCGGGCCGGCGGCCTCCGAAATGGCCAGGGAGCTGCGGCTCGAACCGACTTATCTCACGCGTATCCTGCGAAAATTCGCGGCTACCGGCCTGACCGAAATGCGCGCCGACCCGAACGACCGGCATCGCCGCCGCCTGTCCCTGACGGCCTGCGGCAATCGGGCATTGGCAAGGTTGCAGATGACGGCGAACCAAGACCTCGCCCGCCTGACGGCCGGCCTTGCCGATGACGAAGCCC
Organism: Mesorhizobium waimense; assembly: GCF_003601975.1. Taxonomy (GTDB): domain Bacteria; phylum Pseudomonadota; class Alphaproteobacteria; order Rhizobiales; family Rhizobiaceae; genus Mesorhizobium; species Mesorhizobium waimense. The sequence goes on from NZ_QZWZ01000022.1 coordinate 111,535, forward strand.
AGCAGCTTTCAGACGCGTTGAAACGGGTCACGCGCCTGCTCGGCGGCGACATGGGTGAAACCGCTACGAGCGGAAATCGCCAATAGGCATGCCGCTTGGCGAGTGCGCGCGCTCCCGAAAGTCGGGCCATGCGCTAGGACCAATCGACATTCAGGATTGAACGAAGCCGCTGACGCGGCATTTGGCGGGTCGGTTTGCGGGTGAAGCTTCTGTTTTGGAGGATTGCGGCTGTTGAAGCGCAATCTTGAGAACAGGAGCAATAAAATGGCCGAGTTGAGCC
>NZ_QZWZ01000230.1 GCF_003601975.1 Mesorhizobium waimense
GCCCAACGGCGGGGGCCCGGGCAGCCCGAGCCTCGATCTGCCCACGATGGAGATCGACGGCGGCGCGTATGTCCCGGTGTTCAGCTCCGAGCGGCAGTTCCTCCAGCTCGTCGGCTCCCATATGTCCTTCACCGTCGCCCCGGCCGTGGAGTTCGCCCGCGGGCTGCCGCCCCAGCTCGGCATCGCGGTGAACCCCGGTGGCGCGGTGGTCGTACCACTGCCTCCGCCCGCCGTCCGGGAGTTGTGCCGCGCCGGGCGTAGCGAGCTCGACGGCCCGGCCAACGGCGGCCGGGTGCGGCTCTTCGAACCGGACTGGCAGGACGAGCCGGTGGACTTCCTGGCCGCCGCCGGGATCGAGTTCGCCAAGGGCACCGGAGTGCGGACCGCCCGGCGCGCCCTGGCCAGCGTCGAGGG
>NZ_QZWZ01000231.1 GCF_003601975.1 Mesorhizobium waimense
TAAATAATCTTCACGGACTATTAAAAATCTACAGAGATGAGATTCATTTTAAAAAAAGCAAAGATTTTAAATTAAAACAAATGAATCTGATTTATGAAAATATAAGACGAGGCTTGATGGAGCTCAATATAATCAATTCCATGGAGCAAACTAGCTTACCTAACAATGAAAATATGAATAGATTAAATAAAGTTTTAGGAACACAAAAACCATATAAGGAATGGGCTGCTTCAAAGATTAATACCGTATATAATTATCACCTTGAAAAATTAATAAAAAGTATAGAAATAATCCACAAGGAGTGCGTCTAACTATCTCTTGATTGTGGATTATTTAATAAATTTGTGAATACACCCTTTTGTAATTTTATTTTCTAAGATTCTTGATAATCAATTTTAAAGCTATATATGCT
>NZ_QZWZ01000232.1 GCF_003601975.1 Mesorhizobium waimense
GCCCAGGATTATGATGTGGCGAAAATAACATGATGGTGAGGAGAAGCAGTTAAGGAAATCCTTATAACTAACTGTAATTTGAGAAGAATATTTTTACCTATTCCTTTTGCTTTTGATAACTGCGCGGGAACAAAGTAAAAATAATGACGAAGTAAACGGAGCATGGCAGCTCCGTTTCATTTGAAAGGAATTAATTAAGCAGGCCGGGGAAAATCCCCTTAATACCAGTAACGATAAATTCAATCCCCAATGCCATCAGCAATAGCCCCATAATACGCGTAATCACGTTGATGCCGGTCTGGCGTAAAACCCGTACCAGCCACGGTGCCATGCGGAACAATCCCCAGCAACATAAAGCGAACAATGCAATAGCCACAAAGAAACCAAACAGATAGCTAATGCTGTGAT
>NZ_QZWZ01000233.1 GCF_003601975.1 Mesorhizobium waimense
CGTGTGCAGTGAAGCGCTGGCGCAGAGCCACCGCGCCGTCACGCAGCCGCACCTTTACGCAGCCGTGCGTGCGAGGGGGCGAACTGCCTCCGTCGCCTACCGGTGCGGATGCCCGGCTTCGGCATCCTTGGCCGCCCTGGCGCGGTGGTAGCCGAGGGCCATGGAAATTTCTTCCGCGGTGGCCTGCAGCTTGGGCAGCCAGCTTTCGTCGAGCCGGTCTGCCGGGGCGGAGATGGAAAGACCCGCCACGAGCTGGGCCTGGTCGTCGTACACGCCGGCGGCCATGCAGCGCACGCCGAGTTCGAGTTCCTCGTTGTCGCGCGCGATGCCGTACTGCCGGGCCTTGCCCAGTTCACGCTCCAGCACGGGCAGCTGGGTGATGCTGTTGCGGGTGTGCCCCGCCAGCCC
>NZ_QZWZ01000234.1 GCF_003601975.1 Mesorhizobium waimense
GGTGCATCCCGCGCTCTCATCCCCAACCAAATCAGATCATCAGCGTCATTCAGCACCACTCCGAGCCGAATTCCGCATCAATTCCCTCTCGGCGCCATCTATACGCGGTTCTCAACCGCCATCGACACGCCGAGAGCGCGAAGGCACACTTCGTGTCCCGCTACTTCGCGCCAGGTGCAGGTATACCCGAAGACCCGGTTACGGGATCGATCCATGCCACACTTGTTCCCTATTGGGCGAAGCGGTTGGGTTGCGACAAGCTCTTAACTTATCAGGCGTCAGCCCGTGGGGGTTGGCTCGTCTGCGAATTGACTAAAGATCGTGTTTTCCTGAGTGGGAATGCTGTGACCTTCATGGAGGCGGAAATTTCTATTCCCAATGCTGCTTAATGCAAGGCTGTTGATCTGG
>NZ_QZWZ01000235.1 GCF_003601975.1 Mesorhizobium waimense
TCCCTGAACGGCATGAATGCGACGAATAAGATTCAGTGCATCGACAATAAGCAAATGAACAGCCACGATAACCCCCTTAAAGATCAGGCGATAAGGGTAACATTCGATGCCGGAACAGGCTACGGCTGGATGAGAAATCGGGAAGAGGCCTCGCAAAACGAGGCCTCTGGAGAGCGATTAATCGCAGGCAACGATCTTCATTGCCAGGCCGCCGCGAGAGGTTTCGCGGTACTTGGCGTTCATATCTTTACCTGTTTCGTACATGGTTTCGATAACTTTATCGAGGCAGACGCGCGGCTCGCTGGTACGGCGTAGCGCCATACGTGCGGCGTTCACCGCTTTTACTGCCGCAATGGCGTTACGCTCGATGCATGGCACCTGGACCTGTCCGGCGACCGGGTCACACG
>NZ_QZWZ01000236.1 GCF_003601975.1 Mesorhizobium waimense
AGACGGCGCAGATCGGATTCGATCTTGCCGGCGTTGCGGTCTCGGCCGGTTCGGCCTGCTCGTCGGGCAGGGTTGGCCCGAGCCACGTGCTCAAGGCGATGGGGCGCGACGGCGAGGGCGGCCTGCGCGTCTCGATCGGTCGCCGTACGACCTCGAAGGAGATCGAGCTTTTCACCGCTGCGCTGACGGGCATCCTCGCCCGCCGCGCCGGCGGATCGACGCGGGCGGCCTGACGGTTGCCGCAACCGGGGCGAGAGCCCCGCAGAACCTGCGTTTTCGGGACGGTGTCATGTCGTCCCGCCGGGTGCATTCCCGGAACGGACGCACTATATGAGCTTCGCGCGACCGGCTGGCCGCGTCACGGCTTGAGACTGCCGGGCCTTGAACCCGGCGAGGATTGGAG
>NZ_QZWZ01000237.1 GCF_003601975.1 Mesorhizobium waimense
AAGTAATAACGCGTAGCATCTAGACCATAGCGGTCAATTAATACATTAGGATCAACAACATTACCTTTAGATTTACTCATTTTACCGTCTTTCATTAAAATCCAACCATGCGCGAAGACTTTCTTAGGTAGCGGTAAGTCTAAAGCCATTAATAATATCGGCCAAATAATAGAGTGGAAACGTACGATTTCCTTAGCCATTAAATGGATATCTGCAGGCCAATATTTATTGAAAAGTTCTTCATCATCTGATAAATAGCCTAAAGAAGAAATATAGTTTACAAGCGCATCAATCCAAACGTATACAACATGTTTAGGATTTGATGGTACACGAACTCCCCAGTCAAATGATGTACGAGATACAGCTAAATCTTCTAATCCAGGTTTGATAAAGTTATTAATC
>NZ_QZWZ01000238.1 GCF_003601975.1 Mesorhizobium waimense
TCGACGAACAGGGCGACCACGCCGCCACTGAAATCGCGGCCGAGGTGATGGCGAAACTGTTTTCACCTGGGAAAGACCCCTTCCCGGCCGAACTTCAGCCGCAGAGGGAACGGTTTTCAAGCCTGTTCAAGAAGGCCGCAACAGACCGCGACGCGGGTCATGACAGCCTTTATGTCGAGGCCGCCGTCATCGCGGATCGACTGCTGGCCAATCCGCACGATATCAGGCCTCTGCATGGTGACCTGCATCACGAAAACATCCTGCATGGACCGCGCGGCTGGCTGGCCATCGATCCGAAGGGCGTTCTCGGCGACCCCGGCTTCGACGCCGCGAACATGTTCTACAACCCGCTCGACCGGGATGAGCTTTGCCTCGATCCGGAGCGAACAGCGCATATGGC
>NZ_QZWZ01000239.1 GCF_003601975.1 Mesorhizobium waimense
GTCCTTATGCAGTGAAATTGGAATAAAAGTTGAAGTAAGTGGATTAGATACTAAAATAGATAAAATTTACAAGGATAAGACTATCTCAGACATTATTTATGACATCATAGAACAATGTTCACAATTCAATTCTAAAAAATTTTTTATTGAGTATGATAAAGGTACTCTAAAAGTAGGACCATTCAAAAAGATAAAAGTTACTGGACAATATGAAATGCACAAAAATACTTTTATAGATGTAGCCAAAAACATTGGAGAAGTTTCATTAAGTAGGTCAATAGTTGATATGAAAAATTCAATCCTGGTTATAACACAAAATAAAAAAGCAGTTAGAACAGTAGGAAAAGAGCAAGATAGTGAAAGTATTAAGAAGTGTGGTATGCTACAAGAAGTGGTAAC
>NZ_QZWZ01000023.1 GCF_003601975.1 Mesorhizobium waimense
TCGACTTTGCCATTTTTTCTTCCTCGAATGAGAACGGTGAGAACTGTTCCTCCGTCCGGCGAAGCCGGACAAACAAGCCCGGCAGCGCCGGACCCTTGGTTAGCACTCACCAATGGCGAGTGCTAACGTGCCGGTGAAATAGGCTGCTGGCTGGCGAGAGTCAAGGCGCGCGAGGGGGCGCAATCGCGCGAAATTTTGTTTGAGCAATCGCCCGGTTTTGGAACGCGCCGATTGCTGTTGGCTTTGGCCACGAAAAATGCCCGCTGCGCCGGCCAGGATCGGCGGAACATCGGGCGTGGGAGATGAGGCGTTTTGGTTATATGTTCATGCCACCCGACGCTTCGATGCGCTGGGCGTTGACCCAGCGATTGTCCTGCGACAGCAACGAGGCGATCATCGGGCCGATATCGTCGGGCACGCCGGCGCGGCCAAGCGCGGTGACGCCAGCCACCATGCGGTTGATGTCGGCGTCGTCGCGCACATGGCCGCCATTGAAGTCGGTTGCGATCGCGCCGGGCGCCACCGTGTTGGCGGTGATGCGGCGAGCGCCGAGCTCCTTGGCCAGATAGCGCGTGAACACCTCGATGCCGCCCTTCATCATCGCATAGGCGGCTGAGCCCGGCACCGAGAAGCGCGCCAGCCCGCTCGAAATATTGATGATGCGGCCGTCATCCGCGATCAGCGGCAGCAGCGCCTGGGTCAGGAAGAACACGCCCTTGAGGTGGATGTTCATCAGCGCGTCAAACTCATCCTCGGTCGTCTCGGCGATCGCCTTGCGCAAGCCGGTGCCGGCATTGTTGACGAGGAAGTCGAACCGGTCGCGCTGCCAGGTTTCGCTGAGCGTCCGCTTCAATGCCTCGACGAAGGCCGGGAAGGTTGCGAGCGCGCCCGTATCGAGTTGCAGCGCCGCGGCGCGGCCGCCCGCCGCCTCGATCTCCGCGACGGCCGCCTGGGCCTCATCCGCGCGGGAGCGGTAGGTGATCACCACGTCGACGCCCTTGCGAGCGAGGCTGAGCGCGGTGTTGCGTCCCAATCCACGGCTGCCGCCGGTGATCAGGGCTATCGGGCGATTGGTCTTGGTCATGGTCGTCTCCATCGATTTGCGATGGCATCTATTTATTCTCCTGTTTGACGGATATAATTAGGCTAGAAGTGCCTTCTCTATTCAGAAAAGACGAACAATTGGACTATGGACAAGCTCGACAGCATGCGCCTCTTTACCCGCGTCGTGGAGCGGCGCAGTTTCACGGCGGCGGCCGCCGATCTCGGCCTGCCGCGCTCCACCGCTACGTCCGCGATCAAGCAGCTCGAGGAACGGCTGGGCGTACAACTCTTGCGGCGCACCACCCGCCATGTCGCCACGACACTCGACGGCGAGGCCTACTATCAGCGCTGCGCCGACATCCTGGCCGACATCGAGGATGCCGAAGGCAGCTTCGGCGCCAACGAGGTTCGCGGGCGGTTGCGCATCGACGTCAACGGCCACATGGCGCGCACCTTCATCCTGCCGGAACTGCCGGCGCTGCTTGCCCGCCATGCCGGTCTGACCGTGCACATAGGCGAGGGGGACCGTCTGGTCGATCTGGTGCGCGAAGGCGTCGACTGCGTCATCCGCGCCGGCGTGCTTCCCGACAGCGACATGATCGTGCGCCGGCTGGGCACCGCGCGCGAGATCACCGTTGCCAGCCCCGCCTATCTCGAGCGCCACGGCGTGCCGCGCTCTCTCGACGATCTTGCCGGGCATATGATGATCGGCTTCGTCTCCTCGCGAACTGGGCAGGTGATGCCGCTGGAGTTCATGGTCGACGGCAAGGTGCGAGAAGTCGTGCTGCTATCGCCGGTCACCGTGGCCAATTCCGACACCAGCGCCACTCTGGTACGGCTCGGCTTCGGCCTCTACCAGGCGCCACGGCTTCGGTTCGCCGACGATCTTGCCGCCGGCAGGGTGGTCGAAGTGCTCTCCGACCACCCGCCGACCGCAACGCCGATCTCGGTGCTCTATCCGCGCAGCCGGCAGTTGTCGCCGCGGGTCAGGGTGTTCGTCGACTGGCTGGTCGAGATCTTGGCGCCGAAGCTGGATCCGTGAGGTCGATCAAAGGAACAACCGCAGCTGCGCGTGAATAATCGACCGGTAATCATCAATCGTCCGCCGGCCTTCCTCCTCGTCCTGCGTCAGCGCCAGCCGGACCACCCCGCCGGCAAGCTGAAAGATCAGGAAGACCACGCGCCCGAACTGCTCGCGCTTTTCCGGGTCGACGAGCGGGCCGACATGGTCACAGAACATCCTTGCCTGCTGCCTTGTCTCGGCGATGTCGAGATTCTGCAGCGCCTTGTCGGCCTGGATCGCGTTCTGCAGATCCTGGATGGCCGGGTCTTCGGCGACGCGCTCATAATAATCGTCAAGCAGGCGGTCGGCCGCCGCCGTCACGTCGTCCAGCCCTCGGATCTCGGCGATGATGGCGCCGAAGCGGGCGCGGCTGACCTCGGAGAAGCGCTCGTAGAGCATCGCCAGGATCGCCGATTTGTTGGGAAAATAGTGATAGACGGTAGCGATCGGCCCGCCGGCCAGCGCGCCCACTTCCTTCATCGTGACGGCGTCGATGCCCTTCTCGCCGATCAGCCGCATGGTCGTCGACAGGATGGCGTCGATGCGCTCGCGGCTGCGCTCCTGCTTGGGCACGCGCCGGGGCTTGGTCACCATTCCGCTTGCTTCCACCATACACCGACCCTTCGCGACAGGTTCGAATTTCAGGTTGACAAGAAACATGATTAACTATCAGTTTCCAGAAATGCTGACAGATTGTCAGTGTTTTCGCCGTGCGGCAAGGACGTTGGGGGAGGCACCTTTGGCATCGAATGCCGGACATCAGGGGAATGGCGATTGGCTGGTCGGCAATCCGACCGGCGCCGAGCTTGCCTCGGCCCTGTGGATCGGGTCGGTCGGCCTGCTCATCCTCGGCCTGCAGCCAGTGCTGCTCGGCGCCCTCTATACCGAGGGCCATGTCAGCGGCGACGAACTTGCTTTGGTCGCGACGGCGGAGATGATCGCCATTGCCGTCGGCTCTGGCGTCGTGGCGATGCTGCTTGCAGCCCGCAACATGCGCTGGAAAAGTGCTGTCCTGCTGATCCTGCTGGCACTGGCCAACTGGTGGACGGCCTATGCCGCCAGCCCGAATTCGCTGATCGCCGCACGCGCCGTGGCCGGGCTTGCCGAGGGCGGCCTGGTGGCGGTCGCCACCGAGCTCATCGCCCGCTCGCGGCGGGCCGAACGCATCGGCGGCTATTTCGTCACCATCCAGACGCTCATGCAATGCGCGCTTGCGCTGCTGCTTGCCCTTTATGTGATTCCGGCTGCCGGGTCGGCCGGCGGCTTCATTGCGCTCGCCCTGGTTTGCCTGGCGTCCCTGGTGATCGCCTGGAAGGTGCCGGGCAACTATGCCGACCTGCCCAAGGGAGAGAACCTGGCCAATGTGCTGACGGTCCCTTCGATGACCGCGCTCCTATCGGTCTTCTGCTACTTCATGTTCTTCGGCGCGGTCTGGGCGTTCTTGGAGCCGCTCGGTGCGCAGTACGGCATCGATGGCCGCACCGTCGGCCTGATCGTCTCGGCCAGCCTCGCGGTCCAGGTTCTGGGCGCGATGACAGCGACCGTGTTCGAGGCGCGCATCGATTATCGCCTTGCTATCGCGGCGATCGGTGCCGTCGCGCTGGTCAGTTGCCTGGTTCTCGCCGGCGGACCGGGCCTGACGACATTTTGGGTCGCGGCTTTGGTCATGGGTTTTATCCTGCTGTTCATCGTGCCCTACCAGATCCGCCTCGCGATCACCGCGGACGAGACGCGCACGGCCGTGCTGCTGGTGCCGGCCGCCCAGCTCTTCGGCCTGGCCATCGGGCCGATCGCGGCATCGCTGCTCATCGACGGCAAGGATTTCCGGCCGGTTCCTGAATTCGCCGCCGCCAGTGCGCTTGCCAGCGTTATACTGCTTGGTCTGTTCGTCCTCGTGTCGCGGCGGCGCCGGGTCACAGCATGATCCCGAAAAGTGGAAACCGGTTTTCGGAAGAGATCATGCTCCAACAAAAAGCCTGAGCGGGAGGGGCGACATGTCGAACATTTGGAGCAACTGGTCCGGCTTCGTTCGCGCCGAGCCGAAACTGATCGCCAGCCCGGCCAACACGAATGAGCTTGCCGATCTGGTGCGCGGCGCACCCGGCCCACTGCGCGTCGTCGGTGCCGGCCATTCCTTCACGCCGCTGGTGAAGTCCGAAGGCACGATCGTCTCTATGGAGAAGATCGAAGGGCTGGTGTCGCATGATGCGGCAAGACATCAGGCTCGCGTGCGGGCAGGGACCAGACTCGGCCCGCTGATGCACCTGCTACAAGGCATCGGCCAGGGCCTGCCCAACATGGGCGACATCGACCGGCAAGCAGTCGGCGGCGCGCTGGGCACCGCAACCCACGGCTCCGGGCCGAAGCTCGGCGCCTATCACACGCAGCTGGAGGCGGTTCAGATCGTCGACGGGCTAGGCAAATTGCGCGAATACTCCAGGGCTGGGGATTTGGACACGATCCACGCCATCGGCGTCGCACTCGGCGCCTTCGGCGTCTTGACCGAAGTGACGCTAAACAACATCGCTACCTACCGGCTGCACCGCCGCAAATGGGTGCTGCCGATCGCCGACATGCTGCGCGAGTTCGAGACGATGATGCGTGCGCATCGCTCGGCCGAGTTCTACTACATTCCGTTTTCCGGCTATGCGCAGTTCATCGCCAGTGATCTGAGCGATGCAGCGACGACGCCGCGGCCGACCGAGGACGATGAGGCGGGGTTGCGGACGCTGCGCCGTCTGCGCACCGCACTCCGCTGGCTGCCGTCGCTGCGCCGCCGGCTGATCCTGGGCGCCATCGCCAAACTGCCGGCGGAGGATTACGTGCAGGACTGGCTCAACGTCTATGCCAGCGACCGGCAAACCCGGTTCAACGAGATGGAATACCATCTGCCCTTCGAGGAGGGGCCGAAGGCGCTGGCCGAAATCATCGCGCTGGCCGAGACGCAGTTTCCGGAAGTCTATTTCCCGATGGAGGTGCGCTCGGTGGCAGCGGACGAATTCTGGCTGTCGCCGTTCTACAAAAGGCCCACCTGCTCGATCGCCATCCACCACGATGCCGCGAACGATCCGTTGCCTTTCATGCGCGCCGCCGAGCCGATCTTCCGCAAATATGGCGGCAGGCCGCATTGGGGCAAGATGCACAGCCTGAAGGCGGCGGATTTCAAAAAACTCTATCCGCGCTGGGACGAGGCAATGGCGGTGCGCCGCGACATCGATCCGCAGAACCGCTTCGTATCGCCCTATATGGCCAGCCTGTTCGGCATCGAGACATGAGCGCCTATTTCGCCGCGCTGTCGGACGCGTTGAAGGAGGCCGGCGTCTTCCAGCCGTGCCTTCTACTCGACCGCGACAGGCTGGACCGCAATATCGCCCTGGTGAAGGAGAGCCTGGATCCTGGCCTTGCGGTGCGGCTGGTCGACAAATCGCTGGCTTGCGTGCCGTTGCTGTCGCACATCGCCAGGGCGCTCGGTACGAACCGCTTCATGACCTTTCATCCGCCGGTCACGCAGGCCGTGCTCGACGCCTTTCCGGACGCCGACATGCTCTATGGCAAGCCGATGCCGGTCGGCGCGGCGAGGGCCATGCTTGCGAAAGGCGGCGCCGAGCGGTCGCGCGTCTGCTGGCTGATCGACACGAAGGAGCGTCTGGCCGAGTATGGCGCGCTGGCGGCCGAGCTCGGCATCGAATTGCGTTTCGCCTTCGAGGTCGATGTCGGTCTGCACCGCGGCGGTTTTGCCAGCCCTGAGGCGCTGAAGGCGCTATCGATTCCCGAACACATGCACTGCCGGGGCATCATGGCCTATGAGGCGCATGCGCCCGAGATTCCCGGCCTGTTCGGCGGTCAGGCTGGTGCACTGAAAAAGGCCTCGGCGCTGGCCGAGGAGTTCGCCGATTGCCTTGGCGAGGACCAGCGCCGCATCCTCAACATCGGCGGCTCGAAGACGGCGCTGCTCCACAATGGCGGGGTAGCCAACGAAGTGTCGATCGGCTCCGCTTTCGTTCTGCCCAGCGATTTCGACAAGCCCGGCCTCGCCGGCTTTGAACCGGCGGCCTTCATCGCAACGCCGATCTTGAAGGCAGTCGAGCCGGTGCTGCCCGGCCCGGCGGCTGTGTCGCGGATCTTGCAGGCGCTCGGCCTGTTCCCGCGCAAGGGCTGCTATCTCTATGGCGGCAAGTGGATGGCCGAGCCGGTGTTTCCCGAAGGCATGAAGACCAACGGCCTGATCGGCCTGTCCTCCAACCAGCAGTTCATGGGCCTGACCGGCAATGCCGTGGTCAAGCCCGGCGACTATGCTTTCCTACGGCCGACGCAGAGCGAGGCGGTGCTGCAGCAGTTCGCCTCGATCGCGGTGCTTTCCGGCGGCAAGATTGTCGACCGCTGGCCGGCTTTGCCGATGGCGTGAGTATCTATCGGCGCGGCTGCTCCAGCACCAGCAGCGGGCAGCGTTCGACCATGTCATAGGTCCCGGTCGGGGCGAGGCGGCCACGGCCGAAATGGCGGCTTGCCTCCCCAACCAGCACTGCGGCGCTGGCGAAACTGTAGCTGGCCTGCGACGTCGCATAGACGTCGATGGTGCCGATGACGGCCATGTCCCAGCCGGTGGCCAGGGAAAGCTCCTCGCGGTCGGCAAACAGCGCATCGAATGCCTTGAGGATCGCCTTTACCTTGATGGCGCGGTCCGGGTAGCCGCCGGTGCAACTCATGGCGATACGCCATTTGAGCTCGTGGAAGGTGGCGACGCCGCCGGCCAGGGTAAGTTCCCGCACGGCCGCAAGATCGTCCGGCGCCTCGGGGCCGGCGAACAGGCGCAAGCCGGCCCGTCCGCCGGGCTTCAGCACGCGCTCGATTTCGGCAAGCAGGTGAAGTCTCGCGGTAGATGAATGGAGCGCCGACAGGCAGCCGTCGCCGATGACGGCATCGACGCTATTGGAGGCAATCGGCAGGTCCAGCCAGTTGCCGATCACCGCCTTGCGTGTGCCTGTGTCGCCCGGCCAGATGCTTGCGATCATGGAGGCGGATTCATCGACCGCCAGCATCGTCTTGCCGAGGTCGGCCAGTTCCGGCGTCACCCCCAAAAGCAGCACATGCGCCGATTGCAGGTCGAGCTCCCGCTCGTAGGTTTCGACCGCGTCCGGCGGCGGCCGCAGCGGCGGGCCGAGCAACTGCCAGTGGCGGCGAATTGCATCCCAGTGGCTAGTCATGCAAAACGGCTCGAAGGTGGTGGCGCAATGGATCGGTCCGGCTGAATGCCTGCTTCGCGCGGTAGGAGAGATCGTGGCCCGCATCGCGGTGATAACGCATGAATATGACCAGTTCCAGCACCGGCGCGGCATGCTGCGGCGTTGGGACAGCCCCTATATGCTGTTCGACATACTGGCAGAGCTGAAAAGGCGTGGCCATTCCGTTCGCATCCAGCCTGGGCCTTCGACCAGACATGATGCCGATATCGCCGTTCTCCATGTCGACGCGACGGTGACGCCGCCCGACTATGTCGACTATGCGCGCGCCTTTCCCTTCTGCCTCAATCTCGGTGCAAGCGACATCTCCAAGCGCCGCATCAGCGGCGCCGTCATTGACCGCGATGACGGCTGGGCCGGTCCCATCATCGTCAAGAGCAACCTCAACCATTGGGGAACGCCCGAGCAGCAACTCAACCGGCATTCCGAGCGTGCCGGCAAGGCAGTTCCCTTTCCTGGTAGCGAGACTTTCGAGCAGTACCAGATCCATGCTTCGCTGGCGGATGTTCCTGCGGAAGTCTTCACGCGCACCAATCTGGTCGTCGAAAAATTCATCCCCGAACCGGAGCCGGACGGTTTCGCGGCGCGGTTCTGGATCTTCTGTGGCGAGCGTGAGCGCTGCACCCGCTACGTCTCGCCGCAAAGCCTGGTCAAGGGCGACGACACCATTCGCCGCGAGCCTGTTGCGGTTCCCGACGAATTGCGTGCGTTGCGCCGGAAGCTCGGCTTCGACTACGGCAAATTCGACTTCGTCATGCATGAGGGCAGGGCGGTGCTGCTTGACGCCAATAAGACCCCCGGCCGGGCGAGGGCCCTGTCGAAGATCATCGCCGCCGGCACGGCGAATCTAGCCGATGGCTTCGAGGGGCTGATCCGCCAGGTCGCTAGGTAGGCAAGTGGTATTTAGTTGACTCCGTCAAGTAAATGGTTGATCCTATTTGCGACAGGAGAAACGCCATGACGCTTCACCATCAACCCGGCAAGGAACGCATCGACGCGGTGCGGGCCTTCAATCGCTTCTACACCCGCCAGATCGGCCTGCTCGACGAAGGGCTGCTGAAAAGCGCCTTCTCGCTGACCGAGGCGCGGGTGCTCTATGAGCTCGCGCATCGCGATGGCCTGACTGCCACCGACCTTGTCCGCGACCTCGCGCTTGACCCCGGCTATCTCAGCCGGCTGCTGAAAAAATTCGAGGAGCGCGGGCTGGTCGAGCGCGCCGCTACGGAAGCCGATGCGCGCCGTTCCTCGATCGCGCTGACATCGGCCGGGCGGCAGGCCTTCGCGCCGCTGAACCGGGATTCGCACGACCAGGTCGCGGCCTTGCTCGATCGGCTTCCGGCATCGGACCAGGACAGGCTGGTCAAGGCCATGCAGACGGTGCAGCGCATGCTGGGCAGCGACGGTGCCGAGCCCAAAATTCCCTACATGCTGCGGACGCTGCAGGTCGGCGATATCGGCTGGATCGTGCGCCGCCAGGGCATGCTCTACGCGCAGGACTATGGCTGGGACGAAACCTACGAGGCTTTGGTCGCCGAGATCCTCGCGGCGTTCGTCAAATCCTTCGATCCGAAATGGGAGCGCAGCTGGGTCGCCGAGCGGGAAGGCGAGGTGGTCGGCTCGGTCTTTGTCGTGCGCAGGACAGACGAGGTGGCGAAGCTGCGACTGCTCTATGTCGAGCCGTCCGCACGCGGCCTTGGCATCGGCAAGCGGCTGGTCGATGAATGCGTCAGTTTTGCCCGCGCCAGGGGCTACAAGACGCTGACGCTGTGGACCAACGACATCCTCGTCTCGGCGCGCCGCATCTACGAGGCGGCAGGCTTCAAGCTTGTCGAGGAAGAGCGCCACCATTCCTTCGGCAAGGATCTGGTCGGCCAGAACTGGAATTTGGAGCTGTAGCGTTCTCCCACAAGGAGAGAAGGGAAGACCCCGGCGAACCGTTCTTCACCCTTTCACCGGGATCCAGATCTCCAGCCCGCCATTGCCGCTGCGCGGATCGAATTCCGGACCATAGCGCTCGAACTCCGGCGCGTCCGCTATCTCGTGACCGGAGGCCGGCAGCCATTTGTTCCAGATCGTGTTGACCGTGCGGCGAATGGTCGAGATGTGCTCGCGATGGGCGAAGACGGCGTATTTCTGCGCCGGCACCCGCACGCGAAAAAACCCCTTTGGCAGATCGGAGAAATCGGACACTCGACACCGACGATATAGTCGAAATTGCCGGCATCGTCGCCGTTGACGCAGACGCCGTAAGCGACGTCGCCGATCTCGCCGGGAATGTTGCCGATATAGGGACCGAAACGCTGCCACTGCATCGGGATCGCCGCGCTGCTCTCGCAGCTGTAGCGTTCGCCGAGGCCGGCGATGAGGAATGGACGGCTGGTCTCGAAGCGCGGCGGCTCGAGGCTGGCAAGCAGGGATTGATTCATCAGGATCGGCTCCACGAGGTCGAGATTGTCGAGGCTGCCTTGCACACGAACCAGTTCGGGCGTGGTGGCGAACTGGTCGCGGAAGGCGCGGGTGAAAGCCTCATGCGAGTTGTAGCCGGCATCGAGCGCGACCGAGAGGATATCGGGCGCGCCAGCGGCGAGCTTGCGCGCCGCTTCGCTCAGCCGCCGCGCGCGCATATAGCCCATCACCGAACGGCCGGTGGCAGCACCAAAGGCGCGCGTCACATGAAAGCGCGACACGCCGCTGCTTTGCGCGACATCGTCGAGCGATACCGCCTCCGGCAGATGGCTTTCGACGAACCACAGCGCCTTCTCGGTCGGGTTCATTTTCTCCTCGCATTGGCCGCATCATGCTGCCGTTTCCTAGCGCAGCCAGTTTGATCGAAATTGCGCACCGCGCAAAATCGAAACGAGGCCGATCGCCAGATGCGCCAGAACGATCATCCCCAAGGGCGACGAGATTTCGCGAAAAATGCTCATCGAATCGATTGCGCAAACGTTTCGATGACGCTACGCTCGTCGAAAATCCGCCGAAGCCAAAGAGAGCGGACAGGAAACGCCTCATCAGGGAGGAGCGCTTGCCAGCACTCCATTTGAGCTGCCATGCCGACAATGGCTGAGGTCGCGCGCCGCGCCGGCGTGTCGGTCTCGACCGTCTCGCATGTCATCAACCGCACCCGCTTCGTCTCGCCGGAGAAGGCGCGGCTGATCAACGACGCCATTGCCGCCATGGGCTATCAGCCCAACGAGCTGGCGCGCTCCCTCAAGGTCGCCTCGACCAGAAGCGTCGGCCTAGCAATCTCGGCCATTTCCAATCCCTATTTCACCGACATCATCTGCGCGGTGGAGGCCGAATGCGCGCGCCTTGGCCTGATGGTCTTCCTTTCTGACACGCAGGAGGATCCCGACCGGGAGCTTTCGGTGGTGCGCGCCTTCCATCAGCGCCGCGTTGACGGCGTCATCCTGGCGCCATCGGGTTCGCCGCAGCGGGCTATCGATTATCTCGCCGAGAAGAAGCTGCCCTGCGTGCTGATCGACCGTTTCGCCGACGAGCGTTTCGACCAGATCGGCGTCGAGAACCAGTCGTCGATGCGGGCGCTCATCGATCACGTCGCTTCCTTCGGCCACAAGCGCATCGGCTATATCGCCGGCCAGCCTGGCCTGGCGACGACGCGCGAACGCATCGAGGCGTTCCAGTCGTCGCTGGCGGCCAATGGACTTCAATGCCTGCCGCACTATGTCTCGCCCGAGAACGTCGACACGGCGAGCGCGACGGCGTCGACCCACGCCATTCTGTCCCTGCCTTCGCCACCCACGGCACTGGTCACCGGCAACAACATGACGACGATCGGAGCGGTGCGCGCGATCCACGAAAGGGGCCTCTCGATACCGGGCGATCTCTCGCTTGCCGGCTTCGACGACTTCGAATGGGCCGATTGCTTTGAGCCACGGCTGACCCTAGTCGCACAGCCCTGCACCGAGATCGGCCGCCAGGCGGCCGCCTTGCTCTGCGCCCGCATCGCATCGACCGGCCTGGAGCCGCAGGCGGTGCGGCTACAGGCTGCGTTGCAGGTGCGAGAGTCCTGCGCGAGGCCGGCATGAGCGCGCCGCTGCTTTCCGTCACCGGCGCGGTCAAGCGCTTCGGCGGCGTGCAGGCGCTGCGCGGCGTCGACTTCGACCTCAAGGCCGGCGAGATCCACGCGCTGTTGGGCGAAAACGGCGCCGGCAAGTCGACGCTGATGAACCTGCTGTCGGGCGTCTATACGCCCGACGAAGGCACGATCCACATCGACGGCAAGCCAGTGCACTTGAACAATCCGCGCGAGGCGCAAGCCGCCGGCATCGCCACCATCTTCCAGGAACTCGACCTGGTGCCGACGCTCGACGTCGCGGCCAATCTTTTCCTCGGCCGCGAGCTGATGCGCCCAGGCGGCTTCCTCGACGTGCCGGCGATGCGCCGCGAAGCGAAGAAGCGGCTCGAAGCCATCGAGCTCGCCATCGATCCCGCAAGGCTGGTCGCCGATCTATCGATCGGCCAGCGCCAGGTGGTGGCGATCGTCAAGGCGCTGTCCTACGCGTCGCGCGTGCTGATCATGGACGAGCCGACGGCGGCACTGACGGTGGCCGAAGTCGAAAGGCTGTTCGACATCATCCGCAAGCTCGCCGCCAGTGGCGTCGGCATCGTCTACATCTCGCATCGCCTCGAGGAAGTGCCTGAAATCGCCGGCCGCGTGACGGTGATGCGCGACGGCCGCGTCGCCGGCGTCACCGAACCGCACGCGCCGCAGGCCGAACTGGTGCGGCTGCTGGTCGGCCGCCCGCTGGACGAACTCTATCCCCCAACGCGCCAAGACAGCCGGCAAGCCGCTGCTCAGCCTGCGCGACGCGAGCTTCCATCTGTCCCGCGAAAGCGCCGGCTGGCAGGCCCCGACCAGCGTGTCGCTCGACGTGCATGAGGGCGAGATCGTCGGTCTCGCCGGCATCATGGGGGCAGGGCGCACCGAACTCTTGAGCGCGCTCTACGGCACCGGGCTGTCGGGCCGGTGGCAGGGCGAAGTCGCCATCGATGGCCGCCTGGTGAAACTGGATTCGATCAAGGCGGCGCGCGCCGCCGGCATTGCCTTCGTCACCGACGACCGCCGCGGCAGCGGCCTGATGCTCAGGATGGCGGTCGGCCTCAACCTGGTCATGTCGGTCATCCGCCGCATCTCGCCTTTCGGATTGATGTCGGCGGGCCGGCAGGCGGAAGCGGTCAAACAATCCTTCGGCCAGTTCGACATCAGGCCGAAGAACCCCGACATCGCCGTCGGCGCGCTTTCGGGCGGCAACCAGCAGAAGGTGGTGCTGGCCAAGGAGATCCTCGGCAATCCGCGGCTGCTGCTGCTCGACGAGCCGACGCGCGGCGTCGATGTCGGCGCCAAGGGCGAGATCTACGCGCGGCTGCGGCAGCTCGCGGCGCAGGGGCTGGGCATCCTGGTCGCCTCCAGCGAAATGCCGGAACTGATCGGGCTTTGTGATCGGATCGTGGTGCTGCGCCAAGGGCGCAATGTGGCGGAATTCATCGGCGGCGTCGACGAGCACACGGTGCTTGCCGCGGCAAACGGCAGGGAGGCCTGATGTCCGAGGAGAAAGTTTCAGTGGCAGGAGCCCCAGCTGTGCCGGCGGCGGCGCCAAAGCATCGCGATCCGCTGGCGCTGATCGTGCGCTTCCAGAGCCTGATCGGCCTGGTGCTGGTGGCGATCGGCGGCATCATTTTCTCACCGCGCCGTCATGGCGAGATCCTGTTCCTCAACCCCGACAACATCGCCAACATCGTGCGCGCCGTGTCCGAGACCGGCATCATCGCCATCGGCATGACCTTCGTCATCATAACCGCCGGCATCGACCTGTCGGTCGGCGCGGTGCTGGGGCTCTCCAGCGTCGTCACCGCATCGATGATGATCTCGGGCGGCTTCGGGCTCGTTCCCACCATCCTCGCCGTGCTGATCATGGGCATCGTCTTCGGCGCGATCCAGGGCACCATCTCCACCCGCTTCCGGTTGGAGCCCTTCATCGTCACGCTGGCCGGCCTGCAGGCCGCGCGGGGTCTGGCGCTGGTCGTGTCCGGCAATCAGTACATCAACATTTCCTACGGCGACGGGCCGGGCCTGGCGCCGCCTGTCTTCGCGGTGCTGGGCGAGCGCCTGTTTAACAACACCGTGCCGGTGGCAACGCTCGTCTTCATCGTCTTTGCCGCGATCGCAACGATCGTGCTCAACACGACGCGCTTCGGCCGCTATGTCTTTGCCGTCGGCGGCAACGAGCGCGCGGCGCGCATTTCCGGCGTGCCGGTGTCGATGGTCAAGATCTCGGTCTATGCCATTACCGGCTTTGCCGCCGCGCTGGCCGGCATCGTCCATGCCGGCCAGTTCAACTTCGGCAGCGCCAATGACGGCATGGGCTATGAGCTGACGGCAATCGCCGCCGTGGTCATCGGCGGCACCAGCCTGTTCGGCGGCGCCGGCTCCATGGTCGGCACCGTCGCCGGCACCATCATGCTGGGCGCTTTAGCCAACATCCTTCAGCTCAACAACATCACCCCTGCCATGCAGCTGCTCGCGACCGCCGCGATCATCGTGCTGGCGGCAGTGCTTCAATCCCTCGTTCGCCGCCGCGAGGGTTTGGGTCGTTAGGAGGCCGGCGGCTGTACGTGAAGACTGTGAAACCAAGGTCTGGCCCCCGGCCCGACGAGGAGGAGAGTGAGCATGAAAACCATTCAACGAGGATCACGGCGCGCCCTGCAGGTCGCGTTGCTCGCAGGCACCAGCCTGTGCATTGCAGGCGCTGCGTATGCCGCCGAACCGATGGTCAAGGCATGCGCCAAGGACGGCCAGTTCATCATCGGCTTTTCGCAGGCGAACAATGCCGAGCCCTATCGCCAGCACGTCAATGACGAGCTGAACGCGGCGGCCAAGGAAGTGCCGGGCTTCACCCTGCAGATCGCCGACGGCGCCGGCAACGTCAACACGCAGACCTCGCAGGTCGACAACTTCATCACCCAGAAGGTCGATATCCTGCTGATCTCGCCCTTCGAGGCAGCCCCGCTGACTCCCGCCGTGAAGCGCGCCATGGACGCCGGCATCCCGGTCATCGAGCTCGACCGCAAGACGGTCGGCGACCCCGGCAAGGACTACACGGCCTTCATCGGCGGCGACAATTTCAAGATCGCCGAGGAAGCCGGAAAGTACACGGCAAAGACGCTGCTGCCGGATGGCGGCGAGGCGGCGGTGCTGCAAGGCCTGCCGAGCTCGACGCCGGCGGTGGAGCGTCTCAATGGCTTCAAGGAAGGCGTGAAGGGAAACCCGAAAATCCAGATCGTGGCTGAGCAGGCCGCCGACTGGGTTCCGGATAAAGCCCAGACCGCCTTTTCCGCCATGCTGCAGGCGCATCCCGACATCAAGGTGCTCTATGCCTCGAACGACATGATGGCGGCCGGCGCGCTGCTCGCCGCCAAGGGTGCGGGCAAGGACGTCAAGATCATCGGCACCGACGGCCTGCCGGGTCCGGCCGGCGGCATCGAAGCGGTCGCCAAGGGCGACTGGGCGGCGACCTTCACCTATCCGACCGGCGCCAAGGAAGCGATCGAGATGTCCAAGAAGATCCTGCTCGACTGCGCCACTTCGGTGGAGCCGACGGTGACGGTGGAGACGACAGCGATCACGGCCGAGAACGCCAAGCAGCTGATGGGGAAGTGAGGGGCTAGAGTTCGCCACTGAGGTTGAGATGGCAAGGCCCCGGGAGGGGCCTTGTTTGTTTTGGGCCCGGGCGCTGTGACTGACGGTCTCATCGGTATCGGCGGAGCCGCGAATCTGTGTTAAGCCGCCGCTCAACCAACCAAAGGACGACACCTGTGAGCGAACCGACCGTGGCCCAGGCGACCGAAAGTATCTATGTCTCGCTCCGGGCGGACAATGCCGACATCGACGCGCATATCGCGACGCTTAAGGCGGCGCTGACACGAGAAGGGATAAAACAGGCGGTGTTCGATCCGACAAAGTTGGCGCAGAACAACCGCTCGGGCCGCAAGTTGATGCAGGCTTATTTTCGGCAGCGCGGCGTGAGCGTGAGGTTTTCCGACTAGTAGAGCCGCGCCCATCATGGGCTCGCGCGGCCGGCCGCCTTGCTCGTCAAAGTCAATGACACGTAGCCGCGGTCTTCAACGCCTGGGCGCGCGAAGGATCGGGCAAATTCGCGATCCGTCGAACAGACGCATAGAACCTGGGATAGTCGCCGGAGCACAAGTCGAACAGGCGAAGAAACGCCGGAACCTGTTCGCCATAGACAGCGGTCGCGGCGAGCTTTGCGTTGTTGATCGGGGCGTCGAACCAGGCGTCGTATCCCCGGTATCCGGCCCAGCGCCTGTCACGCATCTGCCGGTAGCGCATTCGCAGCTTGTCGATCGTGGCTGCTTTGGCAGCCGCCATCTGCTCCGAGGTACGGGAACTCTCATAGACCTGCCTCAACTCGTCCCGAGTTTTCGACACGAGTCCGAGAAAATCGGCTCTGCGCTTGCGATCGGCTTCGTAGCGGCGCAATCCGGCGTAATCGCCAACGGTACGGAGCCATTTCCTTACGCCGGTGGTTTCGACGGCAGCAGCGAAAGCCTCATTGAATGCGGAATCGTCATCCACATAGATGCGCTGATGCGCCAGTTCATGAAAGATAAGGCTTGCGAGATACGTGTCGTCCTGACGGAGCATGGTGCTTAGCAGCGGGTCACTGGACCAGCCCAGTGTGGAATATGCGGTGACGCCCGTGACATAGACGTCCAGCCCCTGTCTATGAAGTTCGACAGCGCTTTCAGTCGCGAATTTCCGAGCAAAGTAACCCCGGTACGGAACGCAGCCGAAAACAGGAAAGCACCACGTTCGTGGGGTCAGGGAGAACTGCGGCGCGGCAAAAACGGCCCAGGTCACAGCATCCCGACCGATGTCAACATAGCTGCGGTAGCTGTTGTTTTCGGGCAGTGCCAGTTCATCTGTCGCAAACCGTCTCATGGTGCTCGCCGACGTCAGCTTGGTGCGCAATGCCTCAGGCGTCGAAGGATTATGGATCAGTTTTCCAACATTTTCGCGGGCTACCATGATCTGCACATGACCCTCCAACGACTGCGCGTAGTAGGAAATGGTTGTGCAACCGGTCACCCCGGACGCCATGATCACCGCGGCAAGCAATCGAAAAACGCCCTTCACAGCTTGCCCACCGCTTGCTCATCTCCCCATGGAGCAAATGTCCCGATTGCCCCGGGTCTCAAATAGGCGCACCAACGTCAAGATCTGGAGAGGGTGGCAGGTCGGAATTTCGACTTTGGCAGGATTGGCAAATGCGGCCATTCGCCTACGATTGACGGAAGTCCACCGCAAGGCGGAGTCGGCGAGATACGGACTGCGGCGTGCCGCCGCCGGCCGCTTACGTTGCGTTTAGCTCCGTCCTGTAAGGATTTCGCAATCCGGGGGGGCGCACGCGAATGCTGGACAATTACGAACTCGACCGGTTTGGCGTGATCCACCAGATCGACGCCACACCGATCACATACGACAAGCAATACATGTCCTATTACGAGGACCTGAGCGACCGCACCATCAAGCTCGGCTATCAGCGGCTTGGCTGGGTGCTGGGGATCACCGGCGAAATACCTCGGTCCGTGCTGGAGATTGGCTATGGCACCGGCACATTCGTCGAAGCCGCCAAAATTACCGGGGTTGCCGACTGCGCCGGCTGCGACATCACCAGGTTTCCGCTGCCCGACGGCGTCCGCTTTGTCGATTGGAATGAGGCGCTCGCCGGCTCGTGGGATCTCGTGGCCATGTTCGACGTGCTCGAGCACATCCCTGACCTGGGTTTCCTCGCCCGCCTTCAGGCCCGCCACCTGGCCATCGCCGTTCCTTATTGCCGCTGGCGTGAACTCGGCGCCGATGGCGACGAATGGTTCCGGACGTGGCGCATGCGATTGCCCAACGAGCACCTGCACCACTTCGACCGTGACTCGCTGGTGGCGCTCCTCGCGCACCACGGCTTCGAGTGCGTGACGCTGAACGGCTTCGAGGACGGGATCAGACTGCGGCCGGGCGAGGCGGGCCCGAACATTCTGTCCGGCTTTTTCAGAAAGCTATAGGCCGGTTTCCGCCGCGGCTGCGGTCAGGCCGTTCGGAAGAGGGGGGCCCTGTTCCTGGTCAGCCGCTCCAGCGCATCCACAATCAAATCGCAGAACCTGCGATGGTCGAGCTTGATCGACGGCGTCAAGGAAAACGCCGAGATTCAGGCCGAGCAGGCGGCCGGCTGGGTGCCGGGCAAAGCCGCCTTTGCCGCCATGCTGCAGGCGCGCCCGGCGCGATAGAGCGCAGGCGAATTCACGGCGAGGTCGTGAACCCGCATTGCTTCTGTTCCATCTCGATCTGCTTCGTGATGCGGATGGCGTTCTGTGCGTAGGCCTCCGTCACGGTGCCGCTGTTCACGGTCTTGTCCTTCAGCGGACTGACGGCTGCGCAGAGGTGGAAAACATGCTCCGTCTCGGACTTCGCGGCTCCGTTTTCCGGCGCGATCCAGTACACGACATCCTGACCAGCGGGGTGTGCCGGGTCCTTCGTCGCCGCCGCCACCGCGGCGGAGTCGGTGGCGATCGCCTGCGCCTGGGCGGCGACCTCGGGCGAACAGGCCGTGGTCGGCTGCCCCGCCTTGATCTGGGCCGCGCACGCGTTCATGTCTTGGGTGTACTGCTCGACCGATGGGGGTTGGAAGCTGACCCCGATCACCGTCGCGAGCACGGCCAGCACAGCGCCGACGCCGCCGGCAACCTTCTTGCTCTGCGGGTCCATGTTTTTGTCGGTGAAGATCAGGAGAACCAGCGGGAGGAAGGCAATCAGCGTGATGATCGCGCCGAGCTGGTTCTGGACGAAGAACCTGAACGTCTCGGATGCGCGGGCCGGGTCGTGCCTGTTGGCCGCCTTCCAAAGCAAGTTGCCGGCGATAGCGAAAATCGCGATCCCGACCAGAATGCCGATCAGCAGCGGCAGGTTTCCGTGGTCGAACTTGTGCCGGTAGAGCAAAACAATCCCGGCGATCTCGCCGCCAATGGCAACGATCCACGAGAGCGCGGCGAACAGGCGGAGGCGGGTGGCGCTGGACTTCTGGCCCTGCGTTGCTTGCCAATCCTTGGTAACGTCTGTGGTCGGCTTATTGTCGGTCATGACCAGGTCCCCCGGTATCGACACTTTTGCAGGGCGGCGTCAAATCGAAAGGTCAACCCGCCCGGCGCAGCGTCATTGAACAAACGTTTTCGTCGCCTGCCTTGGCGACGAAAGCGCCACAGCAGACCATATCCCCATCCTTATTGCGCATGATTGGATTCGTCCATACCCACGGGGGCAGACGCCGATGGCGATCCGGACGTGGCGCATGCGACTTTTGGAAAACTATAGGCCGGTTTCCTCCGCGGTCAGGCCGTGCGGAAGAAGGGGGTCACCCTTGCCCCTCGTCAACCGCTCCAGCGCATCCACAACCAGATCACAAAACTTCGGATGGTCGAGCTTTATCGCCACGGTGTGGCGGAAGTCGATCTGCTCGCTCGCCGTGCCGCCGAAATGGTGCCTGCCGCCCATCTTCTCGAAATTGCAGACCGTCATGCCCTTGGTCCACCGGCCGGCAAGCTCGACGCGGATATCGGTCTTCTCGGTGGTGAAGACGGTCGGGTCGATCATGGCCGCGACGCAGCATGCGTCATGGACGGCGGGATACTCGATCTGCAGCAGGCCGCGATGCGTGGTCGCTATGAACTCCCAGATATCGAGGATGAACTTGGCGATCGGGCCACCGACGGCGCGCACCCGGTCCTGCAGGTCCGGTGTGGCCAGCGCCTGGTGCGTGAGGTCGAGCCCCACCATGGTCACGTCCCAATCGGCGCGAAACACCACGTCGGCAGCCTCCGGGTCGGCATAGATGTTGAACTCCGCCGCGGGCGTGATGTTGCCGCGCGTGTAGCTTCCCCCCATCGCGACGACCCCCTTCACCCGCTCGACGATGCGCGGGTCCTTGCGGACGGCCAGAGCGATGTTGGTGTAGGGACCGACGGGTACCAGCGTGATCGTCTTCGGCTCATGCGCCATGACAGTGTCGATGATGAAGTCGACGGCGTGCCGCTTGTCGAGCTCGAACGAGGCGGTCGGCAGCACGGGGCCGTCGAGCCCGGTATCGCCGTGGATCTCGACGGCCAGCACCTGATCGATGATTAAAGGGCCGGGAGAGCCTTTCGCCACCGGCACCTTGATGCCATAGGCGGTGCATACGGAGAGCGCATTGCGCGTGGTGTTCTCGACATTGTGGTTGCCTGAAACCGTGGTGATGCCGAGAAGGTCGATCTTGGGGTTCCCGGCCGCGAGCAGGATGGCGATCGCGTCGTCGTGCCCCGGATCGCAGTCCAGGATGATCTTTTCCATGGTGGCACCTCGTTTGTCGGCCGAGCCTGCGAGGACAAGAGACTGCCGCGCCTTGTGCCGTCAAGATTCTTGTTCTCAACTGGTGAGAGACGATCCGATGGCCTCCCTGATCCGGAGGCGGCATGACTGGGCGGGCGCTTTCGCTTGCCCCGCGCCGGTTGCCGACTAGTTACCACTTGCGTTCTTCGCCAGCAGCGAGGTGGCAGCAATGACGCGGAGCGTTGCGTTTCTTGTTACGGGCGACGGCGCGATTGAGGGTCGAGGCCGCGCGACGTGCTTTGGAGGAAGGGACATTGCCGATGAACGAGATCGCCAGGCTGGTCGGCTTCGGCGACGAGCAGAGCCTGCGCCGGGCCATGCTGGCATCGGCCGCGATCACGCCGAGCGAATATCGCCACCGTTTTGGTCCGTCATAGGCGAGGGGCGTATGCTTTGCCGCGCCAATGCAGCTGAAACCGCCTTGGCAGGAATTGAATGAACATTGTCCTTCTGCCGAGCCGACCGGGCCGCTAGGGTGAGGACGAACCAAGCGGCCGACTTCCGCATCGGCCCGCGTCGCCATCAATTGCCAAACTTCGCAGAGAACAGTTCGGAGGGAACCTTGTCTGAGATCGTGACCATCTTTTCCATCCTCGGCGTCTTCCTGCTTGGCGCGATGAGCCCAGGACCGAGCTTCGTCGTCGTCTCCCGCATCGCGGTTGCGGGCGAGCGCGCCGATGGTCTGGCGGCGGCGATCGGCATGGGCATTGGCGGCTTCATTTTCGCGGCGATCGCCGTGGCGGGATTGACCGCGCTGCTGGTCCAGATCGCCTGGCTCGACATCACGCTGCGCATTGCAGGCGGCGCCTATCTCATCTGGATCGGCATCAGGATATGGCGTGGTGCCACCGAACCGGTCGAGATCACCAGCGACGCCTCGGCCCGCGCCGGCTCGTTCTGGCGGGCGCTTCGTCACGCGCTCCTCGTGCAGCTCGCCAACCCCAAGACCGCGATCTTCTACGCGTCGATGTTCGCGGCCATGCTGCCGGCGTCGCCGCCGCTGTGGATGCTGCTGGTCCTGCCGCCGCTGCTGTTCTGCAACGAATTCGTCTGGTACGCGATCGTCGCCTTCGCCTTTTCGGCGAGCGGGCCGCGCTCCGTCTACCTGCGGGTCAAGCACTGGATCGACCGCGCCGCCGGCGCCGTCGTCGGTGCGCTCGGTCTGAAGCTGATGATCGAGGGCATGGCGGCGGCGCGAAGAGGCGTGAGCGGATAAGGCGCTCCAGCAGGTCCCTTTTCGACCTCACTATTTTCAGAACCAGATGTAAGATCCAAAGACCGGGATATATTGCGGGTACATTCTTGGGCTAACGCTCATTGAACGGGGTCATGGCATGCAGGCAGTGCCGATATCTCATCCAGGCGAGCAACCTGCCGTCGGGTCGATATCCTCTTTGACCGGCTATCCGGCTGCCGTCCTGTGCTGGCTTCTTTCGGCTGGTGTGTATATCGCGGCCAAATGGGTGGCGCCTGAAATGCCACCCTGGGGCCTCTGCTTTTGGCGCCTTACCCTTGCTTGCGCCATCCTGCTGCCGATAGTGCACCGCCATCGCGGCGCGATGATGGGGCTTCTGCGATCCCGGCCCCTGGAGATCATCGCCGTCGGAGCGATCGGCCTGACGCTGTGCCAGGGCATGATCTACCATGGCCTCAACGATACCGACGCAACCACGGCCGGTATCATCATGGCGCTGTCTCCGATCATGACGATGGTGCTCGCGCGTTTTGTGCTTGGCGAGCCGCTCGGGCTCTGGAAGGCGCTTGGCGCGCTGGTCGCGCTCGCCGGGATGATGGTGATCGTCGCGCACGGAAACCTGGCGGCGCTCCTTCAGCTCCGGTTCAATCCTGGCGAATTGTGGATTGTCGGCAGTGCGTTCTGCTGGGCTCTCTACACCGTGCTTGTGCGCCGTTCCAAATTCGGCATCGAACTCTTGCCGTTGGTCGTGCTCCTGCTCGGCGCCGGTGCGCTGGTAGCCCTGCCTTTCCACCTCTGGGAATTGTTCAATGACGAACGCTCCGCCATGAATGCCCATGGCTTGCTCGCGCTCGCCTATCTGGCAGGCCCGGGCGGCGCCTTGATGTACTATCTCTACAACCGAAGCGTGGAAACACTTGGCGCGAGCAGGGCGAGCATGCTGCTCTATCTGCAAACACTGTTCGTCGCCGTGCTGGCCTATCTGTTGCTCGCAGAGAGCCTGCATGACTACGACCTGCTTGGCGCTGCCTTTATCGTAGCCGGGATCGTTCTCGCCACAGCGCTGAAACCCAAGCCGGGTCCCGCTCGCATGGCGTAGGCGCAGAGCCGGCATCGAGAGCGACCGCTGCTGACCCCGAAGGTCAACTTGACCAATCACAAGGCCGACGACATTGTGGACGTGCAATTCGTAGCCAAGTGGTCGTGTGGCAATGGATTTTCGCGACGCCATCGATAGATCGCTGGCCTGGGCCGGCGGATGGTTCGACTATGCCGCCACGCCGTGGTTCGTCTATCAGGCCGCCATCATCGTCTCGCTCTTCCTGGTGGCGAAGCTCGCGGCGCTGCGGATCGAGCCGCTGGTCGAGAACCAGGCACGCCAGATCAAGGGCCATCCCGGACTGCTGAGGGTTGTCATCGCGCTGTTGCGGCGCACCGACTGGATCCTGTTCACGATCCTGCTGTTTGCCGCGCTTAACATTCTGCGCGCCATCACCTGGCCGAGCCGCACCCATCTCCTCCTCGTCGCGCTGCTGCTCTCGCTGGCGTGGCTGTTCGCGGCCGTGCTGTCGCGCATCATCCGCAACCGCCTCGTCGCGCGCACGCTCGGCTGGCTGGCCTGGATCTACGCGGCCCTTGTCATACTGGGCGTCGGCGACGAGGCAGCCGCTTTCCTCGACAGCGTCGCAATCCCTCTGGGCGCGGTTCGCCTTTCGGCGCTCATGGTGCTGAAGGCGGCGCTGCTCTTGATCGCCACCGTCTGGCTCGCGGTGGTCACCGGCAATTACATCGATGAGCGCGTCCGCGTCTCCGAGGAGCTGACGCCGTCGATCCGCGTCCTCGTCGGCAAGGTCGCCAAGATCGGTCTCGTGCTGGTGGCTGGGACCGTTGCATTCTCCGCCGTCGGTCTCGACCTGACGGCGCTGACGGTGTTTTCCGGTGCTGTCGGCGTCGGTCTCGCTTTCGGGCTGCAGAAGGTCGTCTCGAATTTCGTCTCCGGCGTGATCATCCTGCTCGACAAGTCGATCAAGCCGGGCGACACGATTTCTCTGGAAGGCACGTTCGGCTGGATACGCGAATTGCGGGCGCGCTTTGTCTCGGTGGTGACGCGCGACGGCCGCGAATTCCTGATCCCCAACGAGGACTTCATCACCCAGAGGGTCATCAACTGGTCGTTCAGCGACAACCTCGTGCGCCTCGACGTGAACTTCGGCGTCTCCTACGACGCCGATCCGCACAAGGTCAGCGAGCTGGCGATAGAGGCCGCGATCAGCGTCGGCCGGGTCGACGCCGACCGGAGGCCAGTCTGCTGGCTCACCGACTTCGGCGACTCCTCGCTGAACTTCGTCCTGCGCTTCTGGATCCGCGACCCCCAGCAAGGCCTGACCAACGTGCGCGGCAAGGTGCTGTTGGCGCTGTGGGACACATTCAAGGCCAACGACATAAGCATTCCCTATCCGCATCGCGAGATCATCATGAGAGAGGCGGGCGGGCGCTGAGGGTGCGGGGGCGCTGCTGGTCGCCAAGGGCGGCGTCAAGGACAAGGACGTCAAGATGGTCGGCACCGACGGGCTGCCGCCGGCGGCATCGAGGCAGTGGCCAAGGGCGACTGGGCGGCGTCCCAATGACTGCTTCGTCTCTCCTTCCGCTAGTCTGCTCCATCCTTTCTCGCCCGCTCGATGAATTTCTCCGCGACCGCTTTGCCGAGTGCGGCACCGGCCTTGTTGTCCATTTCGTAGTGGATGCCTGCCCAGACGCGCGAATCGCCGGCCTCTTTGCCAACCTTGCGGATGAATTCAGCATGGCTGGGAAACAGGTACGCCAGGACCTCGCATCGGGCAGTTGAAAGCGTGGAGTGGTTGGACGGATAACTGGGATGGGCAGGGACCGCAAACTGGGGAGTGATGCTCGGATCAAGCATGTGGGGGCGCAGGTACCAATAAGCGTACTTCCCATCGTTGCTTGCAATGAGAGCGTCGTAATATACCGTTGCAAGCATCGCGTAAGCCCGCGCGGCACGCGGCGGATTCGAATCCGTCTTGTCTTCGAACATCCACTTGCTGGCATAGTCGTACCAGTCGGTGAACAGGCCGGATGGGCTCTGCCAATAGAACGCTTTGTAGCTGTTAGGGAATTTTCGTTCAAACTGCCGGATTGCATCTGTCTCGGCCTTTACGGCCGGGGACTGGCAGTCGGGTGGGGCCGGCGACCTGAACTCATCGGCTGTTGCGAGTACGATCGGCTTCCAGTTCGGCACGGTTACATTGGCGGGTTTGTCCCCGACCCACTTGCATGGCCCGGTCGGGACCGTGCCGGCCCAGACTGCGTCGGAGCCATCGGCCTTTGCCCGCGCAATCACCTGTTCAGCCACCCGTCGCCCCAATTCGAGGCCGGCGGAAGAATCGCTCGGGAATTGGAGACCGGCAAGGACACGGGACTGTGCCGCTTCTTCGGCCATTGCCTCGAACGACGACGTCTCGTCCGGAAAGAAATAGGACAGAACGGTCGCGGCGGCTCCGGCGACTGCGGCATGCTCCGATGGGTAGGAGGGACTCCGCGGCGTAGGCAGCACAACCGACAGTGCCGCATCCGCCTCGCTCGGGCGCGGGCGATTATAGAAGTACTTCGACTCCCACGCGGCAATGGTGGCGTCGTAGATCGCCATCGTCAAATACGTATAGACGCGGTGTGCGTTGGGAATCTGCTTGCCTTCGAGAAGGCGGTCGTTGACCAGGTCGATCCATCGATAGCCAGGCGAGCCGGCATCCCAGAACGTGATCTTCGCGGCGACCTGCGCATCGTTCTTTGCGATAATATTTCGGAGCTGCTCCAGCTCGGCCGTGGAAGTATCCGGTGGGGGCGGGACTCGGAGGTCCTCGCCCGACGTGATCACCCACGTCTTCCACGTTCCAGCCTTTGGTTCTATCAAATCCGATTGGGCGAAAGCGCAGTTCCCTGACAAAAGGACCACTGCGCAGGCTTTGCATAAGGCGCTAAGCATGTTTGGCCTCCCATGGTTGGTCCCCGGCCCAAAGACGGACGCTTTTCTGGTTTTACAGCTGCTCCGTCCCAATTTTAGCGATCGCTGATTATAGCGCCGGACACCGCCGGGCAAAAGGATCAAATGCGAATAGGGCAGCGTTGTTGGTGACCGCTTCCTTTCTGACTTGAGGCCCGATTGCCGCTGTGACAGCGTCGGCCGGGTCGACGCCGACCGGCGGCCGGTCTGCTGGCCGACCGACTTCGGCGACTCCTCGCTGAACTTCGTCCTGCGCTTCTGGATCCGCGACCCCCAGCAAGGCCTGACCAACGTGCGCGGCAAGGTGCTGCTGGCGCTGTGGGACACATTCAAGGCAAACGGCATAAGCATCCCCTATCCGCATCGCGAGATCATCACGAGGGAGGCGGGCGGGCGCTGAGGGTGCGGTGTTCACCGCCAAGGGCATGCGGGCAGGGACGTCAAGATCGTCGGAGCCGACGGCCTGCCGCCGGCGGGGACGTAGGCACATCAAATCAAACGGTTGCTTTCCGCAGTTTGACGCGCCCGCCGCACTGTGCCGTCGGTGTCGGCGATCTTTCGTCTTGCGGCTTCGTCGCTTCTGATCGTCAGCCGCTTCGACAGGACTTTCGGAGACTTGAGGATCGGCTCGATCGTTACGACCGGAGCGTCCGGGGTTTTCATGAATCTCATAGACAATGTCCTTTCAGGTAAAAATGAAGGCAGGCGCGGAGCGGCTGTCCGCTCCGGCACCTTATGCACGGCGATAAAATTACTTTCGTACGATCCAGGCCAGCAATGCCGATTCAAAATCGGAATTGCCGGTATAGTCGCGGATCAAAAGCGCGGCGTATCCTTGCCACTGATCCTCGGGGATCCCATTTTCGATGACCGACGTTCTGAAGGCGTCGCGCAGGATATTGCAGTCAAAAGTCGAGATCACATCGGCCGAATGATCATTGTCCATGATGCAGCTCCCATTTAGGGGGCGGGAGTACGGTGGACGCTCTCAAGCGCCGGTGCCCATGTTCTGGCCGGCGACGACGGGACTGTACGCCCCCGACCGCTGGTTAGCGAATCATTCCGGCAGATTTGTCCGTTGGTGCATCAGCACAGGTCAGCGGCCGGCCTCTTCCCGCCGCTTGAAGTCTTGATCATTCAGCCGGCCGACTATCTCGTCCGCTTCGCCGGCATTGATGCCGACCATGACCTTGTGATTGGACTCGGCGGGCTGGCCGGTGAAGACGTCGAAAACGGTCCAACTGTCCGGATGGTCCATGCGAAGCGCGTAGCGGTTTGCCATAGTCCGCGTCCTTTCGTTCTCGCCCGCCACTGACCGGTTCAGGCCTGCACAATGAAAAACACTGCCGCCAGGACGACGACTGTCCACAGCACCACACCCAGCTTCAAAACCAGGCCCCCGTGTGACGAGAGACCCTCCCGCATGCTGGCAGCCACGTTCTTCATGCTCCTGGATCTGGCCGGCGTCGCCGCAACGGTGACCGGCGGCTTGACCCCAAGCCTGCCGAATACCGGAAGCAGTGTCGGTTCACGCACGGGTTTCTCCTGACTTCAAGGCCTCAGTATCCCATTCCGCCCATGCCGCCGCCGCCGGGTGAGGGCGCGGCGTCCTTGGCCGGAATGTCGGTGATCATGGCTTCTGCGGTGATCAAAAGCG
Organism: Mesorhizobium waimense; assembly: GCF_003601975.1. Classification (GTDB taxonomy): domain Bacteria; phylum Pseudomonadota; class Alphaproteobacteria; order Rhizobiales; family Rhizobiaceae; genus Mesorhizobium; species Mesorhizobium waimense. The sequence goes on from NZ_QZWZ01000023.1 coordinate 26,675, forward strand.
CGGCGATCGAGCCGGCATCCTGCAGTGCCGTGCGCACCACCTTTGCCGGGTCGACGATGCCGGCCTTGATCATGTCGACATAGACCTCGTTCTGGGCATCGAAGCCCTGATTGTGATCCTTGCTGTCGGAGAGCTTGCCGACGACGATCGAACCCTCGACGCCGGAATTCTCGGCGATCTGGCGGATCGGCGCCTCGAGCGCCCTGAGCACGATCGAGATGCCGGCCGTCACATCGGCATTGGCGCCGGTCAGGCCCTTGAGCGCCGACCTGGCGCGCAGCAGCGCCACGCCGCCGCCCGGAACAATACCTTCTTCGACAGCCGCGCGCGTGGCGTTCAGCGCATCGTCGATGCGGTCCTTCTTTTCCTTGACTTCCGATTCGGTGGCGCCGCCGACGCGGATCACCGCAACGCCGCCGGCGAGCTTCGCCAGCCGCTCCTGCAGCTTTTCCTTGTCATAGTCGGAGGTGGTTTCCTCGATCTGTCCCCTGATCTGGGCGATACGCGCCTGGATGGTCGCCTTGGTGCCGGCACCGTCGATGATGGTGGTGGTGTCCTTCTCGATCAGCACGCGCTTGGCGCGGCCGAGCATCTCGATGGTGACGTTTTCGAGCTTGATGCCGAGATCCTCCGAAATCATCTGGCCGGCGGTGAGCACTGCGATGTCTTCCAGCATCGCCTTGCGGCGATCGCCGAAGCCCGGCGCCTTGACGGCCGCGACCTTGAGGCCGCCGCGCAGCTTGTTGACGACCAGCGTCGCCAGCGCTTCGCCCTCGACGTCCTCCGAGATGATCAGCAGCGGCCTGCCGCTTTGCACGACGGCTTCGAGGATCGGCAGCAGCGCCTGCAGATTGCCAAGTTTCTTTTCGTGGATGAGGACATAGGGGTCCTCCAGCTCGGCGCGCATCTTGTCGGCATTGGTGACGAAATAGGGGCTGAGATAGCCGCGGTCGAACTGCATGCCCTCGACGACGTCGAGTTCGGTCTCGGCGGTCTTGGCTTCCTCGACGGTGATGACGCCGTCATTGCCGACCTTGTCCATCGCCTTGGCGATCATCGCACCGACGGTGGCGTCGCCATTGGCGGCGATGGTGCCGACCTGCGCGATCTCGGCCGAGGACTTGACCTTCTTGGCCCGCGACTTGACTTCCTTGACCACGGCGGCAACGGCCTGGTCGATGCCGCGCTTGAGATCCATCGGGTTCATGCCGGCGGCAACCAGCTTGGCGCCTTCGCGCAGGATCGAGGCGGCCAGTACCGTGGCGGTGGTGGTGCCGTCACCGGCAAGGTCGTTGGTCTTCGAGGCCACTTCGCGCACCATCTGCGCGCCCATGTTCTCGAACTTGTCGGTGAGCTCGATTTCCTTGGCCACCGTCACGCCGTCCTTGGTGATGCGGGGCGCGCCATAGGCCTTGTCGATGATGACGTTGCGGCCCTTGGGGCCGAGCGTCACCTTGACGGCGTTGTTGAGCAATTCGACGCCGCGCAGCATGCGGTCGCGGGCATCGGTGGAGAATTTGATTTCCTTGGCAGACATGATTGTTCATCCCGTTCGAAAATTGGAGTGCGCGGTTTGCCGTAAAGCCAGCCTGGTCAGGCGGCGTTCTTGACGGCCGCTGTCTTGTCGAGAATGTCGATCTTCTCGATAATACCCATGATGTCGGCTTCCTTCATGATCAGAAGGTCTTCGCCGTCGATCTTGACCTCGGTGCCCGACCATTTGCCGAACAGGATGAAGTCGCCGGCTTTCACATCGGGCACGATCAGCGCGCCGTTTTCGTCGCGAGCGCCCGGGCCAACGGCGATCACTTCGCCTTCCTGGGGTTTTTCCTTGGCATTGTCGGGAATGATGATGCCCCCCTTGGATTTGGTGTCGCCTTCGGCGCGGCGAATGACGACGCGGTCGTGGAGTGGCCGGAATTTCATGGGAAACTTCTTTCTGGGGCCAGCATAGGCGGCCGCTACCCCTGATATAGGCGCGTTGGCACTCGATAGATAGGAGTGCCAGAATTAATTCTCGCGAATGTCCAAGAAATCGAATGAAATAATTCGAGACGCGCAGAAAATCATTCGCATCGGAGGAAAACTTTCTGCCGCCGTGATTTTCGCGGACGCTGATTTGTTATTTCAAAGGACAAATAAAAGGGCACCGCGACCTTGTTTGCAACTCAATTGAGGCGCATATGTAAAGCTCGTTGATTTGGTCGAGTTGGCTTTGTGTCAGAGCCCCGCCATTCACCACCGAATTCTCGAAAACGAGTGCATGCGCCGGTCCGGCGCACATTTCGTCCCGTTCGAACCCTGGAATGAAACCGACGCTGACCACGGATATACTGGCAGCGTCGGGCATCGCCTCAGCGGTTCGAGTGGGAATGATACGGAAAGGCGCAGCCGTGCGTTTCCGCGGAAAGCCGCAATTCATGACCAGCCGCACCACACCATCAGTCGTTCGCTTCAGGTCGGCGTTTTCGCTGCCCGGCTTCGATGCGCCGCAACCACCCGGAGAGTATCGCGTCGATCATGACGAGGAGGCCCTCGAAGGGGCTTCGCTGATCGCATGGCGCCGCGTCGCCACCTTCATTCACCTGCCGGCGATTTCCGCCAGCGGAGCCACGCGGCAGATGGTGCCGATCGAACCGGCATCGCTTGAAGCCGCACTGGAGCAGGACCAGAGACAATGATGAGAACCACCACCCTGATGCAACGCAACGCACGCCCGGTCCGCCGCGAAGCCGCAACGCATCTCTTTGCCGTCGGACTGGCTGTCCGGCTGAAGGGCGGCTTCGGCACGTTTCCAAAGACCGCGGAAATCTACCGCATCATGGCCACGCTGCCGCCCCGAGGAGATTCGCTGCAATACCGCATCCGCAGCGACGGCGAACTTCATGAACGGGTGGCGACGCAGGACAGCCTCGAACCGGTCGACACGTCGCCCGGTGACACCATAACGCTCATCGAAAGGACGTTCGACCATGTCAAAGGGACAAAAACGCTCGAGCCGGGAGATCAGGAAGCCGAAGCAGGAAAAGGTCCTGCCCAAAGCTGAAAGCGTGTTCGGCACCCAGACCAGGCTTGCCGCCAACATCAGTGCCCCGCGCGGCAAGGGCAAGAACTGACGCTGCGAGACGGGCGATGAAGATCCTGATCGAATTCTATCGCACCCGAGAGGCGGACGATGCGCATGCCCTGATCGGCCGCGAGATCGTGGAAGCGGCCGACCTCGACGATGCGATCGAAATCGCCAGGCTTTTGGCCAGGACCCTGAACATGCCGCAGCGGCCGGACGCCTTGACGATCGCCGACGCGACTGGCGCAACGCTCTATTCGGGCGCTCTCGCCACGCAAGCGGTCAATGAGGAAAGGCCAGCATCATGAATGCCCGCAACACCGAAACCGATCGGCAGCGCAATGCCGCCGCGCTTCGGATCTGGGAAAACGAGGGTGGCGCGTCGGGACGCGACTTCGCAAATCGCCAATATGGCCGCCGCGTCGAAGCGGATCGTTCCTGGACCGTCTATCACGTCTTCTCCGGAATTCCGGCACATGAGGACGGCGTTGCGATGACCGGCCTCAGCCGGTCGGATGCGACGCGCAGCATGTTGTCCCTCAACCAGCGCAACGCCGAGCGCCGCAGGGCGCGGGTTGCGGCGCCGCCAATTGTCCCGCACGAGAGAGTGGCGGGCCAGTCATGACGCTCTCCTTTCCCAACCCCAGCCGCAGCTTCGACGAAGCCCGCAACGCCGTCCGCTTCACCGGCCATGACGGCATGTTCGAGGTGCGATTCTTCGTCGAGATCGCGGCGCTGGCAAAATCGGACACCGCCTTGGCCGGGACAGCGGCGTCGGAAACAAAATGCCTTTCAGCCTTCGACAACTTGCGAACATCCATCCACCAGGTTGCCAGCAAAGCCTATTCCCGCGACCGCCGCAGTTCCTACACTTTGACTGCTGCCGATTTCCGGTAGGCATGGCACCGTATCAGGAACGTTCTGGTCGTTCAGCGACAACCTCGTGCGCCTCGACGTGAACTTCGGCGTCTCCTATGACGCCGATCCGCACAAGGTGAGCGAACTGGCGATAGAGGCCGCGATCAGCGTCGGCCAGGTCGAGGCCGACCGGCGGCCGGTCTGCTGGTTGACCGACTTCGGCGGTTCCTCGCTGAACGCGAGCAAGGCTACGAGCCGAGCGTGAAGGAGCGCTGCCGTTATTGATGGAACGGGTTCGGGCTAGACTGGAATATCGAGGTCGTAGCAGAGCGTGCCGTTGCGGACGAAAGGCCCAGGCGGGTTGTCTTCGGCGCGGTCGCTCACGCAGAACGGGAAATTCCTTTCGGTGAGCAGCGTGAGGATCGGCTCGTGGGGGATTCCCTCCCACCCTTTCTTGGGCGTCATCGACACCATTGCCTGGACCACACCATTGTGCGCGTTGTTTTTGCCGATGATGTCACGGAGCAGCGATGCCGGCGTCCCGTTGTGACTAGAGTGGTGGCTGACCTTGAGGAAGGTAACCTTCTCAAGCAACTCCACCGCTTCGGCATCCCCGAGCGCCAACTCCCAGGGACCCCACTGCGCATCACCGGGAAAGAGCAGGTACTCGTCGCCGATGCGGAAAAGCAGGATGAGGCTCGTATTGTTGATATCGGCATCGAGCTTGGCCGCTGCGAGTTCGTACGCCGCGACCATCGAGGCTGCCTCATTGATCTGCTGCCGATCGTCAAGCATCGGCGGAAACTCTTCGATCCACCCCTCGCCGAATGGCTGGAACTTTTCACCTGCACTGGCGCCGTCTGGATTGGCGGAGAACCCCGTGAGCAGCGACTGACCTTGCGGTGGGTCGGGATCGTTCAGCGCCGTGTCGTCGTGTGGCGGCCCCATGACAAAGATGTCGATGCCAGGGAGGAGTGGTGTCTTGATTTCCTCGACCACGGCCGTCTTGCTTTTGGGGAAGAAGCGCCGCTCGGGCTCGCCCTTGAAGCCGCGGTGCAGCGTGCCGAGCGCGCCCTCGTCGGAGAGCGCGTTGAGGGCGACTGCGCCGATCCGATTCTCGTCTAGTCCAAGCAGCGTAGCAGCGACCCTCAGGTTTCGGGCGGTTGCCGCCAGTTCATTGCGAATGCGCCGGGCAGCCGGATCGGTCGGGGACTCTACCCATGGCATCCACACCTCGCCGACCTCGACCTCGCCCCAGACCTTCTTGGCGAAGCCGGAAAGGTGGTCCTCGTGGCGGTGAGAGAGGACAAGGACGTCGATGCGGGCCTTGCCGTCGACCGTAACGTCCTTGATCACCTGCTTGGCGATGTCTTCGATCGATTTCTTCTTCTTCTTGATCGAGCCGCAGTCGATGAGTATTTTCCGGTCGCCATCGCTGGTTGGCAGAGTGACGAGGAAGCAGTCGCCGAAGCCGACATTGTACATGCGGATGTTGATGTTGCCGGGCATGCTCAGGCTCCCTCGTGCAGTGCGCGGAAGCGGGCCCTGAGCTTCATCCGGTTGCTGATGTAGGCGGCGTCGGCGAACGCCATGTTGGGGTCGCGAGCGTCCATACTCTCGACAAAGGAGGCCGTTGCTTTGCGGCGGGCCAGTGCCGCGTCGTTGAGCTCCTTGGGGAGCCGCGCGTTGTTCATCGGCTTGGACGCGATGTAGCGCACGGTGCCGTCGCTGCCGAAGATGACCGTGGCGCCACCGCGGAACGGAAGGTCGCCGGAGTTGGGATCGGCGGGTTCCTCGGTTTGCATGAATTGGGCCACGAACTCGACGGCAAGGCGCTGCTCGGCAGTGATCCGGTGGGTGGCGTGAAAGCCGATCACTGCGATGGTTCGGCCCTTGTCGAGCCCGAATGCGTCGGCGTTGTTCAGGGCATACTGATGCAGCGCCGGGAACATCGCACCGCGGTCAACCGTCGGCCGGCTTGGGTCGGGAATGGCATCTTCTTCGCCGCTCTCCTCAAGCGAGCCGCTTTGCAGCGACGCTGCCTGGTTTACGCGCGCCTGCTTGTGACGCGTCGCAACGCGCGCCTGGTCGAGGCCCTCGGCCGAGAGGGTCAGAAGGTTCCGGGCCATGGCAAGGATGTGATCATGGAGCCGCTCGGGCACGCCGTTGATCTGGCTGGGCCACAGCAAGGCTTCCTCGGCGAGCGACTGGACCCCGGAGGGGTATATGCCCCGCTCGCGAAAGGCTTCGATCGTTTCGAACCGCACCTCGCCGGGATCGGCGGGGTTCAGCTCGAAGTCGGAGGTGACGAGCGCGCGCAAAAAATCGCCGAACGTGACGTCGACGGGCGGCATGTAGTCGAAGGCCCGGAAGCACATCCGGAGGAACCGGTCCGACAGCTGCGCCGCTTCGGTGGAGAGGCGATTGACGAGATCCGGATGGAGGCGGCCGCCCGGCAGCTCGCCGGAGCCACCTGTCGCAATGCGCAAGAGGTCCGCGGTGCGGTTCTGGAACGCCTTGATGTACCCTGCGAAAACCGCGCTCAGCAGGATCGCCCCGCGCTCGTGCGCTTCGTGTGTCTTTGCCAGCTTTCCCGGATGCGGCTTCTCGTCAATGGCCGAGCGAAGCCCCTTTCCTGAGCCAATCGCCTGACCGAACTGCTGGGCCAGCTCCACGAGCATTTTTGATTTTTGCAGTGCGCCTTCCGAGGCCTGGATGTGTTCGGCGAGGAGCTCGCGATAGGAGAAGCGCTGAAACAGCGCCACGATGTCGGAGAACGCCTCGTGGAAGGCGAGGACATCGACATTGCTCGGCTCGAGGAAGTACGGGCGGAGGCGATGCACGATGGCGTGCGTCATCTCATGGGCAATGATGTCGTGCGACAGGCACGTAAAAACGGTCTGGCTGGGTATGTTTTGGCCGGGGGAATTCACGTCGGCCTTGAAGTAGCCGAAGAGAATGGCGTTGAGCTCGGGGTCGAAGAAAGCGTTGCGGCCATAGAAGGCGTGCGGGAAGAGCCGGAGCGGACGCCTTTTGCGCGACAGGGAAATGTTGCGGCCAAGCGCCCGAACCGCGCTGTCGATCACCTTCATGGCGACCGCGTAGACCATCTGCTGGTGGAAGCGCGGGTCCGACTCGCTCTGCGGAAGGCCAGCCTCCATGAGCAGCGGGCGCTCGTTGAGGTTGACGCTCGCGTAGAAACGCTCGTTCCAGGCATCGTAGTCGTAGACCTCGACAAGTTGGCCGCGCGGACCCGTCTCGAGGTCGATCTCGTTGGGGACCTCGATCGTTATCCGATAGGGCGCGCGCCGGCCGCTCATCGGATCGGTCGCGTAGATACGCAGGCGCCGCTTCTCCGGGTCGCGCGTGGCATAGTCGCTTTGATTGCGCTTCATGGCCCCTCTCCCTGAATTCAGGGGATCATAGTCGCATCTTGAGATAATACCAGTATTGAACAGCACTCATCGAAGTATTAATGCAGGAAATATCACGGCGTCGTCCGGAAGCTTCTTGCGACGGATGGCGATCCAGCCGCTTCCGTCACCGTCGCGCTACTCGTGGCTCTGTCGGACGGTCTGCTCGATCCTAGGCGCGTCCCGCCCTTATCGGAGGAGCGCTGGAAAGGTTGCTGGTCCGGCGTCGAGCCAACAGTTCGACTGGCGGCGAACTCCTCCCCTTGGGCAAGCCAACACTGCTCAAGTCTCGCAGTTCGCGCGCGAGTTGCTCCCGGTGCAAAATCGCGGTCATGACAATCCACCACGAACCCTGTACGCGACGCCCGCCTGACTCCCGTCGGCAGGGGGAAGGGGAGCGCTGCCGGCGGTTCACGCGATGAATCCCGCTCTGATGCGTCTGGAAGCAATCCACGGCCCGTTGATATAGCCGGGCCGTGGGTGGGTGCTTCCTGCCCTGGCCGAAGCGCTCTCGCGGCTCTCACCCGCCCCTTGACGTACCCTCCAAGCAGCATGTCCAATGCTCAGTGTCAGGGGAGGATCCCGGTGGAGATCGCCACAGTCGATCAGGTGTTTCACTTCGGCGGCTACACGCTCGACCTCGGCAAGGGCACGCTACGCCATGCCGACGGGCCGGCGTTCCTGCGGCCGAAGGCCTATGCGCTGTTGACGCTGCTCGCCCGGTACATGGGCCGCGTCGTGCCCAAATCGGAGATCATGGATGCGGTCTGGCCGGGCGTCTTCGTCACCGAGGATTCGCTGACGCAGTCGATCCGCGAGATCCGCAAGGTACTGGGCGACCACCTCGTGCGCACCGTGTCGAAGCGCGGCTACATGCTGGCGGCCGAGGTCGAGCCGGCGCCCGAGATCGGCTCGCAGCCGATCGTGGCGGTGCTGCGCTTTCGCAACGAGAGCGGCAACTCGGCCGATGATCCGATCGTCGACGGCTTTGCCGAGGACATCATCAACGGCCTGGCGCGCTTCGGCACGGTCACGGTGTTGGCCCGCAATTCCAGCTTCTCCTTCGCTTCCTTCGCCCGCTCGGAATGGCCGCAGATCCGCTCGCGCATCGGCGCGGACTATCTGGTCGAAGGCTCGGTGCGGCGGCAGGGAGACCAGATCCTGGCCGCCGTCAACCTCGTCGACGCGGCCAATGCCAGCCAGCTCTGGGGCGATCGCTACCAGGCCGCCGACAGCGGCTTCTTCGCCGTCCAGCAGGATATCGTCGAGGAGATCGTCGGGCGCCTGGCCAGGCGGGTCACCAATGCCGGCCTGCAGCAGGCGTCGCGCAAACCGGTCACCAGCCTTGCCGCCTATGAGCTGGTGCTGCGCGGCGTGGCCCTGGTGCGCGACCCCGCGCAGACCGACATCGAGGGCGCGAGGGCCTTCTTCGAGGCGGCCGTCGCCAAGGACCCGGCCTATGGGCTCGCCCATATCTATGTCGGCCTGACCTGCGCGCTGAAGGGCGAATTCGAAGAGTCCAGCCATGCCGATCTGGTCGAGGCGCGCGAGCACGTTGCCAGGGGCCTGGCGCTGTCGCCCGACCAGGCGACCGGCCATCGCATCCAGTCGCTGGTGCGTCTCTACATGCGCGAGCACGACGCGGCCGAGCATCATTTGCGGACCGCGCTCGAGCTCAATCCCTGCGATGCCGACTGCATCGAGCAGATGGGCCTTGTGCTGACCATGCGCGGGCGCCCGTTCGAGGCGCTGGGCTGGCTGGCGCGCTCCATCCGCATCGATCCGATGATCCCGCACTGGTATCAGTTCGACCGCTCGCTGGCGCTCTACATGATGGGCGACTACAAGCCGGCGGCCGAGGCTCTGGAACTTGCGACACGGCCGACGCCGTGGATCAGGACGCGGCTAGCCGCCTGCTACGCCCAGCTCGGCGCGATGGACGAAGCGCGCCGGCAGGCCGCCCTCATCAACGAGGGCGACCCCGGTTTCTCGCCGATCGACTATGCGACCAAGGCCATGCCGTTCGAGAGCCCAGCCGACGCGGCGCATCTGGCCGATGGCATCCGGCTGGCGCTTGGCGCGCAGGCTGCGCCCGAAGCGGGTCAATCGACGACCACGACGATATAGCGCCTCTGCCGGTTAGTAGGTGCGCCGCAACGCCAGACGGCAAAGCCGTTGAGCTTTGGTGCGGACGGCCCGCCGGTGTTGACAGCATATGGCTGTGCTTGATACGTAATGTTATTACATACGCATCTACCGAAGGCGAACCGATGCCTGCAATCAAAAAACCGTTGCGGCGCGATCGGCGGAAACCTACGGTAGAAAATGATGGTCCCCGAGTCGAAAGGCGAGGGGTGAAAAGGGAACACGGTGAGGCCCGTTTTTGGGTCGAGACCGTGGCTGCCCCCGCAACTGTAAGCGGCGAGCAACATCCGCGAATGCCACTGGCCGGCAAGGCTGGGAAGGCAGGATGAAGCCGAGACCCGCGAGCCAGGAGACCTGCCATCAGCATGAGTTGACCGGACGGGGTGTGCCGGGAGGAGACGTAGCCATCGGTCTGTCGTCCGATGGCCCAGCTTCCTTCCGTCGCCAGTTTTGGAAAGTGACGGAACGTTGGAAGCCTCCATCCATCGCATCATCGTGTGCGCGCCGTGCCGCGATTCCACCGGGCCGGCTCGCATCCCCGCTTCGAGGCCGGAGCCAAGCCGATGACCCTGCTCGAAGCCCGCGACGTGAGCGCGGTGGCGAATGGCCGCCGCCTGGTGGATGGGGTAAGCCTGTCGGTCGCGGCAGGCGATCGCCTGGCCATCATCGGTCCCAATGGCGCCGGCAAGACCACGCTTTTGCGCATGCTGTGCGGCGCGCTGCCGCCGAGCGCCGGCGAGGTCCGCCTGTCGGGGCGCCGCCTCGACCGGATCACGTCGGCCGAGCGGGCGCTCAACATGGCCGTCGTCGGCCAGGCCGATCAGCCCGATCCGCGGCTCGCGTTGATCGACTATGTCGAGCTCGGCCGCGTCCCGCATGCCGGCATGCGGCGCATGCGCGAAGATCGCGACATCGTCCTCGAGGCGCTACGCCGGACCGGCCTGCTGCCGCTGCTTGGCCGCAGCATCGGCTCGCTCTCCGGCGGCGAGCGCCAGCGCGCGCAACTGGCTAGAGCCATCGCCCAGGAGCCAAAAATCCTGTTCCTCGACGAGCCGACCAACCATCTCGATCCGCGCGCCCGAGGCGAGCTGCTCGAGCTGGTCGCCGGCTTCGGCACGAGCGTGGTCGCGGTGCTGCACGATCTGGCGCTGGTGGCGCCTTTCGCCACCAGGGTCGCAGTGATGAACAACGCCCGGCTGCATGCGCTGGCGACGCCGCGCGATGCGCTGACACAGCAACTGATCCAGGAGGTGTTCGGCATCGACGTGTTTCGCCTGCGCCATCCGACCGAGGACCGCGAGCTGACTGTCTTCGACGTTCCCAACCGCGCCGCTTCGCCATCCTGATCCGACCTGCACCCAAAGGAGCCATACCTCGTGAAACGCCTCGCCCTCTCCCTTGCCTTGTCGCTGTTCGCCTCGGCGGCTTTCGCCTTCCCGGTCACCGTCGACAATTGCGGCAAGAAGCTGACCTTCGACGCGCCGCCGAAGCGCGCCGTCATCCAAGATCTCAACATGGCCGAGATGGCCTTCGCGCTGAAGCTGCAGCCGTCGATCGTCGGCCTAACCGGCATCACGGGCTGGTACAAGGTCGGCCCCGAATTCAAGGCCGAGCAGGGTTTGATCCCTGAGCTGGCGCCGAAATATCCGACGCTGGAAAACCTAGTCGCCGTCGGGCCGGATTTCTTCTTCGCCGGCTGGTATTACGGCATGAAGCCGGGCGGCGAGGTGACCCCGGACACGCTCGCCCCGCACGGCATCAAGACTCTGGTGCTGACGGAAAGCTGCGTCCATCTCGACAAGAACCGCCCCGCCGCTTCGATGGACCTGCTCTATGGCGACGTCGAAAAGCTGGGCAAGATCTTCGGCAAGGACGCCGAGGCCGACAAGCTCGTCTCCGGCTGGAAGGCGCAACTGGCCGAGATCACCGCCAAGGTCGGCAGCGCCAAGGGCACCCGCGTGTTCCTCTACGATTCCGGCGAAGACAAGCCGTTCACCGCCGGCAAATTCGCCATACCGAACGCCATGATCGCGGCTGCCAGCGGCGACAACGTCATGGCCGACATGGAGACAAGCTGGGGCACGACAGATTGGGAAACGGTGGCGGCGCGCAATCCTCAATTCCTCATCCTGCTCGATTACCAGGCTGGCGGCGGCTACAAGAAGCTGCTCGAATTCCTCAAGGCGCATCCGGCGATGAAGGAAACGGACGCGGTCAAGAACGAGCGTTTCGTGGCACTGCGCTATGCCGAGCTGACGCCCGGACCCGCCAACATCGAGGCGATCGGCAAGATCGCCAGGGCGATGCATCCGGAAGCCTTCTAATGGATGTCGCCCAAAAGTGCGCAGCGGTTTTGGGATAACGACATGCATCAAAACAACAACCTAAAGCGCGTCGCAAGCGTCCATTCAAATGCGACGCGCTTTCGCTTGCATCAGAAATCATTCGTCCTGGCCATGATGGTGGGTGCTGCGCTGGTCGCCGCGCTCGCCCTGCTGTCGATCGCCTATGGCTCGACGGTGATCGCGCTGTCCGATGTCGTCGGCGCCCTGGCGCATGCGGTCGGGCTCGACGCGCATGCCATGTCAGGACCAATCGGCAAGATCGTCGTCGATCTCCGGCTGCCGCGCACGCTGCTGGCGATCGCGGTCGGCGCCGGGCTGGGCGTCGTCGGCACGCTGCTACAGACGGTGACCCGCAACGATCTCGCCGATCCGTTCCTGTTCGGTCTCTCCTCGGGTGCCGCCGCCGGCGCCGTCTCCGTCATCACCGTCTTCGGCGACAGTTTCGGCATCTGGACCTTGCCGGTCGCCGCTTTCACCGGCGGCATGCTGGCCGCGGCCGTGGTGCTGTTGCTGGTGTCGCGGGTGAAGGGGCAGGGACCCGAACGGCTGATCCTTGCCGGGCTTGCCGTCTCCTTCATGTTCACCGCGCTCACCAACTATCTCGTCTTCGCCGGCGACCAACGCGCCGCTCATTCTGTGCTGTTCTGGACCATGGGCGGGCTCGGCCTGGCGCGCTGGGACAATATCGGCCTGGCCGCACTTGGCGCGGGCATCATCCTTGCCTATGGGCTGTGGAACCACCGCCGGTTCGATGCCTTCCTCGCCGGCGAGAACGCCGCCGAAAGCCTCGGCGTGCCGGTGGCGCGCATGCGCCGCACGACCTTTCTGGTCGCCGCCCTGTCGACCGCGATCCTCGTCTCGGTCGCCGGCGTCATCGGCTTCGTCGGCCTGATGATCCCACATCTGTGCCGGCCGTTTGCCGGACCGTTGCACCTTCGCCTGATCGCCAGCGCGGCGCTGTTCGGCGCGGTGCTGCTTTTGGCAAGCGACCTTCTGGCCCGCACGCTGCTGCCGCCGCAGGAACTGCCGATCGGCATCATCACCAGCTCGCTCGGCGCCTTCTTCGTCGTCACCATGCTGATCCGCAACCGCCTGTGACGGGACTCCGGGCCACAAGCGATGGTCTCCGCTCCCGATCACGGCGTCGTGATCGTATTTGCATGGCTGCCCACGTTGAATAGTAAGCACGCTTATTATATATGCCGCTCATGGTTTCCGACAGCATCGACAGATTGGGATTTTTGATCCACGACGTGCAGCGCCTGATGCGCAAGCGCTTCGAGGCACGCGCCAGCGGCCTCGGCCTTTCCTCGGCGCAATGGCGGCTTCTGGTCCGCGTCGCCAAGGAAGAAGGTGTCGCGCAGGCGCGGCTCGCCGAACTTCTCGAAATCGAGCCGATCAGCGTCTCGCGCCTGGTCGACCGGATGGAGGAGGGCGGCTGGATCGAGCGTCGCTCCGACGCCGCCGACCGCCGCGTGCGCATGATCTTCCCGACCGCCAAGGCGAGCGAGGCCTATGCCCAAGTCAAAAGCCTTGCCGGCGAGGTCTATGAGGAATCGCTGGTCGGCGTTTCGCCGGAAGATCGCCGCGTCCTGGTCAGGGCGCTGGATAGGATCGTGCAGAATCTTGCGGACGGCGAGACCTCGTCCTCGGAAAAAGTCAGGAATACGGAAGGCGCAGCAGCATGAACGCGGTAGCCAAGATAGACGAAAAGATCACCAAGCTGGAATTGGATGCTTCGGCGCAGCCGGCGACGGCGCCCGTGGCGGTCGCGCCTCCGGTGCCCGTCGTCCCTAAGAAGAAGCGCCGCCTCGGCCGCTCGCTGTTGATGATCGCGCTGCCCGCGGCGCTGATCGCCGGCGGCAGCTATGTCTGGGTCACCGGCGGCCGCTACCAGGAAACCGAGAACGCAAATCTGGAGCAGGCCAAGGTTTCGATCGCCTCTGACACGGCAGGCCGCATCGTGACGGTCGATATAGCCGACAACCAGCTCGTCAAGCAGGGCGACGTGCTGTTTGCCATCGATCCCGAGCCCTACCGGATCGCGCTCGCCCAGGCGGATGCGGCGGTGGCCGGCGCGCGCCTCAATGTCGAGCAGTTGCGCGCCGCCTACAGCCAGTCGATGGCGCAGGAGAAATCCGACACCAGCGAGGTCGATTTCGCCCAGTCGCAGTATGACCGCGCCGCCGATCTCGCCCAGAAGGGCATCAATGCCAAATCGTCGCTCGATCAGGCCAAGAACGATCTCGACAAGGCCAAGCAGCAGCTGGCGGTCGCCGAACAGGGCATCATCAGCGCCAAGGCCGCGCTTGGCGGCAATCCCGACATCGAGACCGATAAGCACCCGACCGTGATGGCCGCGCTCGCCGCGCGCGACAAGGCCGCCTACGACCTGGCGCAGACCACGGTCAAGGCACCAGCCGATGGCGTCGTCAGCCAGGCCTCCTCGTTCAAGGTCGGCCAGTATGTCGGCTCCGGCACGCCGCTGTTCTCGCTGGTCGAGACCGGCGACACCTGGGTCGATGCCAATTTCAAGGAAACCCAGCTTACCAACATGAAGCCGGGACAGAAGGCCGAGATCGTCGTCGACACCTATCCGGGCAAGACCTTCGAGGCGACCGTCAAGGCGATCGGAGCCGGCACCGGCGCCGAGTTCTCGCTGCTGCCCGCCCAGAACGCCACCGGCAACTGGGTCAAGGTCACCCAGCGCATTCCTGTGCGCCTGGAACTGACCGATCCCGACGCCAAGATGGCGCTGCGCACCGGCATGAGCGTGACCGCCACCGTCGACACCGGTGTGGCGCGCGGGCTGCCGAAGATCTTCGGCCACGCCACGGCGGGCGAGGCGCAATAGCCGGATTCATGCGAGGCGGCGGAAGCTGCCTCGCGAATGTTTGTGAAAGCTCTGCCGCGGCTGCCGGCATGACAAACAAGGACAGGAGACGGGCCGGCGGGGCGAAGGGCGAGGATTGCGACGGTACTGCCGGCCAGCCTCGACGTTCGACATCGGACCCGACGGTCCACAGGGTTCCGGGCGGCTGGCGCCCGCGAAATTCGAGACGCTCTGGTCGATGTAACCCCCACATCGATGGTCGCGTCCCACCCGATGAGGGTCTCTCCACACGGGACGGCCTCGCCGCCCGGAAACCCTGTCTAACACGTTTTTGTTACCGACTGGAAGTTCCGCATCATGAGCACCCCAGAAACCTTCAAGGAAGTGCCGCACCGCGGCTTGATCACGGTTGCGCTCATGCTGGCGACGGTCATGCAGGCGCTCGACACCACGATCGCCAACGTTGCGCTGCCGACCATGACCGGCGATCTCGGCGCCTCGCCGGACAACATCAACTGGGTGCTGACGTCCTACATCGTTGCCGCGGCGATCATGACGCCGGTCACCGGCTGGCTGGCTGACCGGCTCGGCCGCAAGGAACTGTTCCTGACGGCGGTGGTCGGCTTCACCATCTTCTCCATGCTGTGCGGACTGGCATGGAGCCTGGAGACGATGGTGTTCTTCCGGCTGATGCAAGGCGTGTTCGGCGCCGCGATCGTGCCGCTGTCGCAGACCTTCCTGCTCGACATCAACCCGAAGGAACGCCACGGCCAGGCAATGGCCATCTGGGGCGCCGGCATCATGCTGGGGCCGATCCTCGGCCCGACGCTGGGCGGCTGGCTGACCGAGAACTTCAACTGGCGCTGGGTCTTCTTCATCAACCTGCCGGTCGGCATCGCCGCCTTCCTCGGCATGGCCGCCTATTTGCCTTCCGTTGCCCGGCGGGTGCGCGGCTTCGATTTCTTCGGCTTCGCCATGATATCGCTCGGCGTCGGTGCGCTGCAGCTGATGCTGGATCGCGGCGGCGAGGTCGACTGGTTTTCCTCGGTCGAGATCTGGATCGAACTCGGCCTTTCGCTGACCGGTTTTTGGGTGTTCATCATTCACACGGTGACGGCGGAGCACCCGTTCATCGACCCCAAGATATTCCTCGACCGCAATTTCGTGACCGGGCTGGCGTTCATCTTCGTCATGGGCGTGCTCATCCTGGCCAGTATGTCGCTGCTGCCGCCGATGCTGGCGACCATCTTCGGCTATCCGACCATGACCATCGGTGTCGTCATAGGTCCGCGCGGTATCGGCACGATGATTTCGATGCTTTTGGTCGGCCGCATCATGCACAGGGTCGATGCCCGCATCCTCGTCGTCATCGGCTTCCTTTTGACCGCGCAGTCGCTCCACACCATGGCGAGTTTCACGCCGCAGATGGACAACTGGCTGATCCTCAGCTCCGGCATCATCCAGGGCCTGGGAATGGGAATGGTGTTCGTACCGCTGTCGACCGTGGCTTTCGCCACGCTGGACCCACGCTACCGCACCGACGCCACGTCGCTGTTCAGCCTGGTGCGCAATCTTGGCTCGTCGATCGGTGTTTCGGTCGTGTCGGTTCTCCTGGTGCGCAACATTCAGGTCAACCACAGCGAGCTCTCTGCTTTCATCAAGCCGTTCAACCCAAATCTGTGGGCGGTCTCGCCGGCGGCCGCAGCCGGCGATCCAACGGCGCTTTCGGAGGTCGACGGGCTGGTCAATATCCAGGCGATGATGATCTCTTACGTCAACGACTTCAAACTGCTGATGATGATGACGCTGCTTGCCGTCCCGTTCGTTTTCCTGCTGCGCAAGCCAAAGGCTGGCCCGGCAGCAGGTGGTGCCCCTGCCGCGCATATGGACTGACGTTTGCGGATCGGCAGTATGCCGGTCGCGTCTGTTGCCGGGACTCAAAATCGTGACCCGGAAACAGCACCAGGATTTTCAGATATCCACAGGCGACTGCTCCTGACTTCGAGCTGGTTCACCTACCATTAGTATATCTCGATCACGATGCAGTCGCTTTTGGGTTGAAAGCGAGCCGTGTTGCTTTGCGCCGGCACCAAACCGGAGGAACTCTGTTTGGGCACGAAACCATCCAGGAAAGCCGCCGAAGCACCGGAGTCGGCCAATCTGGCCGCGCTGGCAAAGCTGACCATCGCTTCATACGAAACGCTCGAGCGCGATCTTCGAGCCCGGATCGCAACGCTCGAAGGGCAGGCGCTGCGATTTGAGACGGCGATTGACAACGTTTCGCAGGGCATCTGCTTTTTCGACGCCGATGAACGGCTGATCCTGTGCAACCGCCGCTATGCGGAAATTTACCACATTGCGCCGGAGCAATTGCAGCCGGGGCTGACGCTCCGCGAAATCGTCGAACGTCGCGTCGCTGCCGGGACATCCGCGACCGGTGCCGACGCCTATCTCGCATTGGCCCGATCGGTCAATTCGGGCATGGCTCCAAAAGTCTGGACCGCCAACCTCACCGACGGCCGGACAATTCAGGTCTGCCATCAGCCGATGCCCGACGGCAGTTGGGTGGCCACGCATGAAGACATCTCGGCGCTCGCTGCCAACCGACAGATGGTCGACGAGCGCATTTCGCTGCAAACCCTGATCGACTGGGTGCCCGATTATCTCTGGGTCAAGGACACCGAAAGCCGTTTCGTCGTGGCGAATAGGGCTCTTTCTGTCGACAGTGGCCGCGAGAAGACCAGTGACATGGTCGGTTTGACCGATTTTGATCTCCATGCCCCGGAACTTGCGCAGAAATTTCGCGCGGTGGAGCAGAACGTGCTCAGCAGCGGGCGACCAATGATCGACAAGGAAGAGTTTGTGGTCGATGCGTCGGGCGCCGGCAGATGGTTCTCATCGACAAAGGTGCCGCTGCGCAATGCCCGCAATGACATCATCGGCCTGGTCGGCATCGCTCACGATATCACCGCCCGCAAGCAAGCGGACATCCTTCGGGACGGGCAGGCGCATATCCTGGAAATGATCGCGATGAGCGCCTTGCTCGAAGACGTGCTCGACCGCCTGATGCGCCTTGTCGAGTCGCAGTTGACGGGGATATTCGGTTCCGTCTTGCTTCTGGACAAGGACGGCAGCCATCTGCGGCACGGCGGCGCGCCGAGCTTGGCGAAAGACTATACCGCTGCCATCGACGGGATCGCCGTCGGCCCCAAGGTTGGATCATGTGGCACTGCCGTCTATCGGCGCGAGCCGGTCATCGTCGCAGACGTCATGCAGGATCCGCTTTGGGAAGATTACCGTGAGGTGGTGGCGCCCTTCGGCTATCGTTCGTGCTGGTCGACCCCGATCCTGTCGCACCAAGGCGCCGTGCTGGGCGTCTTCGCGATGTATTCGATGACGGTACGTGAACCGACCGAGTCCGAAACACGGCTGATCGACTTCACGACACGCATTGCAGGGATCGCCATCGAGCGCAAATTGGCTGAAGACCAGATTCACTTCATGGCCAACCATGATGTGCTGACCGGGCTTCCAAATCGCGCTCTGCTCGAGGATCGGCTCTCGCAGGCTCTTCTGTATGCGCAGCGATACGATCGCTGGGTTACGGTTGTGTTCATCGACCTCGACAATTTCAAACTCGTCAATGATACGCTCGGCCACAACGCCGGTGACGTGCTGCTGAAGACCGTCGCCAATCGTATGGTCGAATGCGTAAGGTCAACCGACACCGTTGTGCGGCTTGGCGGCGACGAGTTTGTCATAGTCCTGTTCGACCAGCCGACGAACGTCGATCTCATCTCCGAGACTCTGCAAAAGATCCGGGCGGCGATAGCGGAGCCGGTTCATCTGGGAAGGCATCGGCTTAGGGCGACGGCCAGCATTGGCATCGCCAACTACCCCAAGGACGGGACGAGCCCAGATATGCTGCTGGCCAATGCCGATGCGGCCATGTACCGCGCGAAGGAATTCGGCCGCGACAATTTCCAGTTCTATGCTCCCGAATTCAACACCAGAGCGCATGAAAAATTCGTGCTTCAGGAGGAGTTGCGAAACGCGCTCGCTCATTCGGAATTCATTCTGCTCTATCAGCCGCAAGTCGATCTTCGTTCAGGGGACGTCTTTGCGGTCGAAGCGTTGCTGCGCTGGAAGCATCCGACACGAGGCATCGTGGCGCCGAACACATTCATTCCGACCGCCGAGGAGACCGGCCTGATCGTGCCGATCGGCGACTGGGTCCTGCACGAGGCCTGTCGGCAGAACAAGGCCTGGCAGGACGCCGGCCTGCCGCCCTTGACCGTCTGCGTAAACGTCTCGGCGCGGCAATTCAGGGAACCGAACCTGATTGGCCGTGTCGTGAATGCACTGAAGGACAGCGGTCTGGAGGCCAGGTATCTCGAGCTTGAGGTGACCGAAAGCCTTATCATGCAGGACGTTGAGCTGGCGGTCGCAACGATGAACGCATTGCAGAACCTGGGCGTCCAGATATCGATCGACGATTTCGGAACAGGCTATTCCAGCCTCAGTGCACTCAAGACCTTTCCCGTGGCACGGCTGAAGATCGACAAGTCATTCATCAAAGATCTCGCCGTCGACGACAACGATCAGGCAGTCGCCAGCGCCGTGATTTCATTGGGTCAAAATCTGCATCTGAGGGTCATTGCCGAGGGTGTCGAGACAGACGATCAGGTGGCCTTCCTGCGCAAGAACAATTGCGATGAAATGCAGGGCTATCATTTCAGCAAACCGGTCTCGGCCCAGGGCATCAAGAAACTGCTCGACGGCAAGCGTGATGGATGACGGCCAGTGCAGTCTCTGGCGCGACCGATCGGTCGCGGTTACCTGCCGAGCACCAGGCTCCAGTAGCGCAGGCTGGAGTCGCGGCCGTCGCGCACATAGGCAAGGCCGAAGCGGGTGAAGCGCGGGTCGAGCATGTTGCGCCGGTGGCCGGGCGAATGCACCCAGATGTCGAACAGTTTTTGCTGGTCGAAGCGGCCTTCGGCGATGTTTTCGGCGGCCGCACCGGCAATGCCGTTGCCCCTGACGCGCGAGGAAAAGCTTTTGCCCCAACCGGTTGTATGGCTCATGCGGCGCGCCCCGGCCATATAGCCGGCCTGCTGCAGGGCCGCCTGTTCCAGCTGTGCATCGGGGACCAGCGGGCCGAGCCCGGCCGAAGCCCGGATGCCGGCCAGTGTGCCGGTGGTGGAAGAGGAGACGCCGGCGCCTTCGCCAGTCGGCTGCGAAACGGTGCTGCAGGCCGCGAGGCCGACCAACGCGGCCAGGCCGGCTCCCTTTAGCAGCAGGCGCCTGTTCAGTTTCGATTGGGCTTGGTGATTGTCGATGTTCGCAATGGTCATGCCCGCCTGAGATAAGCGCGATCATGGCTTTTGCCGGGCAGGGCAGAGAAAATCTTGGTCCTAGGCGGCCGTATCGAGATTTGTTTCCGAGGCCGGGGACCCGGTCCGATCGCTTTCCGTATGCACCCACCAGGCTCCGAGCGCATCGATCAGCGGCACGAGCTTGCGGCCCGGCGCAGTGAGGTCGTAGTCGACGCGCAGCGGATAGCCCGGATACGCTGTCCGACGCACGATGCCGGCGTCTTCCAGCTTGCGCAGCTCCAGCGCCAGGATGCGGTGCGATACGGTCGGGTTGTCGCGCCTGAGCTCACTGAAGCGCTTGGTGCCGTCCTTCAGATAGTAGAGCAGCAAGGTCGGCCAGCGGCCGCTGAGCACACGCATGGTCTCTTCGATCGGGCAGCGCGAGACGACATCTTTCATGGAGGACCTGTGGCGGGCTTGGTTACAGAATAGTGCCTAATTTACATGGGGCGACCAGCGTTTAGGGTCAAGTTTCGCTGCGCGGCGTGATCCCCTAAACATGGAAGAGACAACAAAATGGAACCTATCCTCCTTTACGGCTTCCCCGCGGGAAGCTCGATGGGGCTCGTCGCTGCCTTCGAGCGCGTCGGGCAACCCTACCGGCTGTGCCGAGTGGACATGCTGGCCGAGATGAAGAACGATGCCTATGCCAGCATCAACGACCGGCAGGAAACGCCGGTGCTGATCACCGACGAGGGCAAGGTGCTCACCGAGACCATGGCGATTGCCGCATGGCTCGAAGCCCGCGACACGAACCGTCGCATCAGCTTCGATCCGCGCACACCGGAATCCGACCGGATGCACCAGCTCATGGCTTTCGTGAACACCGGCTTCACCGCCGCCTTCAGCCCGCTCTGGGTGGCGTTGGAAATGGCGTCGCCCGATCCGGCGCTGCAGGCGAGCTTGCGCGACTTCGGCAGCAAGGCGGTGACCGAGCGCCATGACCGGCTCGAGGCCATGATCACCGACACCGACTTCCTGGTCGGTGATCGGCTCACACTTGCCGACACCACGTTGATCGGCGTGGCACGCTGGGCCGAATTCCACGAGGCAATCGACGGTGCCGCCTATCCGAAGCTCGCCGCTTTGCGCCGCCGCATCGAGGCCGATCCGGCCGTGCGATACGCGCTAGGTGTCGAGGATGGCGAAAAGCCTGTCGGCTCGGGCGCCTGCCTGGGACACGTCCCGCTGGCCGAGGTGATCGAGCGCTTCGCCGCCTAGAACCGTCGGCAGGGCGGCGCCAGCACCTGGCGCCGCCCGCCGACAATCGCCTGTAAGGCGGCATCCCGGCAGAGCGTTGAAAGTCGCTACCCGCGCGGCGCGAAATACTCGCTCATTTCACGAGCGTGATGAGGCGGCCGGCATACATTTCGCGATTTCCAAGCAGGGCCGCGCAGTCCGTTCTGACCGAGGAGTTTCCCGTCATCTGCACGGTCTTGCCGACAAGCCTCAGACAGTCGCCCTGGCCGCTCATATCAGAGTTGCCGGCGTAGGAAATGGGTGCGTCGGGCGCATAGACGAAACCGCTGATCGCGGAATTTGCGCCGCCATTCAGCGTCACGGCGGACGTGTTCCCGTGGTCCTGGAAAATGGTGATACCGGCATAGGGTCCGCTGGTGGGCGGGGAGAGGTCCACCGTCTCATTGGCATTTAAGTAGATTTGCGCGCCCTCCATCAGGAACAGGGTCACGCCCTGGCCGGTCAGGCTGCCGTTCCCCCCGGGCTTTATGGTGGTGCCGCGCAGGATGTAGATACCCGGATCCAGCGTGATGTTTCCCGACAATGTCTTGTCGCAATAGGTGCCGGGCGACAGCGTGTAGGTTTTGCCGTTCGGGACGGGCAGACACAACGTGTAGGGGGGAGGGACGACGTCGGCCAGAGGATCGATGGATTCGTATTGATGCTCGAGCGGCGTTCCGCAGGTGAGACTGGCGTTGGGCGGCGAAAGCCCGGAAGTGCCGCCGACAGTCGAGACGCAGCCCGCAGAAACAAGCGCGGAACCGCCTCTGTTGACGGAATCGGACGCATCCGAGTTTGACGCGATCACGCAGCTGCTCATCGAGACATTGGTCGAGCCCTGCAGGTTCACGGCGGCGGATGCATGCGGATCGAGCGCCAGCACGCAGGCCTGCGCGCCGGGATCTATCTTGACCGAGGCCGAGCGGTGCGCCTGCCAGGAGGCCGAGCCGCCGATGAAGCTTGGTCGGCTTATGCTGGACGAAAGCGAGATGTAATAGGCGCCCGCGCCTCCGCTGGCGGTTGCCGAGAAGGCCGAGACGCTGCCCGAATATTTCTCCTGGTCGACGTCGCGCAGGTTGGCCGCGAAGAATGTCAGCCCAAGCGCCTGGACTTCGCTAGCCGTCATGCCGGGAGAGTACTTCGTGCCGGCGGCTAGCCCAGCCGCGTCCAGCGAGTTCTGCAATTGCGCGGCGTCGTCGCTCGTGCCCACCAGATCGATGGCGCCAGCCACGCCAATCATGACTGGCAGCATCGCTATCGCGGTCGCTATGGCAAAGTTGCCGCGCTCCGATAACCAGAAGCCTCTGAACGTGAACATTGCCCCTTGCCCAAGCTTGTCTGCTTTACGTGGTACGCTAGGGGAATCTACGGGCCATTTAAGAAAACACTAAAATGCCGAATGGTAAAATGCCGTTCAATGGTTGACCAAAAAAGGCCTGCCGGCACGGTCATATGAGCGAAGATGAACATGACGACTAGCCGCTCCAAGCCATTGACGCGGCGACATTCGCCACCAGATCTATTAGCGGGATTTTCTTGAAGTGGCAGCTACGGGCGGCCATCCAGGCGGTGGTCGCCCCGACACACGGGAGGAAGGTATGGCCGGCTTTCATGTCATGGCGGACGCACGTGGATTGCACGTGCAGCCCACGGTGCGCCGCATCACCAATGCCGATCTTCTGGATGCGCTGCGGCTCGGCGTCGACGATTTCTGGGCCAAGCCTTCGCACTACGTATTCCTGTGCCTGATCTATCCGATCGTCGGCCTGATCCTGACGCAATGGTCGTCCGGCTCCAACGCCATCCAGCTCGTCTATCCTCTGATATCGGGCTTCGCCCTGGTCGGGCCGTTTGCCGCCATCGGCCTCTATGAGATCAGCCGCCGGCGCGAACTCGGCATGAGCACATCCTGGCGGCATGCGCTCGACGTGCGCCGCTCGCCGGCGCTGCCCGCGATCGCGGTGATCGGCATCATGCTGCTCGCTTTGTTCCTTCTTTGGCTATACACCGCGCAGGCGATCTACACCGGCCTGTTCGGCGACCAGCCGCCGGCCTCGATCGGCGCCTTCATCCGCGATGTTTTGACGACCAGCAAGGGCTGGACGCTGGTCCTGCTCGGCAATGCGGCCGGCTTCGTCTTTGCGGTGGTCGTGCTGGCAACGACTGTCATCGCCTTTCCGCTGTTGCTCGACCGCGATGTCGGCGCCGTCTCGGCCATCGAGACCTCGGCGCGCGCGGTGATGGCCAACCCGCTGCAGATGGCGCTGTGGGGCCTGATCGTCGCCGTGCTTCTGGTCGTCGGATCGATCCCGCTGTTTGCCGGGCTCGCCGTCGTCATGCCGATCCTCGGCCATGCGACTTGGCATCTCTACCGCAGGATGGTCGAGCCGGAGCGGGCGCAGCAGATCAGGCGGCCGATGTAGCGGGCGCTCAGCTGTAGGGTGTGTTGAGATTTCAGGTCAGGCCGAGCCGAGAATGGTGGCTTCCGAGAACCGGAGCGGAGCGGACTTAAAGCACGTGAGCACCGGAAGCGCAGGAAGCCGCCGCTCGCAGGCCGGCATCACTTGGACATCAACGCACCCTAGCGCTGGGCGTCGGTCGCCATCCTGAGCGCCAGTGCCGTCAGCACGGTGCCCATCATCCAGCGCTGGACGACCAGCCATAGCGGCCGCCCGGCGAGGAAGGTGGCGATCGAACCGGCGGTCACCGCGATGATGGCGTTGACGGTGAGGCTGATCGAAATCTGCGTGACGCCGAGCACCAGGAGCTGCGACAGCACATGGCCCTTGCCGGGATTGATGAATTGCGGCAGCAGCGACAGGTAAAGCACCGCCACTTTCGGGTTGAGGAGATTGGTCATCAGCCCCATTGCGAACAGCTTGCGCGGCCTGTCCTTCGGCAATTCGCGCACCTGGAACGGCGAGCGCCCGCCGGGCCTCACCGCCTGCCAGGCAAGCCATAGCAGATAGAGCGCGCCGGCAAGGCGCAGCGCGTCATAGGCGAAGGGCACCGCAAGCAGCAGCGCAGTGATGCCGAAGGCGGCGGACAGCACATAAAACAGGAAACCGAGTGCCACGCCGCCAAGCGAGATCAGCCCGGCCTTCGGACCTTGCGAGAGCGAGCGCGAGATCAGGTAGATCATGTTCGGCCCGGGCGTCAGCACCATGCCGAGGCAGACCAGCGCAAAGGCGAGGTGGTTAGCGGCGTCGGGCATCAGGGAGTCTCCGGGTGGTGGCGGGAACACTCACCATGTGCCTTCAACAACCGCAAGGGCATGATGGCAGGAGCGGTTGCGCCAGCGCTGACGGCGAAGCCGCCCTCAGCTCACCACGCGCAAGTTCGACAGTTCGTTGGCGATTTCCTTGAAATTGTCCGACAGCGTGGCACCCGTTGCATTCCAGAACAGCTTGGCCGGCTTGCTGGCGTCCGTCGGGTCCTTGCGGAAGCGCGAGTCCGACGAGCAGGTCTTCAGTGCGTCCATCGCCTTTTTGTCGCCGGCATCGGTGCTCGACATGTCGAGCGCCACCGTCATCACCATGATGTTGGCCGCCTTGGCGTTGTTGCACAGCGTCGCCATCTGCTCGTTGAGCGCGAGGGTGTAGTTGCTGGACGAATAGTCGAACTGGCCAACATCGCTCGATGTGCCAGTGAACAGTCGGGTCAGTGCCGTACCGAAATAGGCGAGGCCGGTATAGCCATAGGCGGCATAGGTCGACTTGTTGCCGGCCGGGTCGCTGCTTACCGTCGAATAGGTGTTCTCGCCGTCGGTGAGCACTATGACGACCTTGTCGTTGCCGCGCTCCGTCTCCGGCCGCCCTTCAGTGAAGGGTTCGGTGCTCGACACGGTGCGCCAGCCCCAGGCCATGCCTTCCGGCACGTTGGTGTTGCCGTTTGGCGCCATCAGGTCGATCGCCGCCTTGATCGCCGTCAGCCCTTCCGGCTTGGTGACGTCGGTCAGCGGTGTGATCGGCGTCGTGGTGCAGCTGTAATTCGGGCCAGCACCCTTCGACAGCACCGGCGCATCGATCGGCCGCGGCTGGAAATACTTGGCCATGTTGGATTGCCGCGTCTTGCCGGTGGTGCTTGTCGGGTCGTCGTTCCACCAGCTGTTTGCCGCGCCATAGGTCTTGGGATTGGCCTCATCCGGATCCTGAGTGATCTTCCAGTGGTTGCCGGGCTCATCGGGCGCGAACATCGGCACGAACATGGTTACCGGGTCGCCGACGCTGGTGCCGGTGTTGTTAGGGCCGCCGGAGGCCGGTTTGTCGTTGACGTTGTAAGGGTAGGGCCGGACCTCGACGCAGCCCTGCCAACTGGCGAACGGGCCGTAAGTGTCGATGTAATCGTATTCGTTGTGGCTGCGCTTGCAGGTGTGGTTGTCGCGGTACTCGTCGCAGACAACGCGCTTGCTGCCGACGATGCGCTCGTGGCTGGTCACCACCTTCATGTCGCGATAGAGCGAGAACCGGGTCAGCATCTGACCTTCTTCCTCGCCCCAGCCGGTGCCCTTCTTGTACCAGACGCCGTTGATCTTCTGGGCATATTTGTCGGCGCCATTGAGCGTCGACCAGTCGAAATTCTCGTTGTGGACCGGCGACAGCCCATAGGCGTCGATCCACGAGGCTGAACTGGACCGGCTTGTCGATCTGCTTGATCGCCGCCGCCTGCAAGGCCAGCGTGTCGACGAGCTGCTTGGCGGCCTGCTTGAGCAGGTCGATGCGCTTTTGCCCCGAACCGGTGCCGGCCGTGCTCATCGAGCCGGAATTGTCGAGCACCATGGCGACTTCCAGCGTGTTCTTCAGCCGGACTTCCGAGCAGACAGAGTAGCCGACATCGGTAGAGGTCTTGCCGATCAGCATCACCGCCGCCGGCAGGAAATGGGGTTTGTACACCAGCGCCGCGCAGAGCTTCACCAGGCCGCCGCCGGTCGTGCTGCTTGGCAGCGTGACGTCGAGCGTCGTGTTGGCTGGATCGACACTGCCGAGGTTGGCCTTGATGAGGTCCAGCGCATAGGCCCTCAACTGGTCGTCGGTGGCGCCTTCGGCCAGGCGGCGAGCGGTGGCGAAGTTGGCGGCGTCGAGCGCGTTCACCACCCTCTGCTTCTCGTTGGTCATTCCCGCGAAGTCGATGGCCAACGCCACGCCGCCCATCAGCGGCACCATGGCGAGCACGGTCATGAGGGCATAGTTGCCGCGCCGGTCGCGGCGGAAGTCACGCCAGAGTTCACGCATTTTATGTAACGGGCCCGCCTGCGGATTCTTTAATGCGGCCACAGTTTCACAAAACCCTGAAGGACGGATTTGGGAAACCGATCGATTGCGCCCTCGGTGCTTCACTGAATGGGTAACCAACGGGGCAGGGGGCAAGGCAGTCGCTCCATGAAAACGCCCCGCCGGAAGGCAAGGGCGCGCCTGGCATTGATGGCCAGTCGATCAGCTGACGATGCGCAGGTTCGACAGTTCGTTGCCGATCGCCTTGAAATCGTCCGACAGCGTCGCACCAGTCGAATTCCAGAACAGCTTCGCGGGCTTGCTCGGGTCGGTCGGATTCGTGCGGAAGCGCGAGTCCGACGAGCATGTCTTCAACGCGGCCATCTGGGCTGCTTCGGTTGTATTTGCCGAATCCAGGTCGAGCGCTATGGTCATGACCACTATGTTGGCGGCCTTGGCGTTGTCGCAGAGCGTGACGAAATGCTCGTTCATCGCCTTGGTGTAGTTGGCGTTCGAGTAGTCATCCTTGGCGACCTTGTCGCTGGTTCCAAGCAACGGACGGCCATAGGTGTAGGTGCTGCCAAACGGCTTGGTCTGGTTGGGGTAGGCAAGATATCCCAACGACGAGTAGATGGCCTTGGCGCCGGCGAGGTCGTTGCCGCCCTTGTTCCAGTTCGTGCCCGAATAGGTCTGCGCGGTCACCGAGGTTGGCGTGTAGTACGTGTTGGCGCCGTCGGTCAGCACGATCAGGACCTTGTCGTTACCTCTTTCGGTCTCGGGCCGGCCTTCGGTGAACGGGGCCGTGCTGGAAAGGGTCCGCCAGCCCCAGGCCATGCCTTCCGGCACATTGGTGGCGCCAACATCGACCATGGCGTCGATGGCCGTCTTGACCGCCGTCGCGCCTTCCGCGACCGACACGTCGGTCAGTGGCGTGATCGCGGTTGTGCTGCAGCTCGTGTTCGGTCCGGCATTGCTGCCATAGGCCGAGGTCACCTTGGTGCCGGGGGTGAAGTATTTCGGCATGTACTTCTGACGTGTGGCGTTGTTGCTGCTTGTCGTGACGTCGAGATGCCAGTTGTTGTTTGCCGGGCGCGAGTTGCTGTCTACATTGTCAGTTTCGTCGGGCGCGAACATCGGCACGAATAATGTGGCCGGCGTCGACGTTGAGGCAGCCGTGTCCTCGATGTTGTAGGGATGGGGGCGGGATTCGACGCAACCGCTCCAGCTCGCGATAGGCGCATAGGTTATATTGGACGTGCAGATGCCGTTCGAGGCCGTGCACGCCGAAATGCGCGTCATCCATTTATAGAGCGAAGAGCGGGCAGCGGCTTGTCCTTCTGCGTCGCGTCCCAAGACGAACCACGCGCATACCAGACTGAGCCGACCTTCTCGGCATACTGGTTCGGGTAGCTTGCCTTGCTGAGCGTCGTCCAGTCGAAATTCTCGTGCTGGATGGGCGAGATGCCGGTCGTGTCCATCCAGGTCGCAAATTCGTAGGTCGAGCCGACATTGACCGAGGCGGCGAACGGCACCAGGCTGAACTGAACCGGTTTGGTAACCTGCTTCATCGCCTGGGCCTGAACGGCAAGCTGGTCGACCAACTGCTTGGCCGCGGTCTTGAGAAGGTCGAACCTGACTTGGCTCGAGCCGTGGCCGAGTTCGGTCATCGAGCCGGAATTGTCGAGCACGAGCGCGACTTCCAATGAATTTCTGAGGCGGATCTCCGATCTCGCACTGAAATCGATTTCGGTGGCGGTGGCGGGCTTGCCGATCAACATGGCCGCAGCTGGCAGGAAGTAGGGCTGATATTTCAGCGCAGCCTCGAGCACCAGCGTGCCGCCACCGGTATTGTTCTTCGGCAGCGTTACGGTCAGCGTCGTATTGGCAGGCTTGACGTGCCTCAGATTGACCTCGAAGAAGTTCTTGGCGTAGGCCTTGACGGAGTCATCACTCGCGCCGGAAACGATCTGCTGGGCCGTGGCCAGGCCGGCGGCATCAAGCGCGTTCAGCGTTTCCTGCCGCTGCCGCACCAGTTCCGCATAGTCGACGGCCAGCGCCACGCCGCCCATCAGCGGCACCATGGTGATAACGGTCATCAAGGCATAATTGCCGCGCCTGTCGCGCGTAAACCTGCGGATCATTGTCTTTAGCCCCCGCTAATGTACGACCTTAGTCGCAATCGATCTACGACCATGGTCACAGATCGCTAAATTTCACGTTGCTCGAAAGCATCAAGGTCGCGCCGCCTTTTTGACTGCGCGTTAACCCTGTGGTGCCGGATCAGCCTTCGAGGGGGTGATGCCGCGCCCTTGACCGCCAGCCCCGCCGCCGATGGCGAAAGCTGGTGACAGGATGAGGCGCTTCCGCTAATGCGGGACCGGCCGCGGCGGACCGTCGGCGGCGGCCTTCGCAACGAACACGATTTGGGAAAACGGCATGGCGAATTCGCCCGACATTATCGGCTCGCTCGCGGATTTGTCGGGAGCCTACGCGGCTATTCTCTGCGATGTCTGGGGCGTGGTGCACAATGGCGAATGGCATTTCCCGGCTGCGGCCGAGGCTCTGGCCGTCGCGCGCGCGGCGAAGCTGCCGGTCGTGCTGATCACCAATTCGCCGCGCCGCAGTGCCGACGTTGTGGCGCAGATGAACGCGATAGGTGTCCCGCAGACCGCCTATGACCGCGTCGTCACCTCCGGCGACGTCACCCGCGACCTGATCGCCGAGGGTCCCAGAAAGATCTTCCATATCGGCGCCGACCGCGATTTCACCCTCTATGACGGCCTCGACGTCGATCTTGTCGAGGAGTTCGAGGCCACCGGCGTGGTCTGCACCGGCCTGTTCGACGACGAGGCGGAGAAGCCTGAGGACTACGCTGAGCTGCTGCGGCGGCTGCGGGCCAGGAACCTGCCATTCATCTGCGCCAATCCCGACATCATGGTCGAGCGCGGCGAGCGCATGATCTGGTGTGCGGGCGCGCTGGCCCGCGACTATGCCCAGCTCGGCGGACGCACGCTGATCGCCGGCAAACCCTACGCGCCGGTCTATGAGGTCGCGATGCGCGAGGTCGCCCTGCTGCTCGGCCGTCCGGTCGAGCGCTCAAAGGTGCTGGCCATTGGCGACGGCATGATGACCGACATCAAGGGCGCGGCCGACAACGGTTTCGACGTGCTCTATGTCTCCGGCGGTATCCACGCACGCGACTATGGCGATGCGCTGCAGCCCGACCCCGCCAGGCTCGCGGCCTTTCTCGAAAAGCATGGCTATCAGCCGGTCGCGGTCATTCCGAGACTGCAATAGGGGAGTAGGATCGCCCCGATGACGGAAGTCTCAGAATGACCGATGCCTTCGAACGCGTTACCGCAACATCGCCGCTGCCGGCCCATTTGCGCGGCGGCGTGGTGGCGATCGGCAATTTCGACGGCGTCCATCGCGGCCACCAGGCGGTGCTTGACCGCGCGCTTGCCGAAGCGCGGCGGCGCGGCGCGCCGCCTCTGGTGCTGAGCTTCGAGCCGCATCCGCGAAAGGTGTTCAGGCCCGATATCCCGCTGTTCGTGCTGACACCGCCGCCGATGAAGGCGCGTCTCCTGTCGCATCTGGGCTTTGCCGCTCTGGTCGAACAGCCGTTCACGCGCGATTTTGCTTCGCTGTCGGCAGAAGCCTTCGTGACCGGCGTTCTGGAAGAAAACCTCGGCATAACCCATGCCGTCACCGGCTTCGACTTCCACTTCGGCAAGGACCGCCAGGGCGGCCCCGCCTTCCTGATGGCCGCCGGCGAGCGCCATGGCTTCGGCGTTACCCTGGTCGATGCGTTTCGCGACGAGGGCGCCGAGGTTGTGTCGTCGAGCCGTATCCGCGCGCTCCTGTGCGAAGGCGAGGTGGCCGAGGCCGCCGGCCTGCTCGGCTATCGCTTCACCGTCGAGAGTGAAGTGATCGGTGGCCAGCGGCTTGGCCGGACCCTGGGCTTCCCGACAGCCAATATGAGGCTTTCGCCGGAAGCCACTCTGAAGGAAGGCATTTATGCCGTCCGCTTCCGCCGCGCCGACGGCACGCTGCATAACGGCGTCGCCAGCTTCGGGCGCCGGCCGACGGTCGACGACAACGGCGCGCCGCTGCTTGAGACTTTCGTCTTCGATTTCTCCGGCGATCTCTATGGCGAGACCTGCGAGGTGTCGTTCTTCGGCTTCCTGCGCACGGAGGTGAAGTTCGACGGACTCGACGCGCTGGTCGCGCAGATGAAGCGCGACGAGGTCGAGGCGAGGGCGCTGCTCGCCGGCGTCCGTCCGCTTTCGGATCTGGATAGCGCGATCGCCTTTTGACCTACCGCTTCAGCGCAAGATGGTCGGCTTTTGACCGATATTGTTGAAAAAGTCCGCCGCACCGCAATGTCGCCACCGATTATAGAATCCCTTTCCATCCCAGCGTATTGCATGGAATCAGGATTCAATTTTGGGTCTTTGCGGAAACACCATTCTACGCAAATGCCATTTGCAGCCGCGACCCGGACTTTTTCAACGGTATCGACCCAAAGAGGCCGTCCAGTCACGAGTAACCGACTATTTGACCTTCAGCGTGTCCAACCACTGGGTTACGCGTTCGATGGTCTGGCGCTCTTGTGGCGCCTGCATCGAGAACCCGTCCATCAGGCGCGCCTGAGGTGCGTGGCTGGCCAGAACCGCCTGGCTGTTGCCGAGCCCGAAGCCGCCATGCGTGATGAACGGAATGATGGTCTTACCCGCAAGGTCGTGGACCGCCAGGAAAGTGCGGATTACGGGCGGCGCGGTTTCACCCCAGATGGGGAACCCCAGAAACACCGTCGCATAAGAGGCGGTGCTCGGAAGCTGGGCTTTGATTGGCGGCCGGTTGCCGCGATCGCGCTCCTGCCGCGCCCGCTCGACGGTTTCGAAGTAATCGGCCGGGTAAGGTGTCGCCGGCGCTATCTCGAAGAGATCGGCCGGCAGCGCCCGGCTGAGTTGCCCGGCGATGACGCGGGTGTTGCCGCTCCGCGAAAAGAACGCCACCAGCGACTTGCCATCCGAGCGGGGCGCCGCTTCGGCCTGCGTAACCGATGCGCTTCCGGCAGCGAGCGGCAGCAACAGGGATGACATGAGGATCTTCCGCCTCGTCGGCTTTTGAGCATCGGTCACTGTTCAGATCCCGATCAGAGCCCGGTCATCTTGAGCGCGGCTTTGGGCAGACGTTCGCCCTGGACCTCGATCTTCGCCAGGGCGTCGGCGAGTTCCTGCAGATCCTGCGCGGTCAGCGTCACGTCGACCGCGCCAAGGTTCTCCTCCAGACGGTGACGTTTGGTGGTGCCGGGAATTGGCACGGTCCAAGGCTTTTGGGCCAGCAGCCAGGCGAGCGCGACCTGGGCGGGTGTCGCACCTATGCGCTCGGCCACACTCCTCACGACATCGACCAGGGCCATGTTGGCCTTGCGCGCCTCCGGCGAGAAGCGAGGCACATTGTTGCGGAAATCGGTCGGGTCGAACTTGGTGTTTTCGTCGATCTTGCCGGTCAGGAACCCCGCGCCCAATGGGCTGAACGGCACGAAACCGATGCCGAGCTCTTCACAGAGCGGCAACAATTCCGCTTCGACGCCTCGATAGAATAGCGAGTACTCGTTCTGCACTGCCGTGACCGGCTGGACTGCGTGCGCGCGGTGGATGGTCTGGACGCCCGCTTCCGAAAGCCCCCAATGGCTGACCTTGCCTTGAGCGATCAGGTCCTTGATGGCGCCGGCGACGTCCTCGATCGGAACGTCCGGATCGACCCTGTGCTGGTAGAACAGGTCGATACGGTCGGTTTTGAGGCGCTTGAGGCTCGCGTCCGCGACACGTTTGATGTGCTCGGGCTGGCTGTTGGTGCCGCCGCTGCGCTCGCCGGTCTCGAGATCGATATCAAATCCGAATTTGGTGGCTATCACGATCTGATCGCGGATCGGCGAAAGCGCCTCGCCGAGGAGCTCCTCATTGGCGAAAGGCCCATAGGCTTCGGCGGTGTCGAAGAGCGTCACGCCCCGCTCGTGCGCGAGGCGCACGAGCCCGATCATCTCCGCCTTGTTGGCTGGCGGCCCGTAAGCGGAGGTCATGCTCATGCAACCCAGGCCGACGGCGGAGACCTGCAGGCCTCCAAGTGTTCTAGTTTTCATGACGAACTTCCATGCGATCGTTGTGTGTGACTATCAGTTCAGCTCTTTTCTGGTGCTTCGACGCCTGAATAGACCAGCACGGCATCGGGAAGGCGCGAGCCCTGAACCTGGATTGCGCCGGCCGCGGCGTTGAGTTCTGCAAGTTCCTCCGGCGTGAACTGGACCGAAGCCGCGCCGATATTTTCGAGCATGTGCGGCATCTGGGTCGTCCCGGGTATGGGAACGATCCAAGGCTTTTGCGCCATCAGCCAGGCGAGCGCGATCTGCGCGGCGGAAGCTTGCTTGCGCTTGGCCCAGCTCTTGATCAGCTCGACGAGCGCCAGATTGTGCGGCAGGTTCTCCGCCGAGAACCGACCCTCGATCTTGCGGATATCACCGTCCGCAAACCGCGTTCTGGCGTCGATGGCGCCGGCCAGGAACCCCACGCCGAGCGGGCTCCATGGGACGAAGCCGATGCCAAGCTCCGCGCAAAGCGGAAGCACTTCGCTTTCCGGCCCGCGCCATAGCATTGAGTATTCACTCTGGACGGCGGTGACCGGCAGGGCGGCGTGAGCGCGGCGGAGGGTGTTCAGTCCCATCTCGGACAGCCCCCAGTGCGTGACCTTGCCCTGGTCCATGAGATCCTTGACCGCGCCGGCGACGTCCTCGATCGGTACGTCGGGGTCGACCCGATGCTGGTAGAGCAGGTCAACGCGATCGGTGCGCAGGCGCTTCAGCATGCCCTCGACCGCCGCCTTGATGTGGTCCGGGCGGCTGATCAGCCCTGGGCGCCGCTCGCCCGTTTCCAGGTCGATGTTCCAGCCGAACTTCGAAGTGATCACGACGCGGTCGCGAAACGGCGCTACTCCCTCGCCAAGGATCCGCTCGACTTCATGCGGACCGTAGGCCTCCGCGGCGTCGAAGAAGGTGACACCTCGATCGAAGGCGGTCCGGATAATGTTGATCATCTCGGACCGGGTCGGGATTGTCGTCTGATAGGTCCGGCTCATGTTCTGGACGCCGATGCCGAGGCTGGAGACTTCCAGCGAGCCCAGCTTCCGCCGCCCGCTTAGGGCCGCAGTGCTGTTGACGCCTGTCGCTTGAGCGCTCTCCTGGGCTGGCGCCTGGGAACCGGTGGCCAAGAGAAGCGGCGTCGCCGCGAAACTTCCCGCCGCGCCCAGAAAGCCACGGCGCCCCATCTTTAGAATGCGTTCGTTTGCCATGCCTGCTCTCCTTCTCGGTTGATGCCGCGAAGAAAGATAGGGGCTGCGGCATCATGCGATAACCTGCTATAATCCGCATGAGCCTGTTAGCTGGACTAACAAATACATCATGCAGAACTTCAACGATCTCGCCGCATTTGCGACCGTCGCCCGGGAACGGAGCTTCACGCGCGCGGCAGCCAAGTTGGGGGTGTCGCCCTCGGCACTCAGTCAGACCATCCGCAACCTTGAGGAGCGGGTTGGACTCAGGCTTCTCACCCGGACCACGCGGAGTGTGGCACCGACCGAGGCCGGTGGCCGCCTCTTGCGCACCGTGGGCTCGAGGTTCGAGGAGATCGAGGCAGAACTGGCCACCTTGAACGCGCTGCGCGAGAAACCGGCCGGAACGGTCCGCATCACCACCGGTGAGCACCCGGCGATTTCCGTACTGCAGCCCGCGCTCAAGCGGTTCCTGCCGGACTATCCCGACGTCCAGGTTGAGATCATCGTCGACTACGGCCTGACGGATATCGTCGCCGAGGGTTATGATGCCGGCGTCCGCATGGGCGAGCAGGTGGCGAAGGACATGGTGGCTGTCCGTATCGGGCCGGACATCCGCATGGCCGTGGTCGGTTCGCCGAAATATTTCAAGCGCTTCCCGGCCCCGCGAACCCCGCAGGACCTAACCACACACAGATGCATCAACATGCGGCTGCCGACTTACGGCGGACTGTTCCCGTGGGGTCTCGAGAAGGACGGCCGCGAGGTGAAGGTGCGGGGCGACGGCCAGCTGGTCTTCAACAATCTTGGCATGCGGCTGAGTTCAGCGCTGGACGGGTTGGGGGTCGCCTACATGCCTGAGGACCAGGTACTTCCGCACGTTGCGCAGGGGCGGCTCATCCGGGTGCTGGAGGAATGGTGCCCGTACTTCCCCGGCTATCACCTGTACTACCCAAGCCGGCGTCACACGTCGCCGGCTCTATCCTTACTGATAGACGTCCTGCGTTACCGGGGCAGCTGATCGAGCGCGACGCTTGTCCGGCTGCAGCCAATGCTGCGATCACGGGGCCTCGTTCAATTGGCTACAATGTCAAATCAGTCCGGCCGCGATGTTACGGATCTTAAGTCAAATTTTACCGAACCGGCGCCATGGCTTGAGCCCTGCCGGGTGTTCTCTCCAGTGTGTTTCGCGTAAAGGGTGATGATGCGTATTGTCAGGACGATTCCGCTGCTTTTCGCCTCCGGGCTGCTCACCGTGTCCGCCGCGAATGCCGGCGAGGGGAGTTGGTTGTCCGGTGACTGGTATTTGACGCTCGGAGCCACGGGCCTGGTCGCGCCGGATTTCGAGGGCGGCAAAAAGTACATGCTCAGCGCCCAGCCGATCATCTCCCTCGGCAAGGCCGGTCCCCAGGCTCGCTTCACCTCGCGCAACGACAACATCTCGCTGGCCCTGATCGACGATGGCAGCGTGCGGGCCGGCCTGACCGGAAAAATCCTGTTTTCCCGCGACAGCGACGATGAGCTGAAGGGCCTCGATCCCGTGCGTTGGGGCGGCGAGGCCGGCGGCTTCTTCGAATTCTATCCGCTGGACTGGGTACGCGCCCGGGCCGAGCTCAGGCACGGCATCCGTGCGCACAACGGCTTTGTCGCCGACATCGCCGCCGACGCCTTCTACGACGTGACGCCAACGGTCCGCATTTCGGGCGGGCCACGCATTTCCTTCGCCTCGGCGGACTATTTCGACGCTTACTACGGCGTCAACGCCACAGAGGCGGCGTCGTCCGGCCTCAGCGAATACCATCCGGGCGGCGGTCTGAAGTCGACCGGCCTGGGCGGCGCGGTGACCTGGAAGGTGACCGAGCCGATGACGGCCAGCCTGTTCGGTGAATATTCGCGCCTGATGGGCCCGGCGGCCGATTCCAGCCTGGTCAAGGAGCGTGGCGACCGCAACCAGTTCACGGTCGGCGTGTCGACCACCTATCGCTTCGACTTTTCGATGTAGCGATTTGAACTGGGCGCTTTATTCCTGCTGACTAATCCGCTAAAAGCCCGGCCATGACGAGCTTTTCGCACCTTTTTGCGATCGCGATACGAATTACGAGCCCGGTGTTCCGGGTGGCCTGAGAGCCGCCGGAGCCGCCGGGAATCTTGGCGTGCGCCTCTCGCGCTTTTTCCAGATCATGATAGTTCAACGCCCGAGCTCTTTTGCCGCCGGGCAATGCACATGGCAGACCGATGACCGACACCCCAATGACCGATACAGCTGAAACGATCGACTATTCCAAGACGCTCTACCTGCCGCAGACGGATTTCCCGATGCGCGCCGGCTTGCCTGAAAAAGAGCCGCTGCTGGTCAAGCGCTGGCAGGACATGGACCTCTACCGCAAGCTCCGGCAGGACGCCGCCGGCCGCACCAAATACGTGCTACATGACGGCCCGCCCTACGCCAATGGCAACATCCATATCGGCCACGCGCTGAACAAGATCCTTAAGGACGTCATCACCCGCTCGTTCCAGATGCGTGGCTACGATTCGAATTACGTGCCCGGCTGGGACTGCCACGGCCTGCCGATCGAATGGAAGATCGAGGAGCAGTACCGCGCCAAGGGCAAGAACAAGGATGAGGTGCCGGTCAACGAATTCCGCAAGGAATGCCGGGAATTCGCGGCGCACTGGATCTCGGTACAGGGCAGCGAGTTCCAGCGGCTCGGCGTCGTCGGTGATTTCAAGAACCCCTATACGACGATGGCTTTCCATGCCGAGGCGCGCATCGCCGGCGAATTGTTGAAGTTCGCCATGTCGGGCCAGCTCTACCGCGGCTCCAAGCCGGTGATGTGGAGCGTGGTCGAGCGCACCGCGCTGGCCGAGGCCGAGGTCGAATACCAGGACTATGAGAGCGACATGATCTGGGTGAAATTCCCGGTCGCAAGCCTTGCCCGCCCGGTCTCCGGCACTGAAGGTGAACAGCCGGCGGCATTGTCCGAATCCTCGCTGGACCTGCTCGAAGCCCATGTCGTGATCTGGACGACGACGCCCTGGACCATCCCAGGCAACCGCGCCGTCAGCTATTCGCCGCGTGTCGCCTATGGGCTCTATGAGGTCACGGCGGCGGAGAACGCGTTCGGCCCGCAGCCCGGCGAAAAGCTGATCTTTGCCGACGCACTCGCCGAAGACTCGGCGGCCAAGGCCAAGATCGTCTTGAATCGCCTTCACAACGTCTCGGCCGAACAGCTTGAAAGCCTTACGCTTTCGCACCCCTTCAGGGGGCTTGGCGGCGGCTATGAATACCCGGTGCCGATGATCGCCGGCGAACATGTCACCGACGATGCCGGCACCGGCTTCGTGCACACCGCGCCCAGCCACGGCCGCGAGGACTTCGACGCCTGGACGGATGCGGTGGCCGAGCTGCTCAAGCGCGGCATCGACACGGCGATCCCGTTCCCTGTCGATGATGCCGGCTTCTTCACCAAGGACGCGCCGGGCTTCGGGCCGGACCGCGAGGGCGGTGCCGCGCGCGTCATCGACGACAACGGCAAGAAGGGCAACGCCAACCAGGCCGTCATCGACGAACTGATCAAGCGCAACGAGCTGTTCGCGCGCGGCCGGCTGAAGCACAGCTACCCGCATTCGTGGCGGTCGAAGAAGCCGATCATCTTCCGCAACACGCCGCAATGGTTCGTCTATATGGACAAGGAACTCGGCGACGGCACGACGCTGCGCAGCCGCGCGCTGAAGGCGATCGACGACACGCGCTTCGTGCCGGCTGCCGGCCAGAACCGCATCCGCGCCATGATCGAGGAGCGCCCCGACTGGGTGCTGTCGCGCCAGCGCGCCTGGGGCGTGCCGATCGCCGTCTTCGCCGACGTGGACGGCAATGTGCTGAAGGACGATGCGGTCAACCAGCGCATCATGGAGGCCTTCGAGACGGAAGGCGCTGACGCCTGGTTCGCGGCGAATGCCAAGGAGCGTTTCCTCGGCAATCACGATGCCGCGAAATGGCATCAGGTGATGGACATCCTCGACGTCTGGTTCGACTCGGGCTCGACCCATGTCTTCACACTCGAGGATCGCCCGGACTTGAAATGGCCGGCCGATGTCTATCTCGAAGGCTCCGACCAGCATCGCGGCTGGTTCCACTCCTCGCTGCTCGAAAGCTGCGGCACTAGGGGCAGGGCGCCCTATGACACCGTCGTCACCCATGGCTTCACCATGGATGAGGAGGGGCGGAAAATGTCGAAATCGCTCGGCAACACCGTCGTGCCGCAGGACGTGATCAAGCAGTCCGGCGCTGATATCCTGCGTCTGTGGGTGGTGACGACCGACTATTGGGAAGACCAGCGGCTTGGCAAGAACGTGCTGCAGACCAACATCGACGCCTACCGCAAGCTCAGGAACACCATCCGCTGGATGCTGGGCACGCTCGCCCATGACGATGGCGAAGAGGTCGCCCTGGAAAACATGCCGGAGCTGGAGCGGCTGATGCTGCACCGGCTGGCCGAACTGGATGACGTCGTACGCTCCGGCTATGACGCGTTCGAGTTCAAGCGCATCACCCGCACGCTGCTCGACTTCATGGTGGTCGAGCTGTCGGCGTTCTATTTCGACATCCGCAAGGACGCGCTTTACTGCGACGCGCCGTCCAGCGTGAAGCGGAAGGCCTCGGTACAGGTCGTGCGCCATTTGTTCGACTGCCTGGTCAAGTGGCTGGCGCCGATGCTGCCCTTCACCATGGAGGAGGCCTGGCTCGACCGTCACCCCGACGCCGTTTCGGTGCATCTCGACCAATTCCCGCAGATCCCGGAGACCTGGGGGAACGAGGTGCTGGCGGAAAAGTGGCGCAAGGTGCGGCAGGTTCGCCGCGTCGTCACCGGCGCGCTTGAGATCGCGCGTGCCCAGAAGGTCATCGGTTCCTCGCTCGAGGCGGTGCCGGTCGTCACAATCGACGATGCGACGCTCGAAGCGGCGATATCGGACGTCGACATGGCCGAGATGGCGATCACCAGCGACCTTGTCATTACCCATGGCAAAGCGATTGACGGGGCTTTCACGCTGGACGACGTCAAGGGTGTCGCCGTGGTGGTGGAGAAGGCCGAGGACCGTGGCTTGGTCAAATGCGCGCGTTCCTGGCGCTACACCGCCGATGTCGGGCAGGACCAGGCATTCCCAGATGTCTCGGCGCGCGATGCGGCTGTCCTGCATGAGCTGAAGGCGCTCGGGCGTTTATGATGCATGTCGCCCAAAAGTGTGTAGCGGTTTTGGGAAACGACATGCACCATCAAATATAAGCCGGTGCACAAATGCCACGCCGGGCGGTCCTTTGCCGCCCGTGCGTTGCCCTTAACGAGAGGTTGAGATAAACACGCGAAACTCCGGACGACAAATTGTCGCCGGATTTCCGTCGCAAGTGCTTGAGTGATGGGGACCGGACCTTTGGCCGGCGGCGATCGAGAGGCTGTCTAAGTGGGACTTTTTGGCATGACCGAGAGAACTTACGCGCGCGTTGCGCTGCTGGCGCCGCTTGTCGTATCAGGCCTCGCTCTGTCCGGCTGCATGGGCTCGCCCACCTACGGAACCGACAAGACGGCGGGCGAGCAGCTTGCCGGCGACCTGTCCAGCGCCTTTTCGATCTCGCCGAAGCGAGGGGAAAAGATCGACTACAAGCCGCGTCCCGAGCTGGTGAAGCCGGCACCGGGACAGAAGGAAAACCTGCCGCCGCCGCAGGAGAGCATCGAGACGGCGAGTGCCGACTGGCCTGAATCGCCCGAGGCGCGCCGCGCCCGCCTGCGTGCCGACGCCACCGCTCACCAGGACGATCCGGCCTACCAGTCGCAGATCGTCGACGATGTGCAGACCGATCCGGTGGCGGTGAAGAAGGCCATGGCGGATTCGGCCTCCAGCCACCCGCCGCGCTGGTCGCCGGCGGATTCGGACAAGGGCCGCGCCGCCGAGATCCAGCGCCGTATGGCCGAAGGCAAGCAGGGCGATCCCAACACCCGCAAATATCTGAGCGAGCCGCCTCTGGACTATCGCGTCGCCGCCGGCACCGCGCCGCAGGGCGATATCGGCGAGGACGAATACAAGAAGGAACGCCGCCTCAAGAAAGAGGCGGAGGGCAAGAAGAGTGGCGGCTGGTTCGACTGGCTGGGCCTCTAATTGCCTGTTAGCCACGAAGACGCGTTCCGGCGCCTGCTGTTCAGGCTTCGCGCCGCTCCCGGAAAAAATCCTTCAGGATAAGGGAAGCTTCGCTTTCGCCCATGCCCGGATAAATGTCGGGCGTGTGATGGCAGGTGGGCGAAGCGAAGAAGCGCACGCCGTTGACCACCGCGCCGCCCTTCTCATCGGCGGCGCCGAAATAGAGCCGCCGCAGCCTGGCGAAGGAAATGGCCCCGGCGCACATCGCGCAGGGCTCCAGCGTGACATAGAGATCGTGCCCGGTCAGCCGCTCGCTGGCGAGCGCATGGCAGGCCGCCCGGATCGCCAGCATCTCGGCATGCGCCGTTGGGTCGGCAAGCTCGCGGGTGCGGTTGCCGGCCTTTGCAACGACCGTGCCGCCGCTGGCGATGACCGCGCCGACAGGCACTTCACCACGCAGCGCGGCAGCCTCGGCCTCCTTCAGCGCCAGCGCCATGAAATCCAGCCGCTTCACGCGGTTTCCATTCCGATTATCTCCTCGCCACCTGACGGTGATCCTGTTATCTAGCGCCTAACCCCGAAAATCGGACTCAGGTTTTCGGAAACGATCATGCGCCAAATCAAAGTGCTACAGCGTCCTTTGCGCGTCCGAAAGGATGCGCCACGCTGTAGCAGCGCAAACAGGCAAAGGCCACATGGACGACAACGACAAGAAATTCCGACCCAAAAAAGGTCCGGGCAAGAGCGGCCCAAAAGCCGCGACACCGCGCAGCCGCGATGGCGCCGCCGGCAAGGGCGGCAAGCCGTCCTTCGGTGCCAAGAAACCTTATGCACCGCGTGGCGATCGGCCGATGGCCGCCGAAGGCGAACGTCCGAAGCGGGATTTCAAGAGCGGCGAGCGGCCGTTTAGCAAGGGCCCACGCCCAGAAGGCAAGCCGTACGAAAAGCGCGAAGGTCCGCGCAAGCCTTACGCGCCGCGCGGCGACCGGCCGATGGCCGCCGATGGCGAGCGGCCGAAGCGCGACTTCAAAAGCGGCGAGCGGCCGTTCAGCAAGGGCCCACGCCCCGAAGGCAAGCCCTATGAAAAGCGTGAAGGCCCGCGCAAGCCGTACGCGCCGCGCGGCGACCGGCCGATGGCCGCCGATGGCGAGCGGCCGAAGCGCGACTTCAAAAGCGGCGACCGGCCGTTCAGCAAGGGGCCGCGCCCCGACGGCAAGCCGTATGAGAAGCGCGAAGGTCCGCGCGAGCCCTACGCACCGCGCGGCGACCGGCCGATGGCTGCCGAGGCCGAGGGCGGCGAGCGGCGCTTCGAGCGCCCGAAGCGTGATTTTGGCGATCGTCCAAAGCGCGACTTCAGCGATCGCCCCAAACGCGACTTCGCTGATCGGCCAAAGCGCGACTTCGGTGGCGATCGACCGCGCACACCGGGTGCTGGGTCATCGGGTGGCGGCTTCAAGCCGCGCCCACGTCCCGCCGAGGCGGCGGAAGAAGCCGGCGAGCGTATCGCCAAGCGGTTGGCCCGTGCCGGCCTTGCCTCGCGCCGTGACGCCGAGGAGCTGATCGCTGCGGGTCGCGTCAAGGTCAATGGCCGGGCCCTGACTTCGCCGGCCTTCAACGTCATGCCCGGCGACATCATCCATCTCGACGGCATGGAGATCCCGCCGATCGAGCGCACGAGGCTGTTCCTGTTCCACAAGCCGGCCGGCGTCGTCACCACCAACCGCGACCCCGAAGGCCGCAAGACCGTGTTCGACGTGCTGCCGGCCGACCTGCCGCGGCTGATGACCATCGGCCGTCTCGACATCAACACAGAAGGCCTGCTGCTGCTCACCAATGATGGCGGCCTGTCGCGGGTGCTCGAACTGCCGGCCACCGGCTGGCTCAGGCGCTACCGCGTGCGCGTCCACGGCAAGGTCGAGGAAAGCGCGCTCGCCGGCTTGCGCGAAGGCATCGCCGTCGATGGTGTCTTCTACGGCGCCATCGAGGCGAGCCTCGACCGCGAGCAGGGCTCGAACGCCTGGCTGACCATCGGACTGCGCGAAGGCAAGAACCGCGAGGTCAAAAACATCCTCGGTTCGCTCGGCCTCGACGTGACGCGGCTGATCCGCATTTCCTATGGGCCGTTCCAGCTTGAGGACCTGCCGGAGGGCCATGTGCTGGAGATCAAGGGCCGCGTCCTGCGCGACCAGCTCGGCGAGCGGCTGGTCGAGGAGTCGGGCGCCAATTTCGACGCCGAAATCACAAAACCGTTTTCCAACAAGCCGGTGCGGCGGACCGAGCCGCGCCCGGAGGAAGCCGAGCGGCCGAAATTTGCGCGTGACGGCGTCGATCGCCGCCCGATCGGCGAGGGCGGTCTGATCAAGAACCGCAAGCGCCGCGAAGGCAGCCGCGACGAGGCGCTCGGCAAGCTGTCAACAAGGCCCGAGAGAG
This sequence comes from Mesorhizobium waimense, assembly GCF_003601975.1. Classification (GTDB taxonomy): domain Bacteria; phylum Pseudomonadota; class Alphaproteobacteria; order Rhizobiales; family Rhizobiaceae; genus Mesorhizobium; species Mesorhizobium waimense. Next base: position 69,051 of record NZ_QZWZ01000023.1, read on the forward strand.
GTTCCGGGCCGGAAAAGAGTTTTGGCGAGCGCGGTCCTAGACCTGAGCGTGGTGGCTTTGGCGACAAGCCTCGTGGCGGTTTCGGCGGCAAGAAATCAGACCGCGAGCAGCGGCCGATCGAGCCGCCCGGCCAGCGCAAGGCCAATGTCTGGATGGCGCCGGGTTCGCGTCCGATCGGCAAGGGCAGGGCGGAAGCCGATGCCGCCAAGGCGGCAGAGGCCAAGGCGCGCAAGACCTCGTTCAAGCCGTCCTATGGCAAACCGGCTGGCGCAAAGCCGTTCGGCAAGCCACGTGGCGAGCGTCCGGACGGCGGCAAGGGCGGTGACCGGCCGCGCGGCGGCGTCAAGGGTCCCAGGACCAGATGAGAATCGTCGGCGGCGAGTTTCGCGGGCGTCCGCTGGCGACCCCGCGCGATCATGCCATCCGCCCGACCACCGACCGCACCCGCGAGGCGGTGTTCAACGTGTTGGCGCACCGCTTCGCCGACAAGCTCGACGGCGCGCGCGTGCTCGACCTGTTCGCCGGCACCGGCGCGCTCGGCCTCGAGGCGTTGTCGCGCGGTGCATCCTACGGCGTCTTCATCGAGGAATCGGCGGAAGGGCGCGGCCTGATCCGCACCAATGTCGAGACCTTCGGACTTACCGGGCGCACCAAGATTTTTCGACGCGATGCCACGGCTTTGGGTGAAGCCGGCACGCTTTCGGCTTTTGGTCTGGTCTTCGCCGATCCGCCCTACGGCAAGGGCCTTGGCGAACGTGCGCTGCGCTCGGCCAGGGCAGGCGGCTGGCTTTTGCCTGGCGCGCTCTGCGTGGTCGAGGAGGTTGCATCGGCGCCCTTCGAACCAGGGCCGGGTTTTTCGGTGGTCGACGAGCGCGGCTACGGCGAGACGGTGATCCGGTTCATCGAGGCTGGGTGAGGCTTCCGCGATTGGCGCTTCCTCCCCCAATCCTTCATTTGGGGAGGCCGCGCAAACGGCCGGAGAGGGGGACGGTTGTGCGAGGCGCTAGCATTGGCGGTTTTCGAAAACGGTCAGGCCAGCTTTTCCTCGGTTCGTCGGCGCAATCCCCCTCTCCGTCTCGGCTTCGCCGAGCCACCCTTTCCCCCGCCTTGCGGGGGCGAGGAACTGAGCACACTGCCTCGAAAATGACGAACAATTCACTTTGCCTCGTCCATGAACCCCGCCTATCGTCGCGCCCATGACAACCGGAGCCATCGATGACACCTCATACTAAATGGCTGCGGAGCGCGGTGCTCACCACGGCGCTGGCCCTGGCCGGTCCCGCGCTCGCCGCCGACGATGGCAAGGTGACCAACTTCCTGCTTAACAACGGCATGGAGGTGGTCGTCATCCCGGATCATCGCGCCCCGATCGTCACCCATATGGTGTGGTACAAGATCGGCAGCGCCGATGAGCCGCCCGGCAAATCAGGCATCGCGCATTTCTTCGAGCATCTGATGTTCAAGGCGACGACCAACCACGCCGCCGGTGAGTTCGACCGCGCCATCTCGGCCATCGGCGGCTCCAACAACGCCTTCACCTCATACGACTACACCGCCTTCCACGAGACGGTGGCGCCGTCGGCCCTTGGCGAGATGATGAGTTTCGAGGCCGACCGCATGCGCAACCTCATCCTCACCGACGACGTCATCAAGACCGAGCGCGACGTGATCCTGGAGGAGCGCCGCTCGCGCATCGACAGCAGCCCGCAAGCGGTGCTCGATGAGGAGGTCAACGCCACGCTGTGGCAGAACCAGCCCTATCGCATTCCAGTGATCGGCTGGATGCAGGAGATGGAAAAGCTGAACCGCACGGACGCCATCGCCTTCTATGACAAATACTACAGGCCCAACAACGCCGTGCTGATCGTGGCCGGCGATGTCGAGCCGGACATGGTGAAGGCGCTGGCCGAAAAGACCTACGGCAAGGTCGCGCGCGGCCCGGACTTACCCCCGCGCATCCGCCCGGTCGAGCCGGAGCAGAACACCAAGCGCACGGTGACGCTGACCGATGCGCGCGTTTCGGTGCCGAGCTTTTCGACGCAATGGGTGGTGCCGTCCTATCGCACCGCCCAGCCTGGCGAGGCCGAGGCGCTCGACCTCCTGGCCGAGATCCTCGGCGGCGGCAACCGCAGCCGGCTCTACCAGCAGCTTGTTGTGAAGCAGGGCATCGCCGGGGAAGCCGGCGCCTGGTTCCAGGGCACCATGTTCGACGCCACCAACTTCACCGTCTACGGCTCGCCGCGCGGCGATGCCAAGCTCAGCGATGTCGAGGCGGCGGTCGATGCCGAGGTCGCCCGCATCGCCAAGGACGGCGTCACGCCGGACGAGTTGGAGAAGGCCAAGGACCGCTATGTCCGCTCGGTGATCTTCGCCCGCGACAAGCAGGACGACATGGCCAACATGTACGGCTCGACGCTCGCCACCGGCGGCAATGTCAAGGATATCGAGGAATGGCCGGACCGCATCCGCAAGGTCACCGCCGACGAGGTCAAGGCGGTGGCAGTGCGCTATCTGGTGCTCGACCATTCGACGACAGGCTATCTCCTGCCGCAGCAGCAGGTGAGGAATTGATGATGATGAGCTTGCACAGCGGCACGTTCACTTCTCCCCGCCAGGCTCCCCCTTCCCCCCTTGTGGGGTCCGAAGGAGGGGGCGAGACCCGTGGCTCGCCCCTGGGCGGTGGCCTCGCGAAGCGAGGTCAGATGAGGGGTGTTCCAGCTTGGCACCGACAGCGATCCGTCCAACACCCCTCAACCGTCTCGGCGTTTCGCGCCGATCCACCTTCTCCCACAAGGGGAGAAGGGAAGGGCGCGCTGCACGCCATCGCCACTCTGCTCCTCTCCATCCTCTTCCTCATCCTGCCGGCTCTGGCCGCGCGGGCGATGGATATCCAGGAGGTGACGTCGCCCAAGGGCATCACCGCCTGGCTGGTCGAGGACCATTCGGTGCCGATCGTCACCATCCGCTTCGTCTTCGACGGCGGCTCCACGCAGGATCCCGCCGGCAAGGAAGGGCTCGCCAATCTGATGACCGGCCTGTTTGACGAGGGCGCCGGCGATTTCGACAGCGACGCCTTCCAGGTCAAGCTCGACGATGCCGGCGCCGAAATGGGTTTCGATGCGCAGCGCGACGGCACCTATGGCTCGATGCGCATGCTTTCCGAACAGAAGGACGCCGCCTTCGACCTTTTGACGCTCGCGGTCAACAGGCCGCGCTTCGACCAGGCGCCAATCGACCGCATCCGCGCCCAGATCCTGTCCGGCATCATCGCCAATGAACGCGACCCCAACGCCATCGCCCAGCGCAAATGGCTGCGTGCGATTTATGGCGAGCATCCCTATGCTCGGCCGGACGAGGGCACCAGGCAGAGCATCGCCACCATCACGCCCGACGATATCAGGGCATTCTACAAGGCCAGTTTCGCCCGCGATGGCCTGCATGTCGCGGTGGTCGGCGACATCGATGCCGCGACTTTGAAAGGCAAGCTCGACCAGGTCTTCGGCAACCTGCCGCAAAAGCAGGCGCTCGCCCCGGTCGCCGACACAGCCCTGAAACTGGGCCAGCAGGTGGAGGTGAATTATGACCTGCCGCAGACCTCGCTGCAGCTCGCTTTTCCCGGCGTGCAGCGCAACGCGCCGGATTTCTTCGCCGCAGTGCTGATGAACGAGATTCTTGGGGGCGGCACCTTCACCTCGCGCCTCTACGACGAGGTGCGCGAGAAACGCGGGCTGGCCTATGGCGTCGATTCCAACCTCGTCGACCACCAGCATGCCAACGCGCTGATCGTTACCACGGCGACGCGTTCGGACCGCGCCTTCGAGACCCTCGGCATCGTGCGCAAGGTGGTGAAGGATATGGCGGAGCAGGGGCCGACCGAGGCCGAGCTGGAGGCGACCAAGAAATACATGATCGGCGCCTACCCCATCAACAATCTGGACTCCTCCAGCGCCATCGCCGCGACGCTGGTCGAGCTGCAACTGGACAAGCTCGGCATCGATTACATGCAGCGCCGCGCGGCGCTGATCAATGCAGTGACGCTCGATCAGGTCAAGGCGGCGGCGAAGAAGCTGCTATCTGCCGAGCCGGCCATCATGATCGTCGGGCCGGCGCTAGGAGGAAAGGGATGAGCCCCACCTTCGGTGTTGCCTTTGGCGGTGGCGGTGCGCGCGGGCTGGCGCATATCCACGCCATAGAGGCGCTGGACGAGCTCGGCATCAAGCCGGTCGCCATCGCCGGCTCTTCGATCGGCGCCATCATGGGCGCCGGCATGGCCTCGGGCATGGCCGGCAAGGACATCCACGACTATGCCCGCTCGATCCTCGGCCGCCGCGCCGAGGTGGCGACGCGCATGTGGCGCGCGCGCCCGGGCACCCTCGCCGAGGCGATGCAGGGCGGCATCCGCGTCAGCCAGTTCAACATCGAGCGCATCCTGAAAGCGTTCCTGCCCGACGCCATCCCCGAAACCTTCGCCGAGCTGAAGATCCCGCTGCAGGTGACGGCGACCGACTATTTCGGCCACAAGCTCGCCGTGTTCGACAGCGGCGACCTGCATTCGGCATTGGCAGCCTCGGCCGCCATTCCCGCCGTGTTCCGCCCGGTGACGCGCGACGGAAGGGTGCTGATCGACGGCGGCATCTACAACCCGGTGCCGTTCGATCTCATCGAAAAGGCTGCCGACATCATCATCGCCATCGACGTCGTCGGCGCGCCGAGCGAGATCGAGCGCAAGCATCCGACCACGGTCGACCTGATGTTCGGCGCCACGCAATTGATGATGCAGTCGATCATCGCCAACAAGCTGAAGCAGTGCCCGCCCGACATTCTGGTCCGCCCGGCGGTGTCGAAATACCGTGTGCTCGACTTCATGAAGATCGACGCGCTGATGAGCGAAACCGTCGACATCAAGGACGAGCTGAAGCGCGAGATCGCGAAGGTGGTGGAGGGGCGGTCGCGCGACGACAAGCCGAAGCCCAACAGGCGCGCTGCCCGAACGTGATGCCGGCGGATTACGGCTCGATCGAACGGTTAAGGATCAGCGCCCCGGCGTGGCTTTCGCACGCCGCTGCCTGCGGCAGTTGCCGCACGCCCGGACAGATCGCCGTCAGGCCTTCCATCGTCAGCACGTCGGGGATCCTCGTGCGGCTGACGCACAGCGCGCCGTCCACTCCCCACGCCGCTTCGAACGCCATCCCCGGCGCCGCCTCGTCCTGCTGAATGCCGTTCCTGTCGTAGATGACGATCGGCGTGCCGTTGCGCGTATGGCCGACACCGTCGCCGCAATAATCGGCGCGGATCATGCGGGTGCATGCCTGGTGATGATCCCAAAGCGGCGTTCCATCCGGCAGTTTTTCCCAAGGCCGATAGCCGAAACGCGCGCATTTGGCCTGGGCGCCGCCGGTGCAGGTAATGCTGAAGGCCGTGTCGGACGGCAGATGGCGACCGTCTTGCGTCCACGTGCCGGCGAGCGGGAAGCCCATGCGCCTGCCTTCGGCGTCGGGTTCGCAGATGTTGCGCCACTCGCCTGTCGCCGCGTCGCGGGTCGACATGGTGTAGAGCATGATCGCGCCATCCGGGTTCCTCGGATCGGTGTCGACCGCGTCGATGCGCAGCGGCACCCGGTCGTGTCCGTGACCGAGCGTCAGAATGGCGCCGACGAGATCGTCTTGAGGGACAATGTGGCCGTCTCCCGTCGTTACCTCGAACCTCGTGCCGACCACGGAGATCGAGCTGATCGCCTGTCGGGTCCCGGCCTCGTCAGCAGCGGTGGCGACCACGTCGGAAATGGCCGCGCCGATGGCCACCAATGCGCAGAGCCGGTGTGGATGACGCGGTTGAGTGACATTGTTGGTTCCCGACGTGACGCCTTGTGAGGGGTTGGTGGGCGTGGCCAAAGGCAGCTTTGTCATTGACTTTCGCTGGACAGAGAACGGAGGGCGCGGGGCCATCCGTTCCACCTGACTGCATCTTTTGGTCGCGCAATTGGACGCGCGGCGCTTCTAACGCCTCGGTTTGGGGGTCGGCCCATCATAACCGGCGCCACCGCCGCCGTGCTGAACAGCCGGAAGGCCGTTGTTGATGGCCGTTCCGACGGTGGAGGATTGGGTACTGCCGTTCTGGACAGCCGGCAAATTGCCGTTGCTCGTGTCGACAGCGGAGCCGCCGGCCGGAGCAAGGCTTTTCGCAAGGACGATGCCGTCGACATGTACTCCGTTGAGTGCAAAGACGCCGAGACCATTGCTGGTCAACGAGTTGCCCGTCCGCGCGGCGTTGGCCGGGGCGACGAGGCAGGCCATTGCCGAGGCAGCGGCAATGTAAGTCTTGAGGCGATTCATCTTGATTTCCTTCTCTTGGGGGAGCCGTCCCGCCGGGTGCGCTCCATGGGCAGTCTTTTCGCTGCCGGCTGTTTCAGGCGAATGCCGAATTCGTCCCAATTGTTTCGATTGTTGCGATCGCCCACGGCCGAAACGTCCGCCTGTTGTCCAAAAACGATGACGATGGCGGCGAGCACGCCGCGCGGCGACACAAACGAAACCTTCAGCCGGCAGTTCGGCAAATCAGCGCAACATCGCTGCGTCATCGGTGGCGCCTGAACGGGGAGGCTCTGGCGATGCAAACCTTGCAAGCAAACAATGGCGGATCGGATGCCGAGGCAGCCGCTGCCCGCACGGCGCGTCTGGCTGTTCTGGCGGGCACGCCTGGCCTGCTGCTGACGGCCTACGCGGCCGCCACGTCCACCTCGCTGACCATCCGCGCCGATCTCGCGCTGACGCTGATGGACATGCTGGTGCTGGTTGTTGTCGCGGTCGTTGCCGGTGGCAGGAAATCGGGCATCGGCAAGCGCCGGGCGGCCTTGGCGGAAACACTCGCCAATGCGCTAGCTGCCCTCGGCATGTGCCTTTCCATGGCTGTCGTCGCTGGCATCGCGGTCCAGCGCATCACGGCCGGCGGCGTCGAACCGCACGGCTCAGGCGTGCTCCTCGCCATGAACCTCAATCTCGCCTATGCGGCGATCAATTTCTGGATCCTGCGTCGCTGGAAGGCCCGCAACTTGACTGCTGCTTCGGCGCTGGCCCGCGCTCAAATCTGCCTGTTCTCCGACAAGCTCTCGTCGAACCTGTTGATCGCCGCGTCGCTGGCAACAGCCATGGTCTGGGAAGGTACGATGATTGCCCGTTTCGTCGATCCGGTTGCCGGGCTGCTGATCGCGACCGCAACCGCGCGCTGGACCATTCCCGTCGTGCGCGACACCGCGCGCAGCCTGCGCAGGGAAGTTCGCAAGCGGGTTGGACGGCGTGAGGCACTGCGACAGACATCCGCCCAGGTCGCAAGTCGCAGCCCTAGCGGCTTCGCGCCTCATTGCGGGCGGGCTCGAAGACATAGCCTTCGCCGCGAACCGTCACCAGGACGATCGGCACGTCCGGTTCGGCCTCGACCTTCTTGCGCAATCGCGTGATGCGGATGTCGATGCTGCGGTCGCCCGGCTCAAGGTCGCGGTTGTGCGCCAGCCTGCAAAGCTGGTCGCGCGACAATATCTGCCGGGGATGGCGCGCGAACACGCAGAGCAGGTCGAATTCCATGGGCGTCAGTTCGACGTCGGCGCCGTCCGGATCGACCATCGTGCGGCCATCCATGTCGAGGACGCAGCGGCCGAAGCGGATGCGGTTTGCCGGCGCCTGTTCTTCCTCGCCCAGGCGCCTTATGACGCTTCTGACCCGCGCCAGAAGCTCACGCGGCTCGAACGGCTTGGCCATATAGTCGTCGGCGCCGGCGGCGAGGCCTTCGAGCCGGTGAGGCAGGTCGCCGACGGCAGTCAGCATCAGGATCCCAATGCGGCTCCGTTCGGTGATTTCGCGGGCGAGGTCGTAGCCGCTTTCGCCGATGAGATTGACGTCGAGAATGACGAGATCGGGATCGAAGCTGTCGAGTTCGGCGCGCATGCCCGCTCCATCCGCGACAGCCCGGACGTCGAAGCCGTGCATCGGCAGGTAGTCGCACAGCATCTCGCGCAAGGGCGCTTCGTCGTCGACGATGAGCAATTTCTGCCTGGTCATGCCTTGGCCTCTTCCATTGCGCTGAGGCGTTCCGTCACCAGCCTGCGAAAGCTTTGCGGATCGAGTGGCTTTTCGACCACCGGCGCGCCAGTCTCGCCGATGAAGCGATCGATCTCGGGGGCCAGCGTGTCACCGGTCACGAACAGCAGCCGGCTGGCGAGCCCGGGGCGCACCTCCTCCAATGCGCGGTAGAGGCCGGGTCCATCCAGGCCGGGCATGCGTATGTCGCTGATCAAGAGGTCGACCCTTTCGTGGCGCACGGCTCTCAAGGCGGCATGCGCGTCGTCGGCAATGGTCACGTCGTGGCCGGCGCGCCTGAGCATCTCGGCGATCATCGCGGCAATATCGATATCGTCGTCGACCACCAGAATGCGCGCGGCCGATGGCGCAGGCGGCGACTTGCCGGCCGTCGCCGGCGCCGAAACCGCCTCGGCCTTGCCGGTCGGAAGCCGGATCGTGAAGCGCGCCCCGCCGCCCTCGGTCGAATCCAGCTCGATGCTGCCGTCATGGGCGGTCACGATGCCGTGGCAGACGGACAGGCCGACGCCGGTGCCTTCGCCGGCCGCTTTGGTCGTATAGAAAGGCTCGAAGGCGCGCGCCCGCACAGTCTCCGGCATGCCCGGACCGTTGTCGGCAACCACGATCTCGACGGCGCCGTCTTCCCCGGTGGTTATGATCGCCAGCCGCCGCGGATGCGGCACCTGCAGCAAGGCCTGCTGTGCATTCACCGCCAGATTGGTGATGACCTGATGCAGCTGGTCCCGATCGCCCCAGATATTGGCCAGCCCATCCTCCAGTTCGGTACGGATCTCGATCCCGGCCGAGCGCAGGCTGTAGGCGGCAAGCTCCAGCGAGGCGATGACGACTTCGTTGATGTCGACGGCGCCTCTTGTCGGCGGCTTCTTGCGCGCCATGGCCAGGAACGTCCGCACGATCCGCGAGCACCGTTCGGCCGCCGCATGGATTTTGTCGGCCCGTCCCACGGTCGCGCTGTCGGTCGAAAACTCCTTCAGCATCGAACTGTAGCCGATGACGACCGACAGCGGATTGTTGAGCTCGTGCGCCACGCCGGCCAGCAGAGAACCAAGCGCGGAAAGCTTTTCGGATTGATAGAGCGTTTCACGCTGGCGGGCGATTTCCGCCTCGGCTTCGCGCTGGCGGGTGATGTCGGTGACGGCGGCAAGCATGGCCGGACGGCCACCGCGCGTGATCAGCCGCGCCGAAACCAAAGTGTCGATCCGCATCCCTTGCATGGTGGTCATGCCGGCTTCGAATGCGTCGACGATGCCGTCACGCAGCAGCAGCCGCATGAGATCGTCGCGCCGGGCGCGGCTTTCCCAGGTCGATATCGCTTCTGCTCCGACCTGGCCGATCTCGATGCCAAGTATCTTGCGCGCTGGCTCGTCGACGAACAGGATTTCGGGCCCGTCGATTGCCGATATGGTGATCGGGAGTGGCACGCCCTCGGCGATAGCGCGGAACTGCGCATCCCCTTCTCTCGACAGTTTCTCTGCTTCAAGTCGCGCCTGTTCGGCGAACACGCGGTCGGAGATGTCGCGGCCGACGGATTGCACTTCGATCAGGCGGCCTTCGCCATCGAAGATGCCGTGATCGTTCCAGGCCAGCCATCGGCTGACGCCATCGGGCATTGCGTTAAGAAGTTCTATGCTGGCGTCCGGCGCCCGCGGGGTAAGGCGGCCGAGATGCTCGACGAACCGGCGCCGCTCGTCCGGCGGAAGCACGTCGAGTTCGCACCAGGAGGGGCTCAGAAGCTGTTCCCGCGTCATCCGGCATGCCCGGCAATAGGCATCGTTGACGAAGGTCAGGTAACCGTCGGGCGACATGCGGACAACGAATTCGGTCTGCAGTTCGACCACGCTGCGGTAGCGCTGTTCGCTGGCCTCCAAGGCCTCGCGGGCCCGTCTTTGCTCGGCACCTTCGGCACTGCCCGAAACCGTCTCGGCTTGCTGAGCGCCATTGCCTGGCGAGCGTTCATGGCCGAGGCCTGGACGGCCAAATTCGCTCAGAACTATCCGGTGCACAGCGAACAGGAAGACCAGCAGGCCGGCCAGAATGATCGCGTAGGGAACAAGCGACGATTGCCGGCTTTGGAACTGATGCAGGCCGAGACCGGCGACAAGCAACACCAAAGGCAGGGCGGCCATGGCGAACGCGTAATGCCGGGACAGGGGCAATTTCGAGGAGGTCGGCAAGGCGAGATCTCCACTGACGGATGCGCCGGTCGCGATGCTGCTGCTCCCGCGTGGCCAGTGGACTGAACGGCTCCCGACCTGTCAAGTCGGCCATCGCTGACGGTGCCAAGGCATTGCTCCCTCTTTCATTGTACTGTCCGTCAGGCTGGCGCTGCCAGGTTTCACGACGATGTCGTGGGCCGGCTTTCTCGGCGGTCCCTGTTTCAGTGTGTCGATCGGGCGAGAATTGCCGCCAGGGCAGGGTGCGGTTGACCCCGGGCGAATGCCCTGTACGTTCCGGTGGTGGCTCGCGGCATCGGGGGAACGCATGGCCGACATCATTGTCGTGGACGACGAGACCGACGTGGCGTTCATGATCGCCGACTATCTGCAGGCAAAGGGCTATGGCGTCCGCACCGCATCCGGCGGCGCCGAACTGCGCGCGGTGATCATGGCGGCAAAGGCCGACCTTGTCGTTCTCGACCTCAACATGCCCGGCGAGAACGGTTTTAGCCTCGCCCGCTGGCTGCGCGAGCATCACGATGCGGGCATCGTCATGCTGACCAGCGCCGACTCGGTTTTCGACAAGGTGGCGGGCCTCGAAGTCGGCGCCGACGACTATCTGATAAAACCCTTCGCGCCGACCGAACTGGAGGCGCGCATCGCCGCGGTGCTGCGCAGGCGCCGGCCGAAGGGAACTGATGGCGCCGATCCCTTGCCGGCGGGGCATTTCGCTTTTGGACCCTATGTGTTCGACGCAGTCGCGCGGACCCTAAGCGACGCCGAGGGCGGGGCAATGTCGCTGACGCCGATGGAGCTCGACCTGGTCGCGGCTTTCGCCACGCGGCCCGGCCAGGTCATCGGCCGCGACGAACTGCTCGACCTTGCGCCGCCGAGAGGCGACGAGCCGTTCGACCGCAGCATCGACAGCCGCATAACCAGGCTGCGCCGCCGGACCGAGAAGGACCCGGCCAAGCCGGAACTGATCAAGACGATCCGCGGCGTGGGGTATTTGTATCCGCGGCGGTGAAGCGCCCGCGGCAACATTTCTAAGGAAACAAAAAGGCCCGCCGGTATTGCCGACGGGCTCTAGCTGTTTGCCTGGAGGGCCTTAGTGAAAGGGCTTTTAGTTGAACTTGTACTTGGCGTCGATCCGCACGGTGTGGAAGGAGGGCGTCGAGGTGAGGGTATCGTCCGGCGCGCCGAGATCCGCTGAAAAATCCTTCTCGGCGAATTGCGAGTAGCGGTATTCGAGACCGACCGTCATGTTGCTCGATACGGCCGTTTCCACACCGCCACCCACCGAGAAGCCGCTGGAGCCCCAATCGAGGATGTCGCCGATGGGCGCCGAAGCGTTGAGGTCGAAATGCTGCCAGCTGTAGCCGGCGAGCGCGTAGGCGAGGGTGGATTCGTTGACCTTCATGCCGAGGCGGCCAAGCACGTCGAAGCCGTAGTCGGTGTCAAGGTTGATCTGGCCGCCGGGGACTTCCACCTTCGACGTCATGCCGGAATAGCGTGCGTCGACCATGACGCCTGCCACCCAGCTGCCGAAATCCTGGTCGTAGCCGATGCTCGCTTCGCCGAACACGCCTTCGCCGCCGATCCCGTTCGACGATACACCGGCAGGCGGAACGTCGAGCTGATGCACGGACGCACCGGCGCCTACGGCGCCGCCGGCATAGAAGCCGGTCCAGCTGTAGGCGGGCGCCTCAAAGGCCGCGCCGCCGCCGTTCTGGGCGCCAAAGCGATAGTTGGCCGCAACCTGGAACGTATGCCGCGACGTGTCGAGGTTGAGAGCGCCATCCGGCGCGCCGAACTGGGAAAGCAGATCGTCATTGGTGGCGAAGCGCGTGTAGCGGTACTCGCCCTTGATCGTCCAGTTGCCGGCGACGGCGGTCTCGACACCAGCGCCGACGAAGTAGCCGCCCTGGTCCCAATCGAGGTCAAAGCCCGCGTTGGTGTCCAGCTTGTACTTCTGCCAGGAATAGCCGCCCAGCACATAGCCCAGCGTGTTCGGCGTGAAGAGATAGCCAGCGCGCAGGCCGGCATCGAAGCCGTAGGTTTCCTGGATCGAGGCGCTGAGCCCGAATGCGTCAAGCGAGGTCTCGATATTGCCGAAATGGGCGTCGATCAGCCCGCCCAGCAGGAAGCGCTGCGAAACCATATAGTCGTAGCCGACGGTCGCTTCGCCGTAGACGCCTTCGCCGCCGATGCCGTTCAGCGACAGGCCCGGAATGAAGTCGCTGCTGATCTCATGAACGTTGGCGCCGGCGCCGACGCCGAAGCCGACATAGAGCCCGCTCCAGTTGAACCCGGACGCCTCGACCGGCTGAGCGACATCGGCCGCATGCGCGGCAGACATCAAAGCCACTGTCGAAACGGCACACAGAAGAATAGATTTCGCAAAAAAGCGCGTGAACATCGCCCGTACCCCCAATGAATAAGCCCAGCGTGTCTTAGCAGGCGGTGATTAAATTAGTGGTTGTATAAATGCCACAGTGATTGGCAAACTGCCCAAACCATGGGCATTTTCCGGAACTGCCCCCCAGGAAAAGTCAACCGCAACGGGCCGCAGCACCGGCGCAACCATTTTGGCGCCCTTGCCAGCACTGGCGCTGTTCTGCACCAACGAGTCGCCGTGTTTGGATCAGCGCATTCGAAGCCCCGCGAGGTCGACACCGTCACCACCCTGGCGGCACTGCCGGTGCTCCCAGGGGGCCGACATCCGCGAGATCGCCAACAGGCGATCCACGCATCGCAGCGCATTGCGACTGGCGGTTCAGCCGCCACGAAGCCAGGCCGGTCGGCACAATTTCTGCGCAGTTTCGACATGCGCCGTTGCCGCAGAGCGCCGGCTCTTTAGACCTCGGATAGGTTTTGCCGGTATCTATCCGGAAAAAAGGAGCCGGAACGTCATGATCGAGATCTGGCACTCACTCCTCGCCAATCTTGCCCTGGTCTCCATCCTCGTGGTCGCCTGGGACCTTGTGGCGGATTTCACCGGGCGTCTCTCGCGGCGGATGCAGTCGCTGCTTCTCGGCGTGGTCATGTGCGTGGGCGCGATCATTTCTATGGCGACGGCCCTGACCGTCTCCGGCTTCGTCGTCGATCTGCGCGCCGCCTTCATTGCCGCCGCCGCGTTCTTCGGCGGATGGCCGGCAATGCTCATCGCCACGGTCGGCTCCATTGCCTATCGCATCCATCTCGGCGGGCAGGGCGCGAGCGTCGGTGTCGTGGGCATCCTCATCACCGCTGTAGTTGGCATTGCGTGGCACCACATCGTCGCGGCCCGGTCGCGCACCATGTACGACATATTCGGTCTCGGCGTATCGGTTGCCCTTGCCGGGCTGATCACGCTCCTGGTGATCCCCGCGCAAATCGCCGGCCTGGTGCAACAGAGCACGTTCCCGTCCCTCGTGTTCCGTTTTCTCAGCACGATCATCATCGGCGTGCTGCTCGACCGCCAGCAGCGGCGGCGCGATCTCTTGGTGTCCAACATGATCTACCGGGCCATGGTTCGCGAGCTGCCGGACTGCCTGAACATAAAGGATGTGGATGGCCGCTTCATCGCCGCCAATCCCGCCACCGCCGACATGATTCGCGCCGCTTCGGTGGAGGAGCTCATCGGCAAGACGGATTTCGATTTCTATCCGAAGGAGGTGGCAGAGCGCTTCCGCCAGGATGAGATGGGCGCGCTGGAGGCCGGGCAGACGCTGCGGATCGATCAGCCGGCGCTTTTACCGGATGGCAGGCAAGGCTGGCTCTACACGCTCAAGGCCCCGTTCCGCGACGAGTCCGGCAAGATCACCGGTGTCATCACCTACAATCGCGACATCACCGAGCAGAAGCGCACCGCCCAGCTCAAGAACGATTTCATTTCCACGGTCAGCCACGAATTGCGCACCCCATTGACCTCCATCCGCGGCTCGCTGGGCCTGATCGCGGCCGGCGTGGCCGGCGAACTGCCGCCCAAGGCGGCCAACCTCGTCAACATCGCCCACAAAAACAGTGAGAGGCTGGTTCTTCTCATCAACGATATCCTCGACATGGAGAAGATCGAATCGGGTGTGATCGCCTTCAAGATCAAGCAGATGCCTGTCCGCCCAGTCCTGGAGCAGGCCATTGCCGCCAGTTCCAACTACATGGCCGATAGCCGGATCCGCATCGTCCTGGTCGACGATGCCCCGCGCGCTGAGGCCAACATCGACCCGGACCGCCTGCATCAGGTGATGGCGAACCTGCTGTCGAATGCGATCAAGTTCTCTGACGCCGACGGAACCGTGACGGTGAAACTCGAGCGTCGCGATCGCGACATGCTGCGCATCTCGGTGATCGATCAGGGCGCCGGCATCCCCGAGGCCTTCCGCAGCCGCATATTCGGCAAGTTCGAGCAGGCGGATGCCTCCAGCACCCGCAGGATAGGCGGCACCGGCCTGGGCTTGAGCATCGTCAAGGCCATTGCGGAAAAGCTGGGCGGCGGCGTTTCCTTCGAAACCGAGGAAGGCAAAGGAACCTCGTTTCACGTCGACCTTGCCGAAGCGCACAGGCAGGCCGAGAAGCCGGTTTTGGTCGAGCGCCGGTCGCGGCCGCGCGATGGCCGCCTGCGTGTTCTCATCTGCGAGGACGAGGCCGACGTCGCGGCGGTGATTGCGGCACTTCTTGATGCGGAAGGCTTTTCCAGCGACGTCGCCCCCGACATCGACACCGCCAAGGCGCTGCTGCGCTCCCGCGACTACGTGGCGCTGACGCTCGACATCAGGCTGGCGGGGGAATCCGGCATCAAGCTCTTCCACGACATCAGGGCGTCACCGGTGAATTCCGATATTTCGGTCATCGTCATCTCCGCCGTCGCCGATGAGGCCAAGCGCTCGCTGAACGGCACCGCCGTCGGCATCGTCGATTGGCTGGAGAAGCCGGTGGATTCGAGGCGGCTTCACGCCGCTCTTGCCAAGATCGTTGAAGGCAAGGTCGAGCGGAGGCCGAGGATCCTCCATGTCGAGGACGACGAGGGTGTGCTTGCCGTGATGTCGGCGGGGCTGGGTCCGAGCGTCTTGTTTACCTCGGCGAAAACGCTGCAGGAGGCACGGCGGGCGGTCGCGAAGCATCGCTTCGACCTGGTCATCCTGGACATCGCGCTTCCCGACGGATCGGGGCTGGATCTGCTCATCGATCTGCCGCTGGAGACCGGGGTCATCGTGTTTTCGGCGGCGGAACTGGACGAGAAACTCGGCGACCGGGTGCAGGCGATGATGACCAAGACCAGGGCGTCGGAGATCGATGTCGCCAAGCTGGTCAGAAGCATGTTGGTTTCGTCCCGCAGGGGCACCCGGTCTGCCGCGCACGCCAAGGAGTGATGCTGATGCCCGCAAGGATCCTCTATGTGGATGACGAGGACGATATCCGCGAAATCGCCCAGATGTCGCTGGAGCTCGAGCCGGAATTCGAGGTGCGGTCCTGTTGTTCGGGCATGCAGGCGCTGGCTGATGCCGCCGAATGGGAACCCGACCTCATTCTGCTCGACGTGATGATGCCGGACATGGACGGGCCGGAGACGCTGAAGCGGCTGGCCGAATCCGGACCGACGGCGTCGATACCCGTGGTGTTCATCACCGCGCGCACCCAGACGCATGAGGTCGAACGCTATCTGGCAATGGGGGCGGTAGGGGTGATCGCCAAGCCGTTCGACCCGCTTGCGCTTGCCGGTGAAGTCAAGAACCTGCTTGCGCTCAGCCGGAGATAACGGGCCGCCTAGGCACCGAGCGGTCGGCGGAGCGTAGGTTGTCCGCAGCTTGTGCGATGCCGTTCGCGGCTCCTATACCATGCCGCCCTATTCATCTACTGATTGTGCTGAGGTGCAGTCGTCTCGAATCAGGTTGTCTATAACCGCGCGGCATTGGCGGTCGTCGGCGAGAGGTTCGAGAGGAAATTGTCTGCCTGCATGAACCGCGTTGGCGGATGTCGGTTCATGGGATCAATCACTCCGGGGGGCTAGCGGCAAACGAGGCGCGAACCGGAGCAAGGCTGGTGAACGGAGCGAAGGCAAGAGTTCTGATTTGCGATGATGATCCCTTGTTGCTCGAACTGATGGAATTCAGGCTCAGGGCAAAGGGATACGAGGTCATCAAGGCGGTAGACGGGGCGGAAGCGCTCTCGAAGGCGGAGAAGGAGGCACCGGACATCATCGCGCTCGACGCGATGATGCCCAAGGCCGATGGCCTGGAGGTGCTTGCCCGCATCAAGGGCGATCCGGCCCTGTCCGAGACCCCGGTCGTCATGCTGACCGCCCGCAAGGGCGAAAGGGACATCGTCTCGGCCCTTGAGAAGGGAGCTGACGACTACCTTGTGAAACCATTCATTCCCGAGGAACTCCTGGCCCGGCTTGCGCGTCTGCTCGCGCGGAAGAGCGGGAGACGCTGATGCGGCGCGGCCGGCGCGCCATCATTGCCGCATGCATGTTCCTGGCGGTTGCCGCGGCTCCTGCCGCGGCGCTGGCCCAGACGGTCGACGAACTGTACGCCTCCGGCGTGAAGGCCAGGCAAGCCCAGAATTTCGACGAAGCGGCAGATCTGCTTCGGCGCGCGCTGGCGCTCAAGCCCGACAATGCCGACGCCCTGGTGCAACTCGGCTTCGCTGAGCTTGGCCGCAACGATCTGCCGGCGGCGCGCGAGGCCTTTTCCAAGGCGCTTTCGCTCGCGCCGGCCTATCTGGATGCCAGCTTCGGCATGGCCCAGATCGAATTCCGCTCCGGCAATATCGAGGCCGCGCTGCCGCTGGCCGAAAAGGTCTCGCGTGCCGAGCCCGGCAATGCCGACGCGGCCACGCTTGTCGCCAACATCCGCAAGGCCCAGCAGGCCAGGAGCAGCAAGGCGAAGCCTGCAGCCGCGACCGCGGGGAAGAAGCCGCGCCCTCCGCGGCCGGATCCTGTTGCCGGCCTGATGGAGGAGGGTCGGAGATTGCGGGCGGCGGGACAATTGCCCGAGGCGGAGAAGGCCTATCGTCGCGCGCTCGGGCTGGCGCCGAAAAACACTGACATCCTGGTCGCCCTGGGCCTTGTCGTGGGCTCCCAGCAGAAATTCGACGAGGCCGGGCAGTTCTTCGACCAGGCGCTGGCCATAGAGCCGGGCCTTCTCGATGCTCGCCTCGGCAAGGTTCGCCTAGCGATCTGGCAAGGCGACGTGCCGCGCGCCCGCGCGATGATCGATGGCCTGCTTGGCACCGCGCCTGATAATGTCGAGGCGCTTGGCCTCGACGCGCGGATTTCCCTGCTCGAGCAGAATTACACGCGGGCCGAGCAGTCGTTTCAGCGGGTGCTGGCGATCGATCCGCGCAATGCCGAGGCGCTGGTGGGGATCGGCGATGTGCGCCGCGCCAGTGGCGACGACGACGCCGCGCGCGACGCCTACCGGCAGGCGCTTGCCCTCGAACCTGGCTCTCGCGATATCGAGCAGAGGCTGGCCGCGCCACCGCAGCGCAAATGGCGGTTCGATCTCGGCAGCGAAGTGAGCGATCTCACCGACGGACTTGGCGACTGGACCGACAGTTCGGCCGGCCTTGCCTATCGGCTCACCCCGCGGACGACCATTTCGGGCCGCACCCGGATGGCGACCCGCTACGGCCGCACCGACGTTCAGATCGAAGGCCGCATCGACCAGGCCTTTTCGCCAACTGTTTCTGCGTATGCGCTTGCGGCCGCGACGCCGGATGCCGATTTCCTGGCGCGCTACTCGATCGGCGCCGGCGCTTCGTGGCAGATCGTGGCGCCCGCCAAGGCATTCGGCCCGTTCTCGCTCAACATCGACACCCGCTACGACGATTTCGCCAACGCCGAGATCACCGCGATCTCGCCCTGGGTGCAGGCCTATGTGCTGGATGGCCGGCTCGGGCTTTCGGCCCGATGGGTGCACGCAGCCGACGATATCGGTACGCGCGCGGATGGCTATGTGCTGCGGGCCGATCTTGCGGTCACGCCGGGCGTCAATGTGTTCAGCGGTTACGCGGACGCCCCCGAGATCTCCGACGGCACGCTGGTGCCGACGCGCAGCGTCTTTGGCGGCATCTCCTGGGACGTCACCGACCCGCTGACGCTGCGCGCCAGCCTCGCCCATGAGCAACGACCGACATTCGACCGAACCATATTCGGGCTCGGCCTAACCACGCGGTTCTGATCATGTTGTACATCTGGCACCTGTCCATCCTGCTCAGTGTCCTTTCCCTGGCGATCATGCTTTTGCTGATCGTGCGCCGGGTGCTGCACGAGCGCCGGGGGACGGCGGACGCCGATCAGCGGCGCTCTCTTCTGACGGCGCTGATCGCCTTCACGGAAAACCGGGATCGCGAGGCATTGAAGGCGGCGCTGCTTGCGGTGCCGGCCAGGGTGGCGATCGATGCCGGCTTCGAATTCATTTCCCTGTTGCGCGGCGAGGAACACGACGAACTCGTTGCAGCCTTCAATGAATGTGGGCTGCCGGCGCTTGTCGGCACCCAGCTGGAAAAGGGCAACGGCGCCGAACGCATCCACGCGGCCGAGATGCTGGCGGCGCTACGTTCGGAGAACGCGGTGGCAAGCCTGCTCTCGGCGCTCGACCGCGACCGCTCGCGCGAGGTCAGGATCGCGGTGGCCATCGCGCTCTGCGATGTCGGCGCCTTGCCGCCGCTCGTCATAACGCTGCGCAAGATCGGCGTGGCGGGGCAGCGCTCGCGGCGCCTGATCGAGCTTTTCAGGCGCTTTCCGCCAAAGCGGTTCGACGAGCTCAGGGATTATGCCGGGCGCCAGGACGCGGTGCCTTTCATAAGGGCGGCCGCGATCGACGCGCTTGCCCGCGCCGGCGGCTTCCAGTTCGGCGAGTTCTTTGCCCGCGCGGCCAGCGACCGGTCGCCGGAGGTTGCCGCCGCCGCATTGCGGGCGCTCGGCCTGACCGGACATGCCAACGCACCGGCCATTCTGGTCAGGGCGATGGAAAACAGTGGCTGGGATGTGCGTGCCGACGCCGCCGACGCCGCCGGCCGCCTCGGCCTGTCCGAACTCGCCGCGCCGCTCGCGCAGTTGATGGACGACGAGGCATGGACCGTGCGCTATGCCGCCGCCAACGCGCTGCGCTCGTTCGGCCAGAAGGGGGAACAGCTGCTGCGCGAGATCGCCGTCAGCGAGGTCTCGCGCAGCCAGCGCACGGCCTCGCTGATCCTTGCCGAGGGGCCGGCCGCCTGATGTTCGACTGGAGCCAAGAGATCGTCCTGGTTGCCTCCATCCTGTCCTGGTTCATCATCGTGACGGGACTGGCGCAGACGGCCGTTTACCTGCTGCAGCTCATCATCGCCGGCTACGCACTGTCCACGCGCCCGCCGGTCGCGCGTTCGGCCCTGCTGTGGCACCGTTATGGCGACGTCGCGCCGCCGATCGCGCTGCTGGTGCCCGCCTACAATGAGGAAGTGAACGTGGTCGAGAGCGTGCACTCGATGCTGGCGCTCGAATATCCGAATTTCGAGGTGATCGTCATCAACGACGGCTCCAAGGACCAGACGCTGCAGCGCCTTATCGAAGGCTTCAAGCTGGTGAAGTTCCACCGGCCCTATGAGGAGGCTCTGACGCACAAGCCGATCCGCGGCCTCTATTCCTCGCCGATGACCGAACGGCTGTTCGTGGTCGACAAGGAAAATGGCGGCAAGGCCGATGCCCAGAATGCCGGTATCAATGTCTGCCGCGCACCGCTTTTCTGCGTGATCGACGGCGATTCCATCCTCGAACCCGATGCGCTGATGCGCGCCGCGCAGCCCTTCATCGACGATCCCGAGCGCACCATCGCCGTGGGCGGCACGATCCGCATCGCCAACGGCTCCAGGATCGAAGGCGGCAGGGTGCGCGAGGTGCGGCTGCCGCACCGGCTGCTGCCGCTGCTGCAGGTGGTCGAGTATCTGCGCGCCTTTCTCATGGCGCGGCTTGCCTGGAGCCGCATCAACACGCTGATGCTGGTCTCCGGCGCCTTCGGCGTGTTCCGGCGCACGGAAGTGGTGGCGGTTGGCGGCTTCACCCGAGGCTCGATGGGCGAAGACCTCGACCTCGTGATCAAGCTGCATCGCCACATGATGGACATCGGACGCAAATACAGCATCCAGTTCATTCCGGAGCCGGTGTGCTGGACCGAAGCGCCGGAGTCGCTCCGCGTTCTGGCAAGGCAGCGCACGCGCTGGCAGCGCGGCGCGCTCGAATGCTTCTTCCGCTACCGCTCCATGCTCTTCAACCCCCGCTATGGTCGTGTCGGCTTCCTGGGCTTTGGCCACATACTGGTTGTCGACGTGCTCGGGCCGATATCGGAGGTGCTGGGCTATGTGCTGATCCCGGCCTTCTGGCTGCTCGGCATCCTTTCGACCGAATATCTCCTGGCGTTCACGTCGCTGGTTTTCACCTATGGCGTTTGCGTGAGCGTGTGCTCGCTGGTCCTCGAAGAGGCCGAGCTGCAGCGTTTTCCGCGCGCGCGGGATCTCGCCGTGCTGACGGCGGTGGCGGTGTTCGAGAATTTCGGCTACCGCCAGCTCAACAATTTCTGGCGCGTGAAGGGCTGGTGGCAGTATCTGCGCGCCGACCAGAGCTGGGGCGAGATGACCAGGACCGGCCTGACCGGCCCGAAGAAATGAACTGCCAGCTCAGTCCAGGGCCCGCTCGATCTCCGCGATCAGCGCATCGAGCGCAGGTCCTGTCTCGGCGGCATCCGCTTGCCCGATCCGCAGCCGCTCCAATTCGGACGCGCGCGCGCTGATATCAGGAAATCCGAAAGTTCCGCCGGCGCCCGCCAGGGAATGAGCGATCCTCACCAGAGGATCGTCGGCGCTTCGCCCGGACGAAGGACCGCCTTCACGCGCGGCCTTCAGCTCAGCGAGCTGATCGGCGCACCGGGCAAGGAAACGAAGCCGCAAAGGGCCAAATGGATCGTTTGAGATGGGAATGCTACTCCACGCCGCAATGCCGCATTCAAACAGAAATCCGGACGGGTTGAAACACCGGCCGCTCCTTGGCGCGGCTGCTGTCACGGCGCATCACGCCTTCGCCGTCATCGGCGCATACTCGAGCGCCACCACGCCGTTACTGAATGGCGTGGCCGAAATCAGCTCGAGCGGCACTGGCTCGCCGGGCGGGAACAACGGCTTGCCCTGGCCGGCGGCACCGGGATAGAGGAGCAGCCTGACGCGGTCGACCAGGCCGTGGCGCAGCAAATCCTGCGCCACGCTGAGGCTGCCATGCACATAGATGTTGCCGCCGCTGCCTTGCTTCAGTGTCCTCACTGCTTCCGGCAGCGGACCCTTGAGCAACTCGGCTGGCCTCCAGTCGAGCGCCTTCAGGCTGGTCGACGCGACATGTTTCGGCAGCGTTGAACCGCTCGGCAAAATCTCCGGTTTCGCTCGGCCATGAGCCGGCAAAAATCTCATAGGTCGCGCGCCCCAAAAGCATGGCGCCGCTGTCGGCAAGCTCATCGTCCTTGAACCTTTGCATCTCATCGTTCCAGGTCACGCCCGGCAGCTTCTCGACCTCGGCGATGCCATCGACGCTGATGAATTCGGTGATGACGAGTTTTCGCATGGCGCTCTCCTTTGGTCAGAGGACGAACGGTAGCGGCGTTTTGCGACACGCGCCGTGAAAACTAGCGGCGCTTTGTTGCCTTTTAGTCGGTGTCAGCCACAAGCGTCGATCTCCGTCGACCTGATGCCTCGGCGCCAACTCCAACCGACAGGAGAAGCGCGTGGGGCGAGTGGAAGCCGTGGTGAGCGGTCGGTGCTTTTTTGTCCGCGATGGCCGCTTCTGACCCCCAACGGGTGACCTTCATTGTCCGCGTTGCGAATGGCAGCAATGCGCCGCATGCACGAACCCGCTTCGCGGGAGGGTCGCCTGATTCTGAGATGGCGCGGTATTCATAGGCCTTGAGCGGGTAGAGACCGCGATCCGACCATGGAGTTCCCTTCAACGAGAGGAACTTGCCATGGCTCCCCTGTCGACCGACGCTCCGATCACACCGCTTCGCCAGCGCATGCTGCAAGACATGCTGATGCGGGGCCTGGGACCGCATACGCAGCAGGACTACGTTCGTCATGTCCGGCGCTTCGCCGCGTTCCTTGGCCGTGCTCCCGACACCGCGACGCCCGAGGACATCCGGCGCTTCCAGTTGCGTCAGCATGAGAGCGGCGTGGGCCCTGCGACGATCAACGGCGCGGTCTCGGCGCTGCGATTCCTGTTCACGGTGACGCTGAAGCGGCGCGATCTGGCGCGCGCGCTGGTGGTCACCCGGTATCCGCGCAAGCGGTCGTCTCGAAACGCGCCCATATCCAAGTCACCCCCCTTGCCATCCCCAAATCCTTCCCCTAATCTCTCTCTGAGAAAACCTTTTCCCAAATCGCCCCGCATCCGCTGACCTCACCAATCAGCACCTCTGGCGATAAGAGAAAACCTTTTCCCAACCAAGGGAATTCGCCGCGCATCATGTCCTCCGACGCCTCGCCAGCGCCCGCCAAGACACCGGTCACCTTGCGTCAGGTGGCCGCGTCTGCCGGCGTCAGCGTTGCCACGGCCTCAAAAGCGCTGAACGGGCAGGGGCGGATGACGGCGGAGACGCGCGAGCGTATTCGCGAGACGGCGCAGCGGCTGGGTTTTCGGCCGAACAGCCTGGCGCAGAGCCTGTTGCGCCGCCGCTCCTTCACCGTCGGGCTGCTCACCAACGATACCTATGGCCGCTTCTCGCTGCCGCTGATGGCCGGCGTTTCCGATGCGCTGGTCGATGCCGGCGTCTCGGTGTTCCTGTGCAATGTCGAGGATGACATGCGGCTCGCCCAGCTGCATGTCGAGGCGATGCTGGACAAGCGCGTCGACGGCATCATCGCCACCGGCAAGCGCATCGACCGCCATCTGCCGGTCGATCTCGCCAATCTGCGCATTCCGGTGATCTATGCCTTCACCCAGCCCGATCCCGACGCCGTCGGCTTCGAATCCGACGATGCCGGCGGGGCGCGGCTGGCGGTCGAGCACTTTTGCCGGCTGGGGCGCAAGCGCATTGCCCATGTCACCGGTCCGGCGAGCTTCGCCGTGGTGCATGAGCGTGCCCGGGCCTATCGCGAGGTGCTTGCCGAGCACGGCCTGCCGGTTGCCGAGCCGCTGCTCGGCGCCTGGTCGGAAGCATGGGGGCATGAGGCGGTGGCAAAACTGTTCGACGGCAAGGCGGGCGGGGCAGGGGCGCCCGACGCCGTCTTTTGCGGCAACGACCAGATTGCGCGCGGCGTCATCGACGCGTTGCGCGAGCGCGGCATAGGCGTGCCCGACGATGTCGGCGTCATCGGCTTCGACAATTGGGAGATCGTGGCCGAGGCGACGCGGCCGCCGCTGACCTCGGTCGACATGAACCTTTCAGCCCTTGGCCGCGAGGCAGGGCTCGCTCTGCTTTCGCTCGTCGGCGGCCAACCGGCCGCGCCGGGCATAAGAAAACTGCCGTGCCGGCTGGTGGTGCGTCAGTCATGCGGCCGCCCGCCAGGCGGCTGAGATCAATGCATGTCGCCCAAAAGTGCGCAGCGGTTTTGGGAGAACGACATGCATGAAGCAAAAAAGCCGAAGCTCGTCCGTTCAAACGGGCGGCGCGGCCGAACAGGGAGGAGAACCTATGAGGAGGAAAACCATGAAGACCATGATAGCCGGGCTCGCTCTTGCCGCGAGCATCTTTGCTCTGCCTGCTTTCGCCGCCGACACCGCCAACATCTGGGTGCGCGCCGACGGCTCGAACTTCATGCCGCGCATCGTCGATGCCTTCAACAAGGCGCATGAGAACCAGATCAAGCTCGACATCATCCCCAATGCCGAGATCATCCCGAAATATGGCGCAGCAGCCGCCGGCGGCACCGCGCCCGACGCACTCTCGCTCGACCTGATCTACACGCCGGCTTTTTCCGCCGCCGGCCAGTTGGAAGACATCACCGACTGGGCGAAGTCGCTGCCCTATTTTGCCAGCCTGTCGCCGGCGCACGTCAAGACCGGCACCTACAAGGGCCGCATCTACGGCCTGCCGTTCTCGGCCGATTCCTCGGTGCTGATCTGGAACAAGAAACTGTTCAAGCAGGCCGGGCTTGATCCTGAAAAAGGCCCGACCAACTGGGCCGAGATCGAAGCCGACGCTGAAAAGGTCAACGCGCTCGGCGGCGACATCAAGGGCTTCTACTTCTCCGGCAATTGCGGCGGCTGCAACATCTTCACCTTCACGCCGCTGATCTGGGCCTCGGGTGGCGACATCCTCTCCGGGGACGGCTCCAAGGCGACGCTTGACAGCCCGCAGCTGCGCGGCGCCATCGACCTCTACCGCTCGATGGTCAAGAAGGATCTGGTGCCGGCCGGCGCGCAGACCGACACCGGCTCCAACTTCTTTGCCGCGTTTGCCGCGGGCAATATCGGCATCACGCCGTCCGGCGCCTTCGCCATCGGCGCTTTGAACACGCAGTACCCCAATGTCGACTATGGCGTCACCTTCCTGCCGGGCAAGGATGGCGGCTGGTCGTCCTTCGCCGGCGGCGACAATTTCGTCGTCACCAAGGGCACCAAGAAACTCGCCGTGGTGAAGGAGTTCCTGGACTTCGCCTATTCGCTGGAAGGCCAGACCATTTTGGCGAAATACGGCAGCCTGCCGGTCCGCGGCGACATCGCCAAGGAGGCGCTCAAGGATCTCGATCCGCGCTACCAGATCGCCGCCGAAGCCATGGCCAAGGGCCGCACGCCCTATACGGTGGTGTTCAACGACCTGATCAACTCCGCCAACGGCCCGTGGACACAGATGGTCAACGAGGTCTTCTTCGGCGACGATGTCGACGGTGCGATTTCGAACGCGCAGGAGACCATGCAGTCGATCATCGACCAGGCGCCGCAGAAATAAGGACTGGCAGGACGGCAGGGTGGCGCAACGCCCTGCCGTTCAAGGTCGTGACCCGGCCGCCCGCCCCGTCTCCCTGGCCGGGCGGCCGGAGCGCTCCTTGCCCTCCCCCTCGTGGGGAGGGTCGCTGCGAAGCAGCGGGGTGGGGGCGGCGCCAGTCCCCCCACCCGGACCTGCGGTCCGACCTCCCCGCTAGGGGGAGGTAGGGCCGCCTCGCTGGATCCAACGGAAGAGCACGCATGACCACCATCGCAGCAACCTCGGCCCCAGCCCGCCCCAGGAAACTGGTCGGCGCCGGGCGTCGGCAGTGGGTCGGCCTGCTCTATGTCGCGCCGGCGGTGGCGCTGGTCGTGGTATTCTTCATCATCCCGCTCGGCATGACGGCGTGGATGTCGCTGCACAACTGGCCGCTTATGGGCGAGCACAGCTTCATCGGCCTTGCCAACTACTGGGCGATCCTGCGCGACACCCGATTCTGGAATGCGCTGCGCTTCACCGGCTGGTACACGCTGGTGGTGACGATCGCGATCTTCGCCGTCGCCTTTCCGCTGGCGCTGTTCATCGAGCGTCCGAGGCGGCTCACCGGTTTCTACCGCACGTCCTTCTTCATGCCGGCCGTCATCGGCTTCGCTTCGGCGAGCCTGCTCTGGTCGTGGCTGCTCAATGTCGATTCCGGCCTGTTCAGCCCGGCCGCCTTCGACCTCGGCCTGACCGAGAAGAAAGTGAATCTGCTGGCCACCTTCCAGCCTGCCTTCTGGTCGATCATCGCCATGGTCGTGTGGAAGGTGGCGGGCTTCACCATGATCATCCTGATGACCGGCCTGCAGTCGATCCCGTCGGAATTGCAGGAGGCGGCGATGATCGACGGAGCAGGGCCGTTCGCGCGCTTCCGGGCCATCACCCTGCCGCTGATGCGCCGCACGCTGGCGCTGGCGCTGATCCTCTCGGTCGCCGGCTCGATCCTCGCCTTCGACCAGTTCTACATCATCCTGCGCGGCGGCCCGCGCAACCAGACGCTGACCGCCGTCTACTGGATCTTCAACCAGTCGTTCGTGTCGTTCAAGCTGGGTTATGGCGCGGCCCTTTCGATGATCCTGCTCGCCATCCTGGTCGCGCTCTCGATGGTCCAGCTCTGGCTGCTGCGCAAACCCGAGGGGGTCGACTGATGGCGCAGGCAAGGAGCCGCAGCAGCCGCTTGCGCCTCGGCATCGCCGAGCACGCCACCGGCATGATCGCCTCGGTGCTGTTCCTGGCGCCGATCGTCTGGACCGTGCTGTCGGCCTTCAAGCCTTCGCAGGAGGCGCGCCTGCCGCCGCTGCCGCCCTGGCCGACCACCGGCTTCTCGGTCGAGAATTACGGCACGCTCAACACCTTCGGCGACGGGCTCTGGCTGCCGGCGCAAAACAGCATCTACGTCTCGACGATGACGGTGGTGTTTTCCGTCATCGTCAGCGTGCTTGCCGGCTACGGTTTCTCGCGCTTCCGCTTCCCGTTCAAGGATCTGCTCTTCGTCGTCATCCTGTCGACGATCATGATCCCGTTCCAGTCGATCCTGACGCCGATCTTCCTGGTGCTGACCAAGATCGGCCTGCACAACACGCTGACCGGGCTGGTCTGCGTCTACGTCACGCTGCAGCTGCCGTTCTCGATCTTCATGATGCGCAATGCCTTCGACGCGGTGCCGCGCGAGATCGAGGAGGCCGCGCGCATGGACGGCGCCAACAACGTCACCATGCTGATCAGGGTGATGCTGCCGCTGGTCTGGCCGGGCATCGTCACCATCGCATTGTTCGCCTTCCTCGGCGCCTGGAATGAATTCCTCGCGGCCCTGGTGCTGATGACCGACCAGTCGAAATTCACGCTGCCGATCATGATGACGGCACTGCAGTCCGGCCGCTTCGGCGCCATCGACTGGGGCGCGGTGCAGGCGGGCGTCACCGTGATGATGGTGCCGTGCCTGATCCTCTTCCTCTTGCTGCAACGCTTCTACATCCGCGGCCTGATGGCAGGGGCCGTGAAATGACCAATCGCATTCGAACGGAGTTGAATTGATGACCGCAACGCAATCCGCCAAACAACCCGCCAGCAAGACCGTCACCTCGGGCAAGCCGATGCTTGCCTTCCGCCCGCTGCCGGTGCCGCAGGTCGATGTGCGCGGCTTCTGGGGCGACCGCGTCGATGCGGTGGCCTCGCGCACCGCCGACATCCTCTACGAACGCTGCGTCGCGGCGCGCATGCTGGAGCAGATCGATCCGGACCGACCGTCGCCGGGCGTCGTCATCCCGTTCCACTCGCCGTCGCCGGACGAAGTCTCCTTCACCGGCAACGAGTTCACCGGCTCGACGGTGACCACCCAGATGTTCTGGGACTCCGACTGGGGCAAGACGATCGAGACCGCGGCCTATTCGCTCTACCGTCGCCGCAATGATGCGCTTGAGGCCAAGATCGACGCTGTCATCGACATGTACGGCAAACTGCAGCAGCCCGACGGCTATCTGTCGAGCTGGTATCAGCGCATCCAGCCGGGCTTGCGCTGGACCAATCTGCGCGACTGCCACGAACTTTATTGTGCCGGCCACATGATCGAGGGCGCCGTCGCCTATTACCAGGCCACGGGGAAACGCAAGCTGCTCGACATCATGTGCCGCTATGTCGACCACATCGCCGACACCTTCGGTCCCGAGCCCGGCAAGAAGAAGGGCTATTGCGGCCATGAGGAGATCGAGCTGGCGCTTGTCAAGCTTTCGCGCGTCACCGGCGAGCGGAAGTACATGGACCTGGCAAAATACTTCATCGACCAGCGTGGCCAGCAACCCCACTATTTCGACGAGGAAGCTCGCTCCCGCGGCGCCGACCCGAAGGCCTATCATTTCAAGACCTACGAATACAACCAGTCGCACAGGCCGGTGCGCGAGCAGGACAAGGTCGTCGGCCATGCGGTGCGGGCGATGTACCTGTTTTCCGGCATGGCCGATATCGCCACCGAATATGGCGACGACACGCTCAGGGTGGCGCTCGACCGCCTGTGGGACGATTTGACCACCAAGAACCTCTACATCACCGGCGGCATCGGGCCGTCGGCGCACAATGAGGGTTTTACCGCCGACTACGACCTGCCCAACGAAACGGCCTATGCCGAAACCTGTGCCTCGGTCGGCCTGGTGTTCTGGGCGAGCCGCATGCTCGGCATGGGACCGAACGCGCGCTTTGCCGACATGATGGAGCGGGCGCTCTACAACGGTTCGATTTCCGGCCTGTCGCTCGACGGCTCGCTGTTCTTCTACGAGAACCCGCTGGAAAGCCGCGGCAGGCACAACCGCTGGAAATGGCATCGCTGCCCGTGCTGCCCGCCCAATATCGGCCGCATGGTCGCGTCCATCGGCAGCTATTTCTACGGCCTGTCGGACGACGCATTAGCCGTCCATCTCTACGGCGACTCGACCGCCCGCTTCGAGATCAAGGGACTGCAGGTCGAGCTCGTCCAGACCAGCAACTATCCCTGGGATGGCGCCATCTCGATCCGCGTCGAACAGCAGGCGCCGGTCGAGTTCACCTTGCACCTGCGGGTGCCGTCCTGGTGCCGCAAGCCGGCGCTCAAGGTCAACGGCGCCTCGGTCGATCTTGAGAGCGTGACCAGCGACGGCTATGCCGCGATCCACCGCGAATGGCATCGGGGCGATCGGATCGAGCTTGAGCTCGACATGTCGATCGCCCGGCTCTTCGCCAACCCCGAAGTACGGCAGGATATCGGCCGCGTCGCACTTGCGCGCGGTCCGCTGATCTACTGCATCGAGGCGACCGACAATGCCGGCCAACTGCACCGCATCACCTTGCCGCGCACCGCAGGGATCGAGGCACATGCCGAGCCGAACCTTCTCGGCGGTGTCGTCACGCTCTCGGCCGTTGGCACGAAAGAGGCGGTGGAGAACTGGAACAGCGGCCTCTACCGCACCGATCCGCCGGCCGTGGAGGAGACCAAGCTTACGGCGGTTCCCTATTTCGCCTGGGACAACCGCGAACCCGGCGAGATGCTTGTCTGGCTGCGGGACGGGTGAGGCGCCGGCGTTACAGATGCACGAAAGCCGTAAGCGGCAGATGATCGGAGGCGACCCGCGAAAGCGGCGTGTCATGGGCTTCCACTGACGAGATCATCCCGTGCCGGTTGGCCATGATCCGGTCGAGCGCGAGCAGCGGCAGGCTCGACGGAAAGGTGGGAACCGCCGGCGGCGAAGGACCGAAAGTCGTATGCAGCGTGTTCAGCGCGGACCGGTTGCCGAGCCGCCATTCGTTGAGGTCGCCGAGCAGCAGCGTCGGCTTTTCGTCCGGGCTGTTCATGATATCGAGCACGACGCGCGCCTGTTCGGAGCGTGAGCGGCGCAGCAAGCCGAGATGCGCGGCGATGACACGCAGCGTCCGGTTCTCGTCCATGTCGATTTCGGCAACCAGTGCTCCGCGCGGCTCGAGCCCCGGCAGCTTGATCTGGTGGACATCGCGAACAGTGCCGCGCTTGAACAAAAGGACGTTGCCGTGCCAGCCGTGCCCCTTGCCGTTTCCGGACACCGGCACGGGCACCAGGCCGGTCTCCATTTCGAGTCGCCCAAGATCGAGAAGCCCGGCGCGATCGCCGAAACGGTTATCGGCCTCCTGCAGCGCCATGACGTCCGGGCAAATTTCCCGGATGACGCGGACAATTCGTTCGGGGTCGAATTTTCTGTCGACGCCAACGCATTTGTGGACGTTGTAGGACGCGACCAGCGCACTGGCGCCGTCCACAGGCTCGCGCGGCTCGGTCCTCGTCGTCCGGGATTTTCGGCGGCGAATGGACAGGAGCATGTTCTCGGGAAGGCTGCGGCCGGTTCTCTTCATCGTGTCTGCTGCTCGTCTTCCCCAGATATAGGTCCGGCTAGAGATAAGGCGATCCCAACCACAGCACCCGGTCGAACAGGCGAACGATGAATGGCCGGGCCTTCAAGGCGTCGAGCGTCACTTGTGTCGCGGATTGAATTGCCGATCCGATGCGCGCTTCGATCTCGGCGGCAAAGCCTGCATCCAGAACCTCCATGTCGATCTCGAAGTTCAGCCTGAGCGACCGGGCGTCGAGGTTGGAGGAACCTATATAGGCCCACACCCCATCGACCGACAGCAACTTCGAATGATCGAACGCCCCCGCGTGGCGCCACACGCGGCAATAGTGCTTCAGCACCTGGTCGAACTGCGCCGTCATGGCGCGGTCGACGAGGAAGAGGTTGTTCACCGCCGGCACGACGATGTCGATCTCGACGCCGCGCCTGGCCGCCGTGGTCAGCGCGCTGATCAGTTCGCGATCCGGCAGGAAATAGGGCGACATGATGCGGATCGATTTGCGGGCGACGGAAAATGCCCCCATCAGCAATTTGTGGTTCGTCTCGATACTGGCATCCGGCCCCGACGCCACCGCCCGCACCAGCATCGGCTGATCGGGAGGCGGCAAGGGCTTGTCCACCTGCCAGGCATCGCCCCTCAGCGCCTCGTTGCCGGCAAAACGCCAATCCTCGGCGGCAACCGAAAAGAGGTCGGCCACGACCGGTCCGGTGACCTGGAAATGCGTATCCCCAGCGCTGGTGGAACCCGCGAATTCGGCTGAGAATCCCTTTCGGATGTTCATGCCTCCCGTGAATGCCACCATGCCGTCGACAACCAGGATTTTCCTGTGCGTCCTGAGATTTGCATAGGGAAGTCGCAGGCCCATGACGATGTTGCCGTTGAAGAGATCGACAGTGACATTTGCCTCTTGCAGCAGCTTCAGGATGCTGGGGACCGAGTAGCGCACGCCAACGGCATCGATCAGCACGCGAACGCTGACGCCCCTGCGGACCGCTCCGGCCAGCGAGTCGACGAAAAGCCGCCCGACATCGTCATTGTCGAAGATGTAGGTCTCGAGAAGGATGCTGCGTTGCGCATCGTCGATCGCCCGGCACATCACGGCATAGGCTTCGTCACCGGTCTTCAAGATCGTGATTGTGTTTCCCGACGTCAGGGCGCGTCGCGCCACCCTGTCGCCCAATGTCTTCAGTCCGGCGAAACGCTGGCCGTAGCGCTCGAAGATCAGCTCTTCGCTGGCGATGTCGCGCTCGCGCTCTGCAGTTGCCGTCTCACCGGCGGTCGGCCGCTGCGCGCTGATCGTTGCACGACGGATCCGGTTTATGCCGGCAACGGTGTAGATGATTGCGCCAAGGAATGGCGAAAGCAGCATTACACCCACCCAGCCGGTGGCCGCGCGCACATCTTCCTTTGTCATGATGGCATGAGCGATGCCGACGGCCGCCATCGCCACCGAAATGATCAAGATAAGCTGAGGCCAGTGACTCACTATGGTCTGCAACATCGGCAGGACTATTGAGCGAGCGGCCTCAGAAGGCAATGCAGCGGATCAAATCCGGCTGCTGGGCCGATGAGGGAGTAGGCTTAGTCTTGCATATGCGGAACCACGGGTGTGATGAGTCCCCATCCACTTGTGGCGGCAGGGGCTGCGTTCATGCTTACTTCCGTCACCAGCTTCCGGCGAAGGGCCTTGATGTAGTCGTTTGGCCCCGTCGGCGATATGACGAAGGCTTGGGAGCCGCCAATGACCGATCGGGCAAAGTA
Source organism: Mesorhizobium waimense (assembly GCF_003601975.1). GTDB lineage: Bacteria > Pseudomonadota > Alphaproteobacteria > Rhizobiales > Rhizobiaceae > Mesorhizobium > Mesorhizobium waimense. Next base: position 100,803 of record NZ_QZWZ01000023.1, read on the forward strand.
GGATGCCAACGGCTGCTCCGGGTTCTCGCCTTCCGTTGGAATGGCGATTGCATTGATCGTGTATCCCTTGGTGATGGCGTTCAGCCTGCTCGGCTGAACCGGAAGCCCGTCGTTGTTCTCGCCATTGGAAGAGATGTCGATCACTTTCTTCATCGCGTTTCCAGGAAACTGATCGAGCAGGAGACTTCCGACGTCGATGGCCGAGGAAACCGATGTTCCGCCTCGGCCTCTGCGGGCATGGCCGGTATCGCCCTTCTTGCTGATCACCGCCGCCGCTGCCTTGGCATCTTCGAGCCCGCAGATCCTTGTCCACGGCAGCACAATGCGCGTGTGCCCGGGGCTCGACCATTCAAAATAGGCCACCCCGATGCAGCCAAGATAATTTCGGGTGATGGCGGCAATGATCTCGGGCGAAGTAAGTGCCGCGGCATGTCCCTCGCGCTGCAGGTCGGCAATCTTCGGGTCAATCGAGGACGAGAAATCGACGGCGAACACGATCGCCACATCGACATTGGCGGCATGTGCCGGCAGCCCCCCAAACATCGACGCCGCAAGCATCGTTGCCAGTCTCAGGAATGAGGGACCGGCTTCCTCGGACACACGTTCGAACATGGTACTCTCCATTTCAACAACGGGCTGTTTTTCGAGGTGGTCAATGCGCGGCAATCAAGACGAGCGCAGCGAGGAAGGGTCTCGGTAAGGAGCATGGCGTGCCTCCTCTTGACCGGGATTGGCGGCGGCGAAGGCTGGCACCGGAGCGTCGAATGGTTGAATCGGATCGGTCTGCAGCGGCGCACGTGCCTGCGGCGTTCGGTTCGACATTGCGACCGACAGGATCGCACCGAGAATGATCGCGCCCCCCAATGCGCCTGCTGGCGAGGTCTGCTCCCCGAGGAAGATCGCCGCGCCTAGCGCGCCGAAGACGCTTTCGGCACTGACGATCACGGCGGCATGGCTGGCCGAGGTGTAGCGCAGGGCGACAATCTGTATGCCGAAAGCAAATGCGGTGGAGAATATACCGAGGACCGCCAGTTCCGGGCCGGCTGCAAATGCATCGGCCATCGACAAATTGCCGTGCATTGCCCCGAGCGGCAGGGCGAAGGCGGCGGCGCCGAGGAATTGTGTCGCCGCGGCGGTGAATGGCCGCCCGTGGGTCTGCATATGTCGGCCAAGCTCGACCGTCCAGAGCGCATAGCAGCCAGCCGACAGGATAGCAGTGAGATCGCCAGAGCTGAAACCCGCGATCCCGCCGGACAAGAGCAGGGCACCGACTACGGTCAACCCGGCGGCGAATGTCAGACTGGCTGTCGGACGTTCGCCGACGAGCAGCCACGCGGCGAGCGGCGTCATCACCGTTGCCGTGCTGATAAGGAAGCTCGCATTCGTGACGGTCGCGCCAAGATAGCAAAGCTGCTGAAGCATGATGGAGATGGCAAACAGCGCCCCCACTCTGGCCAGGCTGGCAAGATGGCCCGCCCCGACCGGCAGTCGCCTTTCAGTCAGGACAAAGGGCAGCACAAGCAGCCCGCCGATCAGGCAGCGCAGACCAACGGCACTCAGCGCATCGAGGTGGTCGAGCACCGTCTTTTGCGCGACATTTCCGAAGCCCCACAAGGCGGCGGCAAACAGGAGCAGCAAATTGGCTCTAAGCTTTGACATCCGCCGCCCCCTCGGGCCAAAGCCTGCCGCAGGCTCAGTCACCCCTAATTCAGCGAAGTCTAATCGACCGACCGTCACGAGAGCGCTTGAGGCGCGGCTCTACTGTTTGCGAAGCGTTAGTTTTGAGTTAGAATTTCGTCACGAGGGAAGCTGTTAAGCAAATGCAAGATGCGGATGGCGTCACTGCAAGTAGAATCTCGCTTTTCGGCGGTTTCCGGATTGAAAAGGAGGCTGTCGGCCCACTCTGGCTGACCGGGAAGCGAGGCCCCGCGATCATTGCCTATCTGGCCCGCTGTCCGGGTATGTCGGCGACAAGGGAAAGGCTTGCTGACCTGCTATGGGGCGATAGCGATAGCGAGCACTCACGCAACAGCCTGCGGCAAACCCTCAGTGTCCTGCGCCGGGATTTGTCACGAGCGGGGGTGGATCTCATTCATTCCCGCAAGGAGTTGATCGGCCTCAGGCCGGATGCGGTTCGCGTCGACGTCGGGGAGTTCGAATCCGGCCTCTCAGCCCGTTCCGCACCGGAACTCGAGACGGCTCTGGCGCTTTGCACCGGGCCATTTCTCGATGGCTTTTACCTGGGAAGCAACGCTTTCGATGAATGGGCGGCATCGGAACGCGAAAGACTTTTGAGCCGCGCGCTGGAGTCGATGGAAAAGCTTGCCCGGCTGGTGGACGCTGAAAGCGGACTGGCCGTGGCTGATCGAATTCTGGCCATGGAGCCGACGCGGGAGGAAGCCTATCGGCTGAAGATGGAACTGCTGGTCGCGTGCGGCCAACGTGACAAGGCGTCGCGAACATTCGAGGCTTGCAGAAGCATCCTGAAAAAGGAGTTTGGTGTCGACGTCAGCCCCGAGACGCGGGCGCTTTGGCAGTCTCTCTCTGCTGCCGACGTCTCATCAGGCCAGCAATCGGTCAATGGTGCTCCGGCCGTTCAGCACACCGGGCGTCCGTCCATCAGCGTCGCCGACTTCGTCAATCTGACCGGAGAGCGAGGCGACGATTTCTTCGCCAAGGGCCTCGTTCATGACATCACCACGGCGCTTTCGGAGGTGGCCAGCTACATCGTCATCTCAGGGCTATCGCCGCTCGAGAAGAGTGGCGAGGAATCCAGGGCGTCGGCTCCAAGGGCCCGTTACATGCTCAGCGGCAGTGTCCAGAGATCCGGGGACGAACTGAGGGTGAACGTCCAACTTGTCGACGCTGTCGGTGGTCACAATGTCTGGGCCCAAAAATTCGACGGTCACTTCGAGAATGCCCTCGCGTTCCAGGACAGGATCGCTCAATCGGTTG
>NZ_QZWZ01000240.1 GCF_003601975.1 Mesorhizobium waimense
GTCCATGCGGGTGGCCGTGGTCGGGCCGGCGGGGCCCACGGCCTCGTCCTTCACCGGATCGACCGGGCCGACGTAGTAGATGACGCGGTTGGCGAAATCGACCGGCAGGGGCTCGCCCTTGGCCAGCATGTCCTGGATGCGCTTGTGCGCGGCGTCGCGGCCGGTGAGCATCTTGCCGTTCAGCAGCAGCGTGTCGCCGGGCTTCCAGCTGGCGACCTCTTCGCGCGTGAGCGTGTCGAGGTTGACGCGGCGGCTCTTGTTGTAATCGGGCGCCCAGTCGATCTTCGGCCACAGGTCCAGCGACGGGGCCTCCAGGGACACGGGGCCGGAGCCGTCCAGCACGAAATGCGCATGGCGCGTGGCCGCGCAGTTGGGGATCATGGCCACGGGCTTGGAG
>NZ_QZWZ01000241.1 GCF_003601975.1 Mesorhizobium waimense
TGGTAGTAGTTCGAGCTGTGGATCAGCTTGGCCACCTGCTCCTGCAGCGCGGGCACCAGCTTCGGGTGGTTGTGGCCCAGCGTGTTCACGGCGATGCCGCCCAGCGCGTCGAGGTACTGCCGGCCGTCCACGTCCCATACGCGGCAGCCCTGGCCGCGCTCGAGCGCGATCGGCAGGCGGCCGTAGGTATTCATCACGTGGGGCGAAGCGGGCGGGGCGGAAGCGCTCATGCGGGAATCTCCTGGGCGTCGATGCGGAACGGGAAAGAATGCGGTGGCCGGAAGGGCGGTGCCTGCCGGTGCGCGTGAGACACGATTCTAGGTGCAGCCCACGGCGCGGCCATTGCCGATTGCGCATCACAGCCATGCGTGCGGGGCGCGCGCGCCAGGGTCTTTGC
>NZ_QZWZ01000242.1 GCF_003601975.1 Mesorhizobium waimense
ATCATGGGTGAATCAGGCTCAGGAAAATCTACGCTACTCAATCTTATTGCGACATTCGATAAGGTGACAGAAGGTTTTATTTCGCTTAATGGAACCGCAATCAACAAACTGCGAAATAAAGAAGTTGCCCGTTTTCGAAGAGAAACTTTAGGATTTGTCTTTCAAGATTTTAATGTCTTAAACACTATGACCAATAAAGACAACATTCTAATGCCACTTGTCCTTTCAAATGAACGTCCTAAAACAATGAATGAACGACTTGAAACAATAAGCACTCAATTAGGTATTAATGATTTGTTGGACAAATATCCATACGAAATCTCAGGCGTGCAAAAACAGCGAATTGCTATATCACGAGCACTCATCGCTCAGCCCAAATTATTACTAGCCGATGAAC
>NZ_QZWZ01000243.1 GCF_003601975.1 Mesorhizobium waimense
TGTCCCTTCGAGATGCCCCCGGGCAACCCATCCATTCTTTCGCGCGCGAACAAGGCGGGATTTGGCCGCGATTGTGAAATGAGCGTGGCGGCGCGCCAAACAGCGGCCTATCGAGCGGCCGGCAAGGTCCGCTTGAGGAAATTCGCGATCAGCCGCACCACCTCGTGGGGACGTTCGACCTGCGGGAGGTGGTTGACGCCATCGAGAACCGCCAGTTCGGCGTGCGCAAACAGCGAGGCAATCTCCTCACCCTGTTCGAGGGGCGTGGTCGTATCCTCTCGCCCCCAGATAACGAGAACGGGCGGCGTGAATGCGCGGTAGTTCGCCGGGTTGGCGGCAAGTGATTTTCGCGCGTCGTTGAAAAGGCCGCTGAACAGCCAATGGCCAACCGCATGGG
>NZ_QZWZ01000244.1 GCF_003601975.1 Mesorhizobium waimense
CTGGCAGGCAGTCCACACTGCTCGCCTCGACATCTCCAACTTCGACATGAGGCCGGCAACCCCGGTCTCGGAATGACTCTTTCCCGTTCGTGACAGAGTGACCTATATGGTCAGGAACCCCTCGTAAGTACTACGAGGGGTTTGTCATTTCTTGAAATAAATTAATAACAAAAATACCCCTCGCAATGAGGGGTATTCTGTTTAAAAACCATTTGGCCGAATAAGTACTAACGCCGAAGCGTTAATGATTGAAATTACTGAAGCTCTACGCTTGCGCCAGCTTCTTCGAGTGTCTTCTTTGCAGCTTCTGCTTCTTCTGTAGGAACTTTTTCCTTAACAGTTGCAGGTGCGCCGTCAACGATTGCCTTAGCTTCACCAAGACCAAGACCAGTAATG
>NZ_QZWZ01000245.1 GCF_003601975.1 Mesorhizobium waimense
GCATCGCACCCGGGCAGCCGGGCCCGGCCGATGCGCGCGCCTTCGCGCTCGGCGCGGCGGCCTGGCTGGCGCTGGCCTCGCTCACGGCGGCCATTGCCTGTGGGCTGCAGCGCTCCACCGGGCCCCTGCCGTGGTGGCTCGCCGCGCCCGTGCTCGCCGTGCTGCTGAAGCCGATGCTCGCCTGGCGCATGCTGCACGACGAGGTGGTGGCGGTGGAAGCCGCGCTCTCGCAGTCGCTGCCGGCCGGGCGCGAACGCCTCGCGCGCCTCGTGAGCCGCGACGTACAGGCGCTGGAGGCCGTGCAGGTGCGCGAATCCGCCATCGAATCGCTCGCGGAAAACCTCAACGACTCCGTCGTGGCGCCGCTGTTCTGGTTCGCCGTGGCGGGGCTGCCC
>NZ_QZWZ01000246.1 GCF_003601975.1 Mesorhizobium waimense
GTATTATACCAGCATTAAAAACAGGTAAGTTTGATGCCATTGTTGCAGCAATGTCAGTCACCCCTGAGCGTAGTGAGCAGGTGGATTTTAGCGAGCCTTATTTTGTCAACTCTTTGGTATTTTTGGCAAAAAAAGGTTCAAATTTTGATCCGAGCAGCACCGATGCCATCAATAATGCCAAAATTGTTGCTCAGCGTTCAACCATCTCAAGTCAATGGTTAACCCAAACTTATCCAAACAGCAAGCCACAGCTGTACGATACGCTGGACAATGCTTTTATTGATTTAGGTAATGAGCGTGCTGATGCTATGATTTCTGACAAACTGCCAGCATTAACTTGGCTTAGCTCGGACTTGGGTCAAAATTTTGAGATCAAAGGTGGGGACATTAATAT
>NZ_QZWZ01000247.1 GCF_003601975.1 Mesorhizobium waimense
CTCCCAAACCTTCTGTTACCTCAACAACCATTTCTTTATCTATTCCTGTTATGGGATTTACCGTAAAAGCTACTCCACTTTTCTCTGATTGAACCATTTCTTGAACTATAACAGCCATTTCAAGTTCTCTTACCTCTAAATTATTATCAATAAAATAAGATAAACCGCCTTTTGTATACATTGATTTATAGCAATCATTAATAGCTTTTTTTATTTCCTAAATACCACCTATATTTAAAAAGGTTGAATACTGTCCTGCAAAAGATAAATTATCTAAATCTTCTTTTAATCCACTACTTCTAACAGCGTATTTTACTCCCTTTTTTAATCTCTTATCTATTTCATTGACTAAACTATCCATAATTACAAAGTCATCAAAAATACTAGCTAGTTT
>NZ_QZWZ01000248.1 GCF_003601975.1 Mesorhizobium waimense
GTCTCGATGTGCGGGGTGTTGCCCGGCAGGCGGTGGAAGTCGGCGATCGGAATGACGCGGGTGGCGCCATCGGCGCGCACGGTCTCCACCGAGGCGTCGAGCACGCGCATCGCCACCGCCATGTCGCTCGGGTGGGTGGCGATGCACTCCGCGCTGCCGCCGATCACCGCGAGCTGCCGGCTGAAGCCGCCGAGGGCAGAGCAGCCGCTGCCCGGCTGGCGCTTGTTGCAGGGCGTGTTGGTATCGTAGAAATAGGGGCAGCGCGTGCGCTGCAGCAGGTTGCCGCCGGTGGTGGCCATGTTGCGCAGCTGGCCCGAGGCGCCCGCCACCAGGGCCCGCGTGAGCACGCCGTAGTCGCGCCGCACGCGCGGGTGGGCGGCCAGGTCGCTGTTG
>NZ_QZWZ01000249.1 GCF_003601975.1 Mesorhizobium waimense
GTAAGTAAACTCATCATCTTGTGAAATGATTGTTACTTCTCTATCTAACTCAATTGGTTTAGCGTTTTGTTCTAAAGCATAGTCTCTCACATACTTAAGAGCTTCATCGTTTTTCACAGCATAGATAACTGGTGTATATGGTTTAATTATTGCTGATTTATCTTTTGCTATATCTAGATAAGTTGACCCAAGAATATCAGTATGATCCAATCCAATACTAGTTAAAATTGATAAAATTGGTTTAAATACATTTGTTGAATCGTGTTTAATTCCTAAACCAGCTTCTATGATAACGAAATCAACTGGATGGATTTCACCGAAGTAAAGGAACATCATAGTAGTAATAATTTCGAACTCTGTTGCTCCACCAAGTTCTGTTTCATTTTCTAAAGC
>NZ_QZWZ01000024.1 GCF_003601975.1 Mesorhizobium waimense
GCCACAACGAGAACCCCAAGCCATATCGATGGACCAAGTCCGCAGACGACATTCTCGCCTCCGTCAAACGCTTCTGCCAGAAGGCGGAACAATCCTTATGCCACGAAATTTAGATTCAGATGACTAGCGTAGTCACTCATCATGCGGTTGGCGACGTCGATGGCACCATCGACGCGATTGAAGCGCACTCAGAGACACCCGGCGCTAATGTCTATCTCGGCGCACAGGTGATGCGTCGTGGCCTAGCTCGTGGCTCACGCGGAACCGAAGCTGACATCGTTGCTGTCCTCGCGTTGGTGATCGACCTAGACGCAGATACCGGCAAGACCGGAGAAATGCCGGTTGAACCCAGCTACGTCATCGAGACCTCGCCCGGCAACTACCAGCCATTTATTATCTTCGATCGGCCACTATCCCGTGAGGAAGCTAAGCCGTTGGCGGTTGCACTCAAACGTGCGACTGGCTCCGACCATGGAACGGCCGACGTCGCGCATGTCTGGCGGATACCCGGCACCCATAACTGGCCGAACAAAAAGAAAATCGAACGCGGCCGGCCCTCGGACCCCGCAACCGTGACGGTCGACCTTGAGTGGGACGGCGAACTTACTTCGCTCGAGGAGCTTCGCACTGCTCTCCAACCGTGGATGACGGCGCCGGTAGATGGCAAGCAGGCCGCGATAGGCGAACTGCCGGAAGTCGATGGGATTGTGGTATCGGAAGATGCGGCGTCCATGCTTGCCGAGAATGACGTCGGCGATCGGTCGGAGCATGCATCACGCGTCGTGGAGCGTCTGGCATTCGAGGGCCACACCGCTGAAGAGGCGATGGCTCTCTTTCTTGCTGCGTCCGGCGATTGGCTCAAGCGGTACAAAACAGAAGCTTTAGCCCGCGCCGACTGCTCTCGGCTTTGGACGAAGTACGGGCAACAGCATGTGGACATGCGAGAAGCGGGCGCTCAAGCCGCCGCAGGTCTGGTAGTGCGTAAGGCGAAAGAAGTTCCCGAAGCGGCAAATGACAATTCTGCTGCAGCCGAGCCGCCGCGTCTTCTACCCGCGCTGCCATCGATGTGCCGGGATCCTTTCTCGCTCTCGAGTGCGGGTGGCATCTTGGCTGAGATTTCAGAATGGATCACCGAAACTGCGATTATTCCCGTCCCCGAACTTTCCCTCACGTCGGCCATTGCCTTACTTGGGGGCATGTTCGGTGACAGGGCGCTTGGCCCGACGCGAAGCGGTTTGAACCTCTACCTTGCGACCGTGATGGGCGTGGCCAGCGGCAAAGGTCATGCGCCGAAGAGCATCATCAGCCTGTCGTCAAGCGCGGGCAAGCCGGGCGCCGTCACGAACGGTGATCCGACCAGCTACGCTGCAATCGAGCGCATCCTCCGAAAGAACATCTCCACCGTCTGCGTCTTTGATGAGCTCGGCGTCACGCTACAAGATGTGAACAACAGGCACAAAAGCTCCGCGTCGGCGTCTATCCGCAAGTTCCTGTTGACAATTTATGACCAGGCCGACTCGACCTTTCACGGTCGGCAGTACGCGTCCTCGGAAACGAAGGGCGATGAGTCGCCGCTGATTGGCCCAGCCCTAACCATCCTCGGCATGACGACGCCGTCAACGCTGTACGCCGGCCTTTCGGATGAGTCGTTGAATGACGGCTTCCTCTCGCGCTTCGTCTTCATTGAAGGCGAAGGGCCTGAGACAGTTTCGGCGCCGAGATTGAACCGCTCCGTATCGTTGCCGAAGGAACTCATTGCGTCACTCAAGCGAGCATACGACAGTTTCCCCAAGGAGCCCAAGTCGGCCACGCAACTCTTCTCGCCGAAGTACCAGATACCGTTTGAGGGCGGCGAAGATGGAGAAGCGTATCGCCTATGGTCTGATGTGTTCCATTGGCAGCACTCAAAGGTATGGTCGGTTCGCGAATATCACGTGAACGGTCGCGCCGCTGAAAACACGATCCGTCTCGCGTCCATTCGTGCGGTCAGCCGGCAACCGAGCATGCCGTTCGTCTCGGCCGACGACGTTGAGTGGGGATGGGCCATCGTTCACCGGTCAATCTCGGTCATCACCGATGGCGTTGACCGCCACATGGCTGGGTCGATGGCCGAGTCGCTCCGCAAGGCTATCGTGCGCGCTCTTTCACAAGCCAAGGGAAAAACTCTGCCGTGGTCCCAACTGCTACAGCGTGAGGGCGTGAGTCAGGCCGACAGTGAGGACGTTGCCAAGTCGATCACGTGGCTTGTTGAAACCGGCAAAGTCGCGGACCTGAGCGGCAGGAGCAAACCCGGTGCTCGAGCCAGCTTCAAACTTTTGGAGGAATGAAAGTTGAGGCCCAACTTCAAAAGTTAGAGGGCTTTTTCTGCTGGCCAACTTTTGGAACTTTTGCCAACTTGTGAACCTGCCAAAAGTTCAGCGGCGGAAAAAACCTCATATAAATCAATAATATATAGGAGAATATATATATAATTATCTATTACTTTTGAACTTTTCCCAACGGATTGGGAATCTGGTTTTCCATAGCCTTAGACCCACCTTTCCCCCTGTCTGTCAAAGCGGTGGGAAAAGTTCAAAAGTTCAAAAGTTGCAAACGGAGGATCGAAATGGGTGAAGCAAAGCGGAGGCGAGAGAGGGCAGTTCCGACTGTCTACCACCATACGAGCCTGCTCCGAACCAACCTGATCTGGATGTCGGGTGTTATTGAGGTTGAGGGGAAATCAAAGGGTGCGATTCACCCAAAGCTCGGTGAGATAAAGACGGATTCCATAACCCGAAGGGCAATGAACGATTTCCCTGCTCTCGCCTGGTTCACAACGAAGCTTGATATTCCTAGGACGCTTACCGCCGGCGCCTCAATGTTCACCGTCGATAAAACAACCGGTGAGCGAAAAGAAATCAAGACAACATCAGATCACGTCAACGCTATGGCCCTTAATCGAATCGCCCTCGGGTTCCCTGTTGCGGACATCCCTGTTGTTCGGTGGACTAATCATCAAGGCTTCGCAACAAATGAGGGCAGGGAGCTTAATGAGTCAGCTCGCAGTGTCGGCGATGATCCCGACGATTGGTACGTGTCTGACGCTGCCGTCGACGTCCTCAGGGTGTCCGAGTTCTGGTACGCGAAAAGCATTTTGAATCCGAAACTCGAACGGTCTGACGCCTACATTAGCGACATCCGACGTATGGTCACGATGTGCAAACAAACGCCAGGATGCTTCATTCCGCCGTCATGGCTTAAGCCGGAAGAAGCGCAACAGTTGGCACGGCAGCTTGGGTTCCCGATAAGCCCCTAACATCAGCAGCCCCAGAACTTCCCTTGAAATCAGGAATCCAGATGCACTCTGCAATCCGAGCCGGCCAAATCAACGACGCAATGGCGCACGACCCCTACGAAGCTGCAAACGACAACCTCGCCGAAATGCAACAAGCAAAAACCACCGGGATGCCAGCGTCGGCAATTCTCGGATGGTTGTTCTCCCACGGCCATATCGGCCAGGACGAGCGAGACGCGGGCGAACACGTCATCAAATTGGCGTCCATAGCCCGTTCCAAACTCAACAGCCCAATCGTTCGCTACACTGCACGCACTGCCGATCGTAAGTGGCGCCAGGTCGAGGTTCAGCGTCACACCATTCGTCCGGCTCTCGACGCCTGCATTGCTGCCATCCGATACGACCCGCGCCGTAAGGCGGTTGTGCAAGCCTTGGTGGTCGATGAGACGAACACCGACCTAGACAACCCGCACCGCTGCGCGCAGGGCCTGGCCGACGTAGCGAGGCATCTCTGGGGTGGGAAGGCGACCGTCGAGCCCATCCTTGTGGCTGCGAACGACAACCAGCCTGCAGTCGATGCCGCGGAAGCAAGAGGCGGCATTTTCAGGACGTCCGATAATTTTCAGCGGATGCATACCGCGAAGCAGTTGGATGACGATGTGGAAACTAACGACGTGCTCCACGCGGCAGGGCTGCGGTACGAGCAAGACCACCACCTGGCAGGTCTTAATCCGCTCGGCGCTATCGACTACAGCCGCGTCAAAGTTGACCACGGCTCGTCGGAAGGAGTGCCCCGTCTGGTGACCGATGCACGTGAACGGTACAGGACCGCACGCTCATTGCTTGGATCGCGCTACGGTGCCGTAGTCGATGCCGTCGTCATTGAGGGCAAGTCATTAGGCCAGGTAGGAGCAGAAGTCACGAGGTTCAAGGACCGCGGCAAGGCAATCGCTGCTGCAGGCGAGCGATTGAACAGTGGGCTTCGTCTGTTGGCGCAGCGGTATGGGATTCTGCGGAAATGAAGGCTCCTTATAATTTCGATCACATTCGCTCCAAGAACGGCGAGCCGCTAACTGAGTGGTTCGTTCGGATCATCGAGTGGGCCATCTCTGAAAGCAAAGGCAGTCAGGGCCGAATAAGATACGCTCTTCACCAACTGGAGCGAATGGCCCGCGACGAGGGTATCGCTGAAGGGCGGAGGGAAGTTCAGGCTCGAATGGATATGGAGACGGCGAAGCTTCGCAAGCGGATTGCCGATCTCGATCTGTTCTTGAAAGCCTCGGTGTCAAGAATCGAAGCGGAGGAAGCGCGTCAGAAGGCGGCCGAGGGCATGCGCAACAGGGCGTCTGAGCGAGCAGAGACTAAACACGGCGTGCCCACCAACACCTCCGATGCAATCGACAATCTGTCGCTTCCGAAGCCTCTTTTCACCAACACAGTCAGGCCAAAATAACTCGTGCGCACCATGCGCATCTGATTTGATATTATGAATCAGGATCAAAAATTGCGGGTGGCGGAGACGCCGCCCGTTTTGCGTTTCGGTGCGCCCAACTCTGTGGTGACCGACCCTCCGCGAGCGATCAGCGGAGGGAAACAATCATTGCCGCATCGCGCGTTTCCCGCTGCGTTGTGGCATTCGCTTAGCCGTTGGAGCGGTGCTGGCGTAGCCGGCAGGACGGTCGGCGCGGTGCAAGGCCGCGAACAATTTATCAGAGGTATCCGTGCGCCCTGCCGAGCAGCTGATATACATGACCGAGCCCGCGCACTCTTAACGCCTCGAGCAAATCTGGGATTGGCGGCCAATTCGACCGGTACGAATTATTATCGGCGCCGGTATACAGACCTCCACCTGGACCTGTTGAGAGACCTCCTCCTACGCCTGTGTAAAGACCACCTCCCACTCCAGTGTAGAGCCCGCCACCTACGCCTGTGTAGAGACCACCCCCAACCCCTGTATAAAGGCCGCCACCAACGCCGGTATAGAGCCCGCCGCCCACGCCGGTGTATCGTCCGCCGCCCACTCCAGAGTAGGCGCCACCGCCCACTCCAGTATACATTCCGCCACCGACGCCGGTGTAAAGACCGCCACCTACGCCTGTATATTTATTTCGTGGCCACATGAATTTCGCTCCCTCGCAAAGCGCAGCAGAGCATTGATTTCTATGATTCGCAAGCATTCACATAGTGGCCGAACAGCAGAAGCCACAGAATATCGCCGCCTCTACTCAACTGCACGATGGCGCCAATTGCGACTGGCCAAGCTGTCGCAAGACCCGTTGTGCGAGTGGTGCCTAGAGCGAGAGGTAATCGAGCCTGCTACCGAGGTGCACCACGCCGACGGTGGCCATAAAGGCGACGTCACCAAGTTCTGGTCCGGTCCATTCATCAGTACATGCAAGCCATGCCACGCGAGCCGCGGGCAGCGTGAAGACAATGGGCAGCAGGTGATCAGGTTCTCGGCGTACGGCTGGCCGATCTGACGGGCTGGGGGGGGGTGATCAGCGACCTCCCGGACCGTGACCCCATAGACCGGTGCCCCCGCTTTCTGTGCGCATCCACAATTGAGAATATGACCCCAAGGAAGTGCCATGGCGAGGCCAAGAACGCCTCTCGCCAAAGCGGCGGTTGAGGCTAGCGACAAGAAGAACCCGAAACGGTTCAAGCAGCGTAGGGAGCCAAAAGCTGGCGGCCCACTAGGTGCTCCGCCGAAGTGGTTGATCGATACCGACACGAGCAAGGCCGCGTCGGCCTGGCTGCTGTTTCAGCGTGAGATTCCTTGGCTGACGCAATCTCATCGAATGCTTGTCGGCATGGCCGCGAACATTCAGGGGCGGATTATGGCGGGCCAGGACGTAGGTGTTCAGGCGATGAATCTGCTTCGGCAGTGCCTCGGGCAGATGGGTGCGTCGCCAGCCGATGCCAGCAAGATAACGGTGCCGGATGAAGGGGACGAGAAAGACGACCTCCTCGACTGAGGTAGCGCTGCGGCGTGTAAGCCAATACGCGCTGGACGTTCTAGACGGAAAGACCATAGCCGGACCGCACGTCCGGAATGCCTGCAAGCGTCACTTCGCCGATCTTGAGGCAGGCTTTGAACGCGGTCTTTCGTGGGATGATGAAGCGGCGAACCGGGTATTCCGTTTTTTCGAGGAGCGGCTGAAGCTCTCCGAGGGCCAATTCGACGGCAAGCCGTTCCTGCTGCATCCATCTCAAGCGTTCAAACTCGGCTCGATCTTTGGGTGGAAGAAGGCGGACGGCACTCGCCGATTCCGAACGGTCTACATCGAGGAAGGCAAGGGTAACGGCAAATCGCCATTTGCCGGCGGTGTCGGCCTGTATGGCCTCACCGCCGACAAGGAGTCTGGAGCGCAGATTTACGCAGCCGCGGCTAAAAAAGACCAGGCGCAGATCCTGTTTCAGGATGCGTGCAAAATGGTCCGGCAGGCGCCCGCTCTTCGAGATCGAGTAAAGTTTAGCGGCGGTCTCGGCAAAGAATTCAATATTGCCCACCACAGGTCGGGATCGTTCTTCAGGCCGATTTCAAAAGAAGCTGGCAAGACCGGCTCTGGCCCTCGGCCGCACTTCGCGCTCTGCGATGAGGTCCATGAGCACCCCGATCGCAGCATTATGGAAATGCTTCAGCGTGGCTTTAAGTTTCGTCAGAACCCGCTGCTGTTGATGATTACCAATAGCGGCAGCGATCGCAATTCCGTCTGCTGGGAAGAGCGCGATCGTGCCGTCAAGGTTCTTGCCGGCACACCGACGCCCGACGAGGACTTCACCTACGTTGGTGAAGTGTGGGAAGGCAGCGATAGCGTTTTCGCCTACGTGTGTTCGCTGGACAAAGACGATGATCCAATGACGGATCCGGCGTGCTGGATCAAGGCGAACCCGCTCCTCGGCACGATTTTAACAGAGGAATACCTCGCTGGCGTCGTGGCTGAAGCCCGTGCTGTCCCCGGCAAACTGAACAACGTTCTCCGCTTGCATTTTTGTGTGTGGACCGACGCCGATAAGGCATGGATGGCACGCGCGACGGTCGATGGCGTTATGTCGGATTGGCAATTGCCAGAAGGCGGCCCGCTCTTTCTCGGAATTGATTTATCCGGGACCAAGGACATGACCGTCGTTGCGTGTGTGCATCCCACAGGATTTAGGGAAATCACGCGAGACGATGGCGTGGCAGTTAGCCTGCCCACATACGACGCTTGGATTGAGGCGTGGACGCCAGGCGATACTCTTGCCGCGCGCGTAATGGCCGATAAGCAGCCGTATGATATCTGGGTTCGCGATGGATACCTGAACGCGCCTGAAGGACCACGGATTCGGCTCGACATCGTTGCAGCACGCGTCGCAGAACTGGACCGCCTCTACGACATCCAGTCGATAGCATACGACAACTATGCCTACTCGGCGTTCAAAGACGAGCTAGACGTTTTCGGCATCGATGCAGAGCAGTTACCCCATCCACAAGGTGGCAAGGTAAGGGCTCGACCATCTGAAGAGAAGATCGAAGCCGCCAAGGCAGCAGGCGAAAAGCCACCACTCGGCTTGTGGATGCCTGGGTCTGTTAATGAGGTTGAAAATCTCATTATCGACGGACGCATCAGGCTGAGGAAAAGCCCGGTTTTGATGTCCGCTCTTATGGGCGCGACGTTTAATCATCCGCCTGACCCTCATGGCAACCGATGGTTTGTAAAGACCCGTGCTTCCGTCCGTATAGATTCTGCTGTGGCCATCGCCATGGCTTGCGGCGCTGCTGCGGACAAGCCCGCAACTAAGGGTCCTACGTCACCGTGGGACGACCCTGATTTTTCGTTGGCCGCAGCGGCCTGAATTGGCGGAACAATGAATATTTTAGGTCTCGACATCCGCCGCAAATCGGCAAGCACGGCCAAAAACGCATTGGAATCGCGGGCAACCATTGAAAATCCAACCATCCCGGTGAGTGCCGAGAATTTCTTGGCATTCTTCGGAGTGCAGTCTGCAAATCTGCCGCATGTGACCATCGACCGGGCGCTAGCAGTGCCCGCGGTATGGGCTGCGGTGGCGTTTCTCTCAAGGACGCTGGCCGCTCTTCCGCGGCACGCCTATCGCGACACTAAGGATGGCGCAAAGCGCGTTGGAGGAAAGTTAGAGGCGGTCGTCAATGCGGCGCCGAATGATGGCATTGGATCGTTCGCCTTCTGGCAATGGTTTTGGCAGCAAGTCTTTACAGGCGGTCGCGGCCTTGCCTACATCGAGCGAACGCCTCAGGGCATTGACTCGCTCTGGCCGATGGATCCCGCGAAGGCCACGATCAAGCGCTCCGGGTTGAAAATTACCTACGCCTACGAGGGCAAAACATACGACGCGGCGGACGTCATCGATGTGCCCTTCATGCGGCGTAGCTGCGGCCTGAAACACTACGGCCCGATCGCGATGGCAGCCAAAGCTATCCAGCTCGCGATTGCCATGAACGATTACGGGAGCAACTTCTTCGCGGGCGGCGGTGTGCCACCTTTAGCGCTTGAAGGTCCGCTACCCGCTGGCGCGGAAGCGATAAAGCGTGCGCAGGCCGATATCAAGCGGTCTGTCGACGCAGCCAAGAATGCCAACGAACCAGTCTTTCCGATCCCTGCCGGCTACAAACTTACGCCGGTCGGTATCGATCCTGCGAAAGGGCAGATGGTTGAGGCGCGGCGCTTCCAGGTGGAAGAGATCGCACGCACATACCAATTGCCGACGGTGTTTCTGCAGGATCTCACCCACGGGACCATGGCCAACACCGAGCAGCAGAATCTGATGCTCGTGCAGCACCTCATTGGACAGTGGGCAAAGGCGCTGGAAGATGAGATCAATCTAAAATTCTTCGGGCGCTCAACAGGCAATCGGTACGTGTCGCACGTCCTCGACGGACTGCTCCGCGGTGACTTTGCATCTCGTATGGCAGGTTTGGCGAAGGCCGTGCAGAACGCTCTGATGACGCCGAATGAGGCGCGTGCTCTCGAGAACCGGCCGTCTATGCCGCATGGCGACGGGTTGTTCCTGCAAGGCGCAACCGCGCCACTCGGAACCGCGACGTACGGTCAGCAAAACAAGGTTGGTGCTGCTCTGCCAGCGAACGACAACGCCCAATCCGACGAAAATGATGAGGCCGAGGCGGCATGACGATTATTGAGAAACGCGGCGGCCTTCACGGGGTCGAGACGCGCGCCGACGACGGCAAAAAGACGCTTATCGGTTACGCCGCTATCTTCAACAGCGACACAACCATTGGCGACTACTTCGTGGAGCGAATCGACCCTCATGCGTTCGATGGTGCGCTCAAGTCAGACGTACGCGCCCTGGTCGACCACGACACGGGTAGGGTAATCGGCCGTACGAAGTCCGGCACACTGCGCCTAACAGTCGACAACCGCGGCCTCAAGGTCGAAATCGACGTTCCGGATACCGTGGACGGTCGCGATCTGTGGACGCTGGTCGAGCGTGGCGACATCAGCGGTATGTCATTCGGCTTCAGGGTCACCAAGCAGGAGTGGGACGAGACTGGCGACATGCCCGTCCGCACCGTTCTTGAGGTTGAACTCTTCGAAGTGAGCGCGTGCGCCTTTCCGGCATATGACGACACGACACTTGGTGTTCGGTCGCTTGAGGCTGCCCGTGAAGTGGCGGAAAAGCTGAAGAAGGACGCCGAAAAGCGCGCCGCTGATGCAGCGGCTGCGAAGAGGCGCGTTGCGGAGCGTGAAGCGCTCCAAGAGCAGAGAATTCGGGGCATCCGGCAGGACGCTCCGTAGTCACCCCGGCAAAGCCGGGAGGGCCGGACGAAACGTCCTGCCATTTCAACCCCAGACGGGCTCGCTTCGGCGGGCCTTTTTTATTGCCCGAAAGGTAATTTAATGACTCTCAAGGAATTGAACGAAAAGCGCGGCACGCTTGTTGCTCAGGCGCGCGAAGCGCTCGACGCCATCAAGAAGAACACCGATGACGCCCGCGCGGCAGAGCTTGATGCTCGCCACGACGCCATCATGGCCGATTTCGACAAGATTGAAGCCACGATCGCCCGCGAAGAGCGTATGACTGCGGCTGAGGCACGCCTCAACGCCAGGGCCGATGAAGAGCGTCGCAATCGTCGTCCGAATGGCTCTGACACCGAGCAGCGCGGCCAGGACGAGGGCGAGGCGCTCGAGTATCGCCATGTCTTCCACAAATTCATCGCTTCGGGCGGCGACCATGCCTCACTGAGCGGCGAGGAGCGTGCGATCTTGCGCGCCGGCATAGCCTCGAAGGACGTGGAAAAGCGCATCCAGACCGCAGGCACTACTACCGCAGGCGGATATACGGTCCCGGTTGAGCTCGAAAACGTCATCATCGAATCGATGAAGGCGTGGGGTCCGATGTACGACGAGGACATCTGCACGGTTATGTCTACGGCGTCAGGCAACCAGATTAATCTGCCGACCGTTGACGATACGGGCGTTCCCGCCGTGAAACACACCGAGGGTACCGCTCTCACCGACGACGGCGGCTCCGATGCCACGTTCGGCCAGAAGCGTCTCGACGCTTACATGTATGACACCGAATTCGTTCGGTTCTCATACGAACTGGCCCAAGACTCCATCTTCAATATGGAGAACCTACTCGGCGGTCTGCTCGGCAAGCGTCTCGGTCGCATTGCGAACAACGAACTCACTGTCGGTGACGGCACGGGCGATCCTAACGGCATCGTTACGGCATCCAGCCTCGGCAAGACCGCCGCGGCAGTCGCTGCGGTTACCTATGACGAGATCATTGACCTCGTGCACTCGGTCGACCCGGCCTATCGCCAGTCGCCAAAAGTGCGCTTCATGTTCAACGATCTGACGCTGGGCGCCCTTCGGAAACTGAAGGACGGTGATGGTCGATACATCTGGACCATGGGCGACGTGCAGACCGGTGTGCCAGGTAACATCATCGGCTACCGCTATTCAATCAACCAGGCCATGGCCAATCTCGCTACCGGAAACAAGACCATGATCTTCGGTGACTTCGGCGCGTACTTCGTCCGCAAGGTCGGCTCGCCGGTTATCGGCGTGCTTCGCGAACGCTTCTGGCCCGACCTTGGCATTGCTGGTCTCATTCGCTTCGACGGCGAACTCGGCGACACAGCCGCGGTCAAGCATCTGATCCAGGCGTAATTTTAACGGGGCGCTCGAAAGGGCGCCCTCAAACTCTGGAGAAGATGCATGTCTTATAATCAAATTGGCCATCGCAATAGCGATAGCGTAGAGGTAGTGGCAGGCCAGGTTGCCGTCACGCAGATCACCTCGATTACCACTGGCGTCACCGTCGACGCTTACTCTGGTGTCATTACCACTGTCAGCCAGACCGTCGCGGCTGCAGGCGAAGCAGATATTGTCGTGACGAACAGCAAGGTTGCGGCCACGGATGTGATCGTTGCCTGCATCAAGACGCACACCTCTGCGGGCTCATTCATTGCGGCGGTTTCGGCCGTAGCGGCTGGATCGTTTACGCTGCGACTGACCAACCTTCACGCCTCGGCTGCCGGCGACAACGTACTTGTCATCAACTTCCTTGTTCTCAAGGCTACCGCTTAGTGCTGGTGAGGCTACTCGTCGGCTTGTCTGGCTCCGCGTTTTCGCTTGGCCCAAACGACGAGTACGACTTCCCGCAGGATGAGGCGATACGCCTTATCTCTGCGGGCTTTGCTGCCCCTGTGTCTGAACAAAAGATTGAGCGCGCGGTCGCCGTGCCTGTAGCGGAGAAGCGCGGGAGGCGCGGCAATAATGTGGTACACGCCAACAGTGTCGGTGGCGCCAACTAGTGAGCCGGTAAGCCTGGTTGAGGCGAAGCGGCATGCGCGCGTCGACGCAACCTATGATGATGATTATCTAACAGACCTGATTTCTGTAGCGCGCAACCACGTTGAAAAGTACTGCGGTGCGGCTCTAGCGACGCAAACGGTTGTGGTTAAGGCAGACGCCTGGAGCGATTTTACTAATTTATCAGTCTTTCCGGTTCAGTCGATTGCGTCGATTGCCTACGTAGACGCAGTTGGCGTCACCCAGACGCTTGACGCTGCGGTGTACGAACTTCGCGGCGACGCAATCATCTTGAAATACGGCCAATCGTGGCCATCGGTGCAAACTGGGTCGCTTATTACGGTTACTGCCGTTATCGGCGCTACTGCTGTTGAACCGGCGGTGAAGCACGCAATCCTTATACGCCTTGCCGACCTTTATGAAAGTCGCGGTAGCGAAGACGAGTCCGGCTGGACTGCCTTCGATGCGCTGCTGAGCAACCATCGATATTATTAGGCGCCGCGGCGCAAATAAGGAAAACAAATGGCAGACCTTACGATTACCGCCGCGTCCGTGGTGACTGGCGGCAATGGCGCGATTGAGCATGGCACTGCGGGCGAGACTATCGCCGCAGGCAAGGCCGTCTATCTCGCGGCCACCAACAAATGGATGCTGGCCGATTCCAATTCGGCTACCGCGCTTGCGCGCAGGGCCACCGGCATTGCGCTTAATGGCGCCTCGCTGAATCAGCCCGTCACTGTGCAGAAGTCTGGCAACATCACCATCGGCGCAACAGTGGTTGCCGGCACAGCTTACTACCTCTCCGACACGCCTGGCAGCATTTGCCCGCTCGCTGATGTGGGCACGGGTGAATATGTCTGCCTGATCGGTATTGCCTCCTCGGCAACCGTTATTGGTATCGATATTCAGTTTCCGAACGTCGCGCTGTAGTCAATGGCTGTCCGCGGCTCGAGAGAGGCGTCGGCTGCGATGCGGGAACTGTCTAGGCAGATAGCGGTGCCGCTTGGTGCCACCTCTCGTTTTGCGCTGCAGCCAACGCTTAGGGCAGCAAAGGCCAACGTTAGGGCTCTGCCGCTCAAGGAGAGCACAGGGACGCTGGCCGCCTCACTCGTTATCAAGCAGAAGCCGAGGACGTCGAAGGTCAATCCGACCTTTCAGGTTGGACCCAATGCTGCCGTACAGCGCGCCACGCAATACGGTTCGCGGCGCCCGGTTAGGTATGCGCATCTTATCGAATTCGGCACGGCGCCGCACTACCAGCCTGAACGCGGAGCAGTCCATCCTGGCACAAGACCTATGCCGTTCTTAACGCCGGCATACTTCGCCACGCGCGAGGATGTGGTTAAGCGGTTCGGCCAGAAGATCGGCCCAGAGATGGAAAAGCGCGCGGCTAAGCTGGCGAAAAAGGCGGGCAAGACATGACTGGTGCCGGCGATCTCGATAGGCGCATAGAACTACAAAGCGCGACTATTAACAACAGCGCTGACTACAACGAGGAAGTGCTGACGTGGGCAACCTATGCCTCGCCATGGGCGAAAATGGAGTTCCACTCTTCCACCGAAAGTGAAGCGTCCGCCAGACAGTATGCTGAGATGGGTCTGTTTTTTACCATTCGTTGGCGTCCCGGCGTTGACCCCAAGCATCGGCTCATCTTCGAAGATGGCACATACGAAATCCTCGGGCGTCCGCGCGAAATAGGGCGGCGCCAGTTCCTTAAATTGCAGGCGAGGTTGATCGAATGAAACTCTCCGCTAATCCCAAGAGCCCGCACTACGTTCGCGATCTCATTGGTCATAATCGCATCCTCTTGCACGGCGTCGACATGAGGGACGTAACCTTCGCTAACGATGAGGCGGGATACATAATTCGCACAAAACGCGATGACAAAGGAAACCTTGTTACCAAGGGTAACCTAATCGTCCACGAAAGGGTGTACGGCGCCGTCCAGATAATCGATCTGAGGCAGCAATGAGCGCCGTATCGCTGACGGTTAATGCGCTCTTGGAAGACGCTGGAATTGGCGCTCTAGTCGCAAGGCGGGTAGTTCCTTATCCGATACCGCTGAAGATGTCTTTGCCAGCGATCGCTGTAGCGATGAATGCCGAAGCGGAAACATATTTGCTTGCCGGAGCATCGCAATATCCGGAAACCTCAGTGCAAATACACTGCATTGCTACAAAAGCCGGTGAAGCCACCGACCTTGGCGAAGCGGTTAAGGTGGCGCTGCGCGATCTGCACTACACGACGGGCGGAGCCGATGCCTTGTTCAGCAAGGAGCCGCTAGATTTCACCGACTTTGCCGACGATTTGTCGACGCATAGGCGCGTGATGAGCTTCGCCGTTCGCTGGCGATAAAACCGCGCCCTGGCGCTCCCATCCTAACAGAAAGAACGTACTATGACTGCAACGACTGGCAAGGCTGGCCGTAGCGCCAAGCTCAAGATGGGCGACGGTGGCGGCCCGGAAATTTTCACGGCGGTTGCTAATATCGCCAGCGTGACTGGTCCGAATGAGACCATGACCATGCTTGACGGTACGCATCTGGATTCCGGCGAGTTCACGGAAAAGATCCCCGGCATGAAAGACGGCGGGCAGGTCGCTATGAACTGCCACTTCGATCCGACAAATGCGACGCATGACGCATCGACCGGTCTCAAAAAGAAGTTTGACGACAAGACCCTTACGAATTTCCAGATCGACCTGACTGCCATCTGGGCCACGAACAACCTTATCTCCTTTGCGGCCTACGTGAACCTTGGTCCGATTCAGATTGCACCGAATGAAATCATCACGCGCGAGGTGACACTAGAGGTCTCTGGTGCCGTTACATGGAGCACTGCGGCGTAATGGCTAATAGGCACCTTGGAGAAGTCGCGGCTGATGAATTCGGCAACGGCTGCGTCATCCGGCTAGATATGGATGGGCTGGCGCGCATAGAGGAAGAGTACGGCGAGTTCACTTGGGCGCCGCGGCTCTATAATGGACTGTCTATGGTGTCGGCGGTCAAAATCCGCACCGTCCTTAATCTCGCGCTGCGCAACAATAAAGGCACGTTGTTCTTGGCAGGCGGCTCGCTGCCGTCCTGGCCTACCGATAAGCCGCTGGCGCCGCTGGCCAAGAAGTGCCAGGACGCGCTTACGTTATTTATCTACGGCAAGTCCTATGATGAGTGGCAGGCGCAGCCGGTGGTCGAGGAGGAGGATGCGGACGCGGACCCCAAGGACGGCGCGGAGGTCTTGTAGCCGAGGCCCTTAAGGCTGCCTACCGCGCCGAAGTACCAATTGGCGAGTTCTGGTCATCAACGTACTATGCGATCGAGCAACGTGTCATAGCATACCATGAGCGTGTGTTTCGTGGCCGTTGGACAGAGGCTTGGTGTAGCGCCAAACTAATTGCGATGGCCTATCACGACCCTAAGAAACTACCCGGTTCACCAGACACGTATTGGCAAAAACCAGTCGCGCCCGAATTGGCGTTGGCTGCTGCATTCGGCCGCCCTGGTGGGATAAAATGAGGTTAAGTCGTGGCTGCAACAGTCGGTTCTATTTCTATTGATTTGAGCACGAATGCGGCCAAATTCGCCACTGGCTTCAAGTCGGCTGCGAACACGGTTGATCAGCAGTCCGGCAGGATGGCGAAATCGATTGCCAACATTGAGAAGAACACACTACGTGCGGCCGGGACGCTGAAGAACTTCGGCGCTGGCCTTGCCGCTGGCGCTGGTCTTGCCGCGCTCGCCTCTCTGGGCGGGGCCTTCGATAAGCTCAAGCAGACGATTTCCGAATACGACGAGATCGCGACCAACGCCAAAACGACTGGACTGAACACAGATACCTATCAGGCGCTCGCCTTCGCTGCACAGAAAGCAAACATCAGCCAGGAAAGCTATAATTCCGCGCTGAACATTTTCGCCAAGAACGCCGGGCTGGCAGCGATAGGACAGGGCGCGCTCTATTCGGGCCTGAAGAAACTCAATCCCGAACTGCTACAAAACATTCTCAACACGAAGGATCAGGAAGAGCGCCTAAAACTGGTCGCCGATGCGATGGCGCAGACCAGCGATGCGACAGAGAAGGCCGCGCTTTCGGCTGCTATCTTCGGAAAGGGCGGCGTCGAGATTGCGCGCATTCTTGAGGACGGCAGAAAGTCCATTGATGACTTCAGGGAGTCGGCCAAGAAACTGGGGGTTATCATCCCGGAGGACTTACTTGAGCGGGGCAAAGAACTAGACGCCGTGCTTGACGATCTATCCAAAATTATACACGTCCAACTTGGCGAGGCGCTAATTAATCTGGCCCCTGTCCTTCTGGGTGCAACGACTGGCTTCTCCGACTTCTCGAAGGAGTTGAACAAAACTGCGGCGGATATAAATGCATTCCTTGAAAATCCGAGTCTGGCCAATTTTGCCAAGCTCTTTGGCAAGGGCGGGATTCAGAATGTCCTACAGGGCTGGTCTGACTTTGGCGCTGGAATGCCAAAGGTTCAGGAGCAGATCAAGGAAGTCGAGGAGACCCTCATTGATCTAAAGCGGCAGGCCGCTGAGGGTGTCGATGTCCGTCTAGATACAGCGCTTGCTATGGACAAGCTGCAGGCTCTTCGCGAGATGTTGGCCGATATCGATTCCGCTGCATCCAAGCTTGCGAGAGCTGATTTTGCGCAGGCGTTCCGGGCTTCTGAAAACGCCTCTATGGCCGCGTTGGAGGCAATGCAGAAAGCGGCTGGGTCTACGACGAACAACCTGCCGAAGGTTACCCGCTACGGCGGCGATCCGGACAAGATAGAACTCCCCGGCAACACTTCCAGCGTGCAGAAGAACGCCAACGATTCCGGCGTCAACCTGACAAAGTATGGAGGCGAAACAGCCGACAACACCGAGGAGACGGCCGGCAATGTCTCAAGGCTTGACAGCAACACGAAGACCTATCTGGAGAGCCTGAGCAAGGACATGGGCCAATACTCGGCCCAGCAGATCCAGGCACAGAGCATCGTCATCAACAGCCTGAAGGACGTCACCGCACAGACGTTCGGCCTGCTGTCCTCATCGATCCTTGCTGCGCTGGTCCACAACAATGATAGCGGCGCGACCGGCACTGGCGACACCATGTTCGGCGATGCATTCGATTCACAATATGGCAGCTACATTTCAAGCTGGGGCGTCGGCAAGTTAAAGCGCCCGTCATATCAGCTTTCTTCCACGGCAACCGATGGCAGTTCCAACACATCCGTCAATGTTCAGCAGCCTGGCACCAACATAACGTTGAACTACCAGGCGGCGGCGGGTGAGAGCGAAGGCACGGCCCGTCAGCGATCCCGCCAGATGTATGACGAGCTAACCCTGCAGGCGTCGAGGGCATAATGGTCGATACTGTCGCAATCAACAACAAGTTCGCCCTCGACGCAAGGATGGGGCCGTCTTTCCAGACGACCGTCATCGCCTTGATGGGCGGATATGAGGACCGCAATCAGGACTGGCAAGTCGCGCTCTGGCGCTACGATGTCTCCCTGAACCATCGCCCGCTGTCTGAGATCAGAGCTTTCCTTTCGCATATTCTGGGCCGGCGCGGAGCCGCCAACTCCTTCCCGTTGCGCGACCCGCTGGACAACACTCTCACGGACGAGAATATCGGGACAGGTGACGGCGTAACCGCAGCCTTCCAGATCAAGAAGACCTATTCCGATTCCGACCGCCCCTATGTGCGGCCGATCACCATCGTTTCCAACCTGGTAGTGAAGGTGGCAGGGGTGACAAAAACTGTCACCACGCACTACACGCAGACCGATGGCGTGATCACCTTCACCGGGGGCAATATCCCGACTGCCGGGCAGGCAATTACGGTCTCCTGCGACTGGCTTGTCCGCGTCCGATACATGGCGGATTACAATCCTATTTCCCTTCCTATTGGGCCGGACACCGCGACGCCATTTGCTTCGGCTGGCCCTTTCACCTTGATGGAAGTTCTCCGGTGAGAGTTACCCTGTCTGGACTCAAGGCCGCGATGGCCTCAACGCCGCATACCTTGGGGTGGCTTGGCCAATTCGTCTTTGCGGATGGAACAACAATCCGCGTCTCGGGAACGGGTCAGGACCAGTCATTCAATTCCCAGACGTGGACGAAAGATAAAAGCTTCAAGGGCTCGACGCTCAAGTTCCAGGGCGATGGCTCGGTCCCGGATGGTGATGTCACGGCGCCTGCCGCAATCTCGGATGCGTACGATTCGGAAGATGTCTATGCCGGAACGTTCGAAGGCATGGAAATCACGCTTTATCTGGTGAGTTTCAACAGCCCGTCAGATGGAGGGATGATGCAGCTTGGCCCTTATCCCGTCTCCGAGATCAATTATGACGACAGGGGAAGGGTAGCTGTTTTCGAGGTTCGCGGCATCCTTCAGCGCGCAAAGGAAATCACAGTCGAGGAACTATCGGTTTCCTGCCGCTCCGACCTCGGCGATATGCGTCCGGGATACTGCAATGTCCCGCTTTATCCGGATGATGTGGCGCGTAGCACAGCGTATGCCGTTGGAGATTATGTCCGTGCCTTGGACGCTGGCGACTATCACAACCGCATGTTCGTCTGCACCACAGCAGGAACGACAGCCGGCAGTGCGCCAGCCTATAACTATACAGTCGCGGCGACCACAGCGGACGGGACTGCCGTGTTCGCTGCCCAAGAGGCATGGGTGCGCTCGGGCGTTGTCGCCACGGTTTCAGATGACAGCGATTTCACCGGCACGCTTACCGAAGGCCGCGCTGTGGATGGCTGGTTTACGAACGGCGTCATCAAGTGGACATCTGGCCTTAATGCCGGACTCTACAATCAGGTCCGTGTCTGGACGCAATCGACATCTCGCATTCAGCTTTGGGGCGCGGCTCGCTGGACAGTGGCCGTCGCTGACACGTTCGAGATTGTTCCCGGTTGCGACAAGACAGATTCAATGTGTCGCCTCCGCTTCTTGAACAAAATCAATTTTCGCGGCGAAGACATGTTGCCTGGTCAGGCCTTTCTGAATGGAGCAGGGCAGTAAATGTCATTTAAACTTGGACGCTGGGCCGGATGGGAAACGCCAGCCGCACCGATCGTTCCGGAAACACCCGATGTTCAGGTCACGCTGCCGACCTCGGCTTATGGCCAAACCATCCCGGTTGTCTACGGCAAGTGCCGGCTGCCTGCGGCTTATATCTGGGTGCCGCCAATCCTGACGGTCACCTCAACCCATATCGAGTATTGGGACACGATCACCTCGACTACGGCTAAGATGTCGGCCCGCCTCCGCTTCGCTCGCCCGCTCGTTCCGAATTCGACATGGACGATGCGTAAGCTCTACGCGAACGGCAAGCTCGTTTATGATGGCTCTATCGGCTATCGGCAAAAGGGGCTGAAGTTCACCACTTACGACGGCAGAAGCACTCAGCCGCGCGACCCGACCATGGTCAGCGAAGAGGGAGAAGTCAACGTTTCTGCCCATCGCGGCTATCTCGATATTGTCGTCAAGGATTTCGACATCATCGGGCTCGGTGCCCCGCCAGTCTTTGAGGCCGAATGGATTCAGGACGGCGCGACGACCCACGACTATGAAAGCTTCACCACGCTGTCGAGCGGAGTTGTGAATTTCATTGTACCGGTCTGGGAAGATCTGGAGTTTTACGGCTATACCCAATCTGGCCAGTTCATCAGGCGGTTTTCTCTCGGCGCGCTGCAGGAATTTTATACCATCTCGCCTGTGGGTGGCTTCGAGGTTCTGTTCGACGGCTGGCGCTACAGCCGCGCATATGACCGCTTGTTTTACATGGGACAAACAGGCGCCGGCCATTGGCGCCTGCTTGTCCGCGATGCGCAAAGCGGTGCAGTCGTCGCCACCAGCGACACAGTTGGAACCGTTCTTGCCTTGATGGGCGTGACATGCCTGATCGAAATCGGCGAGGGCGCAATCTATGCCGGATCGACCGATGACCAGCAACTATTCTGCTACTACTACAAGGCATCAGCGACCGAGACGCTGACGCTTGCGACCGAGACCGCCGCAAGTTGGGGAGGGTACGCAAGCATTCAATGCCTGACGCCAGGAGCAAACAGGGGCAATGAGGCCGACGTCTGGGTTTGCGCTGACAATTATCTGGTAAAGGTCACATTCACGGCTCTAGGCACTATCAAGAGCACAACCGTTGTCGCCACTCTGGCGGATGATCTCCGCTATGCGGTCTATGATGACGGCGATGTCGTGGTCTGGACAGATGCAGGCACAGTCAAGCGGATCAATGGAACGACCGGGGCTGTCGAGTTCACCAAGACAGTCCCATACCAAATCGAAGTCGTTACCTCTCGTATCCTTGGCGACCCCGATCTTCATCGGCTGACCGACGAACTGTATTACGTCACAGGAAGCACGAGTTATTTCACCAATCTCGACACCGGCCTCACGCGTTCTGTTACAGGCGCGACGAGCAACCCCCAGCTTTATTACTACGATGGTCAGACCGACACGCTGCTGACCAGGACACCGGTCTTTGGCGTGCCGCAGCGCATGCGGATCATCTCGGATGATGGAACGCAGCGGCAGCTGGAAGACTTTCTAGTGGCGCTGATGGAGGCTGGCGGGTTCGACTCCTCGGAAATCGAAGTCATCAACGTGGACGACGTTATCGATGGCGCTGTCGTGGATGTCACGGCCGGAGTTAGAGATATAGCCCGTTCGGTGTGTGAGCCTTATTCAATCGCGATATTCGAACGTGCCGGACAGATCATTTTCAAGCGGGCGTTTACCGATGGTGCTTTTGCCATCGATGCGACGATCTCTTCGGCGGGGGATATCTCCGACAGCGGCGGCCAGGCGATCAAGGCGCGCCGCTATAATCCAGAGGAATTCATCGCGCGGGTTGCTATCAGCTATCGCGACCCGGCCGAGATTTACCAGGAGCGACCGCAGTTCGGCGAGATACCTTCATTGCCGCTACCAGTTGCACCAGCCGACCAGGCTGTAAAACTCAGCATGCCGATCATTGTCGACGCCGATACGGTCAAGATCCTCGCCACTCAGAAGGTAAACAGGCTGGCCATTGAGCGTCACGAATTCCAGATGACGCTGAGGGCTAAATATGCCGATCTTGAGCCGGAAGATGTCATCCGCTTCACCTTCGCCAACCGCACGATCACCGCGCGGATTCTGGAATGCACGGTACGCCCGGACTACATGATCGACATAACGGCGACAGAATTCCTGTCCAGCGTGTCCGTCTCGATCTCAGGCGCCACAGGAAATCCGACAGAGCCCAACCCAGTCGGCACGCCGGAAAGCCGCTACTACCATCTCGACATTCCGCTGCTGTCTGATGCCGACGATCTCGCTGGGAGCGGGCTCGTTCAGTACCATGTCCTCGCCTCTGCCGGACAGCCCTACTGGGACGGGGCGACGCTTTACCGAAAGGATGCGACAGGACAGTATCAGCAAGTCGCCGGACAGGTCACCAACGGCCTTGTCGGTATTGCGCTGGAGGCTCTGCCAGATTGGGGTATTCCATACGTCACGGAATTTTCTCGATCATTTGATCTGGCGATCTTCTCGGGTGACACCGATCTTCTGACCTCCGCGACCTATCTGGAAATGATGAACGGCGCCAACTTCTTCGCCATTGGCCAGCCGGGGCGGTGGGAAGTCTGTCAGGTAATAACCATCACCAACAATGGAGATGGCTCTTACACCTTTGAGGGCCTCCGCCGCGGACGGAAGTCGTCGGAGGAATACACTGGCCTCCATGCGGCGGGCGACTTTGTCGTCTGGTTGTCCGAGGACAACGTCCAGAATATCGAATATTCGATTGCGTCTTTGGATGAAGCGTTCGACTTCAAGTCCGTCGGACTTGGCGGCTCCCTGGCTGCGACAGCCGCGGTTAATCGAACTGTGACCGGAGAGGCCGAGAAGATTCCGAAGCCGTGCCAATTGAATGCTACCGTGGCTGGTTCGGATATTGCTCTGGATTGGGTGCGCAGGGCGCGCGTTGGAGATTATTGGTCCGACGACGGAGACTATACCGCTCCATTAGCCGAGACGCTTGAGCAGTACATCGTCAGGATCAAGAACGGTCCCGGTGGCTCCATTCTGCGCACTTTCACCGTCGATGATGCGACGACCAAAACCTACCTCGCCGCAAACATCGCGACCGACTTCGGATCGATCCCGGACCAACTCACTTTCGATGTGAGGCAGGTCTCAGGAACCGGTGTTATCTGCCCGAGCCGCGAAGCAACTATCGACCTTTAGGAGCCTTCATGGCACATGATCTGAACATCCCGGCCATCGCTGATGGCCAGGCCGATAGCCAATGGCAAACCAGCAATGATGGTGACGCCGCGCTCGGCAATGCGCTTGCGGATATCTATACGGTCGACTTCTCTGCCGGCAACGTTACGCTTACATCTGTGCAGTTCCGCTCGGCAATGACGTTTGTGCCGAGCGGCCTGTCGGCCACGAGGGCACTCACAGTCCCCGCCGTCAAGCGAGCTTTGTTTTTCGTCCACAATACCGATGCGAGTGACTCAATTACGGTCACAAGGGGTGCGACGACCGTCTCCGTACCGGCCGGAAGACTTGGCACATTCTACACTGACGGCACGGCCAACGGGCTTGTTGGAAGTGTTGCAACAACGGGTGTATCAGGCGACGTTGTCGGCCCCGCAAGTGCAACCGATGGTGCGTTCGCACAATATGATGGTGCGACCGGCAAACTGCTGAAGGACGGCATGTCCAAGGCGACTGCCGCGCAAGTCAGATCCGCGACAACCGACAAGGTTCTTACCTCGGATCTTATCGAAAGTGCCTCGGCGCTAGTGACGCTGACAGACGGTGCGAACATCTCGCTTGACTGGGATGCGGGCATCAATCGGGCGCTAACCATCGGAGGCAACCGGACACTCGACAACCCCACTAACGGCCAACCGGGGACGTGGCGAACAATTATCATCACGCAGGACGGTACGGGCACGCGAACGCTGGTCTATGGCAACCAGTATAAATTCCCAGGCGGGACAGAGCCGGTCCTGACGACGGCTGCCGCCTCGGTCGACGTGCTGAACATTCTGTGCGTCACTACGAGTAATTTTTACGTGTTTGTCGCCAACGATATGAAGGTCTGACATGCTGCCGGGTTTCGCGAGCGGAATTCGCGTCGGTGGCATTCGGGCGCTATCGATATCTGGCACTCCCGTCACGACAGCAACAGAGGATTCTGCCTACGCCGGCTTCACGGCTGTGGCGAGCGGCGGGACACTGCCCTACACCTATTCGCTGGTCGGCTTGTGGCCGCCTGGCATTACGGTCAATTCAGGCAGCGGTGCAGTATCGGGTACGCCAACGACACCGGGGACTTATGCCAGCCTGTCGGTGCGCGTCACCGATGGCGTGGCCGCTACGGCCGATCTGGCCGCATTCACGATCACAGTTGCTGTCTCCGGCGCCACCAGCCAGGCAATGACACCCTCCGCATACGTCAACAGCAACGGTCCTCGCCAGTCGATGTTGCCTGGCACGTTCATCAACGAGGCATGATTTAATGACCCTTCGCTACGTCCGCTCCGGGGCAGGCGGTGCTGCCAATGGCACCGACTGGGCCAACGCCTATCTGACCCTTGCCGCCGCGTTGACCGCATCCGCCGCAGGCGACACGATCTATGTCTCTGAGGATCACGCAGCGAGTCTCGCAGCGTCGCAAACCTACACGTCACCCGGCACTGCATCATCTTTGGTCAGGGTCGTCTGCGTCAACCATTCTGGGTCGGTGCCGCCGGTTTCTGCCGATATCCGGACAACAGCGACAGAATCAACGACACTCGGCAACGCAATGACGTTTGCTGGGTCGTTCTGCGTCTACGACGGAATAACATTCACCTGTGGCAGCAGCAGCAATTCCGCGACTCTCACGGTGCTCAACACAACTGACAAGATTATCAAATTTCAAAACGCAGCGCTTAGAATCGGCACCACCGCAGCGAGCTCCAACATTACCCTTGGAAACGGCAGCACTGGTGGAAGTAGCATCGAATTGGTGAACACGACTGTTCAATTCTCCAATGTCGGGCAGAAGATTCTAGTTAATTCTGCTGAAGTGTTATGGCGCAATACGCCTTCCGCCATAACCGGGGCGACAATACCAACCACACTTTTCACCGTGGCGGCATCTAACAGAAGCGCTCGTATAGAATGCAGCGGCGTTGATCTTAGCGCGCTCGGCTCTGGCAAGACGATTTTTACAAACAGCGCCGGTCAGATGGCGGCTCAGCTATCATTGGTGGATTGCAAGATCGACACGGCAGTGACGCTCTGCTCGACGCCAGCAGCTCGCGGCGACGGCGGGCTCGATTATCTAAGGGTCGATTCCGGAGGCACCAATTACAAGCACGGTCGCGTCCGCTATGAAGGCACGCAGACCGAGGAGACGACGATTGTACGCAGCGGCGGTGCCAGCGACGGCACCACGCCGATCGCAGAGAAGATTGTCACCACCGCCAATTGCACCGAACACTTTCCGTTTAAAAGCCCTCCGATAGCCATCTGGAACGACACGACAGGATCATCGGTAACAGCGACAATCGAGGGTATATGGGGCGGCGGCGCCGTGCCGAACAATAACGACATCTGGCTTGAGGTGGAATATCTCGGCAGTGCGTCGTCGCCGAATGCCAGCTTCGTCCACAACAGCAAGGCTGACATTCTCGCATCAAGCTCGGCTCTTGCGGCTGGCTCCGGGACATGGGGCGGAAGCACAACCAAATTCAAGTTGGCCGTCACGTTCACGCCACAACAGAAGGGTTGGATTCTTGCCTATGTAAATGCAGGGGCTGCGTCGTCAACCTTCTATATCGACCCGAAGATCACGCTGACCTAGCCGAAAAAAGGAGCCAGCGCGACGAACGCCGGCTCCCTCTATAGCCCTTTGCGAACTCGCCAGAAGCTCTCAAGCAAATCCGCTCAGGGTGAACGCGCTGTTCGGGTTCAATCGACGGCAGCGCGCTTGTCTCTCATCACGGCACGGCAGGCGTGCAGCCTGCGACGGCCGTGTTCAGATCGGTGCAGAGATCGGTGAATCGACCAGTCACCCACAAGGCGCGGGACAAGCACGGCGGGCGTTCGGTAGGCAAATAAAGGATCCCAAATGAAACTGATACCGAACTGGTGGGCGGTGCTTACGCGCGCCTGGAGCAACCGCTTTGCGGCCGTTGCCGTCCTGTTTGGCGGCATTGATGCTGCGACTCCGTACCTCTACGGCGTGCTTCCGATACCAGACCGACTGTTCGCGCTGCTGGCCGCAGTAGCCAGCATGGCTGCAATCGTCGCGCGCCATCTCCCACAAGGAAACTTGAAAGATGAGTAGGCTTAAGAAGGCCGGCGCGCTCACGGCTGCCGGAGCATTGGCCATCGGCCTTATTGGCGGCTTTGAGGGTTTGCGCCTGAATAGCTATCCGGATGTCGTCCACGTGTGGACGGTCTGTTACGGCGAGACGCGAGGCGTAAAACCCGGCATGAAATTCACCAAGAGTGAGTGCGACGCAAAGCTTGCCGCGGCGCTGGTCGAGTTTGAGACAGGCATGCGCAAATGCTTGGTGGCGCCGGACGCGATACCCGACAAGCCTTATGCCGCGTTCCTTTCGCTATCTTACAACATTGGCACAACAGGCTTCTGTAAGTCGTCTGTGGCCAGATACGCCAACGCCGGCAACATGACTGCGGCCTGCAATGCTTTGCTTGGCTACAACAAGGGCGGCCGTCCGCTGCGCGTCATCAAGGGCTTGGATACGCGACGCAAACAGGAGCGCGCGCTGTGTCTTGAGGGCATAAACTAATGGGCCAGACGTGGGTAATCTTCCTTACGCCTTACATTGGGCGCGCGTTGCAAGTCGGCGCTGTGGCTCTTGTCCTTTGGTGGCTGCTGTGAAGTGGCTCAACCTGCTGACGGGCGGCTATGCCTCTTTGGTGCTCTACGCAATTGCCGCAGCCGCAATCGCTGCCGTTCTCGGCTGGACCTATCACTTGGGTTACGACAAGGCCGAAACCAAGGGGACGGCAAAATACGAACAGCGCGAAGTCGAGATTGCCAAGGCGACCGCCGCGGAAATCGGCCGCCAGGCACAAGCCAATGCGCAGGCGAAGGCAATCGAGGCTGCCCGCATTGCGCAACTTGAGGCCGAGAACGCAGCCCTAGAACTTCTTATCAAGGAAAAATCGGATGAAGCGGACGCTGACCCTGATCGTGATCGGCCTGCTTTGTCTAGCGGCGCAGGGTTGCGTATCGACGCGATTCATTAGTTTGCCGCCCGCCTTGGTTGAGCCAGATGCGCGCCTGCTGGCGGCCTGCCTTGGTCCGGTTCGGTTGCCTTCTGGGGAATTGACGCAGCGCGATGTCGAGCGGCTTTGGATATCTGACCGCAAGGCGTTGATAAACTGCGGGAAGCGTCATGCCGCCCTGCGCGACTTTTACCATGAGCGCGACGCCGATTTGCGCAATATCGAGAAGCGCAAGGGCTGGGCGGGGGAATGATCCAAGAACGCGTAACCAATGGCATAGCAGCTGCGGCCACGACCAATGTCCTCTGGCTCCCGTATATACAAGACGGCGCTTCGCTGGCGCTTACCCTTCTCGGCATCGTATGGCTTGCCGTTCAGATTTATTACAAAGTTTCACGCGGCAGATAACTGTCGCCGTTTGTTTCGAATTCGCCCGCTTGCCCTAACCGGCAGGCGGGCTTTTTTGCGTTTAGCCGTTGCTAATCTTCCAGAGACTGACCGCCTTCTTTGCTACGGATGTTCCGAGCCAGAGCGCGACCGTCGAGAGCAGCGTCGCATACAGGCAAACATGAAGCCAGCGTGCGCGCCACAATCCCCCCTTCGGCGAGTTCGAGGTAGTACTCCTCGCGAAAATCTTCGACAGATTGCGCGAAGATGCGCTCGAAGGCCTTCTTCGGCACGAAGAATTTGATCAAGGCCAGGATCGTGGAAGCAGGGGCGGAAACGATGGTTTGCCCCCTCCTGGAGGCGAGGAGGACGGCTGCTATGACGGCTTCGTTAGCGATCAAGGCGGGGACGTAGGAGACCCCCAATACCAGCCGGATCGGACGGGACTTTATTCGCGGCAGGTTGTACTTCATATCATCCATCGCGAGGAGAGTTTGGCGAAGCACCTTCGCTGATCGGTGACGTCCGAGGGGAAGCGCGCGATTCAATCGAGGTGAGCGTTCTGCCTTCGGTCGGCCCGGTGGCGGGCTGCTTAAAAAATGGCCGATGGCCTTCAAAACAGAGAGGAAACTTCTCATTGAGGGACGATCTCCCAAGACAAGTAGGCCGCCGCGGCTGCCTGTGCGGCCGCCAACGCACGTTGGCCCAAGCCTGAGATGCTGTAGATGCGTCTCGGCATACCGCTCTCATGGGGCGCGCGCTCGGCTTCCCGAGATTTGACGTAGCCCTTATCGGCCATCCGCTCGAGCGTCACGTAGACGGTTCCTCGCTTCAAGATCGAAGACTCCTTCACCATTTCCAGCCCGTACATCTCTTTCGAGCGCAGAAGGCTCAGAATCTCAAATTCCACGCGCGAAACGCGCGGCACATTATTCATTGGTTCGCTCCTACAGTCTGTATAACCGCTATTACACATTGTAAGACTGAAAATCAAGGGCCCAGCGTAGGCACCTGAATTGGTGCCGCATTAAGTGCGCGGCTGGAACATTAGCGCCATCCGGCGATTTACGTTAGGTGTCGGATGCCGCTGCTTGGCGTCCGGCGCAGGCTGGTGGGGCAAACATCGGCCGGCCCGCGCTTCCCTCCGTGGCGCGGGCTTTTGATGAATCTCCATATTTCAGCAACTGCTAACGGAACTAAATTAGGCCCCGCGCTTTGAGACTCGCCCTGAGTGGAGTCCCATGCGTAAGAAGGCTTCTGGCGCCCAGCTGTCGTTCATTCCCCCGATGATGCCAACCCTGGTTGAGAAGCCAGCGGAGGGCGGCGGATGGATACACGAAGTTAAATTCGACGGCTACCGCACGCAGATCGTCATTGACGACAGTGGCGTTCGCCTCTTCACTCGCCGCGGCCACGATTGGACGTCGAAATACAGTCCGATCGCCGAGGCGTCGAAGGCGCTCCACGTCGAACGCGCCGTCCTCGACGGAGAGGTCATCGTCACCAATGATGCTGGCCTTTCAGACTTCCGTGCGCTTCGCTCTGCGATCACCAGCCGCCCGCAGGATCTGTATTTCGTCGCGTTCGATCTGTTGCACCTCGACGGAGAGGACCTGCGCGATCTGGGAGTTGAAGTGCGGCGGGAACTCCTTCAATGCGTGATCCCGCCCAACGGCAGGATCCAATTCAGCGAACCGCTGCCCGGCGACGCAAATTCCATCTTTCAGTTGAT
This sequence comes from Mesorhizobium waimense, assembly GCF_003601975.1. Taxonomy (GTDB): domain Bacteria; phylum Pseudomonadota; class Alphaproteobacteria; order Rhizobiales; family Rhizobiaceae; genus Mesorhizobium; species Mesorhizobium waimense. The sequence continues at coordinate 28,465 of NZ_QZWZ01000024.1, forward strand.
CGACCAGGCTGGCATCGAGGGCATGGTATCGAAACGGATCGGCAGCACGTATCGTGAAAGCGGCAAGCCCGCATTCGCCTTGCTCGCTGAGCCGGGCACCGGCCGCTATGTCGGATCGGCCTTCATTACCCTCAATCGGGAAATGCGCGAACGCCTGTGGAAGCGCGTTCAGGAGCATTCCGGGCCGGCGCCTAAGGGCATGAAGCGGCCCGCAACGCAGTGGGTCAAGCCAGGGCTGATCGGCCGCGTGAAGCACTTACGTGGCGAAGAAGATTTGCGGCATGCTTCGCTGCAGGATTTCCGGGAAGAATGAGCAAGCGCGGGAGTGATTTTCTCTACCAATGGCCCGCTGCTTTCCCCGGCAGCGGGCTATCTCTCAGAGATACCGATCACCGTCGGCGCGATGTTCGAAACAGAACCAACGCGACGGCTGCTTCGGCTTGGCGAAGCCCCAGCCGGCATCCTTGCCGCAACCGGGGTGCTCGCAGAGATGATGCTGGATGCCCGGTGGCGTGATGTGCTCTGCCCGTGGAAGCCTGATTTCATCAGTCACAAAAGGATGCCTTGTGCTGGCGACTGCACGGGAAACTTGATCTGTGTTGCCGGCTTCCCGACGATCACCAATGCATCGTCGGGCGCAGGCCGCTGTAGTCGCTTCGCTTCAGACCACGGCGCCGTCAGCCACGCCTCTATGTCGTCACGCGTCTTCAGGATCACAGGCATTGCCTTCTCGTGGATCGGCGCGATGAGAGCGTTGGGCTTGGTGGTCATGAAGCCGTAAAGCTCATGGTCGCCAGGCCCTTCCTTGACCTTGCGTACGCCCTGCCAGGGCGTCCCCGGGCCGGCGAAGAAGAACAGCGGACGCTCCTCGCTCAACGCGAACCAGTAGTTCTTCTGGACGCCTGTCTCGGGATCCTTGTCGTTGGGCGTTGGGGAGGGCTCGGCGAAGCTTGTCACAGGCACTACGCAGCGGTTCTCGACGCCAACAAAGGATCGCCACCAGCTGATAAGCAAGGTGATCGAGAGGGCTGCGGAGATTTTGAATTGCGTCGGCCGCAATGGCCGTCAATGAATGGGGAATCGGTGCCACTTTGCTGGCATAATCACGGACAATTCTGCAGGTACCACATCGCCTGATCGCAGGATCTGATCTTGCCGCAAGTCAGTCGCGTGCCGCAGTCCCAGGACTGAGCGAGCAAGTTGGCGCTAGGAGAGGGGGCTGGCGAGGAGGGCGCCGACGATCCACCAAGCGCCCAATAGATTGCCCCGCCGACAATGACGGCAGGACCGGCACGGCAAAGAAGCCAGAGGTGCAGCCGAATATCGCCAGGGAAGCGTGTCATTGTTTACACGGATAGCCGTCTGTCAGCGCCTGGCGAGTGAGGAGATAGCCAGCCAAATGTCTCTTTTCCGGATGCTGATCGAGAAAACGTGCAACGACTTCCGTAACGTCGTTTGCATTCACGCTATCGGTGAGGCAGAACGGTCCGATGTTCTCGACCTCGGAAACACCAATAGAATTCATTATCCCGAAATGATCTAAGACTCCAACGACGAACCCGTAGCACTCGGCAGCATCCCATGCCTGCCGCGTGCTCACATATCCTCCAGATCTTTCTCATTTCAAGGAATTCCCGACAGTATTTGGTAAGTGTGTCGCCGGGCATGTAAACGCTGACGTCTTTGGCGCTCGCCGCCACTGCCCACAAAGTTCCTGCCGCAGTCATTGCAATACCACAGTAAGCTACTCTCTGTAACTTTCTCAAATCGCGTCCCTTCTCTCGAGGACCGATCGAGCAATATCCAGCATTGGAAAACGCCTATCAGTTGTCACCGCGACGAGATTAACGCGGGCAGCCTCGGTTGAGGTCACGAGGTTGGTATTGGGACGGCCACGCCGCCGGCAAGATAATCCTTCGCCGTAGCTCGCAGGCGATCGGCGTAGTCATAGATTTCGTCGAGCGAGTCGATCTTGACCTTCTCTTCCTTCTCGCCGTCAAAAAGTCCGAGATATTTGACGGTCCTGTTGAACCATAGTCGGGCCAGTGGCTTACGATTGTTGTTGTCGACAAGGATGCCGCAATAACTTTTTTGGTCGCGCATAATCACCCTTGCTGGCTTCAGAAGGTCGCGAACAATTGCGCGGACGACCATAAATCCCTCGCGCTCATCCTCGGTTGTCACAACCTCTTCTTCGGTGCCAAGTCCCTCCGCGCCAATCTCCGATATCTCCGTCTCTGCTAGGGCGGTAGAAAGACGAGACTGAACCGACTCCCGAACGATTTCTCGAAAGGCGGCCTTCACCATGGGTGTGAACTGTTCTTTGACCTGCGCTGTAAATCGGCCCTGGTAAAGTCCAACCGTTACCATCCGGACAAAATCTTCGGGCGGGTTCTCCATCACGCCGCCAATCTCTTTCTTGATGGCGGAGGTGTACTTCAGGCGATGGGCGGACTGGAGAATTCCATCCACATTGAAATCGGCCTTTGCGAATTTCTTCAATTCGGACGTCAATTGGCCCTGCAGGTCTGAAAGTTCGAATGTGAGGAATGGTCGATCATCGAGCTTGTTTGGCGCGACAAGATCGGTATGGAAGTGGAAGGCTCGACCGTTTGTCAGAATTGCGAATTTGGCATTCGTGACAGAAAAATATCGATACAATTGAGCAAGGTGAACTCGATCGAGAACGGTAGAGATTGGCTTGCACTCGACAAGTATTCTGATCTCCCCATCAATTTTGATCGCGTAGTCTACTTTTTCTCCTTTTTTCCCTACCGCATCGGCACAGAACTCGGGGATGACCTCGTCGGGATTGAAAACGTCATAATCTAAGGCGGCCAAAAAAGGTAACACGATTGCCGTCTTTAGGGCTTCCTCCGTAAGCATTGCGCTTGAGTGAGTTTTGATGCGATCGGCAAGAACACGAAGTTTTTCTTCGACACTCATAGTTCCCCTCCCAAAATTATGGGGCAGGATCGTGCAAAAGATGGATTCGCGCAAGTCGATCTAGATTCGGCGACTTATGAGTCGACAAATGGCAGTCACGGTGAACGCCCGTAGCTTTACAGCAGGGCCGGACATTCGACCGTCCCGCCCACCTCCCGCGGGGAGTTCAATCGCCCTCGCTGATTTTATCCGTCAACATCTTCGTGTGTGGCGGGCGCTTGGCACGCTGAAGGATCAATTTACGGCTGCTGCGCATGGCTTCAGCCTGCTCCTCAAGCCGCGCCTCCTCCTCAAGTGTTTGTAGTTCTACGCGCATCTCCTTATCAAACACTAGGAGGCTTCCGATCTCTGCGTCGTCCGGAAGCGGATCGCAAACCAACCACCATATATCTCGCCCGCCTATCATCGGAACGAACACGCGACGGCGGACTTTGAGGGGATCGTGGATCTCGTCAGCGATTATGTCCCCGACGTCGGGCACAAAGCCAAAGCGCGCGATTTCACAGGTCCGCGAAAGTTGCAATTCGCCGTCGAGCCAATACGCGATTTCGATCTTGGGTGGCTCGCCGTTCATTTATTGACCTCGTCATCGCTTGTCGCGGCAATTCGCGCCCTCGCGCTCCTTGCGCAGGATCTCTTTGCGTTCAAACGTCCAGTATGAAGGATCGCGGTTGGAGCGGTCTAGCGTCTCGGCGGTATCGATGGGACCAACCTCCAACGGTTCGCTCAACCAAACCACTTGGAAGCCCTCGCGATGGATACGTCGTACCGCTTCGTCCAATTTATAGAAATGGTCTTCATGAATTTGATCAACAATCAGGACCCAGAAGCCACAGTCTTCATCGTCTGGCCTTAGATCAACCAGATAACGATTTTCGACCTGATAGACGGCAAGCCCTTCGTCCTCTAGATGCAGCGTAAGGCGGTCTCCGATACATGGGACCACATTCTTGAGGCGTTTCAGCGACAGTCGATCATGATCGAAGTAGCCGTCCCCACTCCTCATCAGCACAACGATTTCGTCGCGCACCGTATCGTCATTCACGACCGCAACTTCACGCCCGTGCCATTGATGAACTCGACGCCTGCGGCTTCGAGGGCTGCGCGGATGGCGGCCAGCGTTCGGGGCAGAAGTTCCTCGCCACGCTCAAAACGAGTCACCGTGTTTATCGCAACCCCTGCTGACTTAGCCAAGTCGCGAACCCCGAGACCAAGCGCGGCCCTGGCCATCTTGCACTGAATTGGGTTCATCTGGAATTCCACTTGACGTTTGGAAGGGCCTGGCCCAATGTTGATACATTGTAGCGATTCCGCTACAAATAATCAACAAGGGGTTTGGGAAAATGGACAACGCCAATAGGATTGATACGCCTTACATCGCCCATACGCCAGAGAAGCCACCTGCGGGCACTTACTGGGGCGATATGAGCTATCAAGTTGCGGGATATAGCGTCTGTCACCATGACCGGCACGGGAAGCGTACCAACATGCTGACCCATTCACATAATGAGTTTCAAGAGGCGAAAGCCGAGGCGCGAAAGCTCGCAGAGGCTTTCGCAGAAGACGGCGGCGATTGGTCGGTGTTGATGCAGGTCAACATCGTGATCTGAGCGCTCTCGGCCGGAACTCCTAAAAGCCCGCTTCGGCGGGTTTTCGTGCGTCACGCGCAGACTTTATTCGGCAGGGGCGTCCTATGCTGTGAATCGGCGGGCGACGAATTCGCTGCCGTCAGAACAGGAGCCAGAGATGCGTGAGCACAATTCAACATTGCCCATCCATGGTGGGCTAGTCGAAATCGCCAAACGACTGGCGAAGACGCCAGGACGGCAGGGGCGGTTCGATGGCTATGAGCCGGTAAGGGACGGACATCCATGGTGCCCGGTATGTCACATCACAGGTGTCATTAAGCCATCAAAACTCGAGGTTGCTGAAGACGACAACCCTGCCGAAACGCGCAGGTACTCTTGCGCCGTGTGTCACGGAGAGTTTCGAGTAGGTACGTGATTTTGCCTGGGAGGGGTGCAACAATCCAAAAGGCCCGCCTCTGCGGGCTTTTCTTTGGAAGGCCTTTAGGAAAGCCTATGGCGTCAATCTGAATTATTCTTGTATTTCAATTGATTGTATCGGAAAAATGTCTCCGCTGACCGAAACCGTCCTCTTTGTCTTCAGCCTTGTCGCGCTCGGCTATCTCGCCGGGCTCACCGGCTATCTCAAGCCGGCGAGCGGCGAGGGCATTTCCGAATTTGCCATCAACGTGGCGATGCCGCTGCTCTTGCTGCAAACGATGGTGAAGTCCGATTTCCACGGCGTCGCGCCATGGTCGTTGTGGGGCGCCTATTTCACGGCGTTCGCCATCACCTGGGCAGCCGGCCATCTGGTCACCACGCGAATATTCGGGCGAGACGCCCGCGCCGGCGTGGTCGGCGGCGTTTCGTCGGCCTATTCCAATGTGGTCCTGCTGGGAGCCCCCTTCATCCTCGGCATTTTTGGACAGGACGGATTCGAGGTATTGTCGCTACTGGTTTCCATTCACCTGCCGGTCACGATGGCGGCCTCGATCATCCTGTTCGAGATGTTCGGCCGCGGCGGCAACGAGCCTGTGCATCCGCTGCGCGTCATCCAGAGCTTCTTATGGCGGCTGTTCGTCAATCCGCTGATCATCGGCATCCTGGTGGGGCTTGCCTGGCGCATTACCGGGGCGCCGCTGCCCGATCTGGTCATGCGGCTGGTCGATGCGTTGGCCGCCACGGCAGGGCCGGTCGCGCTGTTCGCGATGGGGCTCAGCCTGCGCCGCTTCGGCATCTCCGGCAATGTCGGGCCGGCGCTCGCTTTGTCGGCGTTGAAGCTGTTCCTGATGCCGGGGCTGGTGCTCAGCCTGGTCTGGCTGTTCGGCCTGCCGCCTTTGACGGCAAAGGTGGCGGTCCTGGTGGCAGCGCTGCCGTCCGGCAGCAATACATATCTCATCGCCGTGCAGTTCAACACCGGCCAGGCGCTGGCGTCGAACCAGATGACCATCGCCACGGCGAGCGCGGTCGTCACCACGGCTTTCTGGCTGACGGGGGTGGTCCACATTTTTGGATAAAACTGGGGCACTCGGGCCGGAATCCGGGAGGGCGTGCTCTCGCCTTCTCTGGCCCAACCCCTATATGCCATATTGCGATTGCTTGCCGGGCTCGCTCTAGGTAAAGAGCAGTGCCCCAGCGTGCCGGCTTCGAGGCCATTGCGCACGCTCCACCGAAGAAATCAGCGGCCGGCCCGCCACTTGCGCCGAACGGAGGTTAGACCATGCTTCAGAAAACCAGCCATTTCATGCGGCAGGCCAATCTCATCAACGGCGAGTGGGTGCAGGCCGACAGCGGCCAGACGCTCGACGTCAACAACCCGGCGACCGGCCTCAAGATCGGCACCGTGCCGAAGGCGGGCAAGGCGGAGACCCGCCGCGCCATCGAGGCTGCCCATGAAGCCTTCAAGACCTGGCGCAAGACCACCGCGCTCGAGCGCTCGAAGCTGCTGCGCAAGTTACATGACGCGATGATGGACAATCAGGACGTGCTGGCCGAACTCTTGACCATCGAGCAGGGCAAGTCGCTGTTCGAATCCAAGGGCGAGATCGGCTCGGCCGCGTCTTACATCCTGTGGTTCGCCGAGGAAGGCCGCCGCACCTATGGCGACGTCGTGCCGTCGCCGTGGGCGGACCGCCGCATCCTGGTGACCAAGGAGCCGGTCGGCGTCATCGCCGCCATCACGCCGTGGAATTTCCCGTCCTCGATGCTCGCCCGCAAGCTCGGCCCGGCGCTGGCCGCCGGCTGCACCGCCGTTGTCAAGCCGGCGACGCAGACGCCTTATTCCGGCCTGGCCTGGGGTGCGCTCGCTGAGGAAGTCGGCTTTCCCAAGGGTGTCGTCAATATCCTGACCGGTGCGGCCGCCGAAATCGGCGACGAGATCTGCGCCAATCCGCTGGTGTCGAAGATCACCTTCACCGGCTCGACCGAGATCGGCAAGATGCTCATCCAGAAGTCGTCGGTGACCGTCAAGAAAGTGTCGATGGAGCTCGGCGGCAACGCGCCGTTCATCGTCTTCGACGATGCCGATATCGAGCGCGCCGTCACTGGTGCCATCACCGCCAAATACCGCAATTCCGGCCAGACCTGCGTCTGCACCAACCGCTTCCTGGTTCAGGCCGGCGTCTATGACAAGTTCGTCGAAAAGCTCGCCGCCGCCAGCGACAATCTCAAGGTCGGTTCCGGCCTCGAAGAGGGCGTGCAGCAGGGTCCGCTGATCGACGAGAAGGCGGTCGAGAAGGTCGAGGAACTGATCGCCGACGCGACGTCCAAGGGCGGCAAGGTCGTCGCCGGCGGCAAGCGCCATGCATTGGGCGGCTCGTTCTTCCAGCCGACGGTCATTGCCAACGCGACGCCGAAGATGCGCTTCATGAAGGAAGAGATCTTTGGGCCGGTCGCACCCGTGTTCAAGTTTGAGACCGAGGAAGAGGCCGTCGCTTTGGCCAACGACACCGAATTCGGTCTTGCCTGCTATTTCTACACCGGCGATCTCGGCCGCGCCTTCCGCGTCATGGAAGGGCTGAAATACGGCATGGTCGGCGTCAATGAAGGCCTCATCACCACACCGGAAGCGCCGTTCGGCGGCGTCAAGGAATCGGGCCTCGGCAAGGAAGGCGGACATCAGGGCATCGAGGACTATCTCGACACCAAATATGTCTGCATTGGCGGCCTCGGCCTCTGATTGTTTCGAGGCCTGCCCGACATCGGCAGGCCTCGATCCTCAAACCGCATTTCGGGCATGACGATGAAGGACGGCGAGGTCTTCGGTACGACGCAGGCGGGCGACGCAGTCCGCCGCTTCACCATCCGTGGCGGCGGCCTTACCGCCAACATCATCGGGCTGGGCGCAATCATCCAGGATTTGCGGCTCTCCGGCCACGATGCGCCGCTGGTGCTGGGTTATGACCGTTTCGAGCCGTACGAGACCGACGGGGCGTTCTTCGGCGCCGTCGTCGGACGCTATGCCAACCGCATCCGCGACGGCCGCTTCACCATCGCCGGCAATCGCTACCAGACGGAACGCAACTTCCTCGACAAGCACACGCTGCATGGCGGCTCGCAAGGCTATTTCCACCGGCCGTGGACGGTTTCGCTGCATGGCCGGGACTTCGTCACGCTGACCCTGCACGACCCCGACGGCACGATGGGCTTTCCCGGCGCGCTCGACGTGACCTGCACCTACCGGCTAAAAATCCCAGGCACGCTCAGCGTCGAGCTGACCGCGACCTCAGAGGAACCGACGCTGTGCAATCTCGCGCAGCATTCCTATTTCAACCTCGACGACGGCGGCGCCGGCGACATCCTCGACCACCGGCTGATGCTCAATGCCGGCGCCTACACGCCGATCGACGGCGAGATGATCCCGACAGGCACGGTCAAGCCGGTCGACGGCACGCCCTTCGACTTCCGCCAGGCGCGGCCATTGCGCATGGAGAGCGAGGGCGAGCAGCTCCCCTATGACCTAAATTTCTGCCTCGCCCCGACACGCGGGCCGCTGAAGCAGGCGTCGTGGGCGCAGGGCGCGACTTCCGGCGTCGAGATGGAGGTGTGGACCACGGAGCCCGGCCTGCAGCTCTACACCGGTCAATATCTGGCGCCGGTCTCGCCGGGCCTGGATGGGCGCCAGTACAAGGCGTTTTCGGGCTTTTGCCTGGAGGCGCAAGTGTGGCCGGATGCACCGAACCGGCCGTATTTCCCGCAAGCCACTCTGTGGCCGGGGCAGATCTACCATCAGGTCACGGAATACCGGTTCCGGCTACCCTAGGTTTCGAAAGCAGTTCTTAGGGTCTCGAACGGCGCCAGCGCGCCGCGTACCTGCACGACGGCGGCGGCGACGCGATGTGCGCGCAGCACGGCATCTGCTGGGGCATGGCCGGCGAGCCGGGCGGCGAGGTAGCCGCCATTGAAGGAATCGCCGGCGCCGGTGGTGTCGACGGGGGTCGCGACATGGACCGCCGGGACCGGCTGAAATGTTCCGTGCGTCGCGATCAGCGCCGCTTCCTCGCCGTTCTTGACGACGACTTCGCCGACCAGTTTTCCGAGCCGCTCGGCGGTCGCCTGCGGCGTGGCGTCGCCAAACAGCATCTGTTCGTCGGGAAAGGTCGGCAGGGCGATGTCGGTGACGGCAAGCGCTTCGAGGATCGCGGCTTGTGCTTCCTGGCGGTTGCGCCACAGGCGTGGCCGGTAATTGGGATCAAAGGCGACAAGCGAACCGGCTGCGCGGGCCTTGGCCACCGCCGCCAGCAACGTCTTGCGCGCGGTATCGTCCAGAATTGCCAAGGTGATTCCGGAAAAATACACAAGCGCCTGATATTCAAGGCTTTTTGCCAAAGCGGGCGGATCCGAGGCGAGCTGCCTGGCGGCCGCATCGGCGCGCCAGTAGGTGAAGGCGCGTTCGGCGCCTGTCAGCGTGATGGCATAGAGGCCGGGCCGGGCGCCCGCGATGACCGGGCTTTGGCCGATGCCGATGCCGTTTTCGGCGAAGAAAGCAATCTGTCCCTGCGAGAACGGGTCGTCGCCGAAGGCCGAAACGTAGGTCGCCGGTCGGTCGTTGTTCAGCGCATGCAGCGCCCATAGCGTGTTGAACGTGTCGCCGGCAAAGCCCATGCGCCAGTTCGGCCCGGCCTGGCCCGACAGTTCGAGCATGCACTCACCGATCGATGCGATTCCGGCCATCTATCTCTCTCCTGACGATTTTGCTGCTGTAGCTTTTTGCGTCCGGTAGCGCCATGCTTGGCGCAGGCCGATTTTTGCGCCAGAAGCGTTTTCCCGTGGGACGCGATCCGCCCGCTGCAACGTTGTCTTGGAAAAGGAACCGGTTTGGCATCCCTATGGCGTTATCTTCTCGCGGGCCTCGGTCTGGCCGCCTTACTGGTCGGCATACTGGCGATCGTCTACCTGACCGCCCCGCAAACGGCGCCGGGTGCCGACACGTCGCGCTCGAAGACGACCGCGAACCGGCTATTCGTCGCCAGTTTCCAGCCGGAACGCGGCGTCATCAGACAGGGCGAACTGCAATCCTGGCTGCTGACGCTGAAGACGGTCAAGGGTGTGCCGGTGGAAGGGGCGGCAATCACGGTTTCCGGTGGCATGCCGCTGCACAATCACGGTCTGCCGACCAGCCCGCAGGCGACCGACTATCTGGGCGAAGGGCGCTACCGCATCGACGGACTGAAATTCACCATGAGCGGATGGTGGCAATTGCGCTTTGCCATTTCCGCGGCGGCCGGCTCCGATACGGTCGTCTTCAATTTAGTGCTGTGACTAGATGAAGCGCGGTCTTTTGTGTCTTCTGGTGGTGATGGCCATGATTGCCGGCTGCGGCAAGCCGCAGTTCAGCGATGCCGAGGAGAAAACCATCGCTTCGCTGGCGTTGAACACGTTGCCGGCGCTGAAGCCCGACACCACCAACCGCTTCGCCGACATACCGGCTGCCGCCGCACTGGGCTCGACGCTGTTCTTCGACCAGGGCATGAGCCGTGACGGGACGGTCTCATGCTCGACCTGCCACAAGATCGACCGCCAGTTCCAGGACGACCTGCCGCAAGCGGTCGGCGTCGGCCGCACCAACCGGCGCACCATGCCGCTGGCCGGTGTCGCGCGCGATCCATGGTTCTTCTGGGACGGGCGGCGCGACAGCCTGTGGGCGCAGGCGCTGACGCCGCTTGAAAACCCGCTCGAGCAGGCCGGCAACCGCGCCGCTTTCGCGCACTATATCAAGGGACGTTTCGGCGAGCGCTACGAGCGCATCTTCGGACCGCTGCCCGACCTTTCGACCGTGCCGGCCAATGCCAGCCCGCTCGGCACCGATGCCGAGAAGGCTGCGTGGGAGGCGATGCCCGCCAGCCAGGCCGAGGACGTCAATCGCGTCTTCGCCAATATCGGCAAGGCGATCGCCGCCTTCGAGCGGTCGATCGAGCCGCCACAGACACGCTTCGACCGTTTTGCCATCGATCTGGCGTCGGGCGCCAGGCCGCAAGTCGACGACGCGCTTTCGCCGGAGGAAATCCTCGGGCTGAAGCTGTTCATCAGCAAGGCCAATTGCGTGACCTGCCACAACGGTCCGCGCTTCACCGACAACAGTTTTCACAACACCGGTGTGCCGCCGGTTGCCGACCTGCCGCAGGACCGCGGCCGCGTCGATGCGATCACTCAGGTCGCGGTGGATCCGTTCAACTGTTTCGGCGCCTTCCGCGACGGCGACGACAGCGCCTGTCGTGAGCTGCGCTTCATGGTCAAGACAGGGCCGGAACTGATCCGCGCCTACAAGACGCCGTCTCTGCGGGGTGCAGCGACGCGACCGCCCTATATGCATGCCGGGCAATTCTCGTCGCTCGACGAGGTGGTGGCGCATTATTCGAAGGCGCCGGTAAGCGTCGAAGGCGTGTCCGAGGTCCACCCACTGCAACTGTCGGACCGCGAGCGCGCTGCACTGGTGGCGTTCTTGAAGACGCTGGCGGAGTGAGTTAGCGGTCCTTGACCGTCTCCATCGCCACGAAGGTCGAGGTCTGGGCGACGTGGGGGAGCGCAGAGATGCGCTCCCCGAGCACGCGCCGATAGGCGGCGATGTCAGTGGTGCGGACTTTCAGCAGATAGTCGAAGCTCGATGCCATCATGTGGCACTGCTCGATCTCCGGCACCGCCTGGACGGCGCGGTTGAAGGCGTCGAGGGCAGCCGAACGCGTGTCCGACAATTTCACCTGGACGAAGGCGACGTGGCCTTCGCCCATGCGCTCGCGGTCGATGATCGCCTGATAGCCCCTGATAAAGCCGTCCTTCTCCAGTCGCTTGACGCGGGCCTGCACCGGTGTCTTCGAAAGGCCGACCTTGCCGGCCAGTTCCGACATGGAAAGCCGCCCGTCGCGCGCCAGGGCCGAAAGGATATTCCGGTCGATGCGGTCCAATTGGTCTACTGTCATTGGCTTCTTGGTCGAATTGGCGAGCGAATGGCACAAACGATAGATCAGTTGGCCTGCCTTGTCGATTTCTTTGGACCGACCGAAATCCTCAATTGTGCTAGCTTGCGCCATTCGGTCCGGTGACCGCCGGCCCGCTCCCTCTTGCTGTTCACAGGACCGCCATGCCAGCGCTCGATGCCATCCGCCAGCAGATCCGTGCCAACTATCTGCCAGACGAAGATCAGGCGGTGAAGCGCCTGTCCGAGGCGACAGAACTGTCTACGAAGGACCGCAATGCGATCTCGGCCCGTGCCGCCGATCTGGTGCGGGCGGTGCGCGGTTCGTCCGATCCCAGGCTGATGGAAGTCTTTCTCTCCGCCTACGGTCTGTCGACTAAGGAAGGCGTGGCGCTGATGTGCCTGGCCGAGGCGCTGCTGCGGGTGCCCGACACGGAGACGATGGACGACCTGATCGCCGACAAGATCGCGCCGCACGACTGGTCGGCGCATTCGGGCGGCTCGAGCTCGATCTTCGTCAACGCCTCGACCTGGGCGCTGATGCTGACCGGACGCGTGCTCGATGAAGGCGAGGGCGGCATCGAAGGCACGCTGCGTTCGATGGTGCGCAGGCTTGGCGAGCCGGTTATCCGCAAGGCGGTCGCCGCGGCCATGCGCGAAATGGGCGAACAATTCGTGCTCGGCCGCAGCATCGCCGAGGCGGTCAAGCGCGGCCGGCCGATGACGCAGAAAGGCTATCTCTATTCCTTCGACATGCTGGGCGAGGCGGCCCGCACCGAGGCAGACGCGCTGCGCTATCACAAGGCCTATGCAGACGCGATTTCTTCGCTCGACTCCGGGTCCAACGGGCCGGACATTCGCCAGAACCATGGCATCTCGGTCAAGCTGTCGGCGCTGCATCCGCGCTATGAGGTGGCGCAGAAGGAAAAGATGCTGCCGGTCATGGCCGAGCGGCTGTTGTCGCTGGCACTCGCCGCGCGCCATTCGCGCATGGGCCTCAACATCGACGCCGAGGAGGCCGATCGCCTCGACCTGTCGCTCGACGTCATCGAGCGCGTGCTGGCCGAGCCGGAGCTCGCCGGCTGGAACGGCTTTGGCGTCGTCGTCCAGGCCTATGGACCACGCGCGGCCTTCGTCATCGATTGGCTCTATGCTTTGGCCAGGAAATACGACCGAACCATCATGGTGCGGCTGGTCAAGGGCGCCTATTGGGACACCGAGATCAAGCGGGCGCAGACGCTCGGGCTCGACGGCTATCCCGTCTTCACCCGCAAGGCCAACACAGACGTTTCCTACATGGCCTGCGCGAAGAAGCTGCTGTCGATGACCGACCGCATCTATCCGCAGTTCGCCACCCACAATGCCCATACGGTGGCCGCCATACTGTCGATGGCGACGAACCGCGATGCCTTCGAGTTCCAGCGCCTGCACGGCATGGGCGAGGCGCTGCACGAGACGGTGCGCCAGGCCGAGGGCACGCGCTGCCGGATCTATGCGCCGGTCGGCGCCCATTCCGATCTGCTGGCCTATCTGGTCCGCCGGCTGCTGGAAAACGGCGCCAACTCTTCCTTCGTCCATCAGCTCACCGACGAGGAAGTCGAGCCCGAGGATATCGCCCGCGATCCACTCGAAACGGTGGAGAGGCAGGGTCCGGCCGCCAATCCGGCAATCGCCCGGCCCTTTGCCATCTTCGGCGGTGGACGCCGCAACTCCAGGGGATTTGATATCACCGATACGGTGACGCTGGCCGCGATCGAAAAGGCGAAGGCGGAATTTGCCGGGTCGGACCGCTGGCACGCCAAGCCGATCACCCGCGCCGCGGGCTACGGCAAGCAGCGCCCGGTCACCAATCCCGCGAAGCCGGACGAAGTAGTGGGTTCGGTCCACGAAGCGGACGCCAAGCAGGTCGCGACCGCCGTGCGCATCGCGGTGGAGGCGCAGCCGGCATGGGCGAAACGTCCCGCCGCCGAGCGCGCCGCGATCCTCAACCGCGCCGCCGACCTCTATGAAGCCAATGCCGTCGAGTTCTTCGCGCTGGCCACCCGCGAGGCCGGCAAGTCGCTCGCCGATGGCGTTGCCGAAGTGCGCGAGGCGGTCGACTTCCTGCGCTATTACGCTGCCGAGGCGGTCAATGCCGAGGCGGGCACGCAGGCGCGCGGTGCCATCGTCTGCATTTCGCCGTGGAATTTCCCGCTCGCTATCTTCACCGGCCAGATCGCGGCTGCACTGGTCACCGGCAATTCGGTCATCGCCAAGCCGGCCGAGCAGACGCCGCTAATCGCCTTCCGCGCCGTCGAAATGCTGCGTCAGGCCGGCGTGCCGGAAGACGTCATCCAGCTTCTGCCGGGCGATGGCCCGTCGGTCGGCGGACCGCTGACCGCCGATCCGCGCATTGCCGGCGTCTGCTTCACCGGCTCGACTGAGGTCGCCAAGCTGATCGAGAAGCAACTGGCCGAGACCGCAGCGCCCGACGCCATGCTGATTGCCGAGACCGGCGGGCTGAATGCGATGATCGTCGATTCCACGGCGCTTCCCGAACAGGCGGTGCGCGACATCCTGGCCTCGGCCTTCCAGAGCGCCGGCCAACGCTGTTCGGCTCTGCGTGTGCTCTATGTGCAGAAGGACGTCGAGAAGAAGATGCTGGAGATGCTGAAGGGCGCCATGGAGGCGCTCAACCTCGGCAATCCGTGGCAGATTTCGACGGATGTCGGCCCGGTCATCGACGACGAGGCGCAGGCCTCGATCCGCGACTATTGCACGAAGATGGGCCTGCAGGGCCGGCTGATCGCCAAGCTCGAAGCGCCGAATGACGGCCGCTTCGTTGCGCCGCATGTGTTCCGGGTCAAGGGCATCGAGGAGATGGAGCGCGAGGTGTTCGGCCCGGTGCTGCATGTCGCCACGTTCGACGCCGATGAGATCGACGCCGTTATCGCCGCCATCAACCGCAAGGGCTATGGCTTGACCTTCGGCCTGCATACTCGCATCGAGGGCCGCGCCCAGCATTTCGTCGACGGCATCCATGCCGGCAACATCTATGTCAACCGCAACCAGATCGGCGCCGTGGTCGGCTCGCAGCCCTTCGGTGGCGAGGGGCTTTCGGGCACTGGGCCAAAGGCCGGCGGTCCGCACTATCTGAGGCGCTTCCGCAAGGGGCCGGAGGCTGGCACGCACCTCGAGGACGGAAACAAGGTGACGGCGACCGAACTTGCCGACAATCTGCCCGATCCGACGCTAGGCGGCTGGTCGACGCGGCCCGACCGCGTCGCCATCCTGCGCAAGCATCTGCGCGGCAAGGGTGCTGCGGCCATCGGGGCTGCCGCCAGCATCGATTTCGGCCAGGTCGACCTGTCCGGGCCGACCGGCGAAGCCAACACGCTGTCGCTGGCTCCGCGCGGCCGGGTGCTGTGCCTCGGTCCCGATCACGATACGCTGCTGGCGCAGGCGATCCAGGCACTGGCCGCCGGCAACGCGGTGCTGGCGGTCGCGCCCGGCGCACCGGCGGCACTGTCGGCGCTGACCGGCAAAGGGTTGCCGCTTGCCGCCATCGACGGCCGGCCGGACCCCGTCGAAGCCCGCTCGCTGCGCGTCGACGTCGTCGCCTTCTCCGGCACGCCCGAGGCCGCGCGTATCGTGCGCAAGGTCATCGCAGCGCGCAGCGGCCCGATCGTGCCTTTGATCAGCGAGGTGCTCAACCCCGCGGCTTATGCACATGAGCGTGCCGTCTGCGTCGACACCACGGCAGCGGGCGGCAATGCCAGCCTGCTGGCGGCCGCCTAGGTTTTCGTACTTCGCTCACCTGCATCCAGTTGCAAAGGAAAAGCTGCCGGATGAACATGGGTGGCAATTCGAGCGGGCGAGGCCGATCAGATGGAAGACACGTCCCCTCCGTTTGAGCTGCCGCGCGTGGCGGTGGTCATCACCTGCTACAATTACCGCCTATACGTCGAACAGGCGATCCGCTCGGTGTTGGCGCAGACCTACCGGAACTGGGATTGCGTCATCGTTGACGATGCCTCGACCGACGGCTCGGCCGAACATGTCCGCGAACTCCTCCAGACGATTGGCGACTCGCGCCTGCGGCTGCTCGCGCGCTCGGAGAATGGCGGGCAGATCGCGGGATTTCGCGATGGCTTTGCGGCGACCGACGCGCCTTTCGTTGCATTCCTCGATGCCGACGACATCTGGCTGCCGAATTTCTTGCTTGCGCATCTGTCTGCGCATCTGAACGCGACGCGATCGGCATCGCTATCCAGCTCCGATGTTTTCTTCATCGACAGCGAGCGGACCTTGCTCGCGAGCACCTATGTCATGCTGCGCAAGCCGCGACCGGAACCGGAGGCGGCCGGGATCGGCATTCCAGCCTTCAGGCAGCTTGGCGCGATGGCTGGCGAGCTTGCCCATCAATCGGACCATCCGGTGACCTATTTCGGACCCGGCGCCTATGGCTGGATGTGGGCGCCGACCTCGTCGATGGTTTTCCGGCGCGGTGCGCTGGAACCAGTTCTGGCGTTCCCGTTTCGGGTGAAGACAGGGACCGACTATTTTGCCGCGACATGCGCGCATCTGGCCGCTGGCAGCCTGATCCTGTCCGAGAGCCTCGGCCTCTATCGCCTGCATGGCGGCAACGCGTCGGCCGGCGCTGCCTATGCCGGTGGCCATGTGCAGCAATCGCCGCCCTATCTTGCCCACGACGCGACGATGGGCGCGGATGTCCTCGACTATGTGCTGGCCCATGCGGAGCGGCTGCGCGCCATCAACGGCAGGGATTTCGTGCCCGGGTTCATGGCGCAGCACGTCAGGCGGTTCGGAACTCTGGCCGCCGATCCCCGGCTGATGCCGTTTCTCGGTCGCAAGAACCGCTGGCGACAGCTGCGCAAGCGCTTCGCGCGGAGAGTGCGGCAGCTGTTCGGTGAGGCGCCACGCTGACACGGGTTGCCCGGCGAAGCTTCAGATCTCCTCGGGCGCGCAGCCGAATTTCAGCAAATTGCCGTGCGGGTCCCGGACGTAGAACTCCTTCATGTTCCATAGCCGCACTTGAACGGGCTGAGCTTCTCGACCCGGCGCGCCGAAAATTCGGCATGCAACGCCGGCACCTCGCCACCCCTGATGTAGCAGGACGAAACTTCAGGCAGTTTGCGGTCGTCGCTCCTCCAGAAATGGATCTCGATTTCGCCGCGGCGAACGATCAGATATTTGTCCATCTCCGGCCCGAGATGCCGAAACCGAGCTCGTCGCTATAGAAATCGCGCGTTGCCGCGATGTCGGGCGAGGGCAGGACAGGAATACTGCGCGCGGGATCCTCAGCAGGCGTTCCCAACTCAGGCGCCCTCGACGACGGAAAAGCCCTCGAATTGCGGATGGCCGAGAT
Source organism: Mesorhizobium waimense (assembly GCF_003601975.1). Taxonomy (GTDB): domain Bacteria; phylum Pseudomonadota; class Alphaproteobacteria; order Rhizobiales; family Rhizobiaceae; genus Mesorhizobium; species Mesorhizobium waimense. The sequence goes on from NZ_QZWZ01000024.1 coordinate 45,755, forward strand.
AATGCACCTTCGATGTGCCGGTATTGCGGTGCGCGGCGCGGAAATTCTCGGACTTGGTCCAGGCGACGAAATCCTCATGGCTTGCCCACACCGTGTGCGAGGCAAAGAGCGTGTAGCCTTCCGCTTCGTTGACCGGGCCGCGCAGCAGATGGAATTCCCTGAAACCTTGCATATCCGAAAGGCTGGAGTCGCGGTTCTTCCAGACGTCCTCGAAGGCGGTTTCCGAGCCGTTCTGGACCTTGAAGCGGTTCATGGCGATGTACATTGGGTTCCTTTCGGGATTGCGAATTGTGCTGTTTGATGGAGGTCTGAAACGGCGAGGCCGAGGCTCTTAAAACGGACCGATCCGCGCCTTGAACACCCAACTTGACTTGCCAGTTTCGGGTGGAATGGGAGGGAACGGGGCTTGCTGACGCACCAATGTCAAAGCGAATTGATCAAGCTCGGCGGAACCTGAACTCTCGGCAAGCTGCAAGTCGCTGATGCTGCCGTCGGCCATGACGACAAAAACGACCCTGGCATTGTTGCGAGCCTTCGCTTGCACGGATTTCGAAACGCGACGATTGGCGCGGGCAAGCTTCTTCTGAATTTCACCGCTGTAACGGGATTCCATCGCATTGCCGGCCGCGGCCTGCTTTTTGCCCTTGCTGGAAATCACTGCCTGGTCGCGTTCCTTGCCATCTGCCGCGCCGCGCGAATCGTTTGTTTTGCTTGTTCCTCCAAGCCCGGCTGTTGCGCTTGGCCTCGCGCTCGGGACCGGTGGCTGCCCGATATCAGCTGGCGGCGCCTCGGTGCTTTGCGTCTGGATCGCAGGCGATGCCGGCGGTTCGCTGCTTGCAACGACATTCTGGTCGTCCTGGCGCGGGGTGGCGGCCGTCAGTATTTCCGGAGCATCCGTTGGTTGTTTGGCGGCTTCCAGTGGCGGCTTAGGCGCCGCCGCCTCCTTTGCTGGTTGAGGCGTGTCTTTTGGCGGCGTGGGTTGAACGGCCTCAGGCTTGGCTGGTCGCGGGTCGGGCACCAAGGTAACGTCCATCACGTCGGGTGCCTTGCCATCCAGGGCGCTGCCGACCACGTCAGCGCCTGATTGATCGGCGCCTTCGGCCTGTATTGCATCCCTGGAATCGAATGTCCCGGCGGGTGTGATCAGAAATACCGCCGCAGCAGCGGCATGGAGCAGGCAGGAGGCGATGATCGCCACCGTCCATTTGCGGTTCCAGGGTGATGGCCGCGCGGGTGCAATCGGCTCGGCCGGCGGGATCGCCAGCTCGCTGCCGGCGTTGGGGAGGGGGCTGATTTCCTGCATGTCTCGCGGCGAGAACTGCCGCGAGCGAGGTGGTATTGTCAAATCAAGATCAATTGCCGCACGTAGCTGGGTAAAGAAGCGGGGCAGTAGCCAGGCAACAGTATTTCGGGCGAGGGCGGGTTCCAGTCCTGGCGCGCATAGCATCCGGATCAGCGCGCAATGCCGAGCGGCAAGGTAAACGCCCAGCTCGATCGGCCGGCATCCGCCGGGATGGGGGGGAAGGGGGCTGCGCGGCGTATGACCGCGAGCGCCGCCGCATCGAGTTCAGGTGAGCCGGAACTGCGTGCGACGCGGATGCCGACGACCCCGCCACTCGCGCTGACGACGAAGGTCACCTGCACATCGTTGCGCGCCTTCGCCCGCGCGGAACGCGGAATGCCGCGCAACGCACGCCGCAGTTTGGCGGCCACCTTGCCCGGATAGTTGGATACGGACGCATTGCCAACGCCGGATTTTCCGCCCTGGCTTTTGCTTGTAGTCTTGCCGTCGGCCTCACCCTCGGCGACGCCGCGCCTGGCGTCGGCCTCATTCTGGCCGCCGGAGCCGGAGCTGGCCTGCTTGGCGGTTGCCTTTTCCACTTCCTTCTGCGCGCTAGCCTGTTTCTTTTGTGCTTCAGCCTTCTGCGCCTTCTTGGTCGGCTTTTTCGCAGGCTCGGCTTTCCTGGGTTTCGCAGTCTGGGGCTTCTTTTCCGCAGAGGCCGGTCGCGGCTCCGCCTCGGTCTGGACCTTTTCGGAGGTTTCGACGGGTGGCGTTTTCTCGGGAGCTGCCTCGGCTGCTTCGCTTGTCGATTGCTCCGCGGGCTTCTGAACGGTGTTGTCGTCTTCGACCGGCTGCAGCTGATCGACCGCCAGGATCTCGGGCAAGGGATTGACGATCGCGGCCGTCGCCGGCTCGTCGGGGACAGGATCGACTCGGTCGGGTATGGAAGCGGGCCGATCCGGTGCCTCCCGCAGAGGCTCCAGCGTCGCCGTGCCCGGCGTCTCTGCTTCGGTGGCTTCGACCGGCTGGGTCGTTTCCGTCGCCGCGATCGGTTGCGCTTCCACAGTCTGCACTGGCTTTGGATCGAGCATGGTGACCAGCGTCACCTTGGTCGCCTCCGGCGGGGCTTGCGTCATGTCGCCGGCCGCCGACTGGTCCTCCGGCGCGTTGCCGAGCAGCATGATGCCGGACTGGTCGGCGCCCTCGATCAGAACGGGCTCATCGCCTGTGGCAAGGAGAGACATTGCCGCCGCCGCGTGAAGGATGCAGGAGAAAACCACAGCGGCTTTCCATTTGTGCCTTGGCTGCCGTGTCCGCGTGACGCCCAGCGGCTCGGCCGGTGTCGAGGTCAGCTCACCGCTGGTATCGGCGATATAGTTTTTCTCCGGCGTGTCGCGGAGCGAAGACTGCAGCGAGCCGTGCGGAATGGTGAAATCGGGATCGTCCGGCTCCTGCGGCAATACAAAAGGCCCGGCCAGGGGCCAGGCCATGGTGCTTTGGGAGAATACCGGCTCCAGCCCCACGTCGCACCCTCACAGGCCGAAGGCGATGCCGGTCTTGGTCGCGGTCTTCAGGCTGCGCAGGCATGTGGCCGGCTCGACGCCGGCGCCCACGCACTCCGTCGCGCTATTGATCAGCACGCGGCCGAGCTTGGCACAATCGGTGCCGGCGAGATCGAAACGCGTCACCTTGGTCTTGCCGGCCGGCAGGTCCTTGAAATCAAGGACGGTCAGCCGGTCGACCACGCCCGCATCGTTGAACAATGCGATCTCGAACGCCGCCTTGGAAAGGTCGGCGCCGAGATTGTTGGCAACCACGAATGTCAGCCGGCAACCCTTGTCGGAGGGTTGCGCGCCGTTGAGCTCGAGGGAGAGCCCCTGGCCCGGCGCGGTGCCCTCGGCATGCGCTGGGCCGACCACGGCGGCGACGACAGTCGCCGCGCTTAGGATGTGCGTCATAGCCGCCGTGATTTTCATCATTCTCACCAGTCCAGTTGTTTTGCCAATGTCAGCTTGAAGGTTCGGCCCTTGGCGTAGTCGAGCGCCAATGCGTCGCGGTAGTAGGCGTTGAAGATGTTGTTGATGCTGAACTGCGCCTGCCAGCCCTCGAACTGGCCGGATTGCGGCTTCCACGAGGTGAAGACGTCCACAGTGGTCCAGGCATCCGCCGTCTTCGGCAAAGCGACCGTGCCCTGAATGCTGTTTGGAGTCTCGAATGCGTGGGTCACGCGGCCGCCGAACTCCAGGTCGCGATCCGGCAAGCGTCCGCCCAATGAAAACACGATCTTATGGGAGGGGATGGTCGTGAGCGGGTTGCCGTAGGTCGAGCCCGGAACCAAGTTCTCGCCCTTCACGCCCGTATAGGCAAGGTTGGCGAAGACGTAGTCCGAATCATAGGCACCCTCTACCTCGACGCCGTAGATTCGTGCCTTCCCTACATTGTAGAAGTAGCTGGTGGCACCTGTTGCGGTCGTCTGGATGAGGTCTTTGAGGTCGTTGTAGAAGCCTGTGGTTTTCAAGCTCAGGGCATCGCCTTCCTGGAGGATATCGTTGCCGGAGATGGTGAAACCCGCCTCATAGTTGTTGGATTTTTCCTTTTTCAGGTCGAGGCTGATGCCCTTTGACCACGTATAGAGTTCGTCAAGCGTCGGCAGCCGTTCTGTATGGGCAATGGAGCCGAACACGCCGAAATTGTCGTTCAACTTGTAGAGCGCCGCGATCTTCGGCGACCACGCCTGATCGTTGACGTCGACCGCGTTGCCAAGCGACTCGGCGGCTTCGCCGGGCTGGCGCCAGACGAAATCGCCGCGCATGCCGGCGATCAGCGTCAGTCTTTCGTTCCAGACATATTCGTTCTGCACGAACGCGCCGAGCTTGTTGTCGGTGCCTTCCGGATGGGTGTTGATGGCGTCACCGGTGCCGGTGACGAGCTGACTAACGCCGACGCGATCCTGATGGCTGGCCTGCAGGCCATAGGTCAGGAAATTCTGGTAGGATTCGCCGGTGAACTCGGACGTGTTCTGTAGGTTGGCTTGCCAGGTGCGGTAGCCGTAGTCCGCATTGATGATGTTCGAGAAGCCGCCCAGCGTGCCGTTGCGCTGTTCCACGGCCGTGTCGGAATAGGAGATGCTTGCCTTGACGTCGAGCCAGGGATTGTCGCTGACCGGGTTCTCGTAGCTTAGGATCGCGGTGCTGTCGATGACATGGCGATCGACTGTGCCGAACACCGCCTGCGTGCCGGTCTGGGCGTAGGCCTGGTCGTCGGCATCGCTGTCCCAGCGCTGGTAGGAAAGCCGAACGGTCTGCTCGCTGTTGTCGCCAAATCGTGCCGTTCCCTTCACAAGCCCCGACCAGGCCTTGAAATCGGAGCCGACAAGCTTTGTGTCGTTGCCCAGCGTGATCTCGTCGGAGGTGCGATAATTGCCCGTCGCGAGGAACTCCATATTGTCGTTGAGGCGGCGGGCGTAGATGGCTGAACCCAGCAGCCCATTGCCGTTGGTCTCATAGGAGCTCTTCAGCCGCAGCGCGTTGTCCTTGCCTTCCTTGAGGAAGTCGGAAGCGTCCTTGGTGACGAAATTGATGACGCCGCCGAGCGCGCCCGAGCCATAAAGCGTCGAAGAGGCGGGTCCGCGCAGCACTTCGACCTTCTTGTAGAGTTCGGGATCCGAGAAGAAGGAGCCCATCCGGTACTGCTCGTAGAATTTCTGCGCGCCATCGACATTGACGATGATGCGGGAGCCGTCGGCCGAGTTCTCGGTGGAGCCGATGCCGCGAATATTGAAGGCTTCGCCAAAGACACGTTCGCTGCCGACCATGGTTACGCCCGGTACGGATTTGAACAGCCCGCCGGTCGTTTCGGCCTGCTCACGATCGATATCCTCCTGATTGAGAACCGTCACCGCCTGCGGGGTGTCGATGGCGATCTTTTCGGCGCCTGCACCCAGTACGAGCCTCTGCAGCAGCGTCACGCGCCCCTTCTTTTCCGCTTCGTTCGTCTGCGTTCCCTGGGCTTTTGCGCCATGCATCCCAAAAAATACCGTCACCGCCGCTCCGCTCAGCAGAGCAGCCATATTCTTTGCCACCGGCCCCATCACCCCAACTCCAAATTCCAGGTTCAATGCTGGCTGGCGTGGCGCTCGCTAGCACTTTTCATCGTGTCCGGCATCTTAAATGTTGACTCATTTAGTCCGGTATTGCACTGACTAGTAAACATGATTATTCGAGTCAAGAAATGAATCGGCATTCTACGCAGGCGCCCGGCCATGTGGCCGGCACAGGAAAGGGACCGAACAGATGAACACGCACAATCCCAGTGACTTTCGCTATCGCCTCCGCCGTTCCGACGACAGTTCCGTCCGCTATGACCGGGTTCCGTTGGTGGTGAGGACGTTGTCCAGCAACACGCTGTTCCAGGGCGAGCACGAGATCGGCATCGAACATCACGGCGCGCGCTACCGGCTGAAGATCACCCGCCAGGGCAAGCTGATCCTCAACAAGTAGGTTTCAGGAAAAGTAAGGGGCTAGGACATGGATCAGCGCGTGAAACCGTCGCCGCATGAAATCCGGCGGGCGCGGGAAGACAATCCCAAAACGCGCGAGCGCGATCTCGCCGCCCAGCTCGGCATTTCCGAGGCCGAGCTCGTCGCGGCGCATTGCGGCGATGGCGTCGTTCGCGTCGAGCCGCGCGTCAACGATCTTCTGACCGGCCTCGAAGCCGTTGGCGAGGTGATGGCGCTGACCCGCAACGAAAGCGCGGTGCACGAGAAGATTGGCATCTACGACAAGGTCGTCACCGGCAACCACAACGCCATGGTGTTGGGCGAGAACATCGACTTGCGCATCTTCCCGAAAATCTGGGCACATGGCTTTGCCGTCGAAAAGCGCGACGGCGGCGACATCCGTCGCAGTCTGCAGTTCTTCGACGCGACAGGCGAGGCCGTGCACAAGGTGCATCTGCGGCCCGCATCCAACCTCTACGCCTATCAGAAGCTGGTGGCGGGGCTGGAATCGTCGAACCAGGAACCGACCGTGGCGGTCTCGGCAAGCGGCGCCGAGGAGGAGAACGAGGTTCAGGGTGCCGTGGCAAGCGTCGATGATCTGCGCGACCGTTGGAGCAGGCTGACCGATGTGCACCAGTTCTTCGGCATGCTGAAGACGCTCAAGCTCAGCCGCCGCCAGGCGGTGCGCATGGTCGGCCATGACTATGCCTGGCTGGTCGACAATGACGCCGTCGGCGCCATGTTCCACCACGCCGCCGCCGGTGAAATGCCGATCATGTGCTTTGTTGGCAATCGCGGCTGCATCCAGATCCATTCCGGCCCGGTCAGGTCGATCAAGCCGATGGGCCCGTGGATCAACGTGCTTGACGAGACCTTCCATCTGCATCTGCGAACCGACCACATCCACGAGGTCTGGGCCGTGCGCAAACCGACCAAGGACGGCCATGTCACCTCGCTCGAGGTCTATGGAGCCGATGGCAGGATGATCATCCAGTTCTTTGGCAAGCGCCATGAAGGCGAGGGCGAACGCGACGACTGGCGGTTCCTGGCCGAGAACCTGCCACGCATTCCAAGCCCGACCGCAGCCTGAGGACGACGACAATGGCTTTATTTCCCAGCCTCTCGGGTTTGCTCAGGCTGGCGCTCGGACCGGTGATCGGTCTGACGCCGGTCATGGCTCCGCCGTCGGCTCGTGCCACCGAAAGTACTGGCGTCTTTGCCGATGCATCGAAGATCGCGGCAATCGGCGGATCCATCACCGAGATCGTCTATGCGCTCGGCGAGCAGAGCCATTTGGTCGCCCGCGATTCGACCAGCCGCTATCCGGAGGCCGCACTCCGGCTGCCTGACGTCGGCTATATGCGCCAGTTGTCGCCGGAAGGCGTACTGTCGGTCAATCCGTCGGGCATCCTGGCGCTGCACGGCAGCGGCCCAAAGGAAGCCCTCGACGTGCTGAAAAAATCGAGCGTCCCCTTTATCGAGGTGCCAGATCGCTATGACCATGAGGGCATCCTCGAAAAGATCCGTATCGTCGGCAAGGCGATCGGCGCCGATGCCAAGGCCGCCGAACTGGCGGTCGAGACCGATGCCAGGCTGAAGGCAGCGGAAAAGCAGACCGCTTCGATCAAGGACCGCAAGCGCATCCTGTTCGTGCTGTCAATGCAAGGCGGCAAGATCCTGGCATCAGGTACCGACACCGCCGCCGACGGCATCATCAAGCTCGCCGGCGGGGTCAACGCGATCGACGGCTTTTCGGGCTACAAGCAAATGTCCGACGAGGCTGTTATCACCGCGAAGCCGGATGTGATCCTGATGATGAACAATGCCGGGCGTGCCACGCCAGACGAAGAACTGTTCGCCAATCCGGCCATTTCGTCAACGCCGGCCGGTGCCGCGCGCAAGCTGATCCGCATGGACGGCGGCTATCTGCTCGGTTTCGGGCCGCGCACGGCCAACGCCATCCACGACCTTGCCGTCTCGCTCTACGGCGGCCAGGTCACGGACTGAGCGGGTCATCATGGTCGATCATTCAATCGTCGCTGCGGCGGGAACGATGGCGGCTGCAACAGACGGAGACCGTTCACGACGCGCCCGCTTCGTGATCCTTCTGCTATGCCTCGGTCTTGTCGTTGCCGTGCTGTTGTCGCTGACATCAGGCGCTTCCGACGCGTCGCCCATCGGCGTCATCAGCGACTGGCTGTTCGGCGCGGTGCCGGGCGACCCGGCGCTGAGCGCCCGCGATCGTCTCATCGTCTATGACATCCGTCTGCCGCGCGTCATCCTGGGCGTGCTGATCGGGGCAGCACTCGCCGTGTCGGGCGCGGTGATGCAGGGGCTGTTCCGCAATCCGCTGGCCGACCCCGGCCTGATCGGCGTCTCGGCGGGGTCGAGCCTCGGTGCGGTGGCCGTCATCGTGCTTGGCGCGACGGTGCTGGCGCCGCTCACGCTGGCATTCGGCACGCTCGCCTTGCCGCTGGCAGCCTTTTGCGGCGGTTTGGCGACGACCTTGCTGCTTTATCAGGTTGCAACACGGCAAGGCCGAACCTCTGTGGCCACCATGCTGCTTGCCGGCATCGCGCTGGCGGCGCTTGCCATGGCGCTGACCGGCATCCTGATCTTCATGGCCGACGACCGGCAGCTGCGCGACCTGACCTTCTGGCAGCTCGGTTCGCTCGCCGGTGCCACCTGGCAGAAGATCGGCTCGGTCGGGCCGGTCATCGTGCTGGCGCTGGCGGCGATGCCGTTCCTGGCGCGTGGCCTCAATGCGCTGGCGCTCGGCGAAGCGACCGCCGGCCATCTCGGCATTCCGGTCCAGCGGCTGAAATACACGGCGATCGTCGGTGTCTCGGCAGCGGTCGGCGCATCCGTCGCGGTCAGCGGCGGCATCGGTTTCGTCGGCATCGTCGTGCCGCATCTGTTGCGCCTGCTGATCGGCCCCGACAATCGTTACCTGCTGCCGGCCTCGGCGCTGCTCGGCGCGTCGCTGCTGCTGCTGGCCGACGCTGTCGCGCGCACCATCGTGGCGCCCGCGGAATTGCCGATCGGCATCGTCACCGCGGTTGCCGGCGCGCCGTTCTTCCTCTGGATCCTGCTGCGCAAGCGCGGCGTCATCGACCTGTGAGGCCTGGATGATCGAGGCAAGGGATGTTTCGGTGGCGATTGCGGGCAAACCTATCGTTACCGGTGTCGATTTCGATGCGCGGCCAGGTGAAGTGGCCGCTATTGTCGGCCCCAACGGATCCGGCAAGACGACCTTCCTTAGGGCGCTGTCGGGAGAGCTTGCCTATACGGGGCGCGTCGCCCTCAACGGCCGCGACATGTCGGCGATGAGGCCGGTCGAGGCCGCGACGCAGCGAGCGGTGCTGCCGCAGGCGACGACGCTGTCCTTCCCGTTCACGGTGCGGGAGGTGGTCAAGCTTGGCCTTGTCGGCGGCCGCTCAGGCGTCTTGCCAGGCGAGGATGCGCGTTTGCCTGAACGGGCGCTGGCGCGTGTCGACCTCGAAGGTTTTGCCGGGCGTTTTTATCAGGAGCTTTCGGGCGGCGAGCAGCAACGCGTCCAGCTTGCGCGCGTGTTGTGCCAGGTCTGGGCGCCGGTGCTGGACGGCAAGCCACGCTATCTGTTCCTCGACGAGCCGGTTTCCAGTCTCGACATCAAGCACCAGCTGATCATCATGAACATCGCCCGCGACTTCGCCAGGCGCGGCGGCAGCGTGATCGCCATTCTGCACGACCTCAACCTGACGGCCATGTATGCCGACCGCATCCATGTCATGCATCGCGGGCGGCTCGCCGCCGCCGGCGCGCCGCAGGATGTGCTCAGTGACGAGCTGATAGAGAAGGTCTTCGATTGCCGGCTGAGGGTCGGCGTGCTGCCGGCCGGCAACGTACCGTTCGTGCTGCCGCAATCGGCCGCTTAGCGACAGGCCAGAGGATCAGGCGGCAGGCGCCCGCTTTACCAGCATGTCGATGCCGAGCAGCTGGCGCACGTTCGGACGCGCCGCCACCAGGTCGGCGATCGTATAGCGCGATAGCACGGCAAAGAAGGCGTTGAGCGCCTCGCGCAACGCCGAATTCAGCGCGCAGCTGTCGACCAGCGGGCATTCGGCCGCGTCGTTCTCGAAGCACTCGGCCATGGCGAAGCTCTCTTCCGTCACCCGCACGACGTCGAACAGGCTGATCTGTTCGGCGGCGCGGCCAAGCCTGACGCCGCCATTCCTGCCGCGCACCGTCTCGACCAGGCCATTCTCGACCAGCGGCTGCAGGATCTTGAACAGGAAAAGCTCCGACACGGAATAGGCGGCTGCGATCTCGGGGATGCGGCTCAGCCGATCGTTGTTGGCGGCGCAATACATCAGGATGCGCATGGCGTAATTGGTCTGGCGCGTAAGCCGCATTTTATCCTCACGAAGCAGTAGCTTGAGCTGAATATGGCCTATACCTTGGAACAATTCCAGACTGGCGGCGCATAATAGATGAATGACCTCGTCAACTTTATCTGCATGACCGCGCGGATTTGTGACCCGGATGGCGTGTCGCGGGCATTTGGCCGGGACCGATCCCAAATAAGATCGCAACACCGATCAGGAGCGGCTCGACCATGTCACCACCAGTCCAGGTTCTTGCGACGGTTGCCCCCATTCGCATCGACATCGATGCCGAAGCGAAGCTGTCAGCGCTCAGGCGCACCAAGTTCGCGGCTACCGCGGCGCTCGTGCTCTGCGTCCTCGTCTTTGCCCTGGCCAAGTCGCTCGAGAGCACCCATCCATGGCTTGGATTTGTCGCCGCCTTCGCCGAGGCGGCGACCATCGGCGGGCTGGCCGACTGGTACGCGGTGGTGGCGCTGTTCAAGCGGCCGCTCGGCCTGCCGATCCCGCATACCGCCATCATCCCGGAGAACCAGAACCGCATCGCCGACAATCTTGGCCGCTTCATCGAGGTCAATTTCCTGGCGCCTGAGCCGGTGCGCGAAAAACTGGCCGAAGTGGATTTTTCCGCGCTGGTGGCCGATTGGCTGGCTGATTCCGAGCGCGCGGCCGGCCTGTCGCGCTTCGTCGCCAGGCTGGTGCCGCAGACGCTCACGGCGGTTGAGCAATCCGGCCTGCGCGGTTTCGTCACCAGCCGCATGCTGGAGCAGATCGACAAGGTGCCGCTGGCGCCGCTGGCGGCCGAGTTGCTGTCGGCGCTGACCGACGACCGCCGCCACCAGAAACTGTTCGACGAATTCACCAGGGTGATCGGCCGCTTCCTCAACGACGAGGAGGCGCTGGCAACCATGCGCGAGAAGATCCGCGAGGAACTGCCGTCGCTGTTCAACCTGTTTCGCGCCGACGCCTATCTTTTGAAGAAGATCGTCGCGTCCGCCGGCTCGCTGCTCGACGAGGTGCGGGCCGATCCCGATCATCCGATGCGCGCCGAATTCGACCGTTTCGCGCGGACCTTCATCGAGCGGCTGAGGACGTCCAAGCAATATGCCAGGCGTGCCGAGCAGCTGAAGCGCAATTTCCTGGCCCGGCCGGAGGTGAAGGCACTGGCCGGCGACATGTGGGAGAGCCTCACCCTGTTCATCGAGCAAGACGCCAAGGCGCCGAATTCGATGATCCGCGCCCATCTCGCGGCCATGTTCGTCGAGGTCGGCCGCCATTTGGCCAGCGATGCGCAGATCAGGGCCGATATGAACCAGGGGTTCGTCGTGGCGCTGTCGTCCTTCGTCGAAAACCAGAAGAGCGGCGTGTCGAAATTCATCGCCGACCAGGTCAGGCGTTGGGACCTTGCCCAGCTCACCCGGTTGATCGAAATGAACATCGGCCGGGACCTGCAATACATCCGCTTCAACGGCATGGTCATCGGCGGACTTGCCGGCATAACGCTTTATACGGCGGAGCGATTGTTCCTCGTCAATTGACGCGAGCGCGTCATGCTCTATTCTTCCATGAGGGTTAGTATTCGCGGCAGACTGGGGAGCAAACGACTATGGCAAAACAACCGGACTCCGACTCGTTCCTGGACATGTTCAGCAGATTCGGCCGTGACCTGAAGGTGCCGACTGTCGATGTCGAGGCGATCCTCAGCCACCATCGCAAGAATCTCGAAGCGCTGGAGAAGTCGGCGAGAGCCGGCGCTGCCGGAGCGACCTCGCTGTTCTCCAGGCAGCGCGAAATGCTGCAGGACACGCTGCGCGAAGTCGCCGACATGGCGCAGAACTACCGGGCGCCGGGCAATCCGCAAGAGCTGATGGCAAAGCAGGCGGAGTTCGCGCGGAAATCCTTCGAAACCGCGCTCAAGAATGCCGGCGAGGTGTCCGAGCTGGTCCGGAAATCCGGCACCGAATCCGTCGAGATCCTGCGCGAGCGCATCAAGGAAGCGATGGCGGAAATCCGCTCCGGCTACGAGAAGTGACGGGTTTCCGGAACTGCTCCAATCGGCCTGGCTCGTGGTGCAGCCGAGAGTAGCGCTCGCAGCCTGCCACCTTCGGGTGACGCGGCAGGCCGCGTCGTCTTCCATGCTAGTGTGGATGGGCCGCCACCCGGCGTTGCAAACATTTGCCCGGTGCCGTGGAATCGCGCAGTGCGAATTGACAGAGGCTGCCGGTTCGTGGTCGGGAGACGGGCAGAGCGATCGGGAATGCAGGAATGACGGAAACAGGGTCGAGGACGCCGCCGACCTTCGAGCAGCTGAGGACGATGGCCGGGCAGGAGCTTGGCGTATCGGAGTGGACGACGGTCGACCAGCACCGCATCGACCAGTTCGCCGAATGCACAGGCGATCATCAGTGGATCCATGTCGACCCTGAAAGAGCGAAACGGCAAAGCCCGTTCCGCACCACGATCGCGCATGGCTATCTGACGCTGTCGATCATCGGCGCGCTGGCGCTCGGCATGGGCATCGTGCCCGAAAACACGCAGGCTGCCTTCAATTACGGCTTCGATAAGGTGCGCTTCCTGGCGCCGGTCCGGGTCGGCGCGCGCATCAGGCTGCGCACCACGCTGCTGTCGATGGAGGACAAAGGGCCGGGCCAATATCTGATGAAGGCCGCCAACACGGTCGAGATCGAAGGCGAGCAGAAGCCGGCCTTGACCGCCGAGACGCTGGTCATGCTCTACGAGCGCCGCAAGCGGGCAGGTGCCTGATTCCTACGCCCCGGTCTTGCGTTTGGCGCCAATGCGCCAGGAAAACACCGCGAGACCGAGCGCGACCAACGCAAGCACGGTGGCCACCTGGAAGGTGACCTGCATGCCCCGGGCAGCTGCCGCAGAGCCCAACATCGCCTGGTCCGTGCCGCCAGCCGACGCTGCGGCGAAGATGGCGCCCATCAAAGATGCACCGGTGATCAAGCCGAGACTGCGCGACAGGTTGAGCAGGCCGGAAACGACGCCGCGCTCGCCAGTATCCACACCCGCCATGACGGCTGCATTGTTGGACGTCTGGAACAGTGCGTAGCCGATGCATGTGACGGTGATCGGAACGACATAGCTGGCAATGCCGAGTTTCGTCATGGCCAGCGACAGTAGGAAAGTGCCCGTGGCGAGGCCGAGCAGGCCGGCAACCATCATCCTGTGGGCTCCGAAGCGATCGGCAAGGCGTCCGGCCACCAGCGCCGACAGGGTCGAGATCAGCGGCCCGGTCGACAGTACGAGGCCGACCATTGCGGCATCCAGCCCGAGCCCACGAGACAGGTAGAACGGCGCAACCACCAGGGTCGCCATCATCACGGTGGCAACGATGAGGCTTGTGGTGAGGCTGGTGCTCAGTTCGAGGTCACGAAAGCTGGCGAGCTGGATCAACGGGCTTTTCACATTCGTTTGTGCTCGGGCGAACAGAATGACGCCGATGCCGGCGGCAGCCAGCAGGCCGATGTTGAGTGGGCCGAAATTGCCTCTGCCGAGGGTCATGGCCAGCGCATAAGCGGCCAGCGTCAGGGCCAGCAGGGCGGTGCCTATCGCATCGAATTCGCCTCGATTGGCTTGCGCGGTCTTACCGTGGGCCGGCAGGGCACGCCAGGCCAGGGCGAAGGTCAGGACTCCCAAGGGGACATTGACGAGGAAAATCGCCCGCCAGCCGAAGCCGGCGATCAACAAGCCGCCTAGCGAGGGGCCGAGTGTCGTTCCGATCGCCGACATGGCGCCGAGCAGGCCCATGGCGCTGCCGGTCCTGGCTTTGGTCACCGTTTCGGCGACAAAGGCCAGCGTTAGGGCCATCATCAGCGCTGCGCCAAGCCCCTGCATGGCCCGCGCGGCAATCAGCAGCCAAAGGGTCGGCGCCATGCCGCACAGCACCGAGGCGAGCGTGAACAGCGCGATGCCGCCAAGCAGCAACGGCCGGCGACCGAACATGTCGGCCAGCCGGCCGGCGCTGACGATCAATGTGGTGATGGCGAGCAGGTAGGCGAGAACAACCCATTGCACCGACTGGAACGAAGCTCCGAACGTCTGCATCAGCGACGGCAGGCCGACGCTGGCGACGCTAGTTCCGAGCGACGATAGCAGCGTGGCGAGCGAAAGGCTTGCCAGCGCCCAGCTAGCGGATTGGGTCTGTTGCGGCGCTGCTACGCGCTCGTTTTGCTCAGCGATTGCCAAGGCGATCTCCTTTCCATCGGCTCCAGAACCGGAGCTGCCGGAGATCTAGTCTTGCCAGTGATATGGCGGAAGGCGCAGCATTTGCATCTTATTCATGCACAGAACGCCATGTCAGGTGTTATGGTCCGCCGATGGCATTGCCCGATCTCAATTTGCTCTTCGCTCTCGACACTCTGTTGACCGAAGGCAGCGTGGCGCGCGCCGCCCAGCGGCTGCGCCTCAGCCCCTCGGCAATGAGCCGCACGCTGGCGCGCCTGCGCGAGGCAACGGGCGATCCCTTGCTGGTCCGCGCCGGCCGCGGCCTCGTACCGACGCCGCGGGCACTTGAATTGCGCCAGCAGACCGGGCGTGTCGTTCAGGACGCGGAGGCGCTGTTGCGGCCGGCCATGCTGCTTGACCTTTCAAGACTGGACCGAACGTTCACGCTGCGTACCAATGAAGGCTTCGTCGAGGAGTTCGGGCCCCGTCTTGTCGCCCGCATCGAAGCGGATGCGGGCGAGGTGCGGCTGCGTTTTGCACCAAAGTCCGACAAGGATGTCGCCTCGCTGCGCGAAGCGGCTGTTGACCTTGAGATCGGCGTTGCCGGCGAAACCGCACCAGAAGTGCGTATCCAGGCGCTGTTCCGCGACCGCTTCATCGGTGCGGTACGAAAAGGCCACCCTCTCAGCGAGGGTATCGTCACCGCCGAGCGTTATGCGGCCAGCCGCCACATCAGCGTTTCCCGGCGCGGCCGCGAAAGGGGGCCGATCGATGAGGCCTTGAGCCAGCTCGGGCTGCAGCGGACTGTGGTGTGCATGGTTTCAGGCTTCTCGGCTGCACTTGCCATGGCGCGCGCTTCCGATCTGATTGCCAGCGTCCCCGAGCGGCATTCGCAAGGGGCACGTGCCGGCATGTTCAGCTTTCCCTTGCCGGTCACTATCGCAGAGGTCACCATCTCCATGCTCTGGCATCCGCGCCTCGATGCCGATCTGGCGCAGCGCTGGCTGCGGGATTGCGTTCGGGAGGTTTGCGGGTCTTCCCGCTGATTGGCGATTACGACGTCAACACGACATCGCCGCTTTGAGCGTTGTGAAAATCCGCTCGTCTCCGCATTGGGCAACGTTGAAGCGCAGGAAACGGCTGGCGGTCTGCGACAGGCTGAACGCATTGCCGGGCGCCAGCACGATCTTGGTGGCCAAAGCGCGGCGGGCCACTTCTGTCGCATCCACCCCATCCGGCAGGCTGCACCACAGGAACAGGCCGGCCGGCTGCTCGATCCAGGGCGTGATGCCGATCGCCTTCAGGCGGCCGCTCGTTTCGCCCATGGCGCGCGAAAGCTGCGCCCGCAGCAATTCCATGTGCTTGCGATAGCTGCCGTCCTTGAGCAGCGTCAGCACCAACTCGGCCGCGAGCCGGCCGCCGCCGAAGGTTGTGGCGATCTTGAGGTCGGTCAGCTGTTCGATCCAGTCGAGGGGTGCGGCGATGAAGCCGCAGCGTACCGACGCCGAAAGCGTCTTGGAGAAGCTGCCGATATGGACGACGCGGCTGAGACCATCGAACGCCGCGAGCCTCGGGGCAGGGGTGTGTTCGAAATCGGGGAAGATGTCGTCCTCGATGATGGTCAGATCCGATTGGTCGGCGAGCTTCAGCAGCCGATGCGCGGTCACCGGCGACAGGATCGCGCCGGTCGGATTGTGGATGGCGGAATTGGTGATGTAGAGGCGCGGCCGGTGCTCGGCCAGCGCCTGGGCGAACAGCTCGATATCCGGCCCTGACGGCGTATAGGGAACGCTGACGACCTTGGCCCGGTGGGCGCGCAACAAGGCATGGAAATTGAAATAGCAGGGATCGTCGACCAGCACCGTGTCGCCGGGTTCGAGCAGGAAGCGGCAGAGGAGATCGATGGCCTGCGTGCCCGATTCCGTCAGCATGATCTGCTCTGGCGACGCCTCGATGCCGTGCCCGGCCATGCGTCGCGCGAGCAGATGGCGCAGAGCCGGCAAACCGAGCGGCGTGCCGTAGTCTGCCAGCGTCACATCGTCGGCCCGCGCCACTGTGCGCAGCGCCCGGCGCAATCCCGCCTGCGGCATCCATGAGGCCGGCAGCCAGCCGCAGCCGGGTTTCAGGGTCTCGTCGCCGGCTTCGAGCGACTGGCGCGAGACCCAGAGCGGATCGACAGCACGGTCGAGCCGCGGACCGATCTCGGCCAGCGACAGCGGCGCCAGCGGGCCGGCGGCGTAGAAGCCGGAGCCCGGCCTCGAGCGGATCGTGCCTTCGGCGGCGAGCCGTTCATAGGCCTCGACCACTGTCGACTTTGACACCTGCATCGTTCCGGCGAAGGCCCGGATCGACGGCAGCCGCGCCCCCGGCGTCAGGGTGCGCGCGGCGATCCGCTGTCTGATCGCTGCCATGACCGCTTCGACAAGCGTTCCTTCGCCACCGGTTTTTGGAGCAGGCGTATCCATCTGTACTTCTCGATGAGCCATAACAGTTTTGCCAAACTGTACCGCATTGTCTCTGGCGGCGCCATAGCCCGAACCTGTACGGAAGGGCAAACGGAGCAGATCATGGACAAGAGTTTGAACGGCTGGGTGAACGGCTTCATCGGCGTGCTGATCTTCAGCGGCTCGCTGCCGGCGACGCGCGTGGCGGTGATGGATTTCGATCCGACATTCCTGACGTCGGCCAGAGCGGCGATTGCCGGACTGCTTGGTCTGGCAATGCTGCTCGTGTTCCGGCAGAAACGTCCGGAGCGCGGGGATCTGCTGTCGCTGGGAATCGTCGCGCTGGGCGTGGTCGTCGGCTTTCCCTTGCTGACCGCTCTGGCGCTCAAGCACGTCACCACGGCCCACTCTATCATCTTCGTCGGGCTGCTGCCGCTGGCGACCGCGATCTTCGGCGTGCTGCGCGGTGGCGATCGGCCAAGGCCGGCGTTCTGGCTGTTCTCCTGCCTCGGCAGCGTGCTTGTTGTCGGCTTTGCCCTGAGCCAAGGCGTGTCCGCCTCACCGATCGGGGATCTCCTGATGCTGTCGGCAATCATCGCTTGCGGGCTGGGCTACGCCGAGGGCGCGGCGCTGTCGCGCAAGCTCGGCGGCTGGCAGGTGATCTGCTGGGCGCTGGTGCTGTCGCTGCCGATCATGCTGGTGCTGACCTTTGCGACGATGCCGCCATCCTTTGCCGACGTCGGCTCCGGCGCGTGGATTGGCCTGGCCTATGTCTCGCTGTTCAGCATGCTGATCGGCTTCGTGTTCTGGTATCGCGGCTTGGCGCAAGGCGGCATTGCAGCGGTCGGGCAGTTGCAGTTGCTGCAGCCCTTCTTCGGCCTCGCGCTGGCGGCAACGCTGCTGCAAGAACAGGTGAGCTCGCTGATGATTGTCGTCACGCTTGGCGTGGTGCTTTGCGTCGTCGGCGCCAAGAAATTCGCCAAGCAGGAAGCGCCGCGACCCGCGACTGTTGGGTGATAGTGCCGGCCGCAGCTAAAATTTCGTCACCACGCCGATGCCGATGCCTTCGAAGCCGCCCATCGCCATCAGCGCTGCCGGCGCTTCGTCGAGGCTGATCTTCTTGCCGACCAGCAGTTCGGGCTTGAGCTTGCCGGTGCGGATCATCTCCATCATCGCCGGATAGCGGTAGGCCTGCATGCCGTGGCTGCCGAGGATCTCGAGTTCGAAGGCGATCACCTTGTCCATCGGCACCTGCGGCCTGGCGTGCTCGGCGAGCATCAGGCCGACCTGCACGTGACGGCCGCGGCGGCGCAGATTGGCGATCGAGTTGAACGAGGTCGTCGGGTGACCGAGCGCGTCCATCGACATATGCGCGCCGCCATTGGTGATCTGCTTGACCGCCTTGACCACATTCGGCGTCTTCGCGGCATTGATCGTCGCCACCGCGCCGATTTTCTTGGCGAAATCCAGCTTCTCGTCGGTGAGGTCGATGGCGATGACATTGGCACCCATCGAACTGGCGATCATGATCGCCGACAGGCCGACGCCGCCGCAGCCATGCACGGCCACCCATTCGCCGGGCTTCACCCGGCCCTGGTCGACGATGGCGCGGAACGAGGTGACGAAGCGGCAGCCGAGGCTGGCGGCGGTGGCGAAGTCCATCTCGTCCGGCAGGCGAACGAGGTTGGTGTCTGCATGGTCGATGGCAACATATTCGGCGAACGAGCCCCAGGAGGTGAAGCCCGGCTGCGTCTGGTGCTCGCAGACCTGGTGGTTGCCCGAATTGCATTCAAAGCAGCGGCCACAGCCGACCGCGAACGGCACGGTGACGCGCTCGCCGGCCTTCCAGCGGGTCACCCGCTTGCCGGCGGCCACGACGACACCGGCCAGCTCGTGGCCCGGCACATGCGGCAGGGTGATGCCGTCATCATGACCCATCCAGCCATGCCAGTCGCTGCGGCATAGCCCTGTCGCCTCGACCTTGATGATGACGCCTTCCGGCGCCGGCTTCGGATCGGGCACGGTCTGGATCGTCGGCGCCTCGCCGAATTTTTCGAAGACGACGGCTTTCATCGGCAATTCCTCATAGTGTCCCGATCCAGTGCTTACTGCGACGCAGGCGCCGCCTCAAGAAGCGGCTGCCATCGCCGAAACCACTCATCGGCTTCGGCGTCCCAAGGCCAGATTCCGTCCAGCGTGGGATACACAAGCTGTATGACCCGGAAATTCAGGCCTTGGTAGAACCAGATGTCCCAGCCGAAGTGCTCAGGATAGTGCGCGATGTGCACTGAACCGAACTGGCAGTCGAACCCTTCTATTAAGCCTGAGTATCGCTGTCCCAACTGAAAAATCTCGCCAGAGCGTATCCGGCCGCAGTACTCGTTTATGATGAACTGGGAGATTTCCTGCTTCAGGCCGACGACGATCAGCTCCGGAGCGCCGAATCTATGCTCTAAGCCTACCGAATAGCTGAAGGGAGGATCGTCATCCTCCTCAAGCACATGCAGGATGTGACAGCCGTAGGTTTCGATGTCGGCCAGCGCCTTGGCCTCGTATGGGTCGGTGGCCTCGCTACTCGGCATCTATCTGATTCTCCGGCGCCGCCTTCCGGAAGGCTGGCAGCGCCATGCAAGCGGAATGAATGCGCGAGATAGTGGGGTACGGCGTCATGTCGACGCCGAAGCGGGCATTGTTGGTGACCTGGGCGACCAGGCAGATGTCGGCCAGCCCCGGTGTGTCGCCATGGCAGAATGTGCCTGTCTCGGGCGATGAAGCGAGAATCTTCTCAAGCGGCTGGAAACCTTCGTTCACCCAGTGGCGGAACCAGTTGACGACGTCCTGGTCACCGGCGCCGAACAGGGTGCGCAGCGAGGTCAGCACGCGTAGATTGTTCACCGGATGGATGTCGCAGGCGATCATCTGCGCCAGCATCCTGACGCGTGCCCGGCCGAGCGCATCCTTTGGCAAAAACGGCGGCTGGGGCACGGTCTCGTCCAGATATTCGATGATCGCCAGCGACTGCGTCAAAAGCGTGCCCTCGCCCAGGATCAGTGCTGGCACCAGCCCTTGCGGATTGACCGCGAGATAGGCCGGCTCCAGATGTTCGCCATGGCGCAGATGATGCGGCACGTAGTCGTAGGTCAGGCCCTTCATCTCCATCGCGATCCGGACCCGGTAGGAGGTGGAGGAGCGGTAGTAATTGTGAAGGACGAGGTCGCTCATCGGATCATTCTGTCGGCTGGCCGATGGTCAGTTCGATCGTGCCAATGCCGTCGACGCCGCCGGTGATCGTCTGGCCCGGCCCGACCGCGCCGACACCGGTCCGGCGTGCCGGTGAAGATGAGGTCGCCTGGTTCCAGTTCCACCGCTTCGCTGCAGATTGAGACGATGTCGGCGATCGGCCAGATCAATTCGGCAAGGTCGCCGTCCTGCCGGACCGCGCCATCGACGGCCAGCCAGATGCGGCCTTTCTCGGGGTGGCCTGAGGTCTGTGCCCGGACCAGCGGGCCGCAAGGCGCTGAGCGGTCGAACGCCTTCGACCAGTCCCAGGGACGCGCCGCCTTCTTGGCATCGTCCTGCAGGTCGCGGCGGGTGAGGTCGATGCCGACGCCATAGCCCCAGACATGGTCGAGGGCCCGCGCGCGAGGAATGCGGAAGCCCGCTTTGCCGATCGCAGCGACCAGATCGATCTCGTGGTGCAGGTTTCTGGTCAGCGGCGGGTAGGCGATCGTCATGCCCGAATCGACCACCTCGTCGGCTGGCTTGGTGAAGAAGAAGGGCGGGTCGCGCTCGTCATTGCCGAGTTCGCGCGCATGCGCCGCGTAGTTGCGGCCGACGCAGAAGATGCGGCGCACCGCAAAACGTGCCTCAGAGCCCGCGACGGCGACCGAAGGGGTTGCGGGCAAGGGGAGGACGAATTCTGTCATACACGGTCTCTGCCAAACTGTGATCTTGTTGGCCGGCACATTCGACCGATTTGGACGGCCGGGCAAGCGCCGGCCAAATATGGCGATGTACTATCTTGCAATAATCTGGCCATGGTCACCGGATTATCCTATTCTGAGCGAAGTGAAGCGACCTCACCATGACCGCAGTCAACGATCGCGCCCGGTTTCTGATCATCGACGACCATCCGCTGTTTCGCGAGGCGCTGCACAGCGCCGTGCAGATGGCCTATCCGGATGTCGACACGGTCGAGGCGCGCTCGATCGCCGAGGCGCTCGATCTCTTGGCCGGCGCGAAGCCGTTCGACCTTGCGCTGCTCGACCTCAGCATGCCCGACGTGCACGGCTTCGACGGGCTGCTGCAGCTCAGGACCCGCCATCCGCGCCTGCCGGTGGTCATCGTCTCGGGCCATGAGGAACCGAGGATCATTTCCGAGGCGCTATCCTATGGCGCTGCCGGCTTCATCCCGAAATCGGCGCGCAAGAGCGATCTCGCCGCAGCCATCCGTTCGGTGATGGACGGCGCCATCTATGTGCCCGAAACCTACGAGGGCCAGCCGCCGGATGCCGACAGCGCCGACCGCGCCGACATGCTGCAGCGCCTGGCGAGGTTGACGCCACAGCAACTCAGGGTGCTGCAAATGCTGCGCCAGGGCATGCTCAACAAACAGATCGCCTATGAGTTGCAGGTTGGCGAGACCACGGTGAAGGCGCATGTCTCCGAAATCCTGCGCAAGCTCAATGTCTACAGCCGCACGCAGGCGGTCATCGAGGTGTCGAAGCTGGACAATGCGGAGTTGTTTCGCGATCAGGCTGGGTTTTGAGTAGGGCGTCGCTGGTCGGGCGAACATGGCAGAAGTGCGCCGTCCATAGAGTGTGAAGCACAATTTTAGCGACAAAGGTGCGTGGTTTGCTGACCTCTATTGGGACGCTAAAACGATATAGATGAAACTATTGCTCTCACTTCGCCTAATCCTAGATTTGAACGGCTATTGTCTTCGCCTGAGACGACGTATGTCACAAATACGACGTCATTCCCATTTGATAGATACCACGCAGACAATAACTTATCTGGTGTTCTTTAAAACGCCACAACGCACTTTATGTTGTTGTATTTCCGAAAAGAAATATTTTCGGCATCGATGGAGTTGTTTTGGCAAAACTCGATCATAAAAGATCTAAGTTCATCGAAAAATTCACGTTCGGGTTTTCGCCACTATGATATTTCGCGATAGAGAATTGAACAACTCCGACACCTGATGCTTCAGCCAAGGTAGGTGGTGACCCTGTGGGAAGGCCGTCAGTTATGTCTTCCCATCCGGAAGGTAGGTCGAAGGTGATATCATAGAATTGTACTATCATTGTGGTTCTTTAGACCGGGTGATTTGCCGTAGCCGGCAGACATGTTGAAAGTGCACTGTCACCATAATTCTCGCTCGCCAGGCCCGGACAAGACGTTATTCAGGAAAATATTCAATATCGAAAGTGGCACCGATATCGCTCAATAGCTCTATTGTTTCTGCCGAGAAAAACATGGGAACAAGCTCTGTTTCAGGAGCTATGGCGATTTTTACCCAGACATCGGTCGCATGGTCCTGGCGAGATAGCCGAATTGAGTTTCTAACATTTCCGTCCAATCTCGACATGAGTTCCTTGATCGCCACATCGAGATCAACGCAACTTTCAAACCGACAGCTTATGTTCCACCCATGCTTTGCCGGCGTCGTCCGGGGAGGCGTCCTCAGGCTGCTTTACCACTGGCCGGTCCGGCTTCATCCCCAGCAACTCTGCCATGTCGCTAGGAGACAGACTTTTGGATGTAATCGAAAGGAACGATGTAACTCTTGTCACTGCTTCTTCCATTTTTCGAGGTTGGCGCTCGCGGTCTTCCGTGCGTGTCTTGAGGAGAAGGGATCAAGCCAGCAAATGCGCCAATAGCGCCCGCAGTTGCGCCGGCTTCAGCGGCTTGCGCATCAGCTCGATGCCGTCGGCGCGGGAGGCCTTGGCGACAATTTCGGAAGCGTCGGCGGTGACGATCAGCGCCGGAACCGGGCGGCCGAGATAGTCACGGACCTCGGCGATGGTGGCGGTGCCGAGGTCGCCGCCGTCGAGATGCTGGTCGGCTATGACGATGTCCGGCACCCAGTCGGTATCGCCGAGCATGTCCAGCGCATCGTCGGTTGAGGTCGCCGCACGCACCACGCATTGCCAGCGCTCGAGCAGGGACGTCATCGCCTGCAGTACGTCGGCGTCGTTCTCGACCAGCAGCACCTTGGTGCCGAACAGGCCGTAGCCGCGCGGCCGTTCCATGTCGGTGGTGCCGGGGATGGCGTCGGCCGAAGCACCAATGCCGACCGGCACGTCGATGTGAAAAATGGTGCCGCGGCCGACCTTCGATGAAAACGTCACGGGATGGCCAAGGGCGGCCGCCATGCGGCGCACGATGGCGAGACCCAGTCCCAGCCCGCCGCCGGAAAGCCCGGTATCGGCGAGTGCGGTGCCGCCGCGGTGGAATTCCTCGAACACCGCCTCGCGCTGGTCGTCGGGGATGCCGCAGCCAGTATCGGCGACATCGATGCGGATGGTGTCGCCACGATGCCTTGTGCCGACCAGCACGCCACCGGAGCGGGTGTAGCGCAGTGCGTTAGACAGGATGTTCTGCAGGATGCGGCGCAGCAGCGTGCGGTCGGAACGCACGACAGCGTTGACCGGCCGGAATTTCAGCGTCAGGCCCTTCATCTCGGCGACGGGCAGGAAATCCGAGCGCAGCGAGGAAAACAGAGTCTCCAGGCTGACGTCGCCGATGTCGGGCTGCACGACGCCGGCGTCGAGCTTGGAAATGTCGAGCAGCGTACGAAGCAAGTCTTCCATCGTCTCCAGCGAACGCTCGACCTGCCGCACCAACTTCTTGCCTTCGTCGCTGGTCTGCAATTCGGCCAGCGCCGAGATGGAAAGGTGGGCGGCGTTCAGCGGCTGCAGCACGTCATGGCTGGCGGCGGCCAGGAACCGGGTCTTGGAGAGGTTCGCCAGTTCTGCGGTTTCCTTGGCGGCGCTGAGGTCGATGTTCGACTGTTCGAGCCGGCGCAAGGTCGAATGCAGTTCCTCGGTGCGCGTGCGCACCCGGTTTTCGAGTGAGATCGCGGTCTGGAACAGCGAGAAGGCATTGCCCTGCTGGTCCATCGAGCGCTCGACGCGGCTGACGAGGGCTGCGTTGATCTTCTTCAGCTTCTCCAGGTCGTTGATGTCTCTCAGCGGCATAGAGAAAAGATCCTATTCTGCCGCCTGGCGCTCGCCGAAGGCGATGCCAGTAAAGGTCTGGTTAAGATGCATCGACCGGTACTGTTCACCATAGGTGCCGAAGCCGATGACGTTGTTGACCCGGTAGAGCTCCGAAATGTCGCGAAAGACCTGGCGGTTGCGGGCGTCGAGCCTTCGCAGCACGCAGTCGAAACCGAGGATCATATCGATGCCGCCGAGCTTTTCCTCGACGTCCTTAAGGGCGGCGCGCGTTGCTTCCACCATGTTCTTCGGCTGGGCGATGGAGAGCACGACGCCGTCGTCGATGGCGCAGAAGAACGACAGCGAGCCGTCGGCATGCATCCTCTGGATCGAGCGGCAATAATATTCGCCACCGACCTTCACCACAACCGGATGCGAGGCGAAACTGAGCGGCGTCAGCGTCTGCGGGATGATGCCGACCGAAGCGGCATATTCCTCGGCGGCATTGATGGCGTTGAATTCGCGCACGATGCGGTGATCGGGATCGGACGCGGTCACCACCAGCTTCTCGTCGGTGGGGATGAAGTTATCGGTCTTGAAGACGTGGAACGGAATTTCCGTGGTGATCAGCATGATGATGGCGCTGTCGGAGGCGACCTTGCCATTGGAGATCAGCCGCGTCGTCTCGAACTTCAGATCGTCGCCGGCCGAGCCGCCGATCAGCGGAATGTCGTCCAGCCCCCAATGGATGGCCGATGTCACCGCTTCCTCGGCATAGGACAGCCCGTCGATCAAGCACAGCGCGAAGGTGCCCTTGGCCAGTTCGTGACCAACGCGGCCGCGCAGCAGGCGCCTCAGCGCGGCGACTTCACCGGTGATCCTGTCCATGCCCGACGAGGAGAGGTTGTCGACCATGATGCTGACTGTCGAAAACGACGCCGAAGGCAGCAGCAAAGCAAGGATGTGGCCTTCCTCCAGACCTTGCGGCGTGATCTCGCCGGCGGTCGAGCAGCCGGCATAGGCAAGCAACGGCGCATGCGCCTTTAGCGCCTGGGACAGGGCCGTCGCGTCGACCAGGCTCTGGGAGAAGAACAGCAGCGCGAAGCCGGCGTCGATGGCTGCCGCTTCCGCCGCGATGGCCTGGGCGAAAACATTGGCGTCGGGCTCATCCGTGGTGAGCGCCGAGAGGCCGCATGCGTAACGCGTGCTCGAACTGGCCAGCTGCCTTCCTCCTGCAGGTCCTCCAACGCTTATTCTTGTGCGTGTCCGGCACGCGGGCGTTGCAAGGCATTGTTGTCTTCGGGGGTCGCTTTGGCAATGGGCCGCCCCCGTCAGGCGTGACCGAAAGTACAATATGCGGCGTTTCGGACGAACTGCATTCTCGCGTCGTGGAGGGCGCACGGCACTTTTTCCCCTGCCTTGTTCGGTATAGGAATAGGCCGATAGCCGCAGCGTCCGGACAACACCGGCGCCGGGACGACCAAGGTAAATTACCCAGGGAGGTTTCATGTCGGACTTATCGTTGATGGTGAACGGCAAGCGGGTCAGCGGCACAGCCGAAGACCGGACGCTGCTGGTTCATTTCTTGCGGGAAAATCTCGGCCTCACCGGGACACATGTCGGCTGCGACACCTCGCAATGCGGCGCCTGTGTCGTGCATGTCGACGGCAAGGCGGTGAAGTCCTGCTCGATGCTCGCGGTGCAGGCCTCGGGGTCGAGCGTCGTGACGATCGAAGGGCTGGCGAATGGCGCAGACCTCCATCCGGTGCAGGCGGCGTTCAAGGAACATCACGGCCTGCAATGCGGCTTCTGCACCCCTGGCATGATCATGACCGCAACCGACATGATCGCGCGCCATCCGGAAGGCCTGGACGAGGCGACCGTGCGCGCCGAACTGGAAGGCAACATCTGCCGCTGCACCGGCTACCACAACATCGTCAAGGCGATCCTCGCCGCATCGAAGACGATGGCCAAGGGAGTCAAGGGCAAGGCGAAACAAGCTGCATAAGGCTAAGGGAATAGGGAGTAGGCAGTAGGGGAGTAGGGCAAACGGCCATACGGAACCGAGAGCCCTTTTCCCTACTGCCTACTCACCTAAATTCGGAGGAATTTCTGATGGGCATTGAAGGTGTTGGCGCTCGGGTCGCGCGCAAGGAAGACAAGAGGTTCATCACCGGCGCCGGCCGCTATGTCGACGACATGGTGGTTCCCGGCATGAAGCATGCGGCCTTCGTGCGCAGCCCGCACGCGCATGCGCAGATCAAGAAGATCGACGTCAAGAAGGCTCAAGCCATGCCCGGCGTCATCGGCGTCCTGACCGGCAAGGAGCTCAAGGCCGACGGCATCGGTAACCTCATCTGCGGCTGGATGATCCATTCCAAGGACGGCTCGCCGATGAAGATGGGCGCCTGGTCGCCGCTCGCTGTCGACAAGGTCCGCTATGTCGGCGACGCGGTCGTCATCGTGGTGGCGGAAACCAAGGGCCAGGCGCGCGATGCGGCCGAGGCGGTCGAGATCACCTACAAGGAGCTGAAAGCCGTCGTCGATGCGACGAAGGCGCTCGAAAAGGGCGCGCCGCAGCTCCATCCGGAGGCCGAGAGCAATCTGATCTTCGACTGGGAGATCGGCGACGCCAAGGCGACCGACGCGGCGATCAAGGCCGCCGCCCACGTCACCCGCATGAAGATCGTCAACAACCGGCTGGTGCCCAACGCCATGGAGCCGCGGGCAGCCCTTGGCCATTACGACAAGGCGGAGGACCACTATACCTGCTGGACGACGTCGCAGAACCCGCATGTCGCACGGCTGGTGATGAGTGCCTTCTACAACATCGCGCCGGAAAACAAATTGCGCGTCATTGCGCCGGATGTCGGCGGTGGCTTCGGCTCGAAGATCTACATCTACCCGGAAGAGATCGTCTGCCTGTGGGCTTCGAAGAAGACCGGCGTTCCCGTCAAATGGGTCGCCGACCGCACCGAAAGTTTTCTGTCGGACGCGCATGGCCGCGACCATGTCTCGACGGTGGAGATGGCCTTCGACAAGAACAACCGGATAACCGGTCTGAAAGTCGACACCATCGCCAATCTCGGCGCCTACATGTCGCTGTTCTCGTCCTGCGTGCCGACCTATCTCTATGCGACGCTGCTGTCGGGCCAGTACGACATCCCGGCGATCCACGCCAATGTGCGCACCGTCTACACCAACACCGCGCCCGTCGACGCCTATCGCGGGGCAGGCCGGCCGGAAGCCACCTATCTGCTCGAGCGCACGATGGAGGCGGCGGCGCGCGAACTCGGCGTGTCGCCAGCGGAGCTGCGGCGCACGAACTTTATCACCTCCTTCCCACACCAGACGCCGGTGATCATGAACTACGACGCCGGCGACTATGCCGCCTCGCTCGACGCGGCGACGAAGGCGTCCGACTATGCCGGCTTTGCCAAGCGCAAGGCAGCGGCCGCCAAGAAGGGGCTGCTGCGCGGCATCGGCATGAGCTGCTACATCGAGGCCTGCGGCATCGCGCCGTCGGCGGCGGTCGGCTCGCTCGGCGCCGGTGTCGGCCTGTGGGAATCGGCCGAGGTGAGGGTCAACGCCGTCGGCACGATCGAGGTGCTGACCGGTTCGCACAGCCATGGCCAGGGCCACGAGACGACGTTCGCGCAACTGGTCAATGAGCGCTTCGGCGTGCCCATCGACAGCGTCTCGATCGTCCATGGCGACACCGACAAGGTGCAGATGGGCATGGGCACCTACGGCTCGCGCTCGGGCGCTGTCGGCATGTCGGCCATCGTCAAGGCGTTGGACAAGGTCGAGGCCAAGGCCAAGAAGATCGCCGCCCACCTGCTCGAAGCCGACGAGGGCGATATCGTCATCGAGAACGGCGCGCTGAAGGTTGCCGGCACCGACAAGAACATACCGTGGTTCCAGATGGCGCTCGCGGCCTACACCGCCCACAATCTGCCGGGCGGCATGGAACCCGGCCTGAAGGAGACGGCGTTCTACGATCCGTCGAACTTCACCTTCCCGGCCGGCTGCTACATCTGCGAGGTCGAGATCGATCCGGAAACCGGCACAACCGAGATCGTCCAGTTCGTTGCGGCGGATGATTTCGGCAACATCATCAACCCGATGATCGTCGAGGGACAGGTGCATGGCGGCATCGCCCAGGGCATCGGCCAGGCGCTACTCGAAGGCGCCCACTATGACGCCAGCGGACAATTGCTGACGGCGAGCTACATGGACTACACCATGCCGCGTGCCGACGACCTGCCGTCGTTCAAGGTCTCGACCTCGAACACGCCGTGCCCGAGCAATCCGCTCGGCATCAAGGGATGCGGCGAGGCCGGCGCCATCGGATCGCCGCCGGCGGTCATCAACGCCATCACCGACGCCATCGGCATCACCGACATTGCCATGCCGGCATCGCCGTCCACGGTCTGGGCAGCGATCCGCGCAGCGACGAAGCACTGAGGAGGACGAAGCATGTATTCGGTCAACTACCACCGCGCCACCTCGGTCGCCGATGCCGCCAAGCTGGTCAAGTCAGGCGACGCCAAGCTGTTGTCGGGCGGCATGACGCTGATCCCGGCGATGAAGACGCGGCTCGCCGCGCCCTCCGACCTTGTCGATCTTTCGCGGATCAAGGAGTTGCAGGGCGTCAAGGTGTCGGGCAAGACCGTCACCATTGGTGCCGCCACGACCCACTACGATGTCGCCAATGACGAGAAGCTGAAAAAGGCCTGTCCGGCGCTTGCCCACATGGCGTCGCTCATCGGTGACCCGGCGGTGCGCCACAGGGGCACGATCGGCGGCTCGATCGCCAACAACGATCCGGCCGCCGACTATCCGGCTGCCCTACTGGCGCTGGGGGCAACGATCGTCACCAACAAGCGTGAGATTGGCGCTGACAAGTTCTTCAAGGGTCTGTTCGAGACGGCGCTGAAGGATGGCGAGATCATCACCGCGGTGAGCTTCAGCGCGCCGGCCAAGGCTGCCTATGAAAAGTTCCGCAATCCGGCCTCGCGTTACGCGATCGTCGGCGTGTTCGTGGCCAAGGGCAAGGACGGCGTCAGCGTCGCCGTCACCGGTGCAGGCGACGACGGCGTCTTCCGCTCCAAGGAGATCGAGGCGGCGCTGGTGAAGAATTTCGCCGCATCGGCGCTCGACGGCGTGAAGGTGCCGGCGAAGAATCTGATGACCGACATCCATGCCTCGGCCGAATACCGCGCCAATCTGATCGCGGTGATGGCCAAGCGCGCGGTGGCTGCAGCCAACGTCTGATCGCTCGTGATGCGATGAATGGAAAAGGGGCCTTGCGGCCCCTTTTGCTGGATCAGGCCGCCTTGCTGTTTTCTCGCGCCGCCAGATAGCGGCGCAGGCCGGCTTCGCCGCGTGGCGTGGTCCAGCGATGGTTCCAGGCAAAGGCCGGCCGCAGCAGCGGCGCCAGCAATTTCAGGATCGGTCTCAGCACCGTCACCTGCCAGATCAGCTTGACATGGGTGCCGGTCCCAGATGGCGACAGTTCCGCACGCCACAGCCCGTCGAAATCGCCAAAAGTCTTGACCACTACCAGCCGGCCTGGCTCGAGTTCGGCCGCCTCGACGATGAAGTTCAACTCGTAGGGCAGGGCACCGCGCGCCCGGGCCTTGGCGCGCGAGCCGACGACGCCCTTGCCTTTCTTGTCGAGCGGCACGACCTCCTTGTAGACCGCGCCCCACCAGAGCGGCAGCAGTTCGGCGTCGGAGAGCACCTCCCACACCTCTTGTGGCGTGCCTTCGGGAATGTCCCAGCTTTCGTCGAAGCGGAAGACGTTGCTCGGCATGGTGTTTCGCCCCGGGCTGGCGGAAGCAACTACATTGGTCTTGGCTTGTTCACTGCGCCGGTGAAGTTCGCTGGAGGTTAGCCGCCGATCTGCCTCGCGTAGTAACGCACCGCCTTCCTGCCGCCATGGATCACCGCGTCGCCGACCTCGGCAAAGCCGAGCGCGGCATGGAAGGCATCCGAAGCCGGATTGGGCGGATCGGCATTCACCTCGCAGGTGACGATGCTGTGGCCGGCGCGCGAAACCTGGTCGAACAGATCCTCGTAGAGCCGGCGCGCATGGCCACGGCCGCGCGCTTGCGCCGCGACCACCACCCGGTCGACATAGACGAAGCGCAAATAGCGCTCGCGGAACCAGAGGAAGTTCGGACTGTCGTATTGGGCATCCTGGTCGAAGGTCATGATGAAGGCTTCGAGCGCGCCGATGCGGCGCGTGTAAAACGCCTCGCCAACCAGGAAGGACAGCCGCTCGGGCTCGAGCCACGACAGTTCGGCCGCATGCTCGTTGTTGAGCGTCAGTATGGCAGTTTCGTCCTCGGGCAAGACCCGGTCTATCGGCAAAGGTGCATTCATGGTCAAGCCCTGGCAGCCGCGATAGTCGCCGCCACCAGTGTCTGGTCGGTGACGGTGGTGCGGTATTCGCGGTCGATGTCGGTGCCGCCCATGCCGACATGCGGATTGCGGTAGCGCATTACGCTCGGCACGTCGGTGAGCGCGGCGAAATGCACTTCGCTCAGCCCGGTTTTCCTGAGCACCTCGGCGATGTTGTCGGGGGCGAGCGCGCCGCAGCCGAGGATCATGATACGGTCGCCGGCCTGGCGGACAAGATCGGCCAGCAGGTCCGCCCCTTCCAGCGCCGTGTCGCGCTGGCCGCTGGTCAGCACGCGGCCAACCTTGCAGCGTATGAGAGCCTCGAGCGCCTCGGCGGCATCGCGGGTCATGTCGAAAGCGCGGTGGCAGGTGACGTTGAGCGAACCGGCCGCCTGCACCAGCGCGCTCATGCGCTCTTCGTCGATGGTGCCGTCCGCGTTGAGGCAGCCGACGACGACACCGGCGGCGCCGAGATCGCGGAGCGCGCTTACATCGGCCAGCATCGAGCGGTATTCGGTCTCGCTGTAGAGAAAGTCACCGCCGCGCGGCCGCACGATGACGTGGAACGGAATGGTCGCAAGCTCGAGTGCTGCGCGCACCGTGCCGAGACTCGGCGTGATGCCGCCTTCGACCAGGCTGGCGCAGAGTTCGACCCGGTCGGCGCCGGCGGCCTGCGCTGCAAGCAGCCCGTCAATGCCTTCCACGCACAGTTCGATCAGGGGCAGTCGAGGATTTTTAGTCAAAGTGCGGTCCGTCCGTGATTTTCGCGGACAGCCCTAGCATCGGGTTTGTCGCCTTGAAAGCGGCAATGATCGGTCCAATGCGCGGCTGGCGATGGCCTTCTAGCATCCATGCCCGCTTGACATACCCATAACTCGTCAGTTATGTATCAACTTATAACCATCGGGTTATTGAATGGCGGCGCCACCGACGACCGCCCTGACGAAAATCGATTTGAAGGAGACCAATCATGCAAGCACGACTGAAGAACCCGGTGATGCTCATTCCCGGCGCCCTGCAGGCACTGCTGGCGCTGGACAAATCGACCGAAGCCGCCGAGGTACCCTATGTGACGCGCAAGCTGGTGCACCTGCGTGCCAGCCAGATCAACGGCTGCAGCGTCTGCGTCGACATGCATGCGCGTGAGCTGAAGAAGGCCGGCGAAAAGGACGAGCGTATCTTTGCCGTCTCCGCCTGGCGCGAAACGCCTTACTTCAACGATGCCGAACGCGCCGCCCTGGCGCTGACTGAGGCCACGACCCGGTTGAGCGACCGTTCGGATGCGGTCCCCGACGATGTCTGGAACGAAGCCGCCCGGCACTATGACGAAAAGGGGCTGGCCGCATTGGTGGTCCAGATCGCGCTGATCAATGCGTTCAACCGGCTCAACGCCGCCACCAGACAGCCCGTCGGCGCCTGGGACTAAAGCAGTTCCAGGAAAAGTGCGCAGCGGCTTTCCGTCCGGAACTGCGTGGAAACAAACCCCTTAGAGCGGTTCGCCGGTTCCATCAAAAGCTGAACCGCTCTAAGAGCTACTGGCGCAGCACTGTGTTCTTGGCGCCTTGCTCGACCTGGTCGATGACCAAAAGCTTGACCGGGCCGTCGCCGACATTGGTGGCCTGGTGCCACTGGCCGATCATCTCGATGATGAAATCACCGGTCTTGTAGGTGTTGCTCTTGCCGGTCTCGACATTCGTCACCTGAAGCGTTCCGGCCTGCACATAGGCGTAGCGGGGAAACGGGTGCTTGTGGACCGGCAAGGTCGCGCCCACCGCAATGTCAAAGGTCGAAACCAGGACCTGGACGTTTTTCTGCGGCAGCGTGATCGGCTGGCCCGAGGCCGTCTGCGTGCGATCGGCAAGCGGTGTCACGACAACTGGCGTTCCACTGCTGTCCAGCGCCTCGGCCGTATTTGCAAAAAGCGCGGCGCAAAGCAGCAGCGCCGATGCCAGGATGTTTCGCATGGTTCCTCCCAAAGACACTGTTGCACCATCGCCCGGCGGGCATGCGCGTGCAAGCGTCTCTCGCAGGCAGAACCGAACAGGATTTGGGTCGCAAACCCACCGTCGGGCGCAATGGCGGATACGGAATCTGAAATCGGTCCGATCGATTGATCGCCGCTTTTCGAGGATGGCCGGCGCCGCAGGGGGCGGGGAGATTGGGGTTGCCTGATGGCGCCGGCCACGCGGCGTCAAGTCCGCCGCTGAGCCAAGCATAGCAAAGTCCGCCGGATTGATT
The DNA here is from genome assembly GCF_003601975.1 of Mesorhizobium waimense. GTDB lineage: Bacteria > Pseudomonadota > Alphaproteobacteria > Rhizobiales > Rhizobiaceae > Mesorhizobium > Mesorhizobium waimense. The sequence goes on from NZ_QZWZ01000024.1 coordinate 78,340, forward strand.
ATTGCGCGATCGCGTAAGCCGGCCCTTCGGCCCTTGCGCAGCGCGATGGTGTGTCGCTCAAATCCATTGCTCGTTTTTGTGTGCGCGGCGCATCAGGCCTCGACCCCTTCGCCCGCGCCCGGCATTGTCGCCCTTGAATTTGCAGCGCTACTCCTTGGGAGGAGGGGCACTCAATCGCCGGTAGGGGACGCCGTCGAAGACTGCCGTCACGAAGTCGGTGACCGACATCTTGCGTTTGCGGCCGTCGCTGCATTTGTAGACCGGCCAACCGTCATCGCTGCATTCGCTGGCGGCGCAGATGCGGGCAAGGCAATTTCCAGTCGTCAGCCGGAAGCCGCCCGTACCGACAAAACCCTGCAACAGGCTGCCGTCCGCCGCGCGCCACGTTCGCGCACGGAATTCCGCGCGCAGGAGCCTCGGCTCGAGAGGCACCGCAAGGTTGGTTTCGCCGCCACGCGCCGTGAGATTGAGACGGTTGCGCGCCATTCCCGTGGTGTAGGCGGTCACAAGATCCGATTCGCCTGAATAGGCTCGTGCCATGTCGGATCGGTCAAGCAGGTGAGACACCGGCGCGCCTGCCTCGACCGGCTTCGTCGCGTCACTGGCGCGACCATCGGAGATGAAGGCGTGAGCAGCCAAGAGAGCCAGGGCGTGCCCTGCAAACCGATTCCTCGCCATGGTCCAATGCCCCCATTGCATCCATTTGACATGGATTTCGGGCAATAGTTGCAGGAAACCGCCAGGAATCAAGGATTGCTTATGTCCGGCCAGGCAAAGGCACTATCGTGCATATGCCGTACGCGACCGAATGGTCATCGGTTAGTCAAGCCTCTTAAGTCTTTGAAATTGTTGGCTCCAAGGGATCGACGAAGCGGCGAAATACGAATTCGCCATAGCGCTACGCCGAGACGCGCCACAGCCGCATCAAATGCGAAAACGTGATCGTGACCGCGCAGAAGCACTACGCCTTGCAGGTGGGCGGCCGCCATCGCTCCGGGATCGCGCCGTTGCTCTGGCGCAAGAGCGCGGCGAGGTGCGGACCCGCGATCTCACCGACATCGGCATCCCACGGCGCTATCTCTCCCGGATGTGCGAGGAAGGGCTGCTCGTGAAGGTCGGCTATGGGTGGTATCGAGCCGGTGCGTTGAAGGCGGCCTGACCTTCAGGCCGTGCCGAGTGCGCCATAGGATCGCGCCACTTCGATGACCCCGCCAATCCGGCCTTCGCGGAGGGCGTCGATCGGACGCAGGCCGCCGAGGCGAGGACTGCTCGTGAAGGCGGGTTACGGCCGCTATCGTGCTGTCCTTCCGAAGGCCGCTTGACCCGTCGCGTTTGGGCCGAAAGCTGGCTGGCAGCTCGGCGCAGGCTCTGTACTCACCTGACCCGATGCGGACGCTTGATCACTAGGAGCGTATCGTCCGCTTTGCCAAAAGCTTTCACCGCCGCGGTAACCATGTCGGACTCCAAGCCCCCAATTCTTCGAGAGGGACCTCCAGCTTCGACAGAAATCCGGGTCTAGAGCATTTCCCTGGCATCTGAGTTAATATTGCGGCTGAGGGACCCGAATTCAGCCTTGGGAGAGCTATGTGGATGTTGCCGCTTGGTTGCGAGGCCTCGGCCTCCAGCAATACGAGCAGGCATTTCGCGACAACGCGATCGACGCGGAAGTCCTGCCGGAGCTGACCGATGCCGACCTTGAGAAGCTCGGTATGCTCCTCGGTCATCGCAAGCGATTCCGCAAAGCGGTAGTGGGGCTGGGGCCGTCGTCAAGCCATCCCGACGCGAGCACCGATGACATCGTGGCTCAGAGCCGCACCCGGGAGCTAAGCGCGGAGCGTCGACAGCTGACCGTCATGTTCGTGGATCTCGTCGGCTCGACGGCGCTGGCAACGCGTCTGGATCCCGAGGACCTGCGTGAGACCATCGGAGCGTATCACCGCTGTGTCGCCGATACGGTCGCCCACTTCGGCGGCTTTGTCGCCAAGTATATGGGCGACGGAGTTTTGGTGTATTTCGGCTACCCGCAGGCGCACGAGAACGCCGCCGAGCAGGCGGTGCGCGCTGGCCTTGCTCTCGTCAATGCCGTTAGGCGACTCCCAGAGCCCGAGCCATTGCGGGTTCGTATCGGCATCGGCACCGGACAGGTCGTCGTTGGCGATCTGATCACCGCCGGCGAAGGGCAAGAGCGCGGCGTCGTGGGCGAGACGCCGAACCTCGCCGCCCGCCTGCAAGCTCTTGCCGAACCCGACGCGGTCGTGATCGGGCCGCAAACGCGGCAGCTGGTCGGCGATCTTTTCGAATATCGCGATCTTGGCGCCGTCGAGGTGAAAGGCTTTCTGGAGCCGATCCATCCCTATCAAGTGTTTCGTGAGAGCGCTGTCGAAAGCCGGTTCGAGGCGCTGCATGGGACGACGCCGACGCCGCTGGTCGGGCGTGGGGAGGAGGTTGACCTGCTGCAACGCCACTGGCATCGCGCGAAAAGTGGTGAAGGTCGTGTGGTGCTGCTCTCAGGCGAGCCCGGGATCGGAAAGTCGCGCCTCACCGTCACCTTGCAGGAGCGGATCCAGAATGAGCCACACACCCGCTTGCGCTATTTCTGTTCGCCGCACCGTCAAGACAGCGCGCTCCACCCGACCATTGCGCAGCTAGAACGTGCCGCCGGGTTGGAGCGCGACGACCCACCTGAGAGGAAGCTGGATAAGCTTGCGGCTCTGCTTGCCCCGGCCTCGCCGGAGGACGTGGCGCTGCTGGCCGAGCTGCTGTCGTTGCCGACCGAAGGTCGCTTCCCGCCTCTCCAACTGACGCCCCAGCGGAAGAAAGAGAAGACCTTCGATGCGTTGCTCCGGCAGCTCGAAGACCTGGCGCGACAAGGTCCGGTGCTGATGCTCTTCGAGGATGTGCACTGGATCGACCCCAGCTCGCGCGAGCTGCTCGACCTTGTAGTCGAGCGGGTGCCGCGCCTGCCAGTGCTGCTTTTCCTCACGTTCCGCCCCGAGTTTCAACCGCCATGGACCGGGCAGGCGCACGTCACGGTACTTGTCCTCAATCGGCTCGACCGTCGTGAAGGCGCCGCGCTGGTCCAGCGGGTCGTCGGCACCGGAGAGCTGCCGAGCGACGTTGTCGCGGAGATCATCGAGCGCACGGATGGGGTGCCACTGTTCGTCGAGGAGCTGACCAAGGCGGTGTTGGAGGGCGGCAACGCCAGGACAGTGCTCTCAAGAGCTGCTGCGACGGCGTTGAGCGTCCCCGCCACGCTGCATGCCTCTTTGATGGCGCGGCTCGATCGCCTCGGCTCAACCGTTAAGGAGGTCGCACAGGTCGGCGCGGTTCTTGGTCGGGAGTTCTCCTACGAATTGCTGGCAGCGGTCGCACAGCGAAATGCCGCTGAGCTAAATGGCGCACTGGATCAACTCGTCGGCGCCGGTCTGGTGTTCTGCCGCGGGACGTGGCCACTGGCCACTTACCTCTTCAAGCATGCGCTCGTTCAGGACGCAGCGTATGGCACGCTGCTGCGCGCTAAGCGCCAGGAGCTACATAAGCGTGTCGCAGATGTGTTGGAGGAAAAGTGTATCGAAATCACTGAAGCGCAACCCGAGCTCCTCGCGCACCACCTTCAGGAAGCTGGGGATTGGGCGGGCGCGCTCGATCACTGGCAAAAGGCGGGAAGGGCCGCCGTGGCCAGAGCTGCCACTCGGGAAGCCGTGTCGCACTTTGCCAGTGCTATTGACTGCAGCAGGAGACTTGGCGATGTGTCCGGCGGCGCCGAACGGATGACACGTCTCCACCTTGCGATGGCCAATGCCTTGATGCAGGCTGAAGGGTATCGTTCTGAGCGCCTTGGGAAGACGCTTGAAGATGCACGTCTTGCCGCCGCGAACACTGCATTGGTCGAATTGCAATGTGACGTTGCGCTTTCACTCGCCCCATTTTTTTATGCCACTGGGCGCAATCACGATTACCTGACCCTGGCCGAAGAGCAGCTCGCAAACTGTGCCGATCTCCTTCCAACGGCCTATCTGAGTGGTCTTTGGGCAACCAAGGGGATTGCTCATTTCAACCGGGGAGAACAACCGCAGGCAGCGGAGGCTTTGCGGAATGCCTTAGATCTGATTGATCGTGTTGACCCAAGTCGCCGTATTTTGTTCGCCGGTGCGGATCAACGTGTCTCTACCCAGGACTATCTTAGCGGTTCGCTGATCATTTTGGGCTTCATCGATGCTGCAGTCGAAGAGAACGAGCGCTTGGTTCGAAATGTTGACCAATTCGACAAGCCCTTCGACTTCGCCTGGCGTCTTCTCGCTCAGTGCGATTTGTGTGCGCTAGTCGGTCAATACGAGGAACTCCTTGAGAACGCTACGAAGATCGTCGAGATTTGCGAACGGCATGGCTACACGGCGCGTCGAAGTAGCGCCATTAGGTGGCGTGGCCATGCCCGCTCGCATTTAGGTGAACTGGATGCCGGCATCGATGACGTCCGGGAGAGTATGGTTCTTTGGCGTGGGCAGGGCGTCGTATTTCATACCCCTGAGAAAGCATGCGAACTTTGTGATCTTCTCCTGCGGGCCGGTCGCATCGAAGACGCATCGCAAATGCTTGATGATGTCGATACCCTCGTTTTCGATACGGACGAGGCGAGCTACCTAGCAGAATGTATTCGCTTTCGTGGCCAAATCGCCGCTGGCCGAAGTGACCTGACGGGTGCAGCGCACCTATTCGAAACAGCAATTGCCACTGCCCGTCGGCAGCAAGCGAGACTCTTCGAGCTTCGCGCCGCAACGCAACTAGCACCAGTTCTGGCACGTCAAGGTCGTGTCCATGAGGCCGCGACGCGTCTGCAAGCGGTGGTCCACACATTTAACACTAGGTATCCAATCGTCGACCTCATCGCGGCACAACGGGCGCTGGACGCCCTGAGCCGTTGAGGTCGCACCATCTGCGTCGGTTCCGACAACGTAGTTTGCGTCGATTTGATGCAAGCTTGGCGCATTGCGCACCCGAGACGCGCGTTCGTTTGGACTGGAATGTAACGGAATGGTTGAGATGAGACGTTCACGCTTGTCCCCGCGTAGGTCCGAACACGGCGCGAGCGCGACCTTGAGCATGGTCAGCTGCGATGTCTTCTGTGGATGGCTCCCGCGGTGCAAGGGGTTAGTTGAGTTTTGCGGATATCCGGTCAGGCTGGCCGGGGCGGAGGCTGTCCGACATTGACACTATCCTCTCCAGGGGGATAGCATAAGGCATGAGCGAACGTTCCCACATTCACGAAACCCATCCCGACATCATCAAGCGGCTGAAGCGCGCCGACGGCCATCTGCGCGGCATCATCGAGATGATCGAAGCCGGCCGGCCGTGTCTCGACATCGCCCAGCAACTGCATGCGGTCGAGAAGGCCATCTCCCAGGCCAAGAAGACGCTGATCCAGGATCACCTCAACCATTGCCTGGAGGACGTCGTCGGACCGCTTGCGCGCGAGCAGCGCCGCTCGATCGACGAGTTCAAGGACATCACCAAATACCTGTGAGACACGCGTTATGATGGACAGCGTTCGCGACTGGTTCGGCTTCGGCCCGGCAGCCCAAGGCTTTGCCGGGCATGGCCATGACCATGGCGAGGGCGGCCACGGTCACACGCACGGTGTGGTCGACCCGACCATTGCGACGACGACACGCGGCATCTGGGCAATCAAATGGTCGTTCGTGGTGCTGGCCATAACGTCATTGCTTCAGCTGGTCATCGTGTTCCTCTCGGGCAGCGTGGCGCTGCTCGCCGACACCATCCACAATGTCGGCGACGCAGTCACCGCCATACCGCTGTGGATCGCCTTCATGCTGGCAAGGCGCAAGCCGAGCAAGACCTTCACCTACGGCCTTGGCCGCGTCGAGGACTTGGCCGGCATCGTCATCGTGCTGATCATCCTGTTCAGCGCCCTCGTCGCCGGCTACGAGGCGATCGACAGGCTTATCAACCCAAAACCCATTACCTTCCTCGGCTGGGTGGCCGCCGCCGGCCTGATCGGCTTCCTCGGCAACGAGGCGGTCGCCGTGTTCCGGATCCGCGTCGGGCGCGAGATCAACAGCGCCGCGCTGATCGCGGACGGCTATCACGCCCGCACCGACGGCTTCACCAGCCTGGCGGTGGTGCTTGGCGCCATCGGCGTCTGGCTCGGCTTTCCGCTCACCGATCCGATCATCGGCCTTTTCATCACGGTGGCGATCTTCGCCATCGTCTGGCAGTCGTCGAAGGCGGTGCTGACGCGCATGCTCGACGGTGTCGAGCCGGGCATCGTCGATGAGATCCACCATGCGGCCGAGCATATTCGGGGTATCGAGCGGGTCGCCCAAGTCCAGGCGCGCTGGATCGGCCATCGCCTGCATGCCGATATCGCCATCAAGGTGGCCGACACCGCGTGCGCCAGGGACGTGGTCGGCCTCACCGATGCCCTGAGGGGAGAGTTGTTCGATCACCTGCCGGCGCTCTCGGAGGCGAACATCCGCCTGGAAGGCGAGGGCAGGCCCGAGGCGGGAAGTTCCGGCCACGCCCATCACGCGCCCGACCCGTTCAAAGTCGCCTGTGATCTGGCAACCGGAACGCTCGAAATCGTCGATACGCCCGCTGGCGAGCGCATGCGCCTCACCATCGACAGCCATGCCGACGATCTCGGGGCGACCGTGATCATCGACCGGGCCGAAGGCCCCGAGACGCTGCCTCTCGGACCCGTCGCCGGCGATCACCACCGGCTCAAGAGCAGCGTCGCCCCGGCCGAGCCGCACGAGTTCGAGGCAAAGCTGATCCTGACCGCGAAGGGCAGGGAACAGGTCCTGAAGTTCAAGATGGTCGAGCCGGAAGGCCACCATCATTGACGATGGACGCCTCGCGCGGCATCACAAGCCGGACTGCGAAGATCCCGGGAGGCCGGCAAGGGCGCTTGTTGACAAGTGCGGCTGGAAATACAAGCATCAGGCAGGGGTTCAATCGCGACGACCCCGTGAGGCGTCAGCCCAATGTTCGCGTCCAGGCTCTCTGTTGAGGTGGACGCCATGTTGTCATACTTTGCTGCCCAGAAATCGACCGATATCCGCAAGCCGAAGCGGAGATTTGCGCTGCTGCCTTCCGGTGCCGGCTCGACGGCTTCTTATTTGCTCGCATCAAGGGGATTGCGGGCGTTTGGCGACGGACTTGTCAGTCTTTTGCTCCCGGCCTACCTGGCGGCGCTCGGCTTCAATGCTCTCGAGATCGGGATATTTGCCACGGCAACGCTTTCGGGATCGGCCGCGCTCACGCTAGGCGTCGGGGCCATCGCGCACCGTTTCTCGCGCCGCTCGCTGCTCGTCGCCGCCGCCATTCTGATGATTCTCACAGGATTTGCCTTCGCGCTCGTCCACGACTTCTGGCCGCTGCTTCTGGTCGCGTTCGTCGGAACCTTGAATCCATCCTCCGGCGACGTGAGCGTGTTTCTGCCGCTCGAACATGCGGAACTAGCGCACAGCGTCACCGATCGCGACCGTACCGCGCTGTTTGCGCGCTACAGCCTGGTCGGTGCCCTCATTGGGGCTGTTGGTGCTTTGGCGGCCGGCACCCCAGACCTCCTGCGGCAGCTTGTCGGTATGGAGATCAAACAGGCTCTTCAGTTCGCCTTCCTACTCTATGCTTTCCTTGGGGTCGGATCGCTAATCCTGTATCGGCGGTTGCCGGATGAATCGATCGACCCGAGTGCGCCGCCAGCGGAGCCCTTGCGCAAGTCTCGAACCATTGTCCTCACGCTGGCCGCCCTCTTCAGCCTGGACGCATTTGCGGGCGGGCTCGTGGTTCAGTCCCTCCTGGCATTGTGGCTTTATCAAACCTTTGGCCTGTCCCTCGCTACCGCGGGCGCAATCTTCTTCTGCACGGGCGTGCTTTCGGCCGTATCATACCTGGTGGCGGTTCAGATTTCCAAGCGGATTGGGCTGGTGAATACGATGGTGTTCACCCACCTGCCGTCGAGCCTTTGTCTGCTGCTCATTCCGTTCATGCACAGCCTCGCTTCGGTGATCGTCCTTCTGCTGATCCGGAGCGCACTGTCGCAGATGGACGTCCCGACCCGCACCTCTTACGTGATGGCGGTGGTTGCGCCTGGCGAGCGTGCCGCAGCAGCGAGCGTCACCGCCGTCCCGCGCAGCCTCGCATCGGCGGCGAGTCCAATGCTCGCCGGCTCGCTGCTTTCCGTGTCCGGCTTCGGCTGGCCACTGCTCATCGCTGGAGCCCTGAAGATCGTCTATGACATTCTTCTACTTGTGACGTTCCGCAAGATTCGGCCGCCGGAGGAACGCTAGCACAGTTCGCCAACTCCGTCGGAATCGGCGCCGCGATGCTTCAGACCGAGCCGATGCCGATGGCGGCCATTTGCTGGAATAAGTCGTCGACCTGCGCCGGCAAAAGGCTGGCGCTCTCGGCGATCCACCAGGCAAGTACGGCAAGAAATGCTCCTGATTTGAACTGGACTGAGAATTCGGTGGGCACGCCGGCCTTGCTGGTCCGCTTGCCAGCGAGTTCGGTTCGCACGGCGCGCCGGATCCGTTCGTATCGTCGCCTCGTAGTCGGCGTCGGTAGCGTAAACTCGGCCGGGCACAGGACCGGGGTCATCGACATGACGCACAACCCGCGAAACCAGTTCAGGTGTCAGGCGCATTCGACGCGGCTTCGCCCGCGAGACGACCGTGACAGGGCAAGCGTGAATGCGGCGAAAACCGGCGTGACTCTGAGGTCGAGTGGGCGTATGTTGACATAAAGATGTCTTTATGTAATTAGGCGCGACTGTCGTCTTGAGGATGAAAAATGTCGCAAAGCTCCTCATCGCTGGATGACCTGTTCGGCCCCGTTGCGGCAACGCCCGACGGTTCGGAAGTGCTTGCGGCGCTGACCGTGGCGGCGCGCGAACGCATCCTCATCCTCGACGGCGCCATGGGCACGCAGATCCAGGGTTTGGGGTTCGATGAAAGCCAGTTCCGCGGCGAAGCGTTCGCCGGCTGCGCCTGCCATCAGCAAGGCAACAACGATCTGCTGATCCTGACCCAGCCGAAAGCGATCGAGGAGATCCACTATCGCTACGCCATCGCCGGCGCGGACATTCTCGAGACCAATACCTTCTCCTCGACCTCGATCGCTCAGGCCGATTACAGCATGGAGGATGCCGTCTACGCGCTGAACCGCGATGGCGCGCGGCTGGTGCGGCGAGCGGCGGAGAGGGCGCTGCAGGCGGACGGCAAGCGCCGCTTCGTCGCCGGTGCACTCGGGCCGACCAACCGCACCGCCTCCATGTCGCCGGATGTCAACAATCCCGGCTATCGCGCCGTGACGTTCGACGATCTGCGGCACGCCTATGGCGAGCAACTGCGCGGCCTGATCGACGGCGGTGCCGACATCATCCTGATCGAGACCATCTTCGACACGCTGAACGCCAAGGCGGCGATCTTCGCCTGCAACGAGATTTTCATCGAGAAGGGCGTGCACCTGCCGGTGATGATCTCCGGCACCATCACCGACCTGTCCGGCCGCACGCTGTCCGGGCAGACGCCGACGGCCTTCTGGCACTCGGTGCGCCATGCCAGCCCATTCACCATCGGCCTCAACTGCGCGCTCGGCGCCAACGCCATGCGCGAGCATCTGGCGGAGATTTCCGGTGTCGCCAATACGTTTGTCTGCGCCTATCCCAACGCTGGCCTGCCCAATGAATTCGGTCAGTATGACGAGAGCCCGGAATTCATGGCCGCGCAGATTGAGGATTTCGCGCGCGAGGGACTGGTCAACGTCGTCGGCGGCTGCTGCGGCTCGACGCCCGATCACATCCGCGCCATTGCCGAGGCGATGCGGAAATATCCGCCGCGCGCCATTCCGGACATCGAGCCGAAGATGCGCTTGTCCGGGCTGGAGCCGTTCACGCTGACCGACGAGATTCCCTTCGTCAACGTCGGCGAGCGGACCAATGTCACGGGATCGGCCAAGTTTCGGAAACTGATTACGGCGGGCGACTATGTCGCTGCGCTCGACGTGGCCCGCGACCAGGTCGCCAACGGCGCCCAGATCATCGACATCAACATGGACGAGGGGCTGATCGATTCGAAGAAGGCGATGGTCGAGTATCTCAACCTGATCGCCGCCGAGCCGGACATCGCGCGTGTTCCGGTGATGGTCGACAGTTCGAAATGGGAGATCATCGAGGCCGGGCTGAAATGCGTGCAGGGCAAGCCGCTGGTCAACTCCATCTCGATGAAGGAAGGCGAGGAGGCGTTCCTGCACCACGCGAAACTCGTGCGCGCCTATGGCGCGGCCGTGGTCGTCATGGCCTTTGACGAAGATGGCCAGGCCGACACTAGGGCGCGCAAGGTCGAAATCTGCACCCGCGCCTACAAGCTTCTGACGGAACAGGCCGGCTTTCCGCCCGAAGACATTGTCTTCGATCCCAATGTCTTCGCGATCGCCACCGGCATCGAGGAGCACGACAATTACGGCGTCGACTTCATCGAGGCCACGGGCGAGGTCACCGCGACGCTGCCGCATGTCCACATTTCCGGCGGTGTGTCGAACCTGTCCTTCTCGTTCCGCGGCAACGAGCCTGTGCGCGAGGCCATGCACGCCGTGTTCCTCTACCATGCCATCCAGCGCGGCATGGACATGGGCATCGTCAATGCCGGCCAGCTTGCCGTCTACGATACGATCGAGCCGGAGCTGCGCGAGGCCTGCGAGGATGTCGTGCTCAACCGCGTGCCCAGGACCAGCGGCACCGCCACCGAACGCATGCTGGAGATCGCCGAACGCTTCAAGGGCACGGCCGGCAAGGAGGGCAGGGAGCGCGATCTCGCCTGGCGCGAACTGCCGGTCGAACAAAGGATCAGCCATGCGCTGGTCAATGGCATCACCGAATTCATCGACGCCGACACTGAGGAGGCGCGGCTGGCGGCCGAGCGCCCGCTGCATGTCATCGAAGGCCCGCTGATGGCCGGCATGAATGTCGTCGGCGACCTGTTCGGCGCCGGCAAGATGTTTTTACCGCAAGTGGTGAAGTCCGCGCGGGTGATGAAACAGGCCGTCGCAGGACTGTTGCCGCACATGGAGGCCGAGAAGCTGGCGAACGCCGCCAACGGCATCGACAATGGCGAGCGCCAGACGGCCGGCAAGATCCTGATGGCGACGGTGAAGGGCGATGTCCACGACATCGGCAAAAACATCGTCGGCGTGGTTCTCGCCTGCAACAATTACGAGATCATCGACCTCGGCGTCATGGTGCCGGCGGCAAAGATCCTGCAGACGGCGCGCGAGAGACAAGTCGACATCATCGGTCTGTCCGGCCTGATCACGCCGTCGCTCGACGAGATGGCGCACATGGCTGCCGAGATGGAGCGTGAAGGCTTCGACATCCCGCTGTTGATCGGCGGGGCGACGACCAGTCGCGTGCATACGGCGGTCAAGATCCATCCACGCTATACCAGGGGCCAGACCGTCTATGTCACCGACGCCAGCCGGGCGGTCGGCGTCGTGTCGTCCCTGCTGTCGAACGAGACCAGGGGCGGCTATGTCGACACCGTGCGCGCCGAATACAAGAAGGTCGCCGATGCGCATGCCCGCTCCGAGGCCGACAAGCAGCGGCTGCCGCTCTCGAAGGCGAGGGCCAATGCACATCGGATCGACTGGTCTGCCTATGAGCCGACGAAGCCCTCCTTCGCGGGCGTCAAGGTCTTTGAAAACTGGGACCTTGCCGAGCTGGCGCGCTATATCGACTGGTCGCCGTTCTTCCAGACCTGGGAGTTAAAGGGCCGTTATCCCAGGATCCTCGAGGATGAGGCGCAGGGACCGGCGGCGCGCCAGTTGTTCGAGGACGCGCAGGCGATGTTGGAGAAGATAATTGCCGAAAAATGGTTCGCGCCGCGCGGCGTCATCGGCTTCTGGCCGGCCAATGCCGTCGGCGACGACATCAAACTGTTCACGGATGATACGCGATCCAGCGAATTGGCGACGTTCTTCACCTTGCGCCAGCAGCTGACCAAGCGCGATGGCAAAGCCAATGTCGCGCTGTCGGATTTCGTCGCCCCGTCGAATAGCGGCAAGCCCGATTATATCGGCGGCTTCATCGTCACCGCCGGCATTGAGGAGGTGGCGATCGCCGAGCGTTTCGAGCGGGCCAACGACGATTATTCCTCGATCATGGTCAAGGCGCTGGCTGATCGCTTCGCCGAAGCCTTCGCCGAGCGCATGCACGAGAAGGTGCGCAAGGAGTTCTGGGGTTATGCCCCTGACGAAGCTCTTGCACCGGACGAGCTGATCGGCGAGCCCTATCGCGGCATCCGCCCGGCGCCCGGTTATCCCGCGCAGCCCGACCATACCGAGAAGGCGACGTTGTTTCGGCTGCTCGACGGCGAAGGCAATGCGGGTGTGAGCCTGACCGAAAGCTATGCGATGTGGCCGGGCTCCTCCGTGTCGGGCATCTATCTATCGCATCCCGAGAGCTACTATTTCGGCGTCGCCAAGGTCGAGCGCGACCAGGTCGAGGATTATGCGCGCCGCAAGGACATGCCATTGGCTGAGGTGGAGCGCTGGCTTGGACCGATCCTCAACTATGTTCCCGCGCTCTATGCCGAGGCGGCGGAATAGAGTCGAGAAACACTGTCGTCTTTTGCTTCGGGCAGCGTCGCTTTCCTGTGAACGGCAGCCAGGCATCGGTGAATCTAGGCGACCGCCAGTTGCGCCATGTTTCGGATGCTCGGCGGCCGAGGCCCTTCGCTGCTGTCTGCGCCATCATTACGGACGCCGCTAAGGCGGCCATCGCCAGGATTAAGTCCGCGAATTCCGACCCTATGTGATCGGGACCGCTCGCCGCCACAGTTATCCAATTGGGTGGTTGCGTATGGTCGATCGGCCGGCTGACAGTCAAATCGTCGACTTGAGCGGCCCGGCAAGGCCGAGAGCGTTTTTCACCAGCTTCGCGCAAGCCCGGTTGAGCCTTCGATCGAGCGCGTGGGCGAAGCCCGACGGATATCGACTATCCGCCGGGCGAGCCGCCCTTCAGTGGTGATGGGCGGAAACGCTCTTGACGTATTCGGACACAAGTTCCCTCGGCGCCGACTGACCGACGTCGCCGACGCTGAGGATGCCGACCATCCGCATGCTCTTGTTGATCACCGGCAACCTGCGGATTTTCAGTTCCTCCATGTGCCGCATGGCCTTGGCCAGATCATCGTCTTCGCGGCAGCAGTGAATGCCGGTCGTCATGACATCGCGCGCCGTCGCGGTGCGGCTGTCGAAACCATCGTCCGCCAGTCCTTTGCAGACAATGTCGCGGTCGGTCACCATTCCGATCAGTCGGTCGTTCTCATGGCGTGTGCTGGAATGCTCCGGGCGTAGCGGCTTCGCATGCCTCAGCGTTGGTCGACAATCTACCCGACGTCGTGTCGGCAGTTATTTCCCGCTAGGCGCCGCCGTCCCTGATCGGGTTGACGATCTTGATATCGAAGAAGTCTTTTTCGTTGTCTGTCACGACGACGCAGTTGTTGGCTTCAGCAACGGCGGCAATGATTGTATCGAGTGCGCTTCGAGGGCCGCCCTTGGCTCTACCATCGGCCATCAACCGCGCCCAAATCAGCCCGGCTTTCTCGTCGAACGATAGGACCCGGCCTGCAAAAAGCATCTGCGGACCGTCCGGCCCCGCGAACCATTTTTCGAGCTCGTCACGCCGTTTGCCCGATGGCTTCTCAAGCACACCGCGGCGAATTTCGGCAACTGTGAGCGAGGCGATGAACAGATCATCGTCCTTTTGGTCGGCCATCCACGCGAGCAGAGGCGCGGACGGGGTTGGTTTGGTGATGTTGCTGATGATGTTCGTATCAAGCAGATATCGCATCAAATCTCCACCTTGCGTCCTTCTTCGCGAGAACGGCTAAGGTCGAGATCGGCCCCAACGAGCGGGGATCGGCGCAGCGCGGCAAGGATGCCACCTTTCTTCGGCGGCTCACCGGCGATGGTCTGGCTGACAGCCGCGCGAAGGCGCGAGGCATCGGGGCCTTCTTCTGCCAGTCGGCGAGCCAATGATCGGATAAGGTCGCGATCAACGTCACGACCAAGCACCTCAAAGCGCGTCAGGCCACGCTCACTAAGGCGAGATCGATAATTTTGGATGGCGCGTTTTTGCGAGATGCCCACTGAAACCTCCGACTATGCCCGGAAATATAGCCGGAAAAACCTGTTTCAGCAAGACGCAGCCATCGGACTGCGGCGTCGTTCCGGCCTTTTGGATGGATGTCGCCCGCATGTTGTTTGAACAATCGGCATATGGCGATTGACCCCTCAGTTGTTACCGGTAATATTTCCAGATGGCGGTGTTAGGCTCATCAGACACTGAAAGGAAGCCATCGGTGGGTAGATCCAGTCATGTGCCGCGTCGGCGCGCCGTTTGCTGGTTTTTCCGCTACGCCGTGGCACGACGCAGCTCGCCAAAATTGTTGGATCCGGCCGAGAGTGTCCGGTACTGCGCTTTAAAATCTATCGGTAACCAACTGGCACAGTTCAATTTTGTTTGGATTTTGGCCACAATGGCGGGATGCCGGACAATAGCTCCCCATTTTCTGCACCCCAGGACGAAGTCGATCTCTTTGACTACGTCCGCAAGCCGCGTGCTCCTCGCCATGCCACGTCGCAGGTCCTCGCGCGAACGGCAATCGACCGCGCTTGGGACCTCAGCATCTCCGATGACTGGCCGGACCGCATTCCCGTCTCTGATGCCGAACTCGATGTGTTCGAGGTTCATTTCGGGCCGTTGTTGGACGAACTGCTCAGCGATGCGAAGGGGATTTCCGTTGTTGCGGAGTTCGTTGAGGCAGGCGCATCGGCAACAGACGACCGCCGGCCCGAGTTTCAACGCATGATGGACGCTGGGGCGCAGAAGCCCGCGCCGTTCAAGTTTATTATCGTCCATTCGTTCTCGCGCTTCTTCCGCGACCAATTTCAGCTTGAGTTCTACGTGCGTCGGCTGGCCAAGAACGGCATTCGGCTTACATCCACCACGCAGGATCTCGGCGACGATCCGATGAGTGTGATGATGCGCCAGATTATGGCGCTCTTCGACGAATATCAGTCGAAAGAAAACGCCAAACACACGCTCCGAGCGATGCCAGAGAATGCCCGGCAGGGCTATTGGAACGGATCCCGGGCGCCCTTTGGCTACAGGATCGTCGCTGCCGGGCAGCGCGGCTCGCGGACGAAGAAGAAGATCGAGCCAGATCCCGCGCGAGTCGATACTGTCCGACTGATGTTCCGCCTTGCGCGCGTCGGGGCGGACAATGGCCCCATGGGGGCGCGGCAGATCGCTGACTTCTTGAACATTCGCGGCATTCGGACCCAGACCGGTGGACGGTGGGGTGTTGGCGCGGTGCATCAGATTTTCACGCGCGAGACGTACATTGGGCGCCACCGCTTCAACGTCTCCAGTTGGCGCAAGAAACAACAGAACCCAGACGACCAGGTGGTTGAAGTGATCGTCGAGCCGATCGTCGACCCGGAGGAGTTTGCCGAGGTCCAATGATGCGGTCCCGAAGTCCGCAGTTGAAAGCGCCCCGATTCGTGAGCGGGGGCACGTTGCTAGGTGGCGTCTGCTTCTGCGCCGACTGTGGTAGGGCGATGACCCTGCGTACCTCGGGTACGCATCTTCACCCGCCGCGGGCTCGATTGGACGTCGAAATATCGTGACCTTGCCAAGGCTGCCGCCTTGCTCGAGGTCGAAAGTGCCATCATCGACGGCGAGATTATCGTGCTGAACGATGCCGGCCTGTCCGACTTCGGCGAGTTGCGCAAGGCAATCACCCGGCGTCAGCACGACCTCTACTTCGTCGCCTTCGACCTTCTCCACCTAAACGGCCACGACTTGCGGGACATGCCCTTAGAAGACCGACGCGAGATCCTGGCCGAGATGATCCCGGAAGGCGGACGAATCCAGTTCAGCCAGGCGCTCCCGGGCGATGCAAAGGCGATCTTCCATCTCGTCGACCAGGCCGGGCTCGAGGGCATGGTGTCGAAGCGCAAAGATAGCAATACCGAAGCGGCAACTCGACGGCTTGGCTAAAGACGAAGGCTTTCACGATCGACGAATATGAACTGCTCGGCGTCAAGCGCGAGGCCGGCAAACCCGCTTTCGCGCTGATGGCCGACCGAGGCACCGGCGCTATGTCGGCTCAGCTTTCATCACCTTGAACCGGGAGATGCGCGAACGCCTCTGGGAGCGCGTCCAGGAGCACGCTGGCACGGCGCCGAAGGGCATGAAGCGGCCGGCGACGCAATGGGTCAAGCCGGGGCTTATCGGGCGTGTGAAGCATCTGCGCGGCGAGGAAGACTTGCGGCATGCGTCGCTACAGGATTTTCGGGATGAGAAGGAGTAGCGCGGGGCTTCCGACGCGGCTACCGGATTTAGAACATTTGCCGCGTCGGTCGCTCCCCCCGGCAAACTTAAACATTAGCGCTCCCTAAAACGCGGACAACGCACCCGCCCCGTTTGGTAAAAAACGTACCGTCATTTTTTATTGAACACGCCATCGGACGCATTAAGAATCCCCTCGTCACCATTCTGTTTCCGGCCCTTGGATGGGAGGTTGCACCATGGATAAGCTGGGTGTTTCGGTATCGGCTATCGACTGCGATATCCTGCGCAGCGCCTTCAGAAAATCGGTCATCGAAGATGAAATCCCTGAAGATCGATGGCGGGACCACGCGGTGCAATGATCCGCGATTTCACCGGCGCAAAGGCGGTTGATCCCGACCTGCTGGACTGGATTGTGCGGCAGTAGCCACGCTGGCCGGATGTCTAGAGTTTTCCAACTAGAAAACGGGCTTCGCGGATGAGCGATGCCCAGTCGTATCCCAAGAAGGTAATGAGTTCGCGAGCTTGCTCTTCGGTAATGCCGGCCTCGTTAACCAAACGACGAACAAGGCCGTCCGTCGCCGATGGCCTTCCTTGCTCGTCAACCATTTGTGGGATGTCCTTCCGTGACCGAACGGGTGCCAGAGACAATGGTTCCGTTGGCTCTTACTCAGCGGCCCGGCGGCCGGGCGGGGGGCTGGGGTTCGGCCACCGGGCCTAGCCGGAAAACGGGGTAGGTTCGCCGGCCGGCGAGGTTATAGGCCCGGCTTGCGTCGATGCCAACTTGGCAAAACGGAGGTGTTCGGTTCGCCTCAAATCGGATGAGCCCAGGCTCGGTTGAACTTATTGCGCGGATCAACAACTGTTCACATAGCAGCATCGCCTCTAACCGGTGCTGCATGTTGGGGGTGACCCAATCGGCCCGCGCCCCGCTAGCCTTTGAGGGCGCGGGCGCGGCTGCCGAAGAGGCGCTTCACCTTTCCTTCACCATGTTAGCGCACGTTTATAAGCGGACATGCTGGTGTGCCAAAGGCCCCGGCGCAGATCCAAGCGCCGGGGCCTTTTAGTTTCGTCCCTACGGCTGGGTAGTCTGGCTCGCCTTGCGTCTTTGTGCCCAGTGATCTTGGGCCCTCAGTCTCAATTGAGAGATTGCTAATATGCGATAACATGCGTTTCAGAGCGAGTGTTGCTAGTCTCGCAGGGCCGGTGCAGTTGGGGCTTGGCTAGGGCGCTGCACCGGCCTTTTCAAAGGTTGTTGACGCGCGCGGCCGACCGCTTAATCAAGAGATCACTAATATAACAAACCCATCGTTAAAGTTGTCTGGAATCGTCCCGTCCATCGTGCATTTATGGCAGTAGCGGTCGATTTCTCAGGAATGTAGCCGCTCCGATTGAGCCCGCCGCGTGGTCCCTCCCGTGGCGGGTTTTTCGTTGAGCGAATAGGGGGTGCCGGCTGGCCGGGCCTGCTTCCGTTCCCGAACCGTACAAGAGACGTTCTTACGTTAGGGAGTGCTAAAAAGGCACACCCAGCGGTCCGGCGGTCGAGGGCGGTGGGTGCGGTGTTTCGGCCGCCGGGCCTAGCCGACATGAGAGGGGATTTTGTCGGCATAGCCGAATATAACGCCTTTTCTAATTTAGTAAAACCAAAGGGATGGCTCCTCTGCCTCTCAAATCGGATGAGCCGGAGTCGGATCTGGTCGGGCGCTACCGACTTTCGAGAAGCGCTAGCGAATCAGGACGTAGGCGCCCAGGCCGGCCATAAGCAAGCAGGCAAGCGGCCATTCCGATCATGTCCCGCTGCCTGTAGCGCCAGACGGCGCCGGCAAGCATCGTGGCGGCGATGATGGCGACGTAGAGAGCTACTGCCAAAGCCGCGTCACAACGCGCGAGAGCCTAGCTGTCTGATTATCACCCCAAGAGCGAGTGTGATTGAGCCGAACCCGAACGCACAGACGGAAAGGATCTCGTGAATTACGGTCTTGGCTACACCAAGTGTTACAAAGCCCGCCAGCATCTCCAGCACACCTAAGACAATAATAACAAAGCCCATTTGCCCCAGCGCCTGAGAGCGTTCGAGGACGAGGAAGACTTCTCGTACCCAAAAGAGGAGCTTCGCCCTGGGTGCCTCGCGCTTTACGAGAAGGAAAGAGCCGACGGTACCGAGCTTCCGGCCATCATCGGCTTGCTCAGGGACCACGTGGTGCGGGAGGAGGAGCGGCTTCGGGTTGAGCAGGAGGAACGGTATAAGAGATCGCGTGAAGAGGACCGGATGGCTCGCGAACAGCGGCTCCTGTCAGGCGCTGACTGCACGTGGACCCAGCTCCAGAAATCTCCTCATTGGTTTTGCCGGGCCAATGGCAGGACATACCGCCTTTCGCCAACGAAGGACAAAATGTGGAACCTCTACCGGTTAGTTCGGTCTCGGAGGACGACGAGAAAGCCTTGATTGGGAAGTACGGACGGCGCGGCGACGCGACGAAAGTGGTCTCACAAATGGCCTATCAGCCCGAGCCGAGGTGGTAGCTGGCCGGAACGGCAACCCAAAGGCCGCCGGATTAGGCGAAGCTCTCTGGATTTCCTGAGACTGGGGTGTGGTGGAACCGTGGGGGGTACGGGGGGCTTCGCGCGGGCTGGGTATCCGATCCCCCGCTCAGAGATTTCTAT
>NZ_QZWZ01000250.1 GCF_003601975.1 Mesorhizobium waimense
ACCTGGTGCTGGCGCTGGGCGCCACCTGGCGCGTGGTGACGGTCAAGACGCTGGCGCCCGCCGGCCTGGTGCTGCTGTACGAGCTGCAGTTGAGGCAGGCATGAGCTTCACTGCGGACCTTGGGAAGTTCGCCGCGCGAGCCAAGGGCAACATCGATACGGCCACGCGTCAGGCCACGGTGCTGCTGGCCAAGGGAGTGATCCTGAAGTCGCCGTTCGACACCGGGCGCTTTCGCGCGAACTGGCAATTTTCGGCGGCCGGCATCCAGCGTGCCACGTCGATGGCGGTCGATCCGGATGGGCAGGTAACGCTCCATCGACTGGTAGCCGATATCAAGCAGACACGCGCCGGCGGTGTGACTTACCTGTCGAACTCGCTGCCCTATGCCGTAC
>NZ_QZWZ01000251.1 GCF_003601975.1 Mesorhizobium waimense
GTGGAACGCGCTCCAGGAACTTCCGCACTGCGGAAGGCTGGTCGATCGCCAGGCCCACCACCTGCCAGCCGCGCGCGCGGTGCTCGCGGTAGAAACCGTTGAGCATCGGCAGCTCTTCCACACACGGCGGGCACCACGTCGCCCAGAAGTTGACCAGCAGCGGCCGGCCGCGGAAGGCCTGCATCTCCACGGCCGCGTCGCCCTGCCGGGGCGCGTCGAACCGCTGCGCCCACATGGCGGCTTCGGCCTCCGGCAACGCCGCGTGGGGCCGCAGGCGCCACCAGGCCAGGCCGGCCCCCGCGGCTGCGGCGATGGCTGCCGCCCCGGCATAGAGGGCACGGCGGCGCGAGCGGTCGACAGAGGACGGGTTCGGCGCACCGGGCGCCGAAG
>NZ_QZWZ01000252.1 GCF_003601975.1 Mesorhizobium waimense
CTACAGGAGGCTTCTCAAACAGCACGGCGCTGCTGGCTGGGAAGCCCCATTCCGGGAGAAATACGAAAGACAACTTCCCTCTCGCGACCTGATCCTGCTGATGGGCACCATGCACCGGTTTCCCGACCAGTGGCTCATCATCAGTGTGATATGCCCGCCTAAGCTGCAGCCTGAAACACCGAATCAGCCTGGGCTGTTCTAGCCATCAGATGCACGATCGGCGGGCCTCCCAGCTTGCGGGCAGCTCTTGCAACATATGTGCGGTGGCACATCGCGTAATCGGCCTCGAAGCAGACGAGACAAGCCTGCGTCGCCTTGGCCAATCTGGCCAATTCGCGTACTGTGGCTTCTTGCGTTCCGAGGTACGCCAGGAATGACCGTGTATAAGCC
>NZ_QZWZ01000253.1 GCF_003601975.1 Mesorhizobium waimense
GTCTGAAGTATCGTTATGATTAATTGCTTCTTTCGTGCTTTCTAATGATTGATTTTGAGAGTTTTCTTTATCTTGAGGACGTTGAGTTGGATTCGTTTGTTGTGCTTGAGTAGATTGAGTTGATTCGGTTTGTTGAGGTTGAGAATGTTGCGTTGATTCCGATTGCTGTGGTTGAGAAGTTTTTGAAGATGATAACTCAGACTCACTTGGCCGTGATTCATTTTCTTTTAAATTCTTTTGAGCAGTTTGAGTTGTTTCATTTGAATGTGAAGGTGTATTAATTTGTTGGTTTGTCTCTTCTGCGGCATGTGCTTGTTGTCCCCCAATAAAAATCGTTATACCTGTGACAATAGACACGACTCCTACAGCGTACTTTCTAATACTAAATC
>NZ_QZWZ01000254.1 GCF_003601975.1 Mesorhizobium waimense
CCGCCACCCGCTCGTCGGCGGCCGGCTCCACGGCGCTCTCCGGCGCGGACGCGGCCACCGTGTCGCCGGCCGCCTCGACGGCCTCGATGGCTTCCGATACCGCCGCTTCCGCCGCGACCGCTTCCGCCGCGACCTCCGCCGGCCCGGCGGTTTCCTCGGACCGACCGCCGGGCTCCTCCGCCTGGTGCGCGGCCATGGCCAGTGCGACGGGATGCGCCCGCTTGACGGCGGCGTCCTCACCGGGGGGTTCGGTGGCGACCGCGGCGGGAGCCGCGGGAGCCGCGGGAGCCGCGGTCTTGTCCCGACCCCGGCGCCGACGCGAGCCGGGCTCCCGGCCCCGGCCGGCGCCGTCCTCGGCGGCCGAGGGCTCCACTGGATAGCTGTGCAC
>NZ_QZWZ01000255.1 GCF_003601975.1 Mesorhizobium waimense
GACCTCCGCGACGCGCTCCAGCCAGCTGCCGCAGGTGCCGACGATCGCCGAGAGCGGGCTGCCGGAGTTCAAGGGTTTCGAGGCCGTCGGCTGGCTCGGTCTGATGGCGCCCAAGGGCACCCCCCGGCCCGTGGTGGATCGCCTGAACCGCGAGGTGGTGGACATCCTGAACGGCCCGGACATGCAGAAGTTCATCCGCGACCGGGGATCCGAGCCGGCGCCGACCACGCCCGAAGCGATGGACCAGTTCATCGCCAGCGAGATCGTGGAGTGGGGCAAGGCGGTGAAGCAATCCGGCGCGTCGGTGGACTGACATACCTTCTGACCAGGCGACCCCGACCCCATGCAAGCTTTGCTCGACGCCATCGCTGCCATGCCCCGTCCCGGG
>NZ_QZWZ01000256.1 GCF_003601975.1 Mesorhizobium waimense
GTCCTGCCAGAGCGCCCATGTATCCGCACGGGCAAACGTACACTGCACAAAATCGATATGTTGCTGGGTGGTGAGCGGCATTAATTTCAGCCCAACTTCATTACCCATCACGCGCGCCACCTGGGTCGGGAAGACGTATTCCTGCTGACCGCGTTTAAGCAACAGATTCACTTTCTGCCCTTCCAGAATCTGCGCCTGACCGTTGATCTTGATCCCCAAACCACCGTCGGAGAAATCCTGAACGGTACACGAGAAGAGGTGACCATCTTCGCGGGCAATTGCCGCGGGCATCGTCATCTCCACGCGGTGCGATCGGCGTACCTGTTTGCTTTCTACCGATACTGCAACTGCGCCGCCAAGAACAATCAGGTTGTAGAATACCCACAC
>NZ_QZWZ01000257.1 GCF_003601975.1 Mesorhizobium waimense
TGTCCGACTTCGTGCTCATTGAATTCCGAGGACCATCATGCCCATCTCATGTTTCGGCGCTCCTGGCGAGTGCCTGGCTGCGCCCCGGCGCGCTGCCCCGCGCGTTTCTGCGCGCACTCACACCCTTCATCTGACCGCCCTGGCGTTCGTGCTGGCCGCCACGGGCCTGGCCAGCAACCCCGCACGTGCATTGGAGTTCGGCGAGGCACTGGACCTTGCCGAACAGCACAGTCCCCGGATCACGGCCCTGCGGCTTCAGATCGACGCGGCGAGCAGTGCCCAAAAATCTGCAGGGACGCTCCCTGATCCGAAGCTCTCGGTGGGGTTGGAGAATTTCCCGATCAGCGGCATGGACCGCTTCAGCCTGAGCCGGGAATCCATGAC
>NZ_QZWZ01000258.1 GCF_003601975.1 Mesorhizobium waimense
GCTGGGCGTAGTACGCCATCGTTGCATAGGCCAGCCCGCCGCTTTGCGACACCAGCGCCACGTCGCCCACGCCCTCGGCCCGCTTGAGCACGGCCGAGGGCGCGGCCATGACGCGCGCCGTCAGGTTGGAAAAGCCCATGCAGTTGGGGCCGATGAAGGTCAGCGCGCTGGCCGCCTCCTCGAGCGCGCGCTGCGCCTCGCGCCCGTCGCCGCTGGCCTCGGCGTAGCCCGAGATGTAAATGCTGGCGCCGGGTACCTGCTTGGCGCAGCAATCGCGCAAGACCTGCGGCACCCGCTCCTTGCCGACCACGATCACGCAGTGGTCGACCTCGTCCGGAATATCGCCGACCGAGGCGAAGCAGCGCAGGCCGGCCACTTCCTGGT
>NZ_QZWZ01000259.1 GCF_003601975.1 Mesorhizobium waimense
ACGCTTAACATTTCATTTTGTAGTAACGTTTGTTTATACTACTTTAATTTAACGCGACGCTCTTGAATTTTAGCATCATTATCAGAAACCTTCACAGAATACTGTTTCTGCGATGTTAAATCTAGTAATGTTAAGTATTGATTATGACCTGCGCCTGTATCAATATCTATGACACGATGTTCAATATGAATGTTATCTTTTTTATATCCTAATCTATAATTCGGCACATGGCCGTGAACAATAACTTTATTTTTAGGTAAGAAGTGGTTTAAATTTTCTGGAGCATGGCCTGTAACAACTGCTCTTGATTGTTTGCGCATCGACTTACTTGTATCAATTCCTGCATGCACAAAAATATATTGATCAATGACTTTATAATATGG
>NZ_QZWZ01000025.1 GCF_003601975.1 Mesorhizobium waimense
AGATCTGTCTTCCAATGCGTATCCATGGCCGGCCCTCCACAAAGCCGACCACCCATGAATCACGCAAATCGCGCCCTGGGAATCCCAAAAGTGCCGCCGCTTTCAAAAATCTGCCAAAGTAGTGCTATGATCTTGAACAGAACGTCGGTGATGATCTCGATGATATTGACGACAGGCCGTCCGCGTTCGCCGAGCAGGCAGAGACCTGCACCGAACAACAGGGCAATCAATAGGACCTGCAGGATATCGCCTTTTGTGAACGCATCGAAAATGGTCGTCGGGATGATGCGCATGAGGACGTCCACGGTACTCGTGACTTGTCCGACCTTATCGGTATAGGAGCCGAGGGCGCCTGCATCGAGCTTCGAGGGATCGATGTTCATGCCGGCGCCGGGCGCGAAGAAATGAGCAATGAGGAGGCCCATGACCAGAGCCACGGTCGTGACCGCCTCGAAATAGAGGATGGCCTTTACACCGACGCGGCCGACTTTCCGCAGGTCGCCCGCGCCGACGACACCATGGACGACGACGCCGAACACGAGCGGTGCGATGATCATCCTGATGAGCTTGATGAAGCCATCACCAAGCGGCTTCAATTGGGCTGCGAATTCCGGCCAGGCGACACCGACGACAACGCCAAGCACCAGGGCGATCACGACCTGTCCGAACAGGGATTTCATGAGATTTGGCATGTTCTCCTCCAAGGAGGCCAGTCATATCGCTGGCAGATTTGTCGAGAGCTTGAGAAGCTTTGACCGTAGGCAGGGCGCTTTGCCGCCAATTGGCAGCTGCGTCCGGCCGACACTCGCTCCAGTTCCTCGATTCCCATCCTGATTCGAAGATCAGGTTTTTTCTATTTTGCGAATTTTTGTCGATGGAGGCGCAATATGTCCAATATATTGTTCGGCTATTTCTATATGAAAAAGATATAAAACATGGGAGCCCGGCATGGAGCTGCGTCATCTGCGATATTTCGTGGCCCTGGCCGAAGAGCTGAGCTTTACGGTGGCGGCCGCACGGATGAACATTTCGCAGCCGCCACTCAGCCAGCAGATCAAGGATCTTGAGAGGGAGGTGGGCACGGTGTTGTTCGAGCGCACGAGCCGCAGGGTCAAGCTGACGCCCGCCGGCATAAGCTTTCTTGTGAATGCTCGCACGATACTTAGCGGGGTCGAGCATGCCGCAAAGGACGCGCGCGACATCGGTGCAGGACAGGTCAGCGTGATCAATGTCGGCACGACCGGTTCAGTTCTGCTTGGGCCATTGGCCGAACTCATCGCGATTTTTGGTAAGCGTTATCGGGACGTGGTCATGCGCATTCATGAAATGGGGCCCCAGGCGCAGCAGGCGGCGTTGCTGGCCCGTCGCATTGATGTCAGCTTCATTCGGCGACCGCCCCATGAACCCGATTTGATCACCCAGCTCGCCTGGCATGAAAATGTCGGCGTCGTCCTGCCGGCGGCGCATCGGCTTGCCGCCTATGATCAGCTGCCGCTGTCCGCGCTGAAGAATGAAAGTCTGGTGTTCCTGAGATTGAGCGATTCACGGTTCGCGAGATATCTGAGGGATTGCTGCATCGAAGCCGGGTTCACGCCGCAGATTTCGCATGAGGTCGTCGAATCCTATTCGCTGACCAGCCTGGTTGCTGCCGGCCTCGGCATCGCGCTTGTGCCTGAATGCGTTCAGAAGCTATCGCGACCGGGAGTCGTGTACCGGCCTCTTGAGGCTCCGGCCCCTTCGGCGGACGTTCAGATCATGTATCGTCCGGACCGGTCGGAAGCGATCGAGCGGCTTATCGGCTTGGCCGGTGAGGTTCTCAATCCAGGCCCGCCACCTAGGGAGATCGCCTCACAATAGCCGGCGAAAGCCTGCATTGGCGCCCTCGTAATCGAACTCACGTTCGCTTTGAACACCTGGTGCTGAGGTGTTGCCCTGACGCTGTAATGTCGCGAACATCCAGCGGGTCGCGACACGCCAAGGCCGGGTCAATGGCGGGACCAGTGTCCGGGAAACGCCTTGACATAAATTGGTATCCATTTGGTATACTGGGCCTGCCGACGGATTCTTGCACCACGAACCAAGCCCTTTAAGGCCTCCCATGACCGCGAGGCGACAGAGAAGAGAAAATGGCAGATTTTACCGGAAAGAATGTCGTTGTTACCGGCGGTGCCGGCGGCATCGGTGAAGCGACCGCATTGGGCTTCGCGCAAAAGGGCGCCAATGTGATCATCATGGATTGGTCGCAGGATGCCCTGGACAAGGCCATGGAGAGGCTGCGCGGAAAGGGCATGGTCTCAAGCATCGCACTCGACGTCACGGATCGTGACGCCGTCGAAGCCGCGTTCAAAAAGATCGAGGAGATTGGCGGTACAGATGTTCTGGTGACCAGTGCAGCCATCGTGAAGACCGGTGCCATCCTGGATTTCGACCCGCAGGACTGGGAGCACATTCTCTCGGTTAATCTGACCGGCACCTTCAATTGCTGCCAGTTCGCCGGTCGGCAGATGGTGGCCAAGGGCGAGGGACGCATCATCACCGTAAGTTCGGTGAACGGCCAGATCGCCAATACCGGACGTGGCGCCTATTCCTGCAGCAAGGGCGCTGTCGACATGCTGACGCGCCTTCTGGCGGCGGAACTTGGCGACAAGGGTGTGACCGCCAATGCCGTCGCACCAACGCCTGTCGATACGCCGATGATCCTCAAGGTGCATGGACCAAAGGACCGAGCGATCTGGGAAGCGCAGATTCCCGCAAAGCGATACGCAAAGCCCGAAGAAGTTTCGGCGGCTATCCTTTTCCTGGCCTCCCCGGCAGCCGCCTACATCAACGGTCACATTCTGAATATCGACGGCGGCTTCATGGCGTCTGGCGTCCTCATTCGCTAGGCCCGCACACAGAACCCGCCGGTATCGGCCAGGCATTCATTTCGTCGGCGCGGCAACGTCTACAAGTCGCATTGCGGTAGAATCTCAACTTCCGCTGACCAAAGGTCTTGCGGTGACCTGCAGGTCGCTTGTCTCGCGAAACCGATTAGAATAGCGCTTTCAAAGGCAGGCACGTATTGGCACGCAGAACAATTCTAGAGGTTGTGAATTCAATGACCGAACGGGATGCTTGGAAAGTGACGCGTGAGCTGCGCGACGCGATCTTGCGGCTGGAGCTGCGTCCTGGTCGAAGCCTCGACGAGGCGGCGCTTGCCGAGGCATTGTCGGTCTCGCGCACGCCGGTACGTGAAGCTATCATCCAGCTGATCGCTGACGGTCTGGTCGTGCGCGAAGGGCGTTCTGCAAAGGTGGCGCCCCTCGACTTCGATGATTTGCCCAAGCTCTATGACGCCCTGTTGATCGCCAGCCGCATGGTGCATCGCCTTGCGGCCCAAAACCGCACGGACGACGATTTGAAGCGGATCACCGAGCAGATGGAACTGTTCAAGGACGCGGTGGCCTCCGGCGACGGCGTCGGCCGCTCCGAAACCAATTTTTCCTTTCACATGGCGATCGCCAAGGCCGCGGATAACCGGCATTTCTCCGGCTTCTACGAACAGACGTTGATCGGCTCCATTCGAATAGCGCGCGCCTGCTTCGTCAGCGCTGCCAATGAAGACGAGAATGATGTTCGACTGCATCTCGCCGAAACCGTGCGCCAGCATGATCTGATATTCGACGCCATAAAGGCGCATGATGCCGAGCGTGCCGACGAATACGCCACGCTGCATCACAACCTGACCAAACAGCGCATCAAACGAATAATGTTTTCGGGCGCGCCGGTGTTGAACGGAAAGCTAGATCTCGCGGTGGAATGGAACCTCCCCTGACAGCCATTGCACGAACAGCGTCGCGGACCGCGAGAGCCGGCGCTGTTGATTGGGGACCACATGCAGGGCGACCGGCAGGATTTCCCCTGCGCCGAAGGGCGCCACCAGCCGCCCCGAGGCCAGGTAGGCTGCCGCATAAGTCGACATGACGGCCGTGATGCCGCCGGCGCACGCCGCAATCTCCAATGCCGCTGCCGCATTGTCGGCCTTGATTGGCGCTTTTTGTGGCGCGACGACCATGTTTTCCTTCTTCGCCCAAAGATCCAGCAGCTGCATCCTGCCCTGCACATAGATGAGCCGGGCGGCGTTGAACCAGTCTGCGCTGGGTCTCGTTCCGGCCAGGCGAGCGGTCTCGGGGTCGCAGAGAAGCACCAGTCGCTCTTCACCCAGTTGCACGGCACCCGATAGCGGCTGCAACGGATCGATCGCCAGAATGCTGAGATCCGCCAGTTCCACGTTGGGGTCGGTCCAGATCGTGCTGTTCAGCCGCACCTCGATCCGCGGATGGGCGGCGGAAAAGCGACCCAGATGCCGTGCGAGCCACAGTGTGACGAAGCTGAGCGGGGCTGATACCGTCACGCTGGTCTGCGCCTGTGCGCCCAGCAGCCCTTCGGTCGCTGCCTCGGCCCGATCCAGAGCCTCGGCTATTCCCGGCAGATAGGCAGTGCCGACTTCGGTCAGCTCCAAGCCGTTGCTGCGGCGGTGGAAGAGTGGCCTGGCGAAGAATTGCTCCAGCGCCCGAACCCGTTGGCTGATCGCCCCTTGCGTACAATTCAACTCCTCGGCTGCCCGGGTGAAGCTCAGATGCCGGGCAGCCGCTTCGAAGGCTTCCAGATAGATGAGATGCGGCAGGTTTCGCATGGAGACCCCATTCAGATTTTCCATGCATTACGAAAACGAGGTCACTGGGTAAAGAACGATTTCTTGCGCCAAGCCAGCCTGGCGGGTTTTCTAAGGCTCGATCCCAGCTGCTGAACCGCAGGAAACCATGCCTTTCTCCTTGCTGAAATACGGTCTGCGCGCCAGGCACGTTGCCTTTCGCGACATCCCTCTGACGCCCGAGCTGAAGCGATCCTACGACGTGGTGATCATCGGCGGTGGCGGTCACGGTCTTGCGGCGGCTTACTACCTGTCCAACGTGCATGGCATTCGCAATATCGCCGTGCTGGAAAAGGGCTATCTCGCGGGCGGCAATACGGCGCGCAACACCACCACGATCCGCTCGAATTACATGACCGAGGAATCGATCCGCTTCTACAAGGAAGGCGTCGAGATCTTCGAGACGATGTCGCAGGATCTCGGCTTCAACGTCATGTTTTCGCAGCGCGGACAGCTGACGCTCGCGCATTCCGAAGCGACGCTGCGCAGTTTCCATCTGCGTGCCGAGATGGGCAAGCATATGGGCACCCGGATCGAAGTGGTCGATGTCCAGACGGTGAAGGAACTTTGCCCGCATCTGAACCTCGATCTCGGTGGTCAGCACGAGGTCATGGGCGGGCTCTGGCATGCCGACGGCGGTACTGCCCGCCATGATGCCGTGGCATGGGGTTATGCCAAGCATGCCAGCGAGCGTGGCGTGCAGATCCACCAGCGCACCGAGGTGACCGGCTTCGAGCGCGCGGGCGACCGGGTCACCCATATCAAGACGAACCGCGGCACGATTGCCGCCGGGCAGGTGCTGCAGGCCGTGGGCGGGCTCAATGGCCAGGTCGCCGCCATGGCGGGCATCCAGCTGCCGATACGCTGCTTCCCACTGCAGGCAATGGTGACGCAGCCGTTGAAGCCATTCCTGCACATACTTGTCTCATCCGCCAATTTGCACACCTATTTGGTGCAATCCTCCCGTGGCGAGGTCGTCATCGGGGGCGGCTCCGACCCCTACCAGCTGGCGTCGACCCGCTCCACGCTGGACCAGAAGGAACATCTCGCCGAAGGCGCGCTGCACCTCTTCCCCTTCCTGCACAAGGTCAAGCTGCTGCGGCAATGGGCGGGGATCACCGACATGACGCCGGACTACAGTCCGATCATGGGGGCTTCACCGCTGCAGAACTACTGGCTCGACTGCGGATGGGGAACCTGGGGCTTCAAGGCGACGCCTGTGGCCGGCAAGCGCATGGCCGAGACCATCGCCACCGGGCGCGTGCCCGATGTCTTGAAACCATTCGACCTGCGCCGGTTCGACAGCTTTGCGCTGCTGAATGAAATGGGCGCCACGGCCGCCAGCCATTGACGAGGCTTCCATGAAACTTCTGACCTGCCCGGTGAATGGGCCTCGCAACATTACCGAATTCCAGTATCTCGGACCGGTCCGCGCGGCCAGCGCCGAACAGCCCGAGCAGCTGATCGAAGCCCTGTTCTACGCCGAGAACCCGCTCGGCGTGATGCGCGAGTGGTGGCGGCACACCCCGTCCAACACCGTGTTCATCGCCGAACGCCATACCGTCAGCGACCAGATCGCGGCCACCTACCTTCCGAACCGAAAGCCCGCCTGAATGACCGAACGGCTGCCACTTCCCTGGGGATCGCGTCTCGATCGCACCCGCAAGATCCGTTTCGAATTCGACGGCTGGCCTCTCGAAGGTTTCGCCGGCGACTGCATTGCCTCCGCCATGGCCGGAACCGGTCGCTGGATCCTGTCGCGCTCATTCAAATACCACCGTCCGCGCGGAATTCTGACCATGGCCGGACAGGACGCCAACACGCTGGTGCAACTGCCGGATGAGCCGAATGTCCGGGCCGACCTGCGCCCGATCGCCGAAGGGTTGAAGGTCACCGCCCAGAACGTCAGCGGAACGGCCGAGCACGACCGCGGCGCGGTGCTCGACAGGCTGGGGCGCTTCATGCCCGTCGGATTCTACTATCGCAGCTTCTTTCGCCCCGGCGCAAAGAGCTGGTTGAAATTCTGGGAGCCGATGATCCGCAAGTCGGCCGGCCTCGGCAAGGTCGATCCGGCCGCCGGTCGCGGCCACTACATCAAGGAAAATTTGCACACCGACGTGCTGGTCGTGGGCGCGGGCCCGGCCGGCCTTTCGGCCGCCATCAAGGCAGCCGAGGCTGGTGCGCAGGTGCTGCTGGTCGATTTGAACCCGGAACTCGGCGGCGCCCTGACCTATGCGCGTTTCGGGCTTGAGCCGGCAGAGGCAGAGGCGACCCTGAAGACGCTGCGCGAAGCGGCTGAAAAGCTGGGCAATCTGCGAGTGCTGCGCGGGGCCACATGCAATGGCTGGTTCGCCGACAACTGGCTTCCGGTGCTGCAGGGCGAGATGCTCTATCGTGTTCGTGCGAAGCAGGTCGTGGTGGCTGCGGGTTCGCATGAACAGCCGCTGGTGTTTCGCAATAACGACTTGCCGGGCATTCTTTTGTCGTCCGCCGCGCAGAGACTGATGCGCCATTATGCGGTTCGTCCCGGCCAGCGCGCCGTGGTGTTTGCCGGCAACCGGGATGGATATCTCACGGCTCTCGACCTTCTCGACGCGGGCGTATCGCTGTTCGCCGTTCTCGATCCCGCTGCTGATGTGTCCGGCAAGATCCTCGCGCAACGCCTCATCGAGCGGGGCGTTCGGATCATCCCCAATGCCACCGTTACGGAAGCATTGGGTGCCGGAGGCAATCGCCATATACGAGCCATCCGCTTCAACACGCCCGAGCATGGCACCGAACTGCTGGACTGCGATCACCTGGTGGTCGCTGCAGGCTACACGCCGTGTTATCAGCTGCCCCTGCATGCCGGCGCCAAGCTGGGATTTGACGAGGCCAGCCGGCAATTCGTGCTGAGCAATCTGCCAGAAGCGTTTCACGTTGCCGGATCGGCGGCAGGGTATTTCGACCTGAAATCGGTGCTGCGGAGCGGCGAGGTCGCGGGCGCGGCCGCGGCGCAGGGCGCCGGCCATGCCTGCGTCCACCCGGACATCATCCCCGATGCCAGCGCGCCGAAGATGAATTATCTGCAAGACCTGTCCCCCCATCCCAAAGGGCGGGATTTCGTGGATTTCGACGAGGATCTGCAGATCAAAGATATCAAGAACGCCGTCAGCGACGGCTACAGCGAGCTTGAGCTGGTGAAGCGCTATTCGACCGTCGGCATGGGGCCATCGCAGGGGCGGCATTCCGCCCTGGCAACAGCCCGAATCGTCGCTCGGGAGACCGCGCGCAAGGTGGGCGAAGTGGGAATCACCACCTCGCGTCCGCCTTTCGGCCCTGAAAAGCTTGGCCTGCTCGCAGGCCCGAACCATGTGCCATACCGCCATACCGCCATGCATGCCGAACATGTCGCCGGCGGAGCGAAACTGGCACCTGTCGGGGCGTGGTGGCGGCCGCTACATTACGCCGGAAAACGCGACGTCAAGAAAGTGATCTGGGACGAGGTCACGCTTGTGCGCGATCGGGTCGGCATGCTGGATGTCTCGACCTTGGGGAAGCTGGCGATCCGTGGTCCGGATGCGGCCGCGTTCCTCGACCGGATCTATACGATGGCCCATGCCAGGCAGCCGGTGGGGCGCGTCCGCTACTGCCTCATGCTGAACGACATGGGATCCGTAATCGATGACGGGGTGGCTTTCCGACTGTCCGAGACCGAATTCTACGTGACCGCCACCACCGGCGCCGTCGCCCGCGTCTTTGCCGACATGCTGTTCCTGAACACGCAATGGGGCATGCAGGTCGATATCCAGAACGTCACCGCCGCTTTCGCCGCGATCAACGTCACCGGCCCCGCGGCCCGCAAGGTGCTCGAGGCTTTGGGAGGCGACATCGACCTCTCCCCGGACGGCTTCCCCTATCTCAATGGCCGCAGCGGTGTGATCGGCGGGTGCCCGGCGCGTATCATGCGCATCGGGTTTACCGGCGAGCTGAGCTACGAGCTTCACGTGCCGCAGTCCTTCGGAGCGTCCCACTGGCGGAAGCTGCTGGAGGCAGGGGCACCCTTCGGTCTGCAACCCTATGGGCTGGAAGCTTCGCGTATCCTGCGCCTGGAAAAGGGGCATATCATCATAGGCCAGGATACCGATGCGCTCTCGACGCCGGACGAGCTGGCTATGGGTTGGGCGCTGTCGAAGGCCAAGGCGCGATATGTCGGCAAGACAGGCGTCGAGGCACGCGGCAGGCTGGGCCTGAAGCGCAAGCTTTGCGGCTTCGAACTGCCCGAGGGGCACGGCATCCGGCTGGCGGAATCCTGCCTCGTGCTGCGGGACGGACGCCCGGTGGGCTTTGTCACCTCGACCTGCTTATCGCCAACCGTGCACAAATGGATCGGGCTGGCCTATGCCGACCCGCGTGATGCGACGCCGGGATCCAGTCTCCGCATACGCGGCCTGTGTGGCAAGGAACTGGAGGCCAGAGTGGTGCCTACCCCATTCTATGATCCCGAGAACCAACGGCAGGAGATGTAAGATGCTTCCGCGCCACCATCTTGGAATCTCGGTCGGTGTTGATCCCAGTCTACGCCACAACGCCTTGGCGCAACGCCTTGCACGAAGAGATGCGCTCCCCGGTGCGCATGAAAACGTCGTTTTCGATTGCACGCGCACAGAGCGTCTTGGGCTGCGAGGCCCAGGTACGATGGACTGGCTCGGTGAAGCAGGTCTATCCGCACCCGAGTCGGTGAATACTACGCTTGACCTGCCTTGCGGCACGTCAGTGCTGCGGCTGGGCCAACAGGAGGTGCTGCTGACGGCGCCTCCCGGCGGCAGCGGCGCGCGGTTGCGCGAGCTGCGCAACGCATGGCACGACAGTGAACTCCCGGCCAAAGGCTACGAAGCCTATCGCGACGAGGGCTGGGCGTGGTTCGTGATATCAGGCCCCGCAGCGCCCGCGTTGATGCGGCGGATTTCGATGGCCGACCTGAGGCCGGAAAGCCTGAAACCGGCTCATCTCGCCCAGACCCGCGCCCTGCATCTGGATGCGGTTGTGGCCCGTTTCGACCGTTTCGGCGCGGTGTCCTACGACATCTTCTTCGACATCGCTTCGGCGGGGTTTGCGCTGGATGTCCTGACCGAGACCGCGGCGGGGACGAATGCCGACTTTCAAATGGCGGCTCTTCATCCCGCCGAATAGATCGGCTCTTGCCTGGTCCTGGTCCGCAGCAGCCGGAGTGCACTGTCGCCGCCGCGCCTATACCGCAGCAACCAGTTGCACTTCTATGGGCGCGTTGCCCGGGAGCGTCGCGACGCCGACGGCGGCGCGGCTGCCTATTCCGCGCTGGCCAAGTCTGGATTTCAGAAACTCGGATGCGAAATCCGCCAGCTTCGAGTGTGCCGTGAAGCCGGGCTCGGCAGCGATGTAGACCGTGAGGGTTAGGATGGCGGAAAGGCTTTCGCCTTCCGCAAGCTGTGCTTCGGCCGCGGCCAGCGCGTTGCGGCAGGCCAGGATCATCGCGTCCTTGTGCACGGCAGGGTCGGCATCGGCGGGTACCGGTCCGGTAAATTGCAGTACCCCATCCTTGCGTGGGGTCATTCCGGCGGTGAAAATCATGCTGCCGTGCCGTGTCGCGGGGAGATACAGTCCCTGCGGTATCGGCTTGCCTTGATCCGATTTGTTGCCGTTCATACGCGGTACCTCTCGACGAGAGCGACCAGACGCTCGCAAGCTGCAATGGCAGCGGCGTGGTCCTGCGAAAAATTCAGGCGCACGGCGCTCTCGGAAAACGGGCTGAACTCCGTTCCGGGTGTCACGATGACGCCTGCCTGCAGGCGCAGGATGCGTACAAAGTCGCTACCGGGCACCGTCAGCTGGGGCAGCGCCGGAAAGATGTAGCTGCCGGCTTCGGTCGTCCGGACCTGAATGCCTGACGTCGCGCGGAAAGCCTTCAGCAGATCGTCGCGGATCGCCTGGTGCTCGCGAATGCGCTGGTCCATCCAGCCATCCGGTTCGTCGAACCAGGTGCGCAACACGGCCTGGCTGTAGCCCCCGGCGCGCAGGGATACGATTGCCTGCAGCTTCTCCATCCGGGCAATGATCTCCTTCGATCCGAAGGCTACCCCCAGCCGGTAACCGCTAAGCGATTCCGTCTTCGACGGGCCCATGATGGTCACCACGTTTTCCGCATCCAGCTGCTGCGCGCGCAAGTGGGTGTAATCCACGCCTGGGTATAGAAGCCGCGCGTATAGCTGGTCGACGACGACGGTCGCGCCGTATCGGCTTGCCAGAGTTGCAATCGATTCGATCTCCTCGCGGGAGTAGATGACGCCCGCCGGATTGTTGGGGTTTGAAAACAGGAACACCTTTGCGCCCGACTTGAACGCATCTTCCAACTGGCCAAGGTCGAGGCCCGACCGGCCCTGGGTGGTCGCATAGTCCATTCGGACGGGCATCATTTCGCCTTCGCAGAATTCCACCAGTTTGCGGTTGGCAAAGTAATCGGGCTGGACGATCGCCACCTTGTCGCCTCGCGATACGGTCGACGCGACGGCCAGGAACAGGGCGCCCTGGGTGCCGGGCGTAATGATCATGCCGTCGCCGGCATCGACAGGCGCGCCGGTGAAACTTGCCAGCCGCCAGGCGAGGTCTTCGCGGATAGCCAGATCACCGCGGTATTCGGTGTAGGCCTGCTTGCCGCCGGCTTCGACGCCGGCTGAAAAGACCTCGAAGGAGCGGGGCGTCGGGGTGAACGCGTCGACGTCACCATGCGAAAAGTCCACCGGTCGCCCGGTGATCGCGTCACCGCGCAACACCGCCCCGAGACTGCCGGACAGCTGGCGGACTTCTTGTCCGGGCGCTGCGTCGGTGCCGAGGCCGCTGAATTTGCTCTGGATCGTCATCGGTAAATTCCTCGTTGAAGGCACCCTGGCCGTTGGAATGCGATGCCACATAACGGCAGGTATGAAGCAATGAAATATGCTTGCTTCTTTCTTTAGAAGATAGAAAACGTATCTTATGGATATCCGATTCCTGGAGAGCTTTCTGACTGTGGCGGACTGCGGTTCGATCGCCGAGGCGGCGCGTCGCTTGAATGTAACCCCGGCCGCGGTTGCGCAGCGCATACGCGCTCTCGAGGTCGAGTTGGGGCAGACCCTCGTCGCGCGTGTGGGGCGGACCGTGAGGCCGACGGCAGCCGGGATGGCGGTCCAGCGACACGGACCAAATCTGGTCAAAGCGGCACGCGATCTGCGGGCGATCGCGGCGGATGACCTGCCGGCCGGACAGTTGCGGATTGGCGCGACAGCTACCGCGCTGACGGGCCAGATACCCGAAATCATAGCAGCGCTCAGCGTACGGGTTCCGCAGATCGAATATTTTCTGATGCCGGGCTCATCGGTCGATCTGTATCACGCCGTCCTTGCGGGAGACCTCGATACGGCGCTGATCATGCAGCCGCATTTTCCGCTGCCCAAGTCGCTCGGCTGGATCACCTTGCGTCATGAGCCGCTTGTGCTGCTGGCGCCGGAAGGGCTGTCGATCCGCGATGTTCACGCAACGATCCGCGAGCAACCCTTCATTCGCTATGACCGCAACCAATGGGGAGGCCAGATCATCGATCGCTATCTGCGGCTCCACCGATTGACGGTGCGCGAATGGGCGGAGCTTGATGCGCTCGACGCGATCGCGGCTTTTGTCGGCCGTGGCCTCGGCGTAGCACTGGTGCCGGATTGGGCGCCCCCCTGGCCGGAAGGGCTGCGCCTGCAGAAAATTCGGCTAAAGGATGGCGAGATTCGGCGCATGGGCGTGCTTTGGGACCTTTTGGGCGCACGAATTGCTGCGATCCGCGCGTTCGTCGAAACCTGCCAAAGCCTTGCTGCCAATCAGGCGGCTTCCGAAGAGCATCGATAGCAGAGCGCTGATCGCTTGAACTGCCGAATCTCGAGCATCACTCTGATCCATTCTTGGATGGCTCACTTGCGGGCATCCCCCAAATTCTCCTGAAGAAGGGCACCAGGCGAGGGCCGCCTCGCGCAGCCCATATGTGACAAGATTTAGACATCGAGGCATTGACTTCAATTCCGGTATACGTAAAGTATTCCGAAATGAGAGGCGTGGGCCTGGGACTGAGGGCTTTGCATTCGGCTCATGCCGCGTCGAAAGCCTGTGGCGCCCGGCCGTAACAAAAGTGCCTCCTCAGCGGGCCGGTGGGGTGATCCGAAGGAGCTTCGGGAGCGGTGCCATCCTGTCCTCTGGGGAACGCATGCGCTCAAATTTCTGGTTCAATATCAGAGGGATAAATAAGAAATACCACAGTGCGATCGCAATCCATCCGCAACGACAGAGAAAAGGGGAATACAATGACTCGTCGCACGCATCTGCCCACAATGAATCGCCGTAACTTCCTCGTAACAGCCGGTGTCGCCGCTGCCGGCATGCTGGCTGCGCCCAATATCAGAACAAGCCGGGCCGCCACCTCGGAGCTCGTCCTGGTGACCTGGGGCGGCAATTATCGCCAAGGCATGGAAGATGGCCTCGTAAAGCCCTTCATGAAGGAAACCGGCATCAACGTGACGATCCTCGACACGCCGGACATGGCGAAGGTCAAGGCTCAAATCATGACCAACAATGTGCAGTGGGACGTGTTCGACGCCCCCGGCTCGATGGGTGCCAGCGGCGCTTTCAACGGGTACTGGGAAGACCTGCCGTCGGGACTTTTCGACGAAAGCGATCTGCTCTTGCCGAGCAAGAAGTCCCTGGTGCCGTTCTATACCTTCGCCGGCGGCATCGCCTTCGATCCGGTCAAGTTTCCGGAAGGCAAACACCCCAAGACCTTCGCGGACTATTTCAATGCCGAGGCCTTTCCTGGCCGCCGGACGCTGCGGACGCGCGCAATGGAAACGCTGGAGATCGCGCTTCTCGGCGACGGGGTTGCTCCCGCGGAACTCTACCCGCTCGATGTCGACCGTGCCTTCGGTGTCCTCGAAAAGATCAAGCCGCATGTCTCGAAGTGGGTGGAAGCGACGCCGCAGACCGTGACGCTGCTGCAGACCGGCGAAGCTGACTTCAGCTTCACCTACGCCAACCGGATTCAGGCCAGCAATCGCGACCAGTCCACGAAACTGGGGTTTTCGTTCGATCAAAATCTCAACGGCGTCGAATATCTCGCCGTCTTGAAGAATGCGCCCAACAAGGAGAACGCCTTCAAGTTCCTGTCCTTCGCGATGAGGCCGGAATACCAGGCGTCGTGCATGGAGGCAAAAGGCGGCGCGCCGATCAGCCGCAAGGCCTACTCGCTCCTGAAGCCTGAATCGCTTGAATGGCTTCCGAAACTCGATGCCAAGAACAATGCCTATATCAACGACGAGTGGTGGTCGACCAATCTGGAACCCCTCGAGCGCCGTTTCAAGGAGTGGTTGCTGGGATAAAAGCCGCTGCTCGGGCTTATGATGCTGTTGAAACCTAGAGGAAACGTAGTGGCGACCAACGCAGCCAGAAATGCTGGGCCTTTCATTGCTCCGGCGGCGATCCTGTCGCTTCTGGTTGCATTGGTGCCGCTCGTCTTCATTTTCTACACCAGCACTGTGGGGGGCACCTCCACGGAAGCATTCGTCTCGATCCTGGAAAGCAATCTTTTCCGGCGGGCGATCAAAACGACAGTGATAGTTTCCCTGCTCGCCAGCCTTATCAGCCTGGTGTTGGGCTACATCGTCGCGCTGCATCTGGCACGTCAGTCGGCGCGGCGTCGCGCCGCGCTGATGGTACTTGTTCTTCTGCCGTTCTGGACCAGCATTCTCGTGAAAAGCTACGCCTTCACGATCATTCTCGGCCGGGAGGGGCTGGTGAACTCGTTCCTGTCCTGGATGACCGGTGCCGAGGTCGCGCTCCGTCTCATCTTCAACAGGATAGGGGTGATCGTCGGCATGACGAATTATTTGACGCCGCTTGTCGTCTTCCCGGTCCTCGCCAGTCTCCTTGCGATCGATCCCGCGCTCTATCGCGCCGCCGAAGTGATGGGCGCGAAGCCTGGCCGCATTTTTCTGACGGTCACACTGCCTCTCAGCGCCCCCGGCATTCTTGCGGGTGTTCTGAGCGCCGCGGTCATGTCGCTGGGTTTCTTCATCGTGCCAGCGCTGCTGGGCGGCCGGCAGGATCTCATGCTGGCGAACCTGGTGGATTTTTATACAAGGGAAGTCCTGGACTGGAACGTCGCATCCGCGGTTGGCGTCATACTGTTCGTAATGGTGGCCGTCTTCGCCGTGCCGGCGATGCTCCTGCGTCGCCGTCAGCAGCAGGGGGCACACTGATGGCTGCCAAATCGAACGCCATCAAGGATTGGCGGAACCGAATTTTCCAGTTGGTCGGGGGCGTGCTTGCCTTTGGCGTCTACCTGTTCCTGCTCGCGCCGAGCATCATCGTGATCCCGGTTTCGTTCGGTTCGAAATACGAATTGAAATTCCCGCCGACGGAATATTCGCTCGATCTCTACCGGATCTTTTTTTCGACGGAATCCTGGACCCAGCCGCTCTTTCTCAGCTTTCGTGTCGCCGTGATCACGACAATCATCGCGACCGTGATTGCCGTTCCCGCGGCCTATGCGATGGTCAGGTTCGATTTTACCGGAAAAAAGCTCCTGATCGGCCTGATCATGAGCCCCTTGGTCATCCCGTCAGTGGTCTTCGCCTTGGGGATCTATCTCTACTTCTCATACTTCAAACTGACCGGCACCGCGACCGGCCTCATCATCGCCCACACGATGTTCGTCCTGCCCTACACGATGGTGATCGTCAGCGCCGGCATTCAGAAGCTCGATCCAAATCTGGAATTCGGCGCCATGCTGATGGGCGCCGGCCGGTTTCGAATGCTGATGACAGTCGTCCTGCCGCAGTTGTACCCGTCGATCGGGGCAGGGGCGCTGTTCGCGTTCCTGATTTCCTTCGATGAGGTCGTCATTTCCTGGTTTCTTGCGGGGCCGACCACAACGACGCTGTCGGTCAAGATGTTCAGCGCCATTCAATGGGAGATTTCTCCCGTGATAGCGGCCGTGTCGACGATCCTGACCGTCCTCTCGCTCATCGTGTGCCTGGTCAATGTCGCGCTTCAGAAGAACACCGAGATCCAGAATTGAGGCGCTTGCACCTCTAAGCACACGACACGCGCACGAGCTGCCGCAAAGGACAGCTCGTCATGCGCCAAGGAAGAACTTATGGCTGATCTTGAACAGAGCATGATTGAATTGCAGGAAGTCTCGAAGCAATTCGGCGCGACCTTCGCATTGCGGCCGACGACGCTTGCGGTCAAGAAGGGCGAATTCCTGACGCTGCTCGGTCCATCCGGATCTGGAAAGAGCACGCTCCTGAACCTCATCTCGGGTGGATATTCGTCGAGCTCCGGCAGGATATTGCTGAACGGCAGCGACATTACCGATGCCCCTCCGCGCAAGCGCGGCATCGGCATGGTGTTTCAGAACTACGCGCTCATGCCGCACATGACCGCATTCGACAACGTCGCCTATCCGCTCAGGGTCCGGGGCTATTCCAAGGATGACATCAAGGCCAAGGTGACCGACGCGTTGAAACGCGTCGGTCTGTCGGGTTTCGAGAACAGAAAGCCGAAGCAACTGTCCGGCGGCCAGCAGCAGCGCGTCGGCATCGCCCGCTGCATCGTTTACTCGCCGTCCATCATCATGATGGACGAGCCGCTGGGCGCGCTCGACAAAAACCTGCGCGAGCAGATGCAGGACGAGATCAAAACCCTTCACCGCGAAATCGGGACCACCTTCATCTACGTGACGCATGATCAGGAAGAAGCCCTGAACATGTCGGATCGGATCTGCCTCATGAACAATGGCGCGATCGTCCAGCTGGGAACGCCGGACGAATTGTATTTTCGCCCGATCAACCGGTTTGCCGCGCAGTTCATTGGCGAGTCCAATCTCCTGGCCGGGACTGTCGAAGCAAACGGCAAACTTCGCATCGCGACGGGCTATTGCCTTGCAATGCCGGCATCGCGAAAGGTGACGCAGGGAGAACAATGCGAAGCGATGCTTCGGCCCGAGAGAATCCGTATCGCCGGGACCGATCAGCGCGATGCTTCAACAACGACGGCAACCGCGGCCGGCAAGGTGGTCAGTGTTTCATTTATCGGCAGCATGACGACCTTGGCCGTCCAACTGCCGGACGGCACGATCCTCAAGCTGAAATCGACATCGCTTCCTTCGCAGAGCAGATACAGGATCGGTGACCCCATCGAGTTGCGATGGGAGCCTGAGGATCTGGTCGTCCTGCAGAACGAGAAATGACGGCCATGGCCCATGGCTCGTCTTCGGAACGTCCTCGCGCAGATGCGTCCAGCAGGGATGACCGTCCCGGTTTTGAGGCAACGCCCTCTAGAGATTTGTAGTTGTTGGAGAATCCAGTGAATATCAAAAGCCTTTCCGGAATTGTCACTGCTACTCCGACGCCCATCAAGAACGGAAGCGTCGATGTCGAGTCCGTCAGGGACCTCGCTCGATATCTCGTCGCCCAGGGGACGTCGGCGCTCGCGCCGATCGGCGGAACTGGCGAGTATGTGTCGCTTGGCGACAGCCAGAAACTCGAGATGGTGCGTTGTACCGTAGAGGCGGTCGATGGCGCCGTGCCGACGATTGCCGGATTGATCGCACCCGGCCTGGGCGAGGCGATCGACGCCGGCAAGCGCATCCTCCGTGCGGGGGCGGACGGTCTGCTCGTCACCACGCCGTTCTACGTTCGCCCGACGCAGGAGGGGATTGTCGAATACTTCAAGGCGCTTTCCGATACGCTCGATGCAGACCTGGTTCTTTACGAATTTCCTTACCGCACCGGGGTCTCGTTGACTGCCGAAACCGTCCAGAAACTCGGCGAGACAACGCGGATCATGGCGATGAAGGCGTGCAATGCCGATACAGGCCTGCAGATGCGCGTGATCGAGGCTGCTGGCGACAAGATCTCCATCCTGTCTGGCGACGAGGATGTGTACCCGTTGCACATCGCTGCTGGCGCTCGAGGCGGGCTGATCGCCTCCTCCTGCATTGTGCCGCGGATCTGGCACAAGATCACTGCGTTGGTCCTGGCGAATGAGCTGAACCAGGCGCTGGAGCTTCACGCCAAGATCCGTCCGTTCCTGAAGCTTCTGTTTTCCGAACACAATCCGGTGCCGCTGAAAGCCGCTTTGAAGATACTCGGACGACCCTGCGGCGAGCCGCTGCTGCCGCTGCTCAACGCAAGTGCAGAGACCGAGGCGCAACTCTCCAAAATGCTTCCTGAAATTCTGGCCCTGGAAGCGTCGATGGTCGCCTGATCGCAGCAGGGCACGGTTGCTCAGACAGGCAGCGTTTTCTTTCCTGGGATGTGAAGCAAATGGACGTCGATAGTCGGGTACTGGCCGAGTTCGAGGCACAGCTTGGCCCCAAATTCGTCAAGACAGGCGCGGATGCGGAAGGCTATCTTGAGGATTTCTGGGGCCGGGCCCGCGGCAAGGCCCTGTGTGTCGTGCTTCCGGGAAGCACGCTGGAAGTCTCGGCAGTGCTCTCCATTTGCCGCAAGCACAAGATAGCCGTCTTCCCGCAGGGCGGAAATACGAGCACCTGCCTGGGTGCGGTACCGGACGCATCCGGCCGATCCGTCGTGCTGTCCTTGCGTCGCATGAACCGGATCATTTCGGTGGACCCGACGAACGGATCGATCACGGCGGAGGCCGGATGCATCCTCGCCGATATCCAGAAGGCCGCGAGCGATGTCGACAGATTTTTTCCGTTGAGCCTCGGCGCGGAAGGAAGCTGTCAGATCGGCGGAAATGTGTCCACGAACGCCGGCGGTACGAGCGTGCTCCGATACGGCAATACGCGCGACCTCGTGCTCGGCATGGAAGTTGTCCTTCCGGACGGCCAGATCTGGAACGGCCTGCGCACGCTCAGAAAGAACAATACCGGCTATGACCTAAAGCATCTCTTCATCGGGGCGGAGGGTTCGCTCGGCGTCATCACCGCCGTATCGCTGAAATTGTTCCCGAGCCTGGCGCCGATCACGGCCGCGCTGATAGCTTTCGAGGACATAGGCAACCTGCCGGCGATTACCGAACCGCTTCGGCGTACGTTCGACAGCTCCATTGTCGCGATGGAGCTCCTGTCGGGCAGCGAAGTTCGTATCGTTAAGCAGATGCTGCCGGACGTGACCTTTCCCTTCGATGAAAGCAATAGCTGGCTTCTCCTGGTCGATATTGCCTCCGACGAGCCGGCAAGCGTCGGCGACCGGCTCCAGAACACAATTGGGGACGCGGTGGAAACAGGTCGGATCACCGACGTTGTCGTCACCGTCAACGAAAGCCAGAGAGCGACGATCTGGCGTTTGAGGCACAGCCTTACCGAAGCTCACAAAAAATACGGCATGGGGATGTCGCACGACATCGCCGTTCCGCTGGCGCAGATCCCGCATTTCATCGAGGCCGCCAAACTCAAGGTGGAGGAAGCCTTCCCCGCTGCGGAAATCGCGGTCGTTGGCCATGTCGGCGACGGCAACCTTCATTACAACGTGATTTTCGAGAAGTTCCGCTGGGACGGCATCCAGAACCAGGCGGAAACGCGCAAGGACGTTTTCAAGTCAATTTATGACATTGCCGCGGAGATGGACGGCACGTTCAGCGCCGAGCACGGCATAGGGGCGCTCCATGTCGAGGAGATGAAAGCCTACAAGCCTGCCGTCGAGCTGGAGATGATGAAGGGGATCAAGGCGCTGCTGGACCCCGACAACATAATGAATCCGGGACGCGTTCTTCCTGTCTGAAGAGAGGCTTCCGCCTGCAACGGCGAGGCGCGATGTCGCCGCGTAAGTCTATGAAATGTCTATACTTCGCGTTTGATTTGCAGAGCGTTCGCATGCCGCATTCCGCGAGCGGACCTGCTCGTTTTGAAAGACCTTTGTTGTCGGTTCCCAGCCGCATTCCGGTGTCACGCCCAACACACAAAGGGTGTTGACATATTTTTCAGTATACAGATATTATACTGAAACTAAGGGGACGGAAATGAAAATCAGAAAATTGATCGCCGCATCATTGTTCGCATGTGTCGCCGCTGGCGTTGCCGACGCTCAGGAAAGACCCACTCATCTGAAGATCGGCACTTCGCTGACCCAGATGCCTTGGGGCTTCTACGACGAGGACCAGAAGCCGACCGGCGTGGACGTTGCCCTTTGCGGTGCAATTGCACAGCAGATCGGCGCGACCGCTGAATTCATCAGCCTCGACTTCAAGGGTCTGATTCCGGCACTCCAGGCCGGCCGCTTCGACATGGTCTGTGCCGCCATGTACATCACGCCGGAGCGCGAGAAGACCATCGCGATGGTGCCGTACATCAAGGCCAGCCAGACGGTGGTGACCAAGAAGACCTCGACTATCGAAGGTCTCGACGGTCTTTGCGGCCATTCCGTGAGCGTGCTCCAAGGCTCCGGTTCGCTGAAAGTTTTGCAGCAGACCAGTGCAACGTGCGAAGCTGGTGGTAAGCCGGCGGTGACGATCCAGGCGTTCGACACGCAGCCCGTCGCGATCCGCGCTCTTGAAAACGACAGCGTCGATGGCTTCATCGCCACGGATGCTCTCATCTCCTTCTACATGACGAAGAACGACAGCCTGAAGAAGGTTGCAACCGGCATCAGCCCGAACCTGCTCGGCATCGGGTTCCAAACGGAAAACGCATCGCTCGCCAAGCTCGTGGCCGAGAGCCTCGCCACGATGAAGGCGAATGGTTCCTACGACGCCATCCTGAAGAAGTGGGGCATCGAGAGCGCCGCTTTGGATGCCAAGTGAAGTGATCTTTCGGCAGGCGACCTCGTCGTCGCCTCCGGCTCGCGCCCAACAAAAAGGTAAGTCATGAAAAGCGAACTCAAAGGAATTCTCAGTGCGATCCTGACGCCGTTCGGCAAGGGTGGAACGGCCATCGACGAACGCGCCTATGCGCAGCTGATCAGATCCCAACTGGATGCCGGTATTCATGGGATCGTGGCGAGTGGTTCGACGGGCGAACACCCGGCTCTGACCGTCGCCGAGCGCAAGCGTTTGTTCGAAATCGCAATCGAGACGGCGTCCGGAAAGATGGACGTCATCGCGCATGTCGGATCCAACAATGTCCGGGACGCTCTCGATCTGGCCCGGCATGCCCGCAATGTCGGCGTCGATCAGATGCTGGTCGTTACGCCTTACTTCGACAGGCTGAAGTTCGCGGAAGTCCAGAAATTCCTCGACAAGATCGCCGGGATCGCCGGTGGACCGATCATCTATTACGACACGCCGTCCATCACCGGTCTCGATATCTCGGAAGAGCAGATGGTGGTTCTGAAGCGCGACGGTCTGGTTTCGCACATCAAGGACAGCCCCGCGAGCTTTACGAGAACGATGCGGATGCTGTCGAACCCCGAAGCGCCAACCGTTCTCGCAGGTTCCGACCCGGCGCTCCTGGCGGTTCTGGCGCATGGCGCGCCCGGCTCCATCATTGGCGCCTCGACGTTCATCCCCGAACTCTGCGTAGAGCTTTACGACAGGATCGCCGTCGACAAGGATCTGCCGAGCGCGCTTGAAGTCTGGGCCAGGCTTTGGCCGATCCTGAATTTCATGCTGTTGAATGGCTACGTTCCGCTTGCCAAGGCCGGCTCGGCGCTTCGCGGCTTGCCTCTGGGCGATCCTCGCGAACCGATGACACCCACGCCCGCGGACCTTCGCGACCGTCTGAAGAGCATACTCGACAAGGCCGGCGTGAAGACATTGGCGATTGCCGCTTAAGGAGGCCTGTCATGTCGGTCTGGGATTGGTCAGTATTTTTTCACAACCTGGTGAATCCGACCATCCTGAGCGGACTATGGACGACGATCTGGCTGACCTTGTTGACATTGGCACTTGCCATCATGCTCGGAGCGCTTGTCGCGTTGGTCGGCCGGATCGACCATCTGCTGACGCGGGGCTTCTACCAGGGTTATGTCGCTTTCTTTCGGGCGACGCCGCCCCTTGTCCAGCTGGTTTTTCTCTATAGCGCCTTGCCTCAGATGG
This sequence comes from Mesorhizobium waimense, assembly GCF_003601975.1. Classification (GTDB taxonomy): domain Bacteria; phylum Pseudomonadota; class Alphaproteobacteria; order Rhizobiales; family Rhizobiaceae; genus Mesorhizobium; species Mesorhizobium waimense. The sequence goes on from NZ_QZWZ01000025.1 coordinate 21,719, forward strand.
GCATCAGGCTCTCCGTCGTTGAGGCAGCGATCATCGGTCTGATGCTGTCCGAGAGCCCTTATGTGGCGGAGATCGTCCGCTCATCTTTGTCGGCCGTGCCGGTGGCGCAATGGGAGGCGTCGAAAGCCATCGGTATGCGCCCGGTGACGATCATGCGATGGATCATCTTCCCGCAGGCACTCCGGATCGCGGTCCCGCCGCTTGGCAATGAATTCGTCCGGCAGCTCAAGAACACATCGCTCGTATCGGTCATTTCGATGACGGAGTTGTTTCGCGCGACGGACAATCTCACCCAGGCGAACTTCCGTGTCCTGGAGGCGCTCTCCGTGGCGACCATCTACTACCTCGGCGCGACCACGATCTGGACGTTGCTGCAGAATGCATTCGAAAGGCGCAACTCGCGCTGGTTCGCGGATGCAGGCAAGGTGGAGACCCAGCCGCTTGCAAAAACGGCGGCGGCATAGGTCATGGCGGCAGGACTCTACAATGCGAACGCCTTTTTACAGCTTCGCGATGTCGTGAAGCACTACGGGACCTATGTTGCGCTGAAGGGCGTTTCGCTCTCCGTGGAAAAGGGCCAGGCCGTTGCGCTGATCGGCCCGAGCGGCTCGGGCAAAAGCACGCTGCTCCGCTGCATCAACACGCTTGAAACAATCTCTTCCGGCACAATCAAAGTGGGCGATGAGGAGATCGGAGCCGAAACGACTGCTTCGGGCCGGCGCCAGCACAGCGCGAAAGTGCTCGCCCGTCAGCGCGAAGATATCGGCATGGTGTTTCAGAGCTTCAATCTGTTCCCTCACATGACCGCGCTTGAAAATGTGACGTCGGGACCGAGACTGGTCAGAGGCCACCCGGCCAGTGCCGCGCACAAAAAAGGAATGGAGCTTCTGCATCGGGTCGGTTTGGGAGACAAGGCAGGCAGTTTCCCGCGTCAACTTTCCGGCGGCCAGCAACAACGCGTTGCCATTGCGCGCGCCCTGGCAATGGAACCCAAAATCATGCTTTTCGACGAACCGACATCGGCTCTGGATCCGGAGACGGTCCAGGAAGTCTTGAATGTCATTCGCGAAGTTCGCGACACCGGCATGACGATGTTGATCGCCACGCACGAAATGGACTTCGCGCGCCATGTGTCGGACAGGGCGATCTTCATGGAAGCGGGACACATCGTCGAGCAGGGTGTTTCGAGCAAAGTCCTGTTTTCACCAGAAACCGAGAGATGCCGGCGCTTCCTCGCGGGCCTGACCGGGAGCGTGAAGGGCGCCGCGTTTTCGTGCGCTCCGCAATAGATTTATCCGACGAACCTGCCCGTTCAGAAGCACTTCTGCGACCGAATATGGCTGTCATCAAAAGTGAGAGAATTAGGAATGGCTGACTGGATTGTCGGCGTGGATGTCGGTGGAACATTCACGGACTTTTCCGCACGTGACCTTCGCACCGGCACGGTCCATATCCACAAGCGGCCGTCGACCCCGGATGATCCGTCAAGGGCGATCCTCGAAGGTTTGAAGGAGCTGCAGCAGAAGACCCGGATTTCCGGCGAGGACATCGCGCGATTTGCGCATGGCACCACGGTGGCGACCAATGCCCTGTTGCAGCGCAAAGGCGCGACCGTCCGGCTGATAACCACAAGAGGCTTTCGGGATCTGGTCGAGATCGGCCGCCAGGTCCGGCCCCTGATCTACGATTTGCAGGAAGATGCGCCGGCGCCGTTGGTTTCGCGATCAAACCGGCTGGAAGTGTCGGAACGCATTGGCTCGCGTGGCGAGATCATCACCGAGCTGACCGAAGCGGAGATAGCGCGGCTGATTGCCGATCTGCAGGCAGGTCCGAAGGTGGAAAGCATCGCGATCTGCCTGCTTTTCTCGTTCCTCAACCCCGTGCATGAACAGCGCATTGCCGCAGCAATCCGCGCCGAAATCCCCGACGTATTCGTGTCGATTTCGAGCGAGGTCCAGCCGGAGTTCCGCGAATATGAGCGCTTCTCGACGACGCTGATCAACGCCTTCCTGCAGCCCGAGGTTGGCCGCTACATGGAGCGGTTGAAAGGTGCCATAGCCCTGGTGGCGCCGAATGCGAAGTTCGGCATATTCCAGTCGAGCGGCGGCCTGATGTCGATCGACAAGGCGCTGGAATTTCCCGTGCGTACCGCTCTGTCGGGTCCGGCAGCCGGAGCGGTCGGAGCCGCCGCGGCCGGTGGAAAATCGGCGGTAGGCGATATAGTCACCCTGGATATCGGCGGGACCAGCACGGACGTATGCCTCATTCGCAGCGGCCAGATGGAAATCGCCCATGTTCGCGACATAGCCGGTTTCCGTATCCGCTTGCCGATGGTCGATATCCATACCGTTGGGGCCGGCGGCGGCTCGATAGCCCATATCGGACCTGACGGCCTGATGAAGGTCGGGCCGGAAAGCGCCGGCGCCGTCCCGGGACCGGCATGCTATTGCAAGGGTGGCGTCAAGCCGACCGTCTCCGATGCCAATGTCGTCCTGGGCCGGTTGCCGGCTTCGCTAGCCGGCGGCGGAATGATCATTGACCGGGACAAGGCAGTGGAGGCGGTACGCACCATCGCCGATCCGTTGGGGATCTCCGTGGTCAAGGCGGCGCTGGGGATATGCGGTGTCGTCTCGTCCAACATGACGCGGGCAATCCGTGCGGTCTCGACACAAAAGGGCCATGACCCGCGTGATTTCGCGCTTATGCCTTTTGGCGGAGCGGGAGGCCTGCATGCCGCCGATGTCGCAAGATCGCTGGGTATCCGGCGCATTCTCGTCCCGACGGCACCGGGTATCCTGTGCGCAGAAGGGCTAATCGAGGCGGATCTGCAGGAGAACTTCGTGTTTACCTGCCGGACGCCGCTGAATGGTTCGCTGTCGGCCATCGAGGCGGCCGTGAAGCAGCTGGACGAGCAGGCGCAACAGTGGATCGCCACCGAAGCACGGGGCGCTGAAGGCGCATATCGCCTGCTGACGCTGGACATGCGTTATGTCGGACAGAACTATGAGCTTCCCGTTACGCTCGGCCAGCCGGGAGAAACTCCGGACCTGCCCGGTACCGATGCGCTGAAAGACGCATTCTTCGAGGCGCATCAGCGAAGCTATGGCCATGTCGACCGTGATGCGCCGATCGAAATCATGAATGTGCGCATGAAGGCCGTCGCCCGGCTGAGCCAGGTGGCGCCGGTGTCGGAATTGCCGGTGGGCCCGGCAAAGGCGTCGGAACATCACGACGTCTGGTTCGACGAGAAGACGCCTGTTTCGACCCCGATCTATCCGCGCAGCACCCTCGAGGCCGGCATCCGGATACAGGGGCCTGCGATCATCACGCAATTCGACACCACGACCGTGGTGCCGCCCTGGGCCAGCCTGACGGTGGACCCGGCGCTGAGCCTCATTCTGGAGATCGACGATGCTCAATAAGATCGGGCTCGACCCCATCGCGCTTGAAATCAGCTGGAACGGCTTGAAGTCGGTCACCGACGAATGCTTCCTGACCATCATGCGGAGCGCCTTTTCGACCAATATCAAGGAGCGCCACGACCATTCGACGGCGATTGCCGATGCGCAGGGTCGGCTGATCGTCCAGGCGGAATACGCTCTGCCGATCCATCTGGCATCGATGGCGGGGCTGATGACATGCATCATCGAGCAATACGGCGACACCATCGCGCCGGGCGATATCTTCATCGGCAATGACCCGCATGTGGCGGGCGGTACGCATCTGCCCGACATCAACCTCGCAATGCCGGTCTTCGCGCAAGGGCGCCTGGTCGGCTTCGTCGCCAACATCGTCCATCATGCGGATGTCGGTGGCGCAGCGGTCGGCTCGATGTCCGGCGGACTTGACGAAATCTACAAGGAGGGCCTGCGCATCCCGATCGTGCGCCTCTACAGCAAGGGGGTGCTGCAGGACGATTTGATGCGGTTGCTGCTTTTGAACATGCGGCTTCCCGAAGAGCGCAAAGGCGATCTGAACGCCCAGATCGCGGCGGCGCGACTGGGCGAGCGACGCCTGCAGGAATTCATGGCGCGCAACGGCGCAGCCCATCTGGAAGCCGTTTTCGACGATATCGTTCGCCGCACCAACCTGCGGATGCGCAATGCCATCGCACAGCTGCCGGACGGCGATTATGCCTTTTCCGACGTGATGGATGACGACGGTGCCGGCACCGAAGACATCAGGATCAATCTGGTGATCCACAAATCCGGCGAACGCATCATTTTCGACTTCGACGGAACGGACAAGCAGGTTCCCGGCAACTTCAACCTCACGCTGAATGCAACGCAGTCGGCCGTTTGCTTCTCGCTCAAGGCGCTCCTCGATCCGGAAGTGCCGAACAATCAGGGCATCTTCGATGCCGTCGAGATTCGTGCTCCGCTGGGTTCCTTCGTCAACTGCGTCGCGCCGGCATCGGTTGCGTTGCGCGCCAATACTTGCCAGCGCGTCGTCGATATCGTCATCGGCGCCCTGGCTCGGGCCTTGCCCGATCGGGCAATCGGCGCCGCCAATGGCGCGAATACCAGCGCGGTGTTCGCCGGCATCGATCCGCGCACGGGTAAGCAATACATCTATCTAGAAACCCTTGGCGGCGGCATGGGCGCCCGGGCGACCAAGGACGGCAAGGATGGTGTGCAGGTGAACATCACCAACACGTCGAACCTGCCGGTCGAAGCGATCGAGATCGAGTATCCGCTGCGCGTCGAGGAATATGCCCTGGTTGAGGATTCCGGCGGCGCAGGCAAATTCAGGGGTGGCCTCGGCATTCGCCGGACCATTCGCCCCGTGGATCATGATTGCGAATTCAACGGTGTCGGCGAGCGTTTCCGCAACCGGCCCTGGGGCATATTCGGTGGCGCAGCCGGCAAGACCGGCCGTTTCCTGATGCTCGGTGGCGAAGGGGGCGAGCAAAGCCTGCCGCCCAAGGCAACCGGCGTCCGCCTGACGTCGCGGATGGCCGCGGTCATCGAAACGCCCGGTGCGGGAGGCTATGGCTTGCCGCAGGAACGCAGCGAGGTCCTGCTGCGTGAGGACATCGAAAGCGGCAAGTTCTCCCCGGAGTTCATTGCAGCCAACTACAAGAAGTAAAACTCTCGACAGGGAGAGAATGGCATCATGCGTCAGTTGCTGAATGCCAGAGATTACCGGGAGGCGGCACGCCGGCGTCTCCCGCGTTCCTTGTTCGAATATATCGATCGCGGCACGGAAGACGAGCTTGCTCTTTCTGTACTGCGCCGCAGTCTCGACGCAATTCAGCTGATGCCGCGCATGCTCACAGGTCACGCCGAGCGCGACCTGAAGACATTGGTGCTCGGCCAGCAGACCGCAATGCTGGTCATCATAGCGCCAACGGCCCTTGCCGGTCTGGTGTCGCATGGTGGAGAGGTGAAGCTCGCCCGGGCCGCGGCACGCGCGAATATTCCCGTCTGCATTTCGACCCAGTCGGTGACCACCATCGAAGAGGTGCGCGACGGGGCGCCTGGTGCCTTGGTCTGGTTCCAGCTCTACATGTGGAAAGACCGCAATCTCTCCCGGCAGCTTCTGGAGCGGGTGGCCGCCAGCGGCGTGACCACGCTCGTCCTCACCGTCGATACGCCGGTGATCCCGCGGCGCGAATACAATGTCCGCAACGGCTTCTCGATTCCACTGCGATATACGGTTCGCGCCGGTGTCGACGTGATGATGCATCCCCGGTGGATGTTCGGCGTGCTCTTGCGCTATCTGACGACCACCGGCATGCCGACCTATGGCCACTACCCCAAGGAATTCGCAGCGCGATTATCAGGCCTTCGGTCGCGGACGCGGTGAAGCTCGAAAACCAACTGAACTGGTATGATGTGCGCCAGCTCCGGCAGTGGTGGAAGGGCGAACTCGTCATCAAGGGCATTCTCAGTGTCGAGGATGCCCGCAAATCCCGTGAGATTGGAACGGACGGTATCGTCGTGTCCGCGCATGGCGGTCGAAATATCGATTGCGCACCGACGCCCGCCAAAGTTCTTCCCGGCATCGTGGATGCGGTCGGCCAGAAAATCGAGATCTTGGCGGATAGTGGTGTTATGCGCGGCAGCGACGTTCTAAAATATGTCTCGCTTGGCGCGAAGTCAGTGATGCTGGGCCGACTTCCTTTGTGGGGACTGGCATCCGCCGGTGAACCCAGAGCGGACGCCGTGCTCGAGATGATGAGGACCGAAATCGACATCACTCTCGCCATGCTTGGCGCTCAAACTCCGCGGGAGTTGCAGTCTTGAAGGTCGGGTCCATCGAGCAGTGGAAGGCCGAGGGCGCCATGGATGCGCGACGGCTCTTGGCGGAGTACGAGGAGCCAAAGCTCGATGAAGCCAAAGACGAAGAACTGCGCGCCTACATCGATCGACGCTCGCGTGAGATTCCGGCTGTCGACGCACTCAATGAGGACCACTAATCAAATGCGCATTCGCTCCATCAACGTATACCGGGCGCTCCTGCCGGTCAAAGGCGGCGCGTATCGCATGGCGAGCGATACGGTTCAGAATCTCGATAGCACACTTGTTGAGGTAACCACTGAAGATGGACTGACTGGCTGGGGGGAGACTTGCCCCGTCGGACCGGTCTATCAAGCACACCACGCCTTGGGTGCCCGCGCCGCAATAGCCGAGATCGCCCCCGGCCTGATTGGCGAGCAGACCCAGTCGGTGCGTCATCTCGCCAAGCGAATGGATGAGCGTCTAACCGGCCATGGCTACGCCAAGGCGGCGCTCGACATAGCCTTGCTCGACATCATTGGCCAACGCCTGGGCGTTCCGGTTTCGACTCTGCTGGGCGGCGCGCTTACTGACCGAGTGCCCTCCTACTACTCCACCATTGTCGGCACTCCCGATGAGACTGCGCGTATCGCGGCCGACAAGGTCAAGGCGGGTTACCCGCGTCTCCAGATCAAGATCGGTGGCCACAATCTCGAACAGGACGTCGCAACCGTGCATAAGGTATGGGAGGCTGTTGGCTTCAAGGCCCGCTTGGCGGTGGACGGCAATCGCGGTTTGACCGTAGTGTCGGCCCTTCACTTCGACCGGCTCTGCCAATCCATTCCGTTCGTGTTCGAGCAGCCATGCAACAGCATGGAAGAGATCGTAACTCTCAAAGGCAGGCTTACCCATCCCGTCTATCTGGACGAGAACACCGAAGACCTGAATGCGGTATTGCGGGCGATCTCAGCGGGCATCGCGGACGGTTTTGGCCTCAAAGTCACTCGCCTCGGCGGGCTGACCAAAATGATGATCGTTCGCGACATGTGTTCAATCCGATCGTTGCCGCACACCTGTGACGACGCGTGGGGCGGCGACATAATCGCTGCGGCCTGCACGCATCTTGCATCGACAGTCGAGCCAAGTCGCTTTGAAGGCGCCTGGATTGCGCAAGAATACATTGATGGGCACTACGACAATACGAACCCTGTGGTCATAGAAAACGGCCATATCGCCGTGCCGCAGCGACCGGGCCTCGGGGTCAAGCCAGAAGCTGGCGTCTTTGGCGCCCCGGTAGCGAGCTATGGTTGCTGATGAACGCATCTGCCCGCATTTACGAAACCAGCAGCCGCGTCCACCCTGACGCTGCGCTTCTTGGTGCTCTTGCCCTTGCCGGCCGCGTGCCTGAGGCACGGGAGGAGGCCGGTCTTTATCTTGCGGGTAATCCAATGGAGGATCGGTGAGACGGCGGCGAATTCGCCCTTTAGAGATATGAGTACTGCACAGCTCTTTGTTAATGGCTGGCGTCTGGCGGGCTTGCCAGATTAGGTGGCATTGCAAGGGGGTCGTTTTCCACGGACCTGGCAATTAATCTATGTCGAAAGAGTCAAACTTGAAGAAGCGGACCTACTGCTCCCGCCCCCATTCCTGACATAGCCGCCACTGCTCAGAATTCACTTGCTGAGCCGGCTTCCACTGTAGGGATCCTCACTTCAGCGCTTGACCTCAGCTCTTCGTTCGTTAGCGGGAGCTTCGCGCGGCGTCACAACCATATGCGTCATAGCGTCCAATCCTCTGCGACAGCGGCCCGCCAATACCGGGGCGATCAGCGGCTCACATCTCCCTTTGCGCCGAGCTGTACTATGGCTGCCCGAGAGGCTGCGCCTCCCCCGCCTCGCACTCCGGCAGCCGCACAGGTTTGGCGAGTTTCGCCAGCACCTCGGGCTTGGCGCAAGCCGGAAAGCCGGCGAGCGGCATTGTTTCAACAAACCGGCTGCGCTCTTTAGTGCTCAAGCCGACTTCATTAATCATGCTCTCGACGGTCAGGTCCGGGTACTGGTTGAGAGTTTCCCTAACCGAAGCCTTCGCCTCATCCATTCGACCCAGAGCCGCGAGGGAGCTGCTAAGCACCACCCACTTCCACTTGTCGTAGTTGTTAGGCGTCATGCGCTCCAGCATCTTCAACGCGTCCTCATACCGGCCGGCCATAAAATAGGCAGGGGCGAAGAAGTTGGACGTCCACATCGGGTAGTTCGGGTCGAGCCGCATCACTTGATCGACCATCTGAGCGCCGCGTTCGGGTTCACCGAAGCGTGCCGCATAGCCGGTATAGAATGTCAGGATTTCGGACGAACCGGGAGCAAGACGAAGGGCCGTGTCCAGCTCAGCCTTGGCGCGAGCGATGTCGCCCTTGTTGCTGAGGCTCATACCAAACACGGCGTGTGCCTCAGCGTCACTTGGATCGAGCCGCACCGCGCGTTCGGCCACATCGGCAGCCGCCTTGATCTCGCTCTCGGGATTGATACCGAAGCCAGCCAATATAACGTGAGCATGATAAAGTTCTACCCAGGCGCGGGCCAGTCCGGGGTCCAGCTCGACGGCGCGGTTGAGAAGCGCGATGGCCTCCTCCTCATCCGCTATGGTGATCTCTTCAATCTTCTCGGTCCCGAGCAGATAATAATCATAAGCATTCAGGTTTTCAGGTCGTTTACGTTTGGCCGCGGCCCGCCCGGCCGCCTGAATCAACCCTACGCCGCCGCCCAGACGGTTGGTGACTTGCTCTGCAATCTCGGTCTGGACGGCGAACACATCCTCAGCGGGCCGGTCCCAACGATCCGACCAAAGATGGTTGCCGGTTTGTGCATCGATCAACTGCGCGGTGACCCGCACCCGCCCGTTTTGTCGCTGGATAGAGCCTTCCAGTACGAAGCCGACATGGAGCGCACTTGCGACCTGGCGGGCATCCACCGGCTTGCCTTTGTAAACTTCCGTCGAATTCCGGGCCACGACCTCAAGTTCGGGAAACCGCGCGAGGTCGGTGATGATATCCTCAGTCAAGCCATCGGCCAAACGACCGGTGACCTCGTCGTCGCCATAATTATTGAAGGGCAGCACCGCGACCGACGGCTTGGCCCCCAGCGGCGCGGGCTGAAAGAACCACCAGGTCCCTCCACCCGCCAGAGCCAGCACCACGAGGGCCGCCGCAGCCGTCCTGGTCCAGCGCGGCATCGCCTTGCGTAAGGTCCAGCGCACCCGCTTGCCATCAAGCCTGAGCCGGTACATCCGCACGGGGCGGTTGATATTCTTGACTTGCTGCTCGCCAACGAAATCGAGTGGCCAATCAAGCTTGCCCTGCAAATGGTCGTAGGCCGTACCTGACACCACTACCCCGCCCGGCTCAGCAAGCTGCTCTATGCGAGCGGCGATATTGACGCCGTCGCCATACACATCGCCATCCACCAGCGCCACATCGCCAAGATTTATCCCGATGCGGAACACAATCCGCTCATGCTCCGGCAATCCACCATTGCGAGCGGCCACAGCTTTTTGAATTTCGGCTGCGCAGATCACCGCATCGACCACGCTGTCGAAGACGACAAGTGCGCCATCTCCTAACAGCTTGACAATTCGACCCTGGTGCAGAGCGATCGCCGTATCGGTTACGTCGGCCCGGACAGCTTTCAGGCGTCCGATGGTGCCAGCTTCGTCAATCTCGATCGCCTTTGAATAGCCGACCATATCCGCTGCAAGGATCGCCAGCAGTTTCCGGTTCAATGGAGGGACGATCATCATCCGGCCCCGGACCCAACATGGCTAAAATGGTACACCTAACGCAGCGCCCTGACGAGAGGCCCGCCCCGCTAACGCTGGACGTAAGGGTCGGCTTTCTTGCCCTGGGCACTGGGCCTGCTGATCGTAATGGAAATCAGTGATCTCGGGACAAGTCGCGGCAAACGGCTTTACGCCAGATAACGCAGCACTCTCCCCCTTCATGCAGAGGTTGGCCCGAGCCCACGCCAACTGCATAGAAGGGCTTCCAATCTTCGGAGGTCTGCTCGGGGTCGCGATCATTATTTCAAAGACAGATGTCACGGATCCCCTGGCCTCCACGCTGTTAGGCGCACGGATAGTGCAGTCGGTGATCCACCTCGTCTCGACCAACCAACTCGCGGTCAGTCTCAGGTTCACCGCGTTCGCCGTGCAAATGGTGATTGGTGCGTATTGGTGCTGGGTGCTGTTGATCTGAAGAGTGGCGAAACCCCCGTTTCTACGAACTCCTTACGCGACGGCTTTTGCTGGATCCGGCTCACGGCGGACGCTGGTGAGGTCAGTCGTTTCATTTCAGCGCAACCAGTTCTATAATCCGTCGGGGATGGGGCCAGATCGATGGATCGCAAGCTTTCCGCCATTCTCGCCGCCGATGTTGTTGGCTATTCCACCCAGATGGAACGCGACGAGGCCGGCACGTTCGAGCGCCTTCGTGCTGGACGCAAGGAACTGTTCGAACCCGAGATTGCCCGCCACCACGGCCACATCTTCAAGCTGATAGGCGATGGACTGCTGGCCGAATTCGGCAGCGTCGTGGACGCGGTCGAATGTGGCGTGTCGTTGCAGCGCGGCCTAGTGGAACGCAACGCCGCCGTTTCCGAAGATCATCGGATTCACGTCAGGATCGGGATCAATCTCGGCGAGGTGATTGTCGAGGGCGAGGACCGGTATGGCGAGGGCGTCAACGTCGCTGCGAGGCTTCAACAGCTAGCGGAACCTGGCGGCATTTGCGTCTCAGGAAAGGTCGCCAAAGAGGTCGAGAAGAAGTTGGCTTTCGGCTTTGAGCCGATGGGCGAACAGAAGCTGAAAAACATCGCCGAACCGGTGCAGGCATACCGGGTGCTGCTTGATCCCGCGGTGGCGGGAAAACCTAGGGATGATGTCAATCGACACCCACGCTTCTGGCGCTATCTGGCCGTCTCTGTTGGGGTCTTTGTTGTCGCAATCGGCCTTGCAGCAGCCTGGTGGCGACCGTGGGAGCCGACGATTCGGCCCGCCGCTTTGGCAGCCAACGCGAAAGCCGACGCCCGGCCATCCCTCGTCGTGCTTCCATTTGACAATCTCAGCGACGACAAGGCGCAAGGCTATCTGGCAGACGGTTTCACCGAAGACCTGACCACGGAACTTGCACGCATACCCGGCCTGTTCGTCGTGTCGCGAAACGCGGCTTCAGCGTACAAGGGCAAGGAGACCAAGCCCGCAGAGATCGCCGCAGCGCTTGGTGTCCGGTACATGCTGGAGGGCTCGATACGTCGGGTCGGCGACGACATGCGTATCAACGCTCAATTGGTCGACGGCTCGACCACCGGACATCTCTGGGCGGAACGTTTCGACGGCCAGTGGGCGGATGTCTTTGCGCTACAGGACAAGGTCGTCGCTAGCATCGCAGGCGCGCTCAAGCTCCGTCTCGTCAGCGCCCAAGGTAAGGCAGACTTCGCAGGAGGCACGCGCAACCCCGCAGCCTACGAAGCTTACCTCATGGGCATGGAAATCTATAACGGTCGCAATACTCCAGAGGAGTTTGCGCAGGCGGTGAGGTTATTCCAGCAGGCGCTGGAACTCGATCCGAATTTCGGCGCGGCGGCAGCATCGCTCGCATGGGCCTATTGGGAGATGGACGGGCCGCGGGTCAAGGCTTTGGCCGTTTCGGACATTAGCGCGCTTTACAACGTCTACAAGTACCTGGAGCAGGCGGCCAAGCATCCTTCGCCCTCCTACTATCAGCTCGTCGCCAGTTTGCTGGTTCGCGAGCACCGGTCCGATGAGGCAGTCGCGGTTATGTTCAAGGCAGTGGCGCTCGACCCGAGCGATCCCCTGAACTATGTCGGGCTGGCAGAAGCCCTGAGTTTCAATGGCAGGCCGAACGAAGCGCGCGACTATCTCGACGCGGCCAACCGTGTCGACCCAGGCGGCAATGACCATCAGCACTACCAGACCGGGCTGGCTGCATTTGGCCAGGGTCGTTTCGAGGAAGCCGTCGACTACCTTGAAAGGATCGATCTCCAATCGCCCGATCCTTGGCCGAAATTCTACGGCCTGCAGGTGTTGGTTTCGGCCTATGCACATCTGGGGCGCAGTGACCAGGTCGCCGCCTATAGCGACAGGCTAAGGAACGTTATGTTGGAACGAAAGGATGGAGGGGCAAATCAACTGGTCACGCAGAGGTATTTTGTGTTCAAGAACCCGGCTGACATCGGCCGCCTGCTGGACGGCCTGGACAAGGCCGGTTTGCCGGAGTTGCCGGAACAGCTCGATTTGGATGCGAAGGACCGGCTTACCGGTTCGGAGATCAGGTCGCTCATCCTCGGTCGTGACCTGCGCGGGGGAGGCGCATGGATAGATAAAAGGACCAGTTGGGTGCAGGAGAACTTCCTGTGCGACGCTATTCCGAGAGTTCAGACAACCTGCGGCGCGATCTTCCGTAATCCTGCCGGGACGCCGGAGCGGGGCCACGAGTATACGGCAGTTTTCCGTTTTGATCGTTTTGAGTTTTCGACCATCAAATGAGACCATTTGAGAAGTCGCGTTCCTCGGAAAAGTTAGTTGGCGCAAGCCGGACCTAGCGAGCGACAGCTTAGTTGTGGTCCTTTTTGACAGGCGAGCGAACCGCAAAACTGCCCGCAACGAGGCCGGCGCTAAGGCATTGATATTGCTGTTTTCAAAACCTGGGGATTTTTGGAGCTACTCCCCAGCTTCGGAGAATGATGGACATTCGGAGAGCAGTTTGGGGGAGAATGGCGTTTCTGTTCTCCCCGGCTTTTGGCCGCCATCCGGCAAACGCTGGTAACCAATTGATTAAGTGGTAGCGGGAGAGCGCTACCGCCTTTCCCCATACTCATCGACCTGTCGATTCAAGCTTCGTTGCTGCGGCTGAATGATGCAGATTCGGAAGTTGCTCTCGTTTTTGGCCCAAAACCGGCTCTCCCAAAGCTGACTTGGAAAAGGAAGCGCCCATCTGGCGGCTGTGAAGACCAAATGTGAACTCGGCGAGGCGCTTGACTGCCTCGACTGGTGGCAGTTGATCAAGCTCTAACTCCGGTAAGCTTCATTGAGGATCCGGCCCTAGGAGCCGTTCCTTGTCGCCGAAACGTTATTCTTCGGATCGTCCAGCCTCGTTGCCTGCCCGCATGGTTCACGTCGAACGGCTTTTCAAGCGTGTTGCCCGCGCTAGGTGGATGGTGGTGAACGGCTGTCAGTATCTGCTGGAGCGCGGCACCAATGGTCAGTCAGGCCTGTGGCGGGCCGAGGCAGTTTTCAAAGGATCTTGCTCGTGAGTTCTACAACAATCAGCGACCCGTCCGGCGACTCGCCCTCCGGTAAATGCACCACTCGCGAAACTCGTAGGTTGGCGGCGCTCCCGCCGATCGCCATTGACACGGTTTCGCCGATCCGTGGCAAGACCTGAAAGGTGACATCTTGGATGTACTGGCTGTCGTCGACCGACACGCGGCATTGCACAGACATTAGAACCTCCCAATAGCTTGCGGCCTTCGCTCTGCCGCTGTGTCGTCGTTCCACAACGTGAGTGGTTTGGCCTTGTTCCGAGGATTCCGGGCAGCCTGTCGGTACAGGCAGCTGTCTGGCCTAGCGGAGGGCACGCTAAACTAAACCGCGCGGTCTGCCTCTTCGTCCTGGCCAGCTTTCCGAGGGGTTTGCGGTCAATCTGACGGTCCGCCGATCTCTTAGCCACAGCGACTTCGTGCTTGCCAATAGATCTTCGCGAACGCCATTTTCAACAACCGCGCGGCCGTGTGCGGCAATCGCATAGTCGGCTCTGTTCGTTCGATAGTCTTCTTTTTGCGCAGACATCGTTTTCCTCCCTGTTCGCGGTCTTTTCCCTCCTTTGGCCAGTCGGAGCAACTAACTGCCGGTGCATCGCGCGTGTCTACCAATCGGCGATTGTATCAAAATGGTACACTCCGTGCTTGCACAGGGTCGCCGGAACCGCGAGGCAAGAACGCCCATGCGGACGAGGTTTTGTGTGGCTGAAACAACAGGGCGACCGGCGATCGAGGCGCGAGCAGGAGGCGCCGGTCATCCGAAGGACAGGCCCTGGAACAAAGCAAATGCAAAGCCTTGATCGAATGAGGCTTTTTTCGGAACTGCCAACTTGCTTCCCGATTATCAAAGCGAAGGGACCATGCTTCCTGAAACAGGAGATGATGATGATGAAACGGCTTCTATTCGCGTCAGCCATGATGGTCTTGCCCAGCGGTCTTGCTTTTGCTCAGTCAAGCAACACCAACACGAGCGGATCCTCCTCAACAACGACCCCGATGCCCAACACCCAGGGCACCGACTCCCGGCACCGATCCAGACAGCATTCATCGAGATGCAGGCCGCGCAGTGCGGCTATGCATCCCGGGCATGATGATGAGCGCGCAGGCGCTGCTGCAGAAAAATCCTGAACCGACCGACGGCGAGATCCGGGATGCGCTGCGGACAAATCTCTGCCGCTGCGGGACGCATATGCGGATTCTCTTGGCGATCAGGCGCGCGGGCCAACTGATGAAATCCGCCGCGGTCGAACAGATGGAAAGGGCAGGCTGATGAACGTCGCGCTCAATCGCCGAACGCTGCTCAAGGCAGGCGGCGCGCTCGTCGTTCTTTCACGATACTGCCCGGTGGCGGCTCAGGAAGCAGCGGCCCCTGCAACGTCGCCAAAACTGCCGGGCAGCCTCAACGAAAGGCGTTTTCTTGACAGCTGGATCCGCGTCGACGCGGACGCGCGGGCCAACTGATGAAATCCGCCGCGGTTGAACAGATGGAAAGGGCAGGCTGATGAACGTCGCGCTCAATCGCCGAACGCTGCTCAAGGCAGGCGGCAAGATCACCGTCTTCACCGGCAAGGCCGAGCTCGGGCAAGGCATCCGCACCGCGCTTATCCAGGTCGCGGCGGAAGAGCTTGACCTTGACAAAAAGAGTCGACGACGAATTCGAGCTGCAGTTCCTTAAAGAGATCGCGCACGGGGAACGGTCCACTCTGCGCCGGCTTCGCGCCAGCGGGCCAATTGCTTTCTCGATCGCTTCAGTCCTCTGCTGACCTATGAGGAACCATGAGAAGAGCAGCGGGTTTGACTTGATGCCGACACGTTCGGCGCATCCATCCGTCCAAAGGAGGACATGATGAGACTACCAACCGCAACTACGGCCGCTGTCGTGATGCTCACTCTGTTGGCCTCGCCAGCGCTGGGACAGACGAGCGGGACATCTACGCCATCAGCACCGGCACAAGAGCAGGGAGCCGAACAATCTCCGGGAAACGCACAGACCCAAGGTTCCATGCGCGAAATGATGCGTCAGATGATGCATGAAATGATGCAGGAAAGAATGCAAGAGGACCACACCGCCAGCGAAGAACGGCGCGGTGGCGGCCGATGGCACCGCGACTTCCGAGAGGGCTCGCCTGAAGGACGCAGGATGAGGGAACGTCGCGACGGTATGGGAGCCAGGATGATGCATGGCGCAGGGATGCGAATGATGTTTGCTACAGTGGACGCCGACGGCGATGGCGCGTTGTCGCAGAACGAGGTTCAAGATTTGGTTGGACGGATATTCAACGCGGTCGACAACAATGGCGACGGCAATGTCGACATGGAGGAAATTCAATCTTTCTTCCATTGAGCATCCGATCAGGCGCCTGAATAATCATGTCCCGGAAGGGGCGAACCTCTCCAGTCGCCAGCTTTAGCCGGGCGACGGTGCATCGATTTGCTGGCGATGCCGATGGTGTGGATGCAGGTGGGAGAGACGTCGTCTCAGGCCCGTCGCTCTCCCATCAGCCGACGCTCAGGGCTGGGGCGCGAGCACCGGCTCGCTGCCCAACGCACTCCCTGCTTGTAGCGCGCTGAGTTCCAGAGTGGGGTCCCGGAGTCGGTAGACGACTATTGGCGCTACTTGTCGCACCCGGACAACACGTCCAACGCCTGAAGGCGCCGGAGCCCCGGCAAGGACATGAGCGCAAGCATGCGGTTCACTTGGCGGCCGATCGACGCCTTAGGCTTACAGGATCGGCCTTTCGCCGCGAAACAGCGGCTGGTGCGCCCGCATCAAAGCGGCAATCCGGTCGGCGACTTTTCGTAGCAGCGGGGAGTGACGCTCCTCGTGATGGGTGACGATCCACTGGTCGGTTTCGAGTTCGGGGATAGGCCGAGCGACGCGCACCAGCCGCGGATCGCTGTCACCGACGAAGCACGGAAAGATCGAAAGGCCGGCGCCAGCGGCCACCAGTTCGCGCACCGAATGGCTGTTGTTGCCGCGCACGGCGATGCGGTCGCCATGATGGGCTTGCAGCCAGCGCGCGGAGGCAATCTTTGCCCCTTCGCCGGTGACGCCGACGAACAAGCCGGCGGCGATGCCGTTGATCAGGTGGCGTCCGGAATAAATGGCGTGAGCGACCTTGCCGCTCTGACGGCCGGCCAGCCACTGCTCGGTCGGGCGCTCGCTGCGGATGCCGATGTCGGCGGCACGGCGGCCGATGTCGACCCGATCGGTGGTGGTGACGAGCTCCACCCTTATGCCGTCATCGACCGTCCAGATCTCGCCGATATGGGCTGAAACGAAGGCCGAGGTCCATGGCCCGGCCGAGACACGGACAATGCGGTCGGGCAGGCTTCCCTCGCGCCAGCGGGTCAGCGACTGCATTGCTGCCTCGACGTCTTCGGCGCGCCGCAGCAGTTCTTCACCGACCGGGGTGAGCCGGTAGCCGGTCTGCTGACGCACGAACAGCGGTTCGCCGATCTGCTTTTCGAGCGCGGTGACGCGTCGTCCAAGGGTGGCTGCGCTGAGGCGCGTGATTCCCGTCGCTGCGCTCAAGCCACCCAGCCGCGCAACGTCGAGAAACAGCCTCAGATCGTCCCAGACGATATCCATTTTGCAGAAATGAAAAACTCCTTGCGACCGTGGCTGTAGCGCGAAGCGGCATCACACGCAAGTATGGAGGCATTGGAGGCGTTGGACAATCCTGCCTGGCGGGACAGCGAGAAGCGCCAAAGCTGGCCAAGAAGCCAGCGCTATCCTTTCGATCGGCATGTGCTTCGCGCAGATGCTTTGCGCTTTCGACCAACCCAGGCGCGCGGGCGTTCCGCGCGCCAAAGGAGACGATCATGTTGTATGAACTTCGACACCGTTTTACCCGCTGGCTTGCCTATCGCCAGACGATTGCGAGCTTGAGGCAGGTCCCGGACAGCACATTGGCGGATGCTGGCATTTCTCGCGAAGAGATCCGCGAGCGTGCCCGCCACGCCAGCCTGCTTCGTTGAAATGATGGAGAAGGGTCACGGCCGTCGAAATCGCAATACCGAACCTACGCAAGTTCCTCGGCGGCGGTGTTGCTGCGGGGCGCGGCGACGCCAAAAGGATAGATAATGCGGCCGCTGTGGCGAGAAGCGACGGGCCTGTCAGCGGGCAGACTACGCTAGCTCCGCTCAGAAATTTCTACCCAACATTCTGCCGCTCCATTAGACTTTACTAATGTCCGTTCTCTCGTTCAGCCCCAAGGTCCCTGTGAAGACCACTGCCGGTCACCGACTTCTGATCAGCAACGTACAAGCTGCGTCCAAGGAACTCCTGACATGGACCGAGCGTGGCCCGCACTGGAACCGAGCGGCACGCGTTTGCACCGCCCCTGGCTGGTAATGCGACTCCGCAGGAGGCCAGGAGGTGCTTCAGGATTGCCGCCATAGAGAATGGTCAAGGCTTGCCGGTGACCGGACTTCATGGTCTTCAACAAGCCTTACGCAGAGCCCGAAGAGCGAGACACCCTCTGCGGCGTTAACCACCTTGCAATGTCAGGTCGAATCCACGGTCACCGGGCGCTATGTCGGCAGCGTTCATCACCTTGAACCGCGAGATGCGGGAACGGCTTTGGAAGCGCGTCCAGGAGAGCCCAGGGCAGCCCCCAAATGGCATGAAGCGACCAGCGACGACATGGGTCATGCCGGGTCTGATCGGCCGCGTGAAGCACTTGCGCGGCGAGGACGATTTGCGGCACGCCTCGCTACAGGATTTTCGGGAAGAGGAGTAGGCTCCGTTCGACTACATTCGTGCGTTCCCCAGGATAGACTTCGGAGAAAGTCCTGATTGCACTGCGCGGAAATGTAGGCCTCAATGGGCCGTCAAGGAAGCAGGGACGCCATCAAAGTGTCGGTTCGGACAGACCCGCTACCTGTAATTGTTGAGACGGTGATCGATCCGTCCCGCAAGCGGCGGCTGATCGACCTTCCCGAGCTTTGGCGATATCGGGAAGTTGTATTCTTCCTGGCCTGGCGCGATTTCAAGGTCAAATACCGCCAGACTTATCTGGGCGTGCTTTGGGCAATGTTGCAGCCGCTCGTTGCCATGTCGGTCCTCAGCGTCTTCTTTGGTCGACTCGTAGGCATATCATCAAACGGGGCGCCATACCCGCTATTTGTCCTGTGTGGGCTCGTGCCATGGAATTTTTTTTCGCGCGCGGTTGGCAGCATGACGGGCAGTCTTGTCAGCAACCAGGAACTGGTGAAGCGCGTCTATTTTCCGCGTCTGATCATTCCCATCTCCGCTATAGCCGCGTGCCTGACCGATATGATCGTCGGCTTCGCTCTTTTGTTCGCCGCGCTGCTGGCATTCGGAAGCTGGCCGGCACCGCAGGTGCTCTTCCTGCCACTGTTCGTGCTAGTCATGGCAGCGTCGGCGACGGGGCTGGGAGTGGCACTATCTGCGATCAATGTCCGCTTTCGCGATGTGGGATATCTCGTGCCGTTCAGCCTCCAGATAGTTCTGTTCATGACCCCGGTTGTGTATCCGGGCAATCTCGTGCCCCACTTCTGGCGGCCGCTCTACAGCCTGAACCCTATGGTCGGGATAGTCGAAGCCGTGCGCTGGAGCGTACTGGGCACGCCCGCCGATTGGGTCATGATTTCGATATCGATCCTCTCCTCACTGGCCCTTCTCGTTGCCGGGCTGGCTATTTTCTCAAAGTCCGAACGCGCGTTTCCGGACCTGATCTGAGCAATGACCGACACAGTGATTCAAGCCACCAATCTCTCCAAGGCCTACAGGCTGGGGGTGGCGAACAACAGCTTCCCAACCTTGCGGGACGCGCTGGCCAGCGGCGCAAGGCGAATCCTACATAGGAAGCCAGATTTGGGTCGGCGCAACAGTGGAGACGATCAATTCTGGGCCCTGAGGGACGTCTCCTTCGAGGTGCGCGCAGGCGAAGTCCTTGCCGTGATCGGACCCAACGGCGCGGGAAAGAGCACCATTCTCAAGATATTGGCGCAGATTGTGGAGCCGACTTCCGGTCGCGCGACGATACGCGGACGGCTGGGAGCTTTGCTGGAGGTCGGCACGGGGTTCCATGCGGAGCTCACCGGCCGCGAGAACATCTATCTCAACGGAGCGATACTCGGCATGCGGCGCGCCGAGATCAGATCCAAGCTCGATGAAATCGTCGAATTCTCCGGCGTCGAGCCGTTTCTCGACACGCCCGTCAAGCGTTACTCAAGCGGAATGTACTTACGCTTGGCCTTCGCGATTGCCGCGCATGTCGATCCCGATATTCTGGTGATCGATGAGATATTGGCTGTTGGCGATGCCGCATTCCAGAAGAAATGCATTGCCAAGGCCGAGAGCGTCGCCGAAACGGGCCGCACCGTGCTGATCGCCAGCCACCAGATGTCGGTTCTGCAGCGGCTTTGCAACCGCGCAATTCTGATCGACGGCGGGACGATCCTGGCCGACGGCCCGACGAGCGACCTGGTCCGGAATTATCTGCAGACACTGGAAGCGCATGCGAGCACCGATCTGAGCACACGAACGACGCGCACCGGGCGGGGCCGCCTGCGTGTCGTCGGCATCGAGGTTTTCAACAAAAAGGGTCCCGTCGCGTCGGGGCAGCCGGCGGTTTTTCGGCTTCAGGTCGATGGGCCGCGCGAAGCCGCGCAATGCCTTGTTACCATCATCGACGACCTCGGCGATCCTGTGACGTCGTTTGATACCCTGGAGCACTCCCTGCATGATCGTCAAGGCGACGTCTATACGGTTGATGTGGAGAGCCTTATGCTGAGACCGGGGCGCTACAGGATCGATGTAGCGCTGGTGGCGGACGACAGGGTGGTCGAAGACCACGTCGAGACCGCCGCTGTGCTCGATGTAATGCCCGGCTTGCTCGACGATCGACCGGTCACCGCCCAACCCGGTTTTGGCAGTGTCAGCTTTCCGCACCGGTGGGTGGTCAGGCGTTGACGCCTGACTTCAATTTGAAAACACGCACAAGCTTCCGCCGAACCCGGCGCCGCCGCCTTGCTATCCACATGCTGATCTTCAGGGTGAGCCGGCTGGCCTTGCTTGCGATTGTTGGCGGCGTGACATAAGGCGCACGCGCCAGCCGCAACGCCCATTGGACGCGGAAGTCCTGCCGTCCACTTTCCGCCATGTGCTCCGCGATCCAGTCGAGAAAAGCTGCGCGGGCAGGGTGTTTCCCCATGCGGTCGTAGAGGCCTCGCTCCGTGGCCGACGCCGATGCCGAACCGGGATGCTGCCGGTAGCTTGCGAGCGTTACAGGAGTGACAAAGACGGGAAAGCGTAGGAATAGCTTCGCCCAAAGAGCCTGGTCTTCATAGAGATCGAAGCGCTCCTCGAAGCCGCCAACCGTGGTAACCGCGCTTCTGCGCAAGAGCACGGAACAAGTGCACGGAACGTGGCCATCCTGCATCAGCAGAAGCCGCCTCAGAAGCCGTGGAGGCTGATGCAAACGTCTGGCAAATCCGTCTGTCGGTTCGATCCAGTCGGAGCGCGCGCTATCAGGATACCACCATCTGGTTGGCCCGAAGATCATTGCGGCATCTGGGTTGGCATCGGCTGCCGCTAGGACCGTCTCGAGCATATGCGGTTCGTACAGATCGTCTGCATCCAGGAAGGCAAGCATATCGCCGCTGCCGGCCTCTATTCCGGCGTTTCTAGCTGCCGCGGCGCCACGCTTGGATCCGGGAGGCCTGCGCAGCACCTTAATTCGGGGGTCGGTTGCCGCAAAATATTTGGCGATCTTGACACTGTCGTCGGTCGAGCCATCGTCGACCAGCACGAGCTCCCAATCCGTAACCGTCTGGGCTCGGACGCTGGCGATCGCTTCGCCCAGATTTGCCTCCGCATTGAGGAAGGGGGTTATGATTGTCACCCGCGGCAGGGAAGTCATCGTTGAAGCCGTCTCTTAATACTTCGCTTGTTCGCTTTCCAGGTTTCGCGCGCGAGCACTTTCCAGATTGCGGAACGAATGCGGAAAGAGGCGCCCTGATCCGCCATCACGCCATTCAGCCACTTGAGAAACGCAATACGCGCGGCCTCGTCAGCGCCTGCCCTGGCGGAGGCGACAGAGCAGCTTTCAGCATGCTGGCGGTATCTTGCCCAAATGCGGCCGGATACATAGACGGGCGCGAATGCGAGCGCCTTGGCAAAGAATGTCTGATCCTCGAACATCAGGCGAAAGCTGTTCTCGAATCCCCCAAGCGTTGCGAACAAGCTTGAACGCATCAGGGCATTGCAAGTTGTCGGCGTCTGGACCTCGTTCTGCAGCAGCAGCTCCAGCAGCACAGGTGGTTCATAACGGGCGTCTGGTTCGACGCCGAGCGGGTAGTGGAAGTCCGCACAATCAGCAGCCTCGTCCCAGCTATGCCAGATCAGAGTGCGGCCATAGACCATGCCAAGCGCCGGATCGCTTTCCATGATGGAGACTTGTTCGGAAAGCTTTTCGGGCAGCCATGTATCGTCTGCGTCGAGAAACGCGACATAGGCGCCGCGCGCCTCCGCCAGCCCACGGTTGCGCGAGGCACTGATACCATGATTGCGGTTGTCGTGATGAGACAATAGCCGAACCTTGCCCGGCAGGCGCTGCTCGTAGCCGCGTATGATGGCGGACGACTGGTCAGTCGAGCCATCGTCGACAACGAGGAGTTCCCAGTCGACGAAGCTTTGACCTACAATGCTGTCAACTGCTTCCCGGAGATACCTCTCACCGTTGAACACGACTATAATTGCCGTGACACGCGGCTGTGCGCCTGAGTTGTCAGCCATGGCATAGCACCATGCGCCGAAAGTCAGCTTCATCCCAGTTGGCGACCGCAACGCGCGGCAATCGGAATGGGTCGACGCGAGGCCCCGCTTCACGCGGCAGGGTGGTTACTGCATAGTCCATGCCGGCAGATTTTACGGCGTTGGCGGTGCTGCCATCGACATCTCCAAACGGGTATGCGAATCCTACCACCCGCCGTCCTGTAATCTCCTCGCATTTTTGGCGGCTGCCTGAGATCTCGCGTTCAAGATCGTCCCGTTTCAGTAGCGGCAAGGATGGGTGCGTACAGGTGTGGGCGCCGATCGAAACGCCATCGATGTCGGCGAGCTGCCGAAGCTCCGAATGCGTCATGGCGCGATCGCGCCCCCGGGGACTGGCGTCGGTTCCTGCCCATCTTGCCAGCCACTCCAGCGCCTTCTCGCGTTCGGGTGCTCTCAACGGCTTCAGCAGTGCGTGCAAGTCGAAATGGAGCTTCGTGCGGTTGATCGCGTTATTGGAGTCCGCCTGCATTGCGTCCTCCCTCACGCGCCAGTCGTAGTTTCGGCCAGCGATCTCGATCTCCAGAGCATTCGGGAGAGCTGGCATTTCCAAAATGATGCGGGATAGAATATCCCACCAGAACACCGACGGATCGGTGATCGCATGGGTGGTGACGAAGACAGTCGCAGGACAGTTCATACGCCGCAGGGTCGGCACGGCGTTTTGGAGGACATCCGCGTAGCCGTCGTCAAAGGTGATTGCCACCGCATTTTTCGGTGGCCGTCCCTCGCGAAGCCGTTGCGCCAGCCATTGCAGGGGAACAATGTCACGCGCTTTCGTCAAGACTTCGATCTGGCGTGCGAAATTACGCGGCGAAACCGCGAGTTCCCAAGGATCGACGAGCGGTGCTCCGACGCGGTGATACATCAGCACGATAGGTCGATTGAAGCCGGCAAGCAGGCGCCCCCGCTGCAGCAGTTTGCTGACAGTTTGACGCGCAGTCACGGCGCCGCTCATCGCCTGAAAGCCCGCGCCGCGACTATTACCGGACAGTTGGGGTCATTCACATCAAGTAGTGCCGAATTCAGCTCATGTTCTGCCAGGCCGTAGAGGAATCCGGTAGCAGAATAAGCGCTTCCATAGTGACTGACTTCGACGTTCTTCGCCCCGAACCTGTCCGACAGAAGTCGCCTCAGGGCAGCCGGAGTAATCGACCAGTACCAGCTCCCACCCCATTCTCCCCTGTCAATCGGGCTCACCCAAGGCACTGTAATCAGAAGCACGCCTCCCGGCTTCAGGATCCGCCACAGGGTGGCGACCGCAGCGGGTAGATCGAAAACGAGGTGCAGGGTCTGGGTGAGCACGATACAATCGAAGGTCTCGGAGGGCAGATCCTCGCTGTTCGCCAGGTCACCCACGTAGGTTGTCAACGGGTGGCCGGCATAGCGGTTCAGAACCTCGCTTGTGGTAACCCGACTGCCTCCGAAACGCATCGTATAGGCGTTGTCGCCAACCTCCAGGACCCTTCCGGATATGTTCAACGAACAGGACGCGAGGAAAGTCTCGACATAGCGGCGGTCCACTGGCTTGCCGCGATCAAAACCGAACTCCGTGCTGAAGGGTACGGTACGCTCGAGGTCACCGAACCAGGCGCTCGAGCGGTGCCGACTTGAACGGCGCCTGAAGCGGTGCCGCACCATCACGGCGGTCTGCAACGGCGCTGCAAGCGAAACGGCGATCGTGCTGCTGAGTTGACCGACGAGCGAAGAACGGGATCGCAGCGCTGTACCAAGCTGTGCCAGTTGCATGTCCGTATAATAAAGCTTCCACTTTTCGACACCCTGACGGTAGGCGGCCGCCCAATCAGGATTGGTCTGCGCGACGTTCCGCTGCCGGCGAAGGACCTTCAGCGCCGCGCGCAACATCATCGGATTGCTCTTCGACATATTGCTTGCGTGCCGACGGTAATCTGCGAGGCATTCCGGAGTGCAGGCTACCTTGTTCGCCCGTGATAGGCGAAGGTAGACGTCGTAGTCCTCGCAAGCCCGCAGTGACCGGTCAAATCCGCCGGCGGCTTCCAATGTCCTGCGGCGATAGAGCACCGTCGCATGCATTCCAATCAGGTTGCCGGTTAGGAACCCCGCATACGGGTCCGCGCCCGCCGACCTCAGTGGCACAGTATTCCTGACTGCACCGGCCTCGTCGATATCGCGGTAGGCGCCGTAGACCAACGCGCAATCGGGATTGTCGTGAAACAAGGCAAGATTGGTGGCGAGCGCCACCGGGCGCAGCCTGTCGTCGGCATCCAGAAAGGCAATGAATTCGCCGCGCGCTGCCGTCATCCCGGTGTCGCGCGCAGCGGCCAAACCCTGGTTTTTTTGGCGGATGTAGTGGACGTCGTCATATCGACGAACGACACTTTCGGGATCGTCCGACGACCCATCGTCCACAATGATGATCTCATCCGGCTTTACGGTCTGGTTGCGGACACTGTCGATCGCTTCGGCAAGGAACCGCGCGTGATTGTAGGTCGTGATGACAACTGAAACGCTGTATGCAGCGGGGCGGGTGGTCATCTCTCACCCGCTCCGTTTCCGCAGGTCGGGTAGCCGGCAAAAGTCAACCAGCCGACCGATCGCCGACATGCTTCCTCGAAGCTGACAGCCGGTTGGTATCCGAGCTCAAGCTCGGCCTTGCGCCATGGAAGTTTCGTCTGGCACTGGTGCAAAAGCGCGCGCTCTTCCGATACCATGACCGTTGGGGCCATAGTCGCACCGGTCGCATTGCGTCGTGCCTTCCGCCACTCGCCATAGCCTGCCTTCAGTCCGCTGCGAACAGGCCTTGGCAGGCTTCGGACGAGCCGCCGATATCCTTCGCTTTCCTTCAGCCTTTGTTTCCAGCTTGGAGCAAATGACAAGGGCGCTGGAATCGAAATCGTGGCCAGGTCGAACCCCAGTGCCTCGGCGATCGGTCGGCAAAGATCTGCCCAACTGATCTCTTCCCGGTCTCCGATCAGATAGGTTCGCCCAGACGCCTCGGGCACTTCGATGGCAAGCTTGATCGCGTGAATGACATTGTCGACATAGGCGCTGTTGCAGATACCACGACCGCCATCCACCAAGTAGGCGGAACCGTCGATGAGCTCGTCGGCAAACCCACCGGTCCAACGGGAGCGTGGGCCAAAGACAATTCCAGGCCGCAGCACCACGACCTGCACCGCGCCATCGCGTGACAGTTGCCCGAGTCGGCGTTCGGCATGAACCTTCGCATTGTTGTACGCGATCGTCTGATCGTCATGCAGCGCGCTCGTTTCGTCCGTCCCGGACGGGGGCGATTGGCCGTGAACGGAAGCGCTGCTGAGATAGATCAGACGAAGCACGCTGGCAGCGGCGGCTGCACGATAGACGGGCTCGACAGCATCGACGATCGTGCGGGCATCACCGGCAACTGCATGTACGACGTACTGACAGCCTGCAAAGGCCGCGGTAAGAGCCTGAAGATCACGCGCATTCGCCACCATTGCGTCCATCGCAAAGCGAGACAGACTGGCCAAAGCATCCGGCCTGCGAACGATCGGCCTCACATTCGCCCAGCCGGAAAGTTGCAGCAACTCCACGGTGCGGCAACCTATGAAGCCGTTGGCGCCAAGCACTGCAACAGTGCCGGTCATTGTCTGGTCCCGGCGGAAGCAGCGAAATTGAGCAATTCTTCCGGACCGAGCCAGGGCATGTCCATCAGTTTCCGTCTGGCATAGCAACCTTCGACCAGATCGAGCACATTGCGCCCAGCACTGGCCGGCACAGAAAGGGGGACCCCATTTCGGACCGCATCCACCAAGCCCGAAATCTGATCGCAAAATGCATCGACAAAATCGCGCGACCGGCCGTCGGCATTGGTGAAGGAAACGAAGCCTGTCGTGCGACTTCCATTCAAGGCGAGCTCCACAGTCTCGGTCTCATTGACTGTCCAGGAAATCGAGCCACGTTCGCCCTCAAGGCGGTACAGATTCGGGCGAGCCCAATCCCGGCTCAACCTGACCTTCGCGTCGAAGCCGCCAAAACGCAGCCGGACAAGGCAGTTCGCCTCGACGCCGCCCATTGCGTCATCGGCGTAGTGAATCTCGTCGGGTTCTCCAAACCACCAGGTCAAGAGGTCAAGGCAATGCGTGCCGATATCCTGAAGCACGCCACCCCCGGACTCCGCGAAGCTAAAATAGCTCATCGAAGCCACCGGCCACTGAAAGGAGCCGCCCTCAAAACAACTGACGCTTCGTAACCGTCCGATCATGCCGCCCTCCAGCATGGCCTTTATCGACCGCGTCGCAGGGAACTGCCTTCTGACGAGCCCTGTTGCCAAAAGAAGATTGTTGGCTGCCGCTGCCGCAAGGGTACGATCCGCCTCGGAGCAGCTCGTGGCCATCGGCTTTTCACACAGAACATGCAGCCCGGCTTCTAACGCCTGTATCGACTGATCAGCGTGATATCCAGGTGGCGAAGCAATGATCGCAACATCGGCGTCCATAGCCAAAAGGCCGTCGAAACTGGCCGCAACCTTGGCTGAGGGCAGTCGCGCCTGAACGAGTGCGGCCTGCTTCGCTTCTGGATCGAATATCCCCGCGACTGCAACTTGGCCTCTGCTTTGAAGGCGTGAAAGCGCTTCCGCATAGTAGAGCTTTGTGACGGCGCCACATCCGGCCAAAACGAGCCGGACCGGTTCATCTTCCCGGTGACCTGCAGGCCGCTGCTCGGTTTCAACCGGGATGGACAATCCTGCCTCCCTGCCTTGCAACAAGCCGCAGCATACGCCCAATTGTCTTGAGTGAGGGATCGAAGCGGAACGCTTCGCTCATCTGCGCCAGGCATCCAGCCCAATCACCGGCGCCGAGCAGTCGCCGCGCGGTTTCGAGAGCGCTTAGCGCATAGGTCCGCCTTGCCGACGCGGCGACATCGTCCGCGAGTTCGGTTGGAAGATAGCTCTTGAAAATATCGATCGCCATTCGCGTGTAGGCCATGTCCTCGGCATTTCGGATATGGCGCCCTGTGTTCGATTGGCGGTGCATCCGATAAAGCGCAAGGGCCTGCGGTTCGTACCAGACAGGAAACCGAGAAGCGATGCGGACCCACATCTCCCAGTCTTCACTGCATTTCAGCCGCCGGTCGAACGCGCCGAGTTCTTCGTAGACCGCGCGCCGCACAACGATTGATGGCGTCATGATGTGCTGTTCCAGCGCCAGTCGAACCGCCGCATTCTCGAGCCGTCCGGGGCTTGACTGCATTACAGGCGGGATCGACAGCTCCTGTCCGTGGGCATCCATGAAGATCGCCCGGCAGAATGCCGCGCCCGTACTCGGGTCCGCATCGAAGCCTCGTCCGAGCAATTCGTAGAAGCCGGGGCGGACGGCATCGTCGCCGTGCAGGAGATGTACGAGTTGGCCCTGAGCACGATCCAGGCAGGTATGGAAGTTGCCGATATGCCCTAGATTCTGCGGCTGGTGGAAAAAGCCAACGCGGTTCCTACCGATTTCATTCAAGACCCTTTGAGGATCATCGGAGGAACAGTCGTCAACCACCTCGATTTGCATCTGAGCCGGGCCGGGGTCCTGCGCCAGCACGCTTTCCAGCGTTGCGGCAAGAAAGCGGGCGCAGTTATAGGCGGGGATCATTACCGACCATTTCGGGCGAGCAGCATCCCGTGGCAACGGCGAGATCGGATCGCGATACTCGAAGTCGCGGGCCGCCGTCATCTTTGGAGCACCGAGGACTTCAGCAGGTGCAGCCCCAACCTGGCAATGTCGCGTTTGGGCACGTCACGTCCGATACCACCGCCGCGAAGGCTCCGCAGGAAGCACGATCTGGCCGATGGCAAATCGCCTTCTACCAGATACCGCATTGACCATTCATAGAAGTAGCGGGAGCAGCCGCCACGCGCAGAATTTGCCCCCTGAGTGTCCATGACCTGCGCCATGCGCCGGTAGAATCCTTCGATCGCATCCAGCTTGGGTCGGTTTGGCAGTGCCGATACGAGTCCGCCCGGATGCAGACGGTAGACACCTGCTACCTCGTCGACGAAAGCGAGATCTGCTGTCTTTGCGCAAAGCACATACAGCGGCCAGTCAGTAATCGGAAAGAAATCAGCATACCAAGACGGCACGTTTCGAACGCACGCGGTTCGCATCATGCCGGCGCAAGTGGCGAAAGGATTGCCCTCCCAGATATCCCTTTGCGTCACGATGGGGTTCTGGTCCGCCCGCGTCCACCGCGTCGATGTGACCTCATCGCCATCCGCCACGACTGCATTATAGAATATTGCAGAGAGTTCCGGGTGCGCGTCGAGATGGGCCGCCTGATCTTTCAGCTTGGTTCTGGACGTCCACAGGTCGTCGCCATCGAGGATCGAGACGTAGCGCCCACGCGCCACCCGGAGTCCTCTCGCGACGACCTCGTTCGATCTCACATTACCGCCGGAATAGATCGCCGACAGCCTTTCAGGATGGTTGGAAACATATCGCTCGACAATCTCTCGGGTACCGTCGGTCGAAAAGTCTTCACTGATCAATATCTCGACACCGAAATCGGCCTCTTGCATGAGAGCGCTGTCGATAGCGGCCGCCACGTAGCGTGCGTGATTGTAAGTGACAATGAGGGCGGTCACGCGAACCGTTGATTCATTCACCTTCCGCTCCGCAGTACTTGTCGCCCGCCTATTTCAGATCATGCCGATCATTGCCGGCTCTAGATCGCATGGTTGCCCTCATTTCCGCAATTTCACCATTGGCCTCAAACCAGCGCAAGGTGCGCACGAGGCCCTCTTCATAGGGCACTTTGCACGACCACCCCGGCAGGATTCTTCGGCACAGGGTCAGGTCAGGACGCCGGTTGGTCGGATCCTGCGGCGCCGGGTCATCATGAACAATTGTCGTTCCAGGAATGAGGCCCGCAATATACTGCGCGATCTCAAGCACCGAAATTTCGCGGTCGTTTCCTACGTTGACTGCTCCCACATGATTGAAGTTCTCCAGCCAGAACAGCCGTTCGAGCCCATCGACAATATCGTCGACATAACCCCAGCTGCGGGTTTGGAGACCATCACCATGAACGACGATCGGCTTGCCGGACAACGCATTGGCGATAAAGTTGGAAACAGCACGCCCATCATCGGCTCGCGTGCGCGGACCGTAGACGTTAAAGATCCTGGCAACCCGCACATCGACGCCACGGACACGGTTGCTCTCGAAGAGGAGCGCCTCGGTGCAGCGCTTGCCTTCGTCGTAGGAAGAGCGCGGGCCCGTACAGTCCACTGACCCCCGATACGTCTCGGGCAGCGGGTTGACCAACGGATTTCCATAAACCTCCGAGGACGACGCGAAGCAGATTCGCCCACCCTTTTTGAGCAGCTTCAAGAGCCGCATAGCGCCAATCAGATTTGCTGAAACGGTACGCTCGGGCTCCCGCATATAGACTGGCGGCGACGCGGGCGAGGCAAGGTGAAAGATCTCGTCGAATTGGAAATCGGATTTGAAATGCTCCACCTCGCAGCGGACCAGCACCAGGCGTTGGTCTCGGATATGATCGACGTTTTCTGCCCTGCCGGTCCATAGGCTGTCGACCACAACCAGCATGTCCAAATCGTTTCTTTTGAGCAGCCGGTCGACCAGGTGCGACCCGATGAATCCTGCTCCTCCAGCCAGCAACAGCTTCTTCATCTCATGTCTCGAGGGGACGTAGTAGGCTGTCGGAATTCGTGTTCTCGTTGGGCATTGCAAGCGTCCCTTGTTCAGGAGGCCGCGTCAAATAGGCTCCGCTTGGTCCAAGTTTCTCGTCCATTACAGCAAGATTGCTGAGCCCCACGCGGTGGTTGGCATGCTCGTCGGAATCCGCAAACTCATGAATAGAGTAGTTCCAAAAATTTCGTCCGATCTCCGAGCTGCGGTCCTGACTTTCCGGTTGCGGAAGCGCTCGTTTCACCTTGCGCAAGAAAATGGCCGCGAATGCTGCAACGAGTTTCGCGAACTGCACAGGTGACCGCCAGAGCATCTTGGTGCAGTGCCTGGCGACCGCAGCAAATCGGCGCGTCATTAGCCCAAGCTTGGCAATCTCGACATCGGTACGGAACATCGCATCCAGCAAGTCCGGCTTCACCGCCTCTGTACAGCGGGCAAGTACGCTTTCGAGCACCAACCGACGCGAGATGAGCATTCGCACGTAATCTGCCGACATATTCCCCGGCGTTCGGCGATATCCGACAAGATGCTCCTCAACGACGCCGAAGCGGTATTTCGAGGCAATGCTTTGTTGGACAAAGAAGTCCTCGCAACCCTCTGCACCGCTCTCGCGCAGTCGCGAGGAGTAGCCACCCATTTCGAAGAGAACATCGCGCCGAAACATCGCCGAACTGCCGTTGCCGATGAAATTTTGTCCGAGATGCTGCATGAACACCCATCCATTCGGGTGTGTCCGCTTCGGCGTCATGATCACCATATCATCGGCATCAATCGTCCGGTAAAGTGTATAGACAAGCCCTAGATCATTGCCAGCCGCTGCGAAAACACGCAGTTGCTTTTCGAGCTTGGTCGGGTGCCAGAGGTCATCGGCGTCTACGGGCGCCATAAAGGTGCCTTTGCTAGCCCGCATCCCGGCATTGCGCGCCGAGGCGACGCCACCATTCTTCTGTTGGAGCAACTTGATGCGCCCGTCGCCATCAGCCAGTCGTCGAACGATCGATGCTGTTCCATCGGTCGAACCATCGTCAACGACTATTACTTCGATATTCCTATGCGATTGGGCGAGCACGGACGCCAAGGTACGCTCGATGAATGGTTCCGCGTTGTAGGCAGGGATGATAACCGCCACGAGCGCGTGGGCAGAGTGTTGTGAATTGCCCGGCAACTCCGCCATCCCCTAGTCACGCCCGAACGAAGAGCACTGCGATCGCCCCCAGATTGGCCAGAAATGATCTTTGGACAATTCATCACAAAGACAATCAAGCAGCCTAAAGTCCGCAAAGGCCTGACGAGAGAATGACGCACAGAGTGTCATCTAAACCCTTCTCCGCTGGTGTGCAGGCGTCCGCAAAAACCGCTAAATGTTTTTGGTTTTCAGCGTTTTTCGTCTGCTGCTATCCGCCGCAACGCTAGGCACAGAGTTGCTGGGATGGGTCGTTCACTGCACATATTAGCTAAAACTACTATTCGTGCCAAGGAGCTGAAACCGGGGGTGGAGCTGAAACCGGGGGTAGTGGTCAGTTTGAAATCTGACGCTGCGCTTTTTGCCTGGCGCAGTTCTTCGCTCAGCTCTGGGCATATCTGTCAGTTGTTCGGCATTTGGGGTGGCACAAGTTGAACGTATGGCGTCGTCGGTTCCTTATCAGGGTGAATGCGGCTGGGGGCCGGCTTCCCGGGTTTGCCGAGCGACCTAATGTATTGATTGAGCGATTGCATATCGCTCTCCTCCATCGCTCGAAGATTGTACCAAGGCATCGGTGGAAACGTTCTAATGCGCTTCAGCATCCCTACGAATCCACGCTCGCTCATTACCGCAGCATCTCTCCGAAGATTGGTCGCATAGGTCGTGCCCCAGGGACCGCGCCAACCGACCGAGCTGCCCATTAAAGCCTTTTCAGGATCAATCTTGCCTTCTGTTTCGCTGTAGCCTTCGGTATGGCAATCGTGACACCCGCCGATGATTGATACCTGCAACCCTCGTTCGACCGATACTTCGCCTTGGGCGAAAGCTGCATTTGGCATCGTGAGGACGCGCATCCTTCCCTCCATGCGTTCCGCAAAGCATATGTGAGCCAACTAGCTAAGCTAGTTCGCGACCGCCTCTCCTGGCGGGGCCTGCAGCGTAATTGTGATGGTGTCACCCGGAGCGAGCAGGGTATCGTCAGTCGCCCCGGTCGTCTCTGCCTGTCCGCCATTGGAACGGGTTACACCTATCGTAACCCGCCGGCTCCCTTCGGCCACAAGGTCGATGCGCAGCTGCCTCACATAGGCGATTTGTTTGGCCAACGAATCCATCTCAGCGCGCATTTGCGTCATCGCCGCGCTTTCAGTCTGCAAGTTAGCCAGCAGGTCAATTCGACTTAGGTCGGTAAGCTTCTCTAGGGTTCGCTGCAAATCGCCTTGGTCGCGTTCTAGTCGAGAGATCTCAGCGTTGGTTTGCAAAGCGCGGGTTGCTGACAAGAGCACTGCGCGTTGAGCATCGTTGACCCTGGTGATCTGGATCAGACCTTTCTCGAAGAGCTTCTTGAGGCGAACAAGTTCCGTCGCATCCGCTGCTGCGCCCGCTTGATCCGCCTTCTGCTGCTCCTTCAGGTAGCCCATCCGTTCCGCCGCCTTGGTCGTGGCCAACTTGATTGAAGCGCGCTCCTTCTCCTGATCCGCATAGAGAGCTTCAAGATGCTTCTGCTCCTGCTGCAAAGCTTCGTCGCGACGAGGTTCAAGGCTCGGGTCACGTTCTGCATCCGGAACCTCAATTGCCCTGGCGCCGCTCAGCTGTGCTTTTATGCGAGCAGCTTTGATTTCGCTTTCCTGATACTTGATGCGCAGAACGTCGAGGCGGCCGCCAAGGTCCGCCACCGTCAGTTCAGGGTTTGCAACCTCACCGCGACCGAGCTTATAGCCGCCGCCAGCCGCCACAGCTTGTCGGACAGTCATTCCTGGTCTGAAGGCCTGAGTCCCAGGAGAAGCAATATCCCCGTCGATATAGACGGGTCGGTATTCTTCAATATCAACAATAATCTGATCTGGATAGAAATTTGTCCAATTCTCAGTACCGTCAGCAGATCGTTGCGGAAGCGACTTCGGTTTTAGCACCTCGATCACCTCCTTGCGAACATCCTCTATTGTCTTCTGGAGAACGTTTAGGGGACCCAAGACCGGCAACACAATTATACCGCTCTGATCGATAACAGCTCGCTTTTGCATCTCGGGATAGCCTATGACAGCGAAGCCGATCACGTCGCCAGTCTGCAGACGGTATTCGTCGACATTGTGCTCCTCAGCTAGGGCAGGGCCATTCGACAGATTCGCGTATGCGATCAACAGAAATATGCATGCGGGCGCGGCGCAGCTGCCTGCCCGCCACCGCGCCGATCTATTCGACATTTGCGCTCACCCAATTCAGCCCCTTGTCGCAACCCATTCAATGGATTGAGCAGTTACGGATCGAGCAGGATATCAGCTACTCCAACCTGTCATGAAAATATCGAGTTCACTGTGCCCTCGGTCACAGCGTGTCTGTCCGATATGCCTCACTTATCCCAGGTAAAGCTCGGTACAAAAGTCGCCCAGGCCTATCGTTGAAGTTCTGGCGTGTAACGGCAGGTGAGACGGGCACCTATCCCCGGTCAGGCGGAACGATGGAGCTGGGCGGCGGCTGGCGACGCAGCCCGGCGGCAGGAACTGAGAAATCTCCCAACCCGCACCACCGGCCCCTCCGCGCGCAGAAGCCCACACAAGATCGGACAGTTATTTTCGATAGTAGATACGGGGTGCAATATAATCGGAGCGCTTCACTATCACATGCGAATTCTTTACTTCATCTACGGATTCGATCCGGGTGGCGCCGAGCACGGGCTGCTCACCTTGTTGCGAGCAGGATTTTTCAGCGGCCACCAGCTGAAGATTCTCGCCTGTTGCCGTGGTCGAGGGGGGGCTCTTGCCGATGAAATCGCCGCACAGATCGGAGAGCACAATTTTATCCTGACTTCGCAGAGTGAAGAGACTTCCTTGCGCAACTTCGTAGGCTCGTTCTTTGTAGTATTGCGCCTCATCTGGGAGTGGCGGCCGGATATGGTTGCGTTGTCGCTTAAACAGGCCAATCTCCTGGGACGGCTTGCAGCGATGTTTGCTCCTCGTCTGCACTGCGTTTCATTCGAACACACCGCCCGCTACCGCTACCGCTCCCGGCGCGCCGCAGGCGTTTATGGCCCTGTGCTCAAGGCGCTGTCCTGGCGCGTCGACGAAATCTGGGCTGATTGCGAAAGTACGCTGCAGGAGACGCAAGCATACTTCCTGCCGCGCAGGCGCCGGTCGCATATCGTGCCTCTGTTTTGCTCCGATGAGGCTTCCAGCTACAAGCGCGATTACGCGCTTCACACACCCTTGCGCCTTGCTGCTGCCGGACGGCTTATCCCGCTGAAGAACTTTGACCGCCTGATCGAGGCTATCCGAATGCTCCAAGACCGCAGCGTTTCTGCAAGCCTCGATCTTTACGGCGACGGACCGGAACGGCAGGCGCTTTCGCGCAAGGCGGATGAGCTCGGCATTGGAGATCGCGTGCATTTCCATGGCTATGTCGCGCGCTGGTTCGAGCTAGCCTGTGATCATGACGTGTTCATCAACCTGTCCGATACGGAAGGGTTCTGCATCGTCGTCGCCGAGGCAATGCTTGCCGGCCTTCCGGTGATCGCGACCGACGTCGGCGGTATCCGGGATTACGGCAAGGATGGAGAGAATATGCTGAAGCTTGCTGTTCCCTCGGCGGAGATGGCGGTGACGCAAGCACTGGTGTTTGTGGGCGATAAAACGCTCCGCGAGAAGATCGGAGTGCAGGCACGACAGGATATGCTGCAGGCCTATTCGCAGGGTGCTTTGCGAGTCCGCGCTACGGCGGTGTTGGGTGGCGGAATGTAAGGACCGGCAAAAGGACCGGCGACCAAGATAGCCGGGCCGATCGTGCTGACAGCTCCGCATTTCACCTGTCCGGCATGGTTCTCGACCTGGTCCATCTCTCCGATTCATCCACGACAACACGAAGACGGTGGTGGAGATGATGTTCGTCGGCAAGGACCGGCAATACAATCGTCGCTTCCTCCAGCCGGTGGCCTGCGCGCTGCGCGCAGACCCCGCCTAAGAAGGCGAACGCCCGGTCATGCGCGTCGAAGAACACCCTTTCCTGCGTCTCGCACGGATAGGCCCGGTCGAACATCATTAGTCGTCAAGCTTGCTCCACAACTAATTCTGATAATATTTACCATAACGTTCACTGTAAAATTCAGCACTGCCGAACTTTTGATACAGCTTGATTCTTTTGATATCGACCTTGTTAAGCAGAACGCCGATACATTTATCCGCGAGGATCGGATTGTTGTTGAGGCTTTCGCGCACGAATGTACGAGCGGTCACGCCCCATTCAACAACCAGAACAAGGCCGTCGAGGTGCTGGACTAGGGACCTCACGTCCGCGACTGGAGCCAACGGGGGCAAATCAACGACGACGTAATTGAACGTAGAGCCCGCCTTGAGCAGAAAGTCGCCCATTTTCTCGATAGGCTGCACGGTCTTTGCGAGCTTTTGTTGGCTCTGGTTCACGCCGGGCAGGAACCTCAATGGCAATGACTGATGGGCCAGCATATCTCTCGCATTGAAGTCTCCAGCCAACAAGTTGGCCAGGCCACGTTCCCAGCCGTTGGCCAACATAGGGGACAAGCCCGGATTGTGGATGTCGGCATCGATTAACAGCGTCCTACAACGCTGCATGGCAAGAACCATCGCAAGATTAGCCGCGACCAGCGACTTCCCTTCTCCCGGGAGG
Organism: Mesorhizobium waimense; assembly: GCF_003601975.1. Taxonomy (GTDB): domain Bacteria; phylum Pseudomonadota; class Alphaproteobacteria; order Rhizobiales; family Rhizobiaceae; genus Mesorhizobium; species Mesorhizobium waimense. The sequence goes on from NZ_QZWZ01000025.1 coordinate 57,547, forward strand.
CACGAAACGATGCCGATCGCCTTGGTGCTCTTCGTCGGTAACTCGGCATCAACAGCGACTTTCACCGTTCGCATCGCTTCAGCGAATTCCGAGCGCGGATGTTGCTCTACCCAGTTAAAGGCGCTGTTCCCCACCTCGATGAATGACAGCTCTCCGACCGCATGATCACGCTTGTTCCGGCGAATTGGCTTCCCGTCTAGCAACGGGATCATTCCGAGCGTGTCAAGTCCGAGCTCATCGCGCACTTGACCCCTCGTGCGGAAAAAGCGCTCCCGGTACTCCCGAATTCCGCCCACACCGGCGCCAATCATGCCGCCGAGCACGGCGCAGATCGCCAACGCAACAATGCCGTTCGGAGAACTTGGTCTGCCGGGGTATGATGCTTCCGAGATAATCCGCGCCTCTGTCAACGCCATCGAAAGGTTCTGTAGGCTCGCTTGGTACTGCTGCAGGACCTGTTCATATTGCGACTTGAGGGAAGACGCTTCAAGTTCGAGCTGGCGCAAGGTAACCAGCGTTTCCTTGGTCAGCGTAGTGTCTGTTCGGAACCTGTGGACTGCGAGCTCGGCGTCGACCGATCGCTTGCGCACCGTCTCGAGTTCTTCCGCCAGGGCACCGCGAGCCCGGATGATCGACTCATCTTTAGCTCCAACTTGGTCAGAGATATAGATTTCAGCATACTTATTGGCTATTTTTTGCGCCATTTCAGCGCTAGGCGACTGAAATTGGATTTGCAGAATGTAAGTATCGCCTACGCGAGCTACCGTTAAATTGTCAGTCAGAATGCCAAATGCCTGCCATCGATCAGGCCCTCGAGCCGCACTCGGTTTCACCGGCGCTCCTTTTTCGTCGGAACTGCCAATGAATGACCTCACCACCCGAGCGACCGTTCCTGTGAGAGTGTTGAGCAACGAATACGGCGCTGACAAGAAAGAGCGATCGGTAGCAAGACCGAGGCTGTCAACGACCTTTAGCCCGATCCGGTCGGAACGCAACAATTCGACCTGACTCAGCATCATCGGGTCAAGCTGTGTGGAGCTTCCGCTCTCTGTTAACTTCGTCACGACGGATGGCTGGTTCTTGTCGATCAGGATTCTGGCCGTCGACTCGTACAAGGGCACCTCGGCCGCAAGGTACGCCAGCCCCAGTACAAAGCCTGCGAGCGCGCATGTAAGGACGAACCTCAACTGCCGTCGCGCTGCCGCCAGGAGTGTTTCGAGATCAATCGTTCCCGACTGAGGATCGTCGAATATGAAGGCAGCATCCGTGTGCCGATTTTCAACTTCGCGGAGCATACGCCTTCAAACCCGTGGGATGAGACTGGCAGCGCATAGGCAGTGAGAAACACGCTACCACATTATCTGACTAAATGTCCGCAAATTCAGTATCGACGCCAGCGGAGCACAGGGGCACACCGCCCTGGGCGGACGTCAGCCCGCTCCTCGCCAAAGGCGCGAATTCCTAACTCTGATTGTAATAAAACGAACCCTCACGCGGCCCATGGCCCATGCTCCGCTGCACGTCGTGCTATCCAATTAAAGGAAGAAACTGGGTCGATTGCCAAATGGCAACATCTGAGCAAGAGATTCCGGGCCTAGGTTGAGCCAGTCCTGCGGGAAACAGGGATGTCGATTGGAATGCCTCGTCGATCACAGGCGCGCGATAACCATAACCGTAAGAGGTCTGGGCGCATTTGGCGCCTCGCGGAACACCTCTCCAGTGCCCGAATTAGACAGGCTGCAGTCACATTTTGTATCGTGGTGTGGGGTGTCATCGTGCTGATCGTCCTCTTCTAGGCGGAAAGTGGTCCGACTTAGTCACCAAGTGGCTCGGCCGTTGCTCCCTTTCGGACTCATCGCGCGCGATGTGTGTCTTCGGAATCTCGGGTTCTTTGGAGACCGCGCGCCACACAAGCAGCATGACAGCAACAAAGTACCCAATCTGTATCAAGATCCCACAAATTACCGTTTGGACAAACGTGCTCCAGAGCGAGCCGGTAAGCAAATATGTACCGATGGCGAATGCCAACAGGACTATGATAAGGCCGCGCAAAAATAGCAAAAAGGACATCGCCGTCCCACTCGCAGCCGCTCGCGTGACCCGCTCCTTGGCTGTCCAGCTCTCAGCGCGTTAACCATCATAACATATCGGAACGGGTCAGAGCGGTAAAATATTAGGAAATGCGAATAAACACGCCCTACCGTTTTGCCAGGACGCCTTCGGCGGATTTGGCGGTGAGTGCCTGAGGCGACCAATGCCGCTAAGCCTTCCTTCTTGTGCTCGCGCAGATGGCCAGCGTTTCGACCAAATGGTGGAAGCCCTTGCTTGGTGCTTTGGTCGACCATCCGCGGGAGCGATCATCATGACACCCTTTGCCTGTGGAGTCGGCGTGCGGATCTGGTCGAAGATGCCTTGCACACCGAACTGGCTGAAACGCCCGGTTCATCGGTCGACGTAGCCGTGTTGCGCGAGATAATTGATAACGTGTTCGGCCAACTTCTCTGGCGCGCTCAGCCCTGCTGCCAGCACAAATTTTCGGCGACTCTGGCTCCTCATAGGGTCTATCGATGCCATTCTCGGCCACGTGGATAGGCAGGGAACGTTAGGTGGCTGCCCGACTGTGTCCTCATACATTCATCAGGGATCCCGGTACTAGCGTTGAGCGCCCCGATATTCGTCGACAATGCTGCTTAGTGAGATACTCGTTTCGGTTAGTTTTCCCAGGAAATAGGCCCCATTGCTGCCGTCGATCTTGTGACCCTCTCCGATCATGCCGTCCATAAGCGGGGCCAGCGCAAAGGGCAGACTCAAGACGTCACCAAGCCACCGGCTTCGGGTAAAGCCACGGAGGAAGTATTTCGCCGCCCAGTAGAGTGACAAGCCGGGTCCACCGAGCGCTCCACGACTGATCGTTTCGAAATTCCGGAATAGCCAGCGATGTCCGACCTCCGTGAAGCGCGTAAAATCATAAGCGCCCTCATGCACTTGCTGCATGAACGGTGTCTCGGCGTAGACGAGACCGCCGGGCCGGAGCACACGGGATATCTCTGAAACGACCTGTTCCGGGTTAATCACATGCTCGAGGACCGCTTGAATGCAGACGCCGTCCACCGAGCCGCTGGCAAGCGGAATTTGATGGGCGTCCGCGATGAAATGTGTGTGTCCGGACGGATAGATGTCGAATGCAATCTGTCGAAAGGCCTCGGTTTCATAAAGGCCCTCGGTCCCCGCACCCCTGGTTGCGGCGCCGATCATGAGCACGAGAGGGCGCTCGACGCCGTGCGAGAGAATGTGATCGCGAAAGCTGACAATGTTTCGCGCACTGAGATTCGCAGTTCCGAAGAGCCATCCCTTGGTGATCCTCAGCCAGTTCGGCCGCCTCCTTATGAGTGACATGCCGCTTGCCGTCAGGACATCGGCACGCACGAGACTGCAAGAGAAATCGATCAGTGCGGGCTGACCACGCACAACCGGATAGTCGGCCGTTCGCATATCAGGGGACTCGGATTTCGCCTGCGTTATGGTCCTGCCGTCGCGGTACAGAATAATCGGTACGGAAGGATCCCCAGGCTGGCGCATGAGATGCTCGAACTCTCGCCATTCCGCAAGCATCTTTAAGGTCAGCAAAGTTTTTTGCGCATGGCGCGGTAGAACAATAGCTTGGCTGCGCGGCGCACATGCGGCTCCATGGCCGTTGGTAGGGCGCAGAGAAAAATGTAAACGTATACCCGCCAGGACAATGGATCGTGCAGTATCGCGCGAATGAGTAAGCGCGCTCCGCGTTTCTTTTCGCCTTGAGCCACGCAATCATTGCCGGCTTTTGCGTATAGGCGCGCGTTGCGCCGCCGCGCCAGGTGCGCAAGCTCCGGCCTTCGGATGACCCATTCTCGCGTGAGCTGTTCTGCTACCGGCAGAAGCGCATCGAGTCTGCGGGTTGTGTTTGAGCCATGACGCCGTTTATAGACGAGTGCTCCGGCCACATGTTGAAATGTCCAACGCTCGGCTACGCGCATGCAAAACTCTGTATCCTCTCCAACCCTGAATGCCTCGTTGAACATCCCGATATCTTCAACAATCTCCCGCCGTATAACGATACTGGAAGGAACAATCGGCCCATCAAGCAGAAAATATGTCGGCAGCGTATCGCATTGATCCGCGCGATAGCGGCCAACGGCCACGGGGACAGCATCGGAAAGATCTGGAGCGGAAAAGTCGACTAAATCACCATAGACCAGAGCTGCCTTGCAGCCATTACCGAAGGCGGTCAATTGACGCTCAAGCTTGTCCTCAGCCCAGAAATCATCGCCGTCGAGAAATGCAATAAAATCACCGGTAGCATGTCTGATGGCAAGATTCCTTGCCGATGAGGGCCCGATACCCGCCGTTGTCAGGACATGGATGCGCGGCTCCCCATCGACCAACGACGCAATCACTTCAGTCGAGCCGTCCGTCGAGCCATCATTGACAATGATGATCTCGCTGATGCCGCCCGAAGCCGTCTGATTGATCACGCTTTCCACTGCCTGCACAATGAAGCGTTCTTCATTGTGGCATGTCAAGATGACCGAAACACTCATCTTGCGCTTCCTGGCAAGGCGCGGCCAAGAAATCGAGAATGACTAGTGCTCGTCGGGTGCCTCGTCCGCGCCCTGTGCAATACTAGGCAAAGCCCGTGCCGCGTCAATTCCGGCAGGAGCGAGACAAGGATCAGCGTGACGAAAGCTCGTGTGCCGGAGGCTTCTGTTCCAACATAGAAAGCCCAGGGAACAAGGACCACGAGGGGCAGAAGCCGTGCCTGGGCTGCTCCGATCAATTCGTGAAAAAGTGCCGAGCTTAAAACACGGCTTAGCCGAAACCATGCGGCGGCCCATATCAGAAGATAGAGGCTGAGCCCAATGATGCCGTTCTCGGTGAGGATGCGTTGAAACTCGCCGTGGATTCCCAGCCGCAACTCGTCAGGAAGATTGCTGAACTCCGTATCGATAATATTCGTGAATTGGTTCGTGCCCACGCCCATTAGTGGATGTTCGGAGATGAGCTGTCTGGACAGAGTGAAGGCAAACGCGCGCTGGACATTGCTCGGTGTGTCTCCAAGGGCATATTTCCCCGTCGCGGCCAGGTATTCGTATTGCCCCATGCTCAGCGGATGGAGCATGGTCTGCAATTGCTTTTCGATATAGGCGTTGTCCACCATGGTCGACAGCACGAAAAGACCCACGAAGCTGGCGGCGATCGCCGGTACCATCGCAGCGAGCCGTCCGCGCATCAGAAGCGAAGTGGTCAGAAAGAGATAGATCAAAAACGCCTTGCGTTCCCCAGATAGCACGAGCAGGGGAAGCATCCCTGCCCATACAAACCAGAGGGTGCGCCGCTTGGCCCGGTTGGCGAAGAGGAGGAGCCCCGCGAGCGCAATTGGAAGGAAGCTGAACGCGAGCCTTGGATCGGACAGATGCTTCCAACCGACCAAGTAGCCATGGGCCACATGCCAGGCGATCGTATAGGCGAGGATCGCCACCATGCCGAAAAGCAAGATGTTGACGGCCTTGTCAGTCTCGAGCCGTCTGGCCTCCTGTGCGAGGGCGAACGCAAAGGCGCCCACAGCGGACATCTGCAACAGCTCGCGCAGGCCGTTCTCTCTGTCCACGCTGAAGGCAGAGACCATGTCCCAGCCCAAGAACGGCAGGAGGAGTAGAAAACCGGCTGGAAAAACCAAACCTCGCCAACGCCCCGTCGTGAGGCCAATGATGAGCGATAGCAATGTGATCAGCTCGAACGGACGCAGCAATACAAGACCCGTCTCGAGCCTGATTGGCAGGAAAAGGCTTAGTATCGCGAATGTGAGGAGATAACGCATCATAGCCCCACGCGGCGCGATATCCTTTTAACATGTTCTCTTTCCCGGAGACAGAATCTTGTTGGTATTCCGGCGGGCGGAGAAGATTTTGCGCCGGTTCATCGGTGTGTCGACGACGAAAGGGGCGGTGAGCCCATGACAGAGCAGCCCAGCGATGAAGGTCTGCGTCTTCCAACGTCCAACGGTGCCTCGAGCGTAGGTAGAGCTCATCAGGCAGTCGACGGAGAGTGATGGCGCATCGTTACGGCGCGCAGTCGATGCGGCCTAGAGCACGTCCTGTTTAATCCGGTTCATATCCTGCGGCCTTAAAGTAGTTTGCGCATTCGGCTGGCGTGAAGAGGTCGAGAAGCGGACCGACGGCGTCCCACAAAGCCTTGATGGTTCTCTCGGCCTTTGCTCGCAACAACGCCTTGAGCTTGGAGAAGGCGTTCTCGATGGGGTTGAAGTCGGGACTGGAGGGCGGCAGGTAGAGCAGGCTTGCCCCTGCGGCCTCAATCGCGTCGCGCACGCCGGCGGCCTTGTGGGCGGGCAGGTTGTCCATGACGACTACGTCGCCCTCCGACAATGTCGGGACCAGCACCTGCTCGACATAGGCCACGAATACGTTGCCGTTCATAGCGCCGTCGTAGACGAAGGGCGCTGTCATGCCCGTCAGCCGCAGCGCTCCGGTGAAGGTCGTGGTCTTCCAGTGGCCATGCGGCACGCCGGCCCGGCAGCGCTCGCCGCGCGGCGCTCTTCCACGCAGGCGGGCCATCTTTGTGGAGAGGCCGGTCTCGTCGATGAACACGAGCTTCGCCGGATCGAGATCGAGCTGGCCGTCGAACCAGTCCCGGCGCCGCTTCAGGACGTCGGGGCGATCCTGCTCCAGTGCGTGCGCGGACTTTTTTTGAATGTCCAGCCGTGGCCGCGAAGCCAGGCGCTCAAGGCGCTGCGGGCTGATCCGCACCGAATGCTCGGCGCTGAGCCGCTCCACCATCTCGTTCAGCGTGATGTCCTTGCGCTCCTCGATCAGCCCGACGATGAAGGCTTCATGCGCATCGAGGCTGGAGGCGCGGCGGCGGCCCTGCGGGCGTGGCGCCTGTTCGCCGATCTTCGCCCGCGCAATCCAGCGGATCGCGCTGGACACTCCCACGCCGAACCGCGCCGCCGCTTGCCGCGCCGACATGCCCTCGTCCGAAGCCTTCAAGACCCGCGACCGAAGATCCCCGCTCAATGCTCTTCCCATCGTCCACCTCCATCGAGGTGGATGTTGAATCAGCACAAAACGCACCCGTCACATCACAATCGATTCATCGATCACAGGACGTGCTCTAGCCGACGGTCTCGCTTTCCGGGGTCCAGGCTTCTGGCTGGTCGAGCACAGAGACTGCGCGAACGTGGCAGCGAATTTTATGCCCCATATCCTGCGAGCCGAGCTCATAGCCTGTGCCGGTTTCGCCGACGATCGGAACGCCGTCACGATACCAGAGACACTCTATTTGCGACGCAACCACGTTCGGTACGACGGTCAGCGCTTGGCTTGGCGAAGCCCGGCCCGACAAGGTCGGCAATGCGCTGAAACCCGGCGGAACCCTAGCCAGATCCGTTTCCGTCTGCCGGACCCTTATATAGTCAATGACCATGTCGTACGTCTGCGACGGGTCCGGTTCAGCACGCCCCTTGTTTTGATCGTAAGCGAAATCCACCATGATGTATTTTTTCGCTGCGAGTTCCGGGCTCGTCGGAACGCGCGCCACTTCCCAGCCATCGATCACGAAATAACTATAATCATCCTCGATCTGGGCGTACCAAGTATGAAATTCGCCATCGTATATGTCGATTGCCGCTGGAAAGCCATTTGATGGATCGACTTGATAGCCGGCTATTTTCCGGTGCACGCCACCTGCCGCGATATGTGGATCTGCATAACCGAGTTTGGGTTTGTGCACGTGCTGGCTTATGTTGATGTGGGCCCCATTGAGACCATCATATTCCCAAAAGTCAGTCTCAAGCCGATTGCGCGTCCTCCAGAACAGATGCTCTTTGCCATACGCCCAAAAAGCAGGAAAAAATCCGGGGCGGGGCGCTGTGATCTTTGGAAGTCTGGCGCGGATCTCAAAGATTCCTTTTCCCCAACACCGCCCTTGGCCATTGTTGTTCACTGAAGAGAACGCACCTGTTCTCCAGCGGCCCTTATGCAAGAGCCGGAGCGCCAGCGTGTGGCTGGCGCCGTCGTGCACATATGAGGAAGGCGACCCCGAGATCCGCTGGGCAATGGCGTCAACGCCGACATTCGCCAGAGAGGTCGGCGCGTACCAGATGCTGGCTTGGGCACCTTTGGAATCATCGACAACCGTGTTGGTATCGAAATCATCAAAGAAGACCGTTGCGTAACCGCGGATCGGCGGCGCCGCCTGACCACGATGAGCAAATCGCTCATTGCGGATGGCTGCCCAGGACTCCCACGAGGCTGAGTCGAATTCGTAACGTGCCGGTTTGTTGTTCGCATCCACGAATGAAGGAGGGCGCTGGCGATAGGGATGATCGCTTGGCAGGTCGGATTGCCGGCCGACGCGCCACATGCCCCATCCCATCAGCATGTCGATCTGCGAGTCATCTAGTTCGCTTTGTCCGATGATGACGCAGTCGATCGCGACATCGGCCCTCATCGGATTGTTCACATCGCCCATGAAGCTCTCCGATTTCATCCGGTTGGGTGCCATTGCATAGATGGTCTGGCCAGCCGTCTTGACCCCATTCACCACAACTTGCATCACGAATCCCCGGCGGTACCCGACCATGACATTCCAGCCGCCAAAATCCGTCGAGCATTTCCCTTCCTCGCTCTTGATCTTGCCATCATCGACCTGTGAAACGAATGTGCCTTTCGATGGCCTGAAGCAGACCCGCGGCTGGCGGTGCACCGAACCACCCTCGGCGCCATTGACGCACAAAACAGAAACGTTGTTCGCATCGGAGTTGGCTGCGGAATCGCACCGGGCGATCACGAGCCACCAGCGGTGAAGGTATGGGGCGTCGTTATCGGCAGGCCAAGTCAATGCCTGTTTCGTACCCTTCTTGAAGAGCACGCCGTCTTTCCCAAGCTTTGTCGGGCACAGAGAAGGCTCGGCCTGCACCGCAGCCACAGGCTTCACGCCGCCGGATTGCCACGAGGAGACCTCGCCTTCGGCCAAATCCTCCTGATACCAGGATTTCACGATCATCTCCGGGAACAGATCTGGATGCCAGAGTTGTCCCTTCTGCGGCGAGCCCTGTTCCGGACCGGCGGCGAGAGCATTCCGTCCTGGGCGACCGGATGCCGTCAGCAGAAGGGCGGCGCATGCAGCCCGCGCCAGATCCCGGCGAGAAATGCGGTTGGTCATTAGCGTGTACCAACAATCTCTGGTTTCGGGGTGAGACTCCACCATGGGCACCCGTTACCGATTGTCGCGCTTCTCCTGGTGAGCTCCCCAGCATATCATAGGGTTTCGGTTTGGCTTTTCAACGGCAGCCAGGGAACATGGCTCGCGCGCCTGATGCGGAAGCACTATGGGCCAGGTTCTACACGGCAGCGCCACCACGACAGAGGCGATCCGTCGAGCGACACAGAATAGTGAAGAGAGCCTGACGGCGCTGGCGAAGCGCCACGGTTGCCCGCCTCGATCATGAGTGCGACAGCGGATTTGGACAGGCACACGCGCAACCGCGGAAGTGTTCGATTATCGAGGTGACAATTTCTGAGTTTGCGCGGCTCGATGACGGGCAAAGATACGTCGAACACCTCGTGTCCGCAATCGAGGACGCATGATGCGATCACACGCGACTCACGACTTCGAAGCTCTGGTTCACCGTTACTCTGAGGCGTGCTGAAGACATGACGTCGGTGGACGATCATCGCCTCTAGACGGTGCAGGAAATGCGCAGGCAAAACGCGCCCTTGCCTCGAGACGCGCCGCAACGGCGTCGCGCACGGAATCCGAATATGCATAAGCCGCTGGCCGTCCTGCCAAGGCGGACCCAAGCACATCCATCAATCCTGCAATTTTGTCGAGGTCGTGCGCTGCGCGTCTATCGGTCCTACCGTGGAATCTTGCAGCCACTTCGGCCGGAACCAGAACCTCGCGCAGGCAGTGCGCGCCAAGAAAGTAGCGGAGTCGCACGCCATCCAGAACGCGGGACACCACTTCCGGGTGGAACACGGCCTCGGTGGCTGAGCGGAGCTCGAAGAAATCCTCAATGAGTTGGCCATTGGCCCAGCATGATATTTTTGCGCACATGTCTTCTTTGGGCTTAACCAGGACACAGCGTGCCCGCCCGCCCAAAGCCAAGTCCGTGGTTATGTTTCGTCGGCGAATGACAAGGCGTATCCGTCTGCGGCGGCCGATCGCGGCGACCGTGCGTGCCACAGAGAAAAAATGCGTGGGGATACCAACATGCTCGAAGCGCAGATGGTAGTCGTCCGCCGCCTTACGACAAAGCCCGAATATCGGCTGTAAATTGGGCATAAACGGCCAATCCTCCAGCGAATACAGATTTGAATTCCTTGCAAGACCTAGCGTGGCCGGGAGTTCGGTAAACTTGAAAAAGATCGGCGTATCGCAGAAATGCATTGCGCCGGGAAATAACCTCAGCGCCCGCGTCTGCGTCTCGACGAGGTTGTGCTGACAGACACAATTGAGAACAAGGTCATATTGCGGCGCGAGTGCGTGCCAGTCTCTTACCGGGATTCCCTCCAATAGCCCTTCGCCAGCGGCTGCTCTGCGGCGGACAATTGTAATGTCAGAGCGCGTCAGCCCAAGGCCGAACAGCGCCGGTGCAATATGATCGCGCACGCGCCGCCCTGCGCCGAGAACGAGAAGTTTGGGTCCGCCATCCATCACCCGGGATACCATGTTTGAGCCAGTCGCTCGGCGAGCGCCACGACGGTCAAAGTAGGATTGGCCGAGCCGGCAAACGGAAAGCCAGAAGAAGACACACAGAAAGCATTTGCGAGCGTCGGCAATCGCCCATCGGCGTTCAGCTCTGCGCCCAGCGGCGACGCTGAAAGCGGCGTGCACCCGGCGGGATGGCTGGCACCGGTCATTGCTACCCAATCGGCCCGCTTCACGGGACCGAACAAGGCGGAGATCCGAGGCAGAATACGGTCGAGAAAGGCTTCAATATCGCGTCGCGTCGCGCTCGAAATGCGCCAGCGCACCTCTGGTGGATCGTCCAGCGAAATTCCGTTGGCCGATTCGGGAAATTGCTCACAATTGATGTTCAACTGCAACCAACGTCCACATATACGGCTGCGCAGGGATTGATTACGGCGCGCCTCGCCCCAGACAAAAACCGAGTGGTTGCCAATGCCGCTCTCAAGCAGCTCAGCTTCAGGCAGAGCGAAGACATGTATGTCATCACGGGATTCCAGCATATAATCGAGATCATCGATATGTCGGGTCGGCATCAATCGGCCGATCGGCCCTTTCGGATGGTCCATATAGCCGCCGAGAAATGGTTTCGGTGTCTCTGACTTGCGCTCGGACAAGCGGTGAATGAGATAAGGCGAAGCGATGCCGCCCGCCGTGATCACATGGCGAGACGCCGAGATCTCAATACACTCGCCGTCATTCCCGACTTTGGCGAAGGCGCATTTCACCGCACCCTGTGACAGCTCGAAGTCAAGGTGTTCCACATCGGTGATAATCTGCAGGTTTGGGTGCGTCTCCAATCTCGTCCATGCCTGATCGAGCCGCAACACCGGCTGCGGGAGCGTGATGCGCACGAGACGCAAGCCCTCGGCCTCCGCGAGCGCGCGAAACGGAACCATGTTGGCTCGGTCGTCAACGTCGAGCCCAAAGCGGTCGGCGGCTGCACGATAAAAAGGCTCAAGGTCGGTGGCAGTGATAGGCCATGCTCGAGTCGCTTGACGCCGACTAAAGTCGACCGTGTCGAGGCGGCGCCATTTGCCGGCCCAAAGTAAAGACGTGCCACCAAGTCCGAAAAGACGAGGCGTGCGATCGCCAGGTCCGTTTTCGCCGCTTCGTCCGCCAGATTGGACCAGTTCCCATGGCGAATGGACTCGCGCAAGTTCCGCAGAGCGGCGCTGATCCGTCCTCGGACCCCGCTCGACGACTATCACGCGTTGACCTTGCTCGAGCGCCGCAGCAGCCAATGTGTAGCCGGCAAACCCCGAGCCATAGATTGCAACGTCAGCCATGGGACCTCTCATCCCGCCTAATGTTCAATCCACCGAGCCCGTGAGACACCGTTTTGACAGGATGACGTGCCCGCCTCGCGCGGTCAATGGGATCGTGGTCGAGTAGCTCAGCCATTCGGCTTTCGCCCCTCACAGATCCGGGCGGGCGGATTTCCCGCACCCGGCTCCTCCCGAGAGTAACCCGCGTCGTATCCGGGCCTGCGCCCAGGTGCGAGCGATGCGCGGAGTGGCAGGCGGAAGCGCGCTGCCAGGGTGTCGAGCTCCAATCAGCCCATGCGCCGACTTTTCTGGCTACGCCGCCTCAGACATCGCAGCCACGTCCGACGCACTTCCCGATAGAACCCGTTGAGCGCTGGATAGTTGTGCGGCCTGTCATAGTAGCCGAAGTGTCCACGCAGAACGGCGGCGAACCATTCGTGCTGGGTGGCCAGTGGCGCGTGCATGAGCCGCCAGACCTCCTGGCGCAACGCCTCAAGCTTGCGCGTCAGGCGTTTCCCTTCCCTAGTGCTTCACCGCCCTCCAGCCCCACCTGGGCTCGTTGCCCTGACCTTTCAGCGGCCAGCGGCCAGATTGCGCAGGTCCAAAGGTTCGCCTATATTATCGAGCACTCTGGGTACAGGTTCTGAGGATAGCTTGGATTAGGAATGACCAACCAGGGCGTGCCCAAGATATTCGGTGTGGGACTTGCTAAGACCGGCACAAAGACCCTTGGGACGGTTCTCAGAGGGGTCGGATTCAATCACGCGCCCCATCTGGGCGACGTCGTGAAAGCCTGGCACAAGAAAGAGTACGGCAAGATATTCGATTTCATCGGCCAGTACGACAGCTTCGAAGACTGGCCCTATCCGTTGATGTGCTCGATGCTGATCGAGCGATTTCCAGACGCGCGCTTCATCCTGACAAGGCGGTCATCGCCGGAGCGCTGGCTATCCAGCCTGAAAAAGCACACGCTCACAAGCAATCCGTTCAAAAACATTCCGTCCAAAAACGTTCGGAAGGTGGTCTGGGGCCAACGCTATCCCTTTGGGCAGGATGCGCGCCTAATTCAATTTTATACGGAGCACAACGCCCGCGTTCGAAGGATGCTTTCAGGAAAGCCGTTCTTGGAGCTTTGTTGGGACGAGGGCGACGGTGTTGAGAAACTGGCCGAATTTCTCGGCGTGGACGTCCCCGCGGGCACGGTTCTGCCGAAGGTCAATGCCTCGGCGGACCGCGATCGCACATACGTGCTCGCCAACCGTCTGCTCGCCAGCGCATTCGCTCCCGCCGCATGGGCCGATATCTGGCGATTGAAGCTATAAGATGCGACCGCTTTTATTCGCTCAGCTTGGCGTTCAATTGATCCACGACGCTTTCTTTGATGCTGCGCTCTTGAGCACTTCTACGCCGTATCTCCCGAACAAAAGCGAAGCCCTCATATAGAGCGTAACAAGGGATAACGCGCCTATGACGGAAAGCCCGACGGCCAGCACCTGATAATGCGGCCATCCTTCGAGCAGAACTTTGACCGCTGAGCCTGCCCCGAAGACGAATATGGCGAAAGCAGCCGGTGGACCATGGACAAGCAAGAAATCCCAGAGCGTCACCCCCGTCATCCGGCAACTGACGACAGTATAAAGCACGAAACTTGCTGCCATGGCCGCCGAGACAGCGACCGCCACCGCGTTCACGCCATAAGGCGCCGAGAAGAATGCGAATGAAGCGACAAGGGCCATGTAAGTGATTTGCATGGACGCCGTTCGGTAACTGTGGCCTGTCGCAAGCGTCACGGCTGCGCACACTCTGTAACCCGCGCGGAAATAAATTCCTGCAGAGAATACGATAATAGGAGTGACGGCATCCATCCATTGTTGGCCGAGGACTGTCAGGACAAGCTCTTTCGCAAAACAGCATAGAAACGCGCTAGCCGGTAGGGCAAGCGCCGCCGTCAAAGCAAAACCCTTGAGGTGAGCCCTGCGGAGCCTCGCCTTATCGTGATGAACCTTCGACAGGAGCGGGAAAATCACACTCTTGTTCAGATTGCCGAACAGAGTTGCCGGCATCGCGATCAGATAATACGCTCGTGAGTAAATGCCAAGCTCTGCGGTACCGATCAAGCGCGCGACAATAATATTGTCGATATATTTGGCGGTGAAGGTCGATATACCTGCCAGCGAATAGCCCAGGCTCTGGCTGCGGATATCGCGGTAGGACTGCATGTCAAAACTGGGCCTCACGAGATAGTCCCTGGCAATGAAGAAATAGATGCTGGCCAGGATGAATGCCTCGGCCATATACGCGACCACCAAGGCCCAATAGCTGAATCCTAAATAGGCAAGCGGAATGGCTAGGCCGACATGGGAAGCAATCCAAGCGGCCAGCCCCGCTATGGAGGATATTTTGAATTTCAGGTGCCGCGACAAAATGGCCTCGGCAACAAGATTGAATGCATTCGCAACCATCATGACCGCAAGGACGCGCGAAACGAGGACCAATTCCGGCACATGAAGAAAATCGGCGATCTGCCGTGCAAAAATCCATTGAAGCAAGCCGAGAATGGTGGCGATTAGCATCGACAAGGAAATGACGGTTCCGATATGCCGCTCTTCGATGTCCCGTCGCTGGATCACCACTTGCGACATGCCAAGATTGGCGATCGAATTTCCTAGGGCACCGACGATCATGGCAGCGCCGACAACACCATATTCTTGGGGCGAAAGCAGGCGAGCGAGGACAGCCGTGACCAGGACATTCAATAAGATTCGGGCCAGCAGCATGGTGCCCGACCAAGAAAGACCCCGGGCAGCCTCGTGTGTCAAATTCCGGCTTTCGTTCACGGGCTTCGACTCGTGACTGAGAACAATACGCTTGACTACTTGAGACGGCTTAAGGAAACGAGAAGCATCCTGCGCATCCCACTGGCGCGCACCATAGCAAGCACCAACGACACAAATGGCAAACGCCTGCGCGCCATGGATGCTGTCCGTTTGATAACGCGCTCCAGCCGGAAGGCCACCCGCGCTTGGGCGACTTTATAATGGCATTCGATTTCCTGCCTTCTTTCGAATGAGAGCCCCGGATAGGGCCGCCAGGCCGCCTTGGCGGCTTCAAAGGCTGGCAAAGCAAACTCCGTTCGCAGCCGCTCCATGCTGGGCTCCAAACCTGGAAAGGTGTCCGGCCCTTTCGTCAGGAGATAGATATTCGTGATCGCTATTGAATTTGCCATTATTCGCGCCATCACGGCAGCATTGGTTCACTGAAACCGGCTTGTTGCCTCCAGCAGCAATCTGCGTATTCCGCTGCCGCGCGCAAAATCGAGAAGCCATGCGAGAAATGGCAGCCGCCTGCGCGTCAAGGACGCCGCCCGCATGAGACGGCGTTCCAGACGGAAGCCGATCTGGCGTTGAACGGCATTGTAATGGAATTCGATCTCTCTCCTCTTTTCGAGCGAAAGTCCCGGATAAGGCTGCCAGGACGCCCTGGCCGTTTCGAGGTTGAACCGCGGAAAGGGCGGCAGAGTGAATTCCGTTCGTAGCCGCTCCAGGCTGGGTTCCAGCCTCGAAAGAAGAGCGGCCCTTTCATCGGGTGAGAGATATTCGTGATTAGTGTTAGGGCTTGTTATTCTCTTGTCTACCAACGCATAGATCCTGCGCTCCAATATGCGCTCGGAATAAAGAGTATGCTCATTTCTAACGCGCTTATATTCCAGAACATCTCGGCTTAGCCGCTCATTTACACGAAGATGCTGCTGCGTGAAAGCGGAGATATCAGTACCAAGAACATGTCTCGCGAAATCGTCGATCAGATTTGGCAGGGCCGCTTCGTAAGCGCGTACCGAGCAGGCGCGGCTCCCAAAGACATCGCGCCAGATGGATAGGTAGCGATGATAGTCCAGCATGTCATTAATCGTGTTGAGAAAGTCGACAACATCGCCGGTAAGCAGAGCGCCCCGCTTCACATTTTGATTGTACAGAGATTCGAGATAATGATCGGGCCTTCGTACGTAGCATAGTACGTGGCATTCTACATGGCCAGGGATTGCGGCGCGCAAGCGCTCGATGAGACTGCGCTCTTTTGCAAGAACCTCAGCGCTCGTTTTCTCAGCTTTGAAGCACGCCAGATACCGCACCATAGCATAAAGATTCTCGGAGCTTGCGATGATTGTGTGAGCTCCGTTGCGCTCTGCCTTTCTCAAATTCTCGAGAAGGAAATATCGGAATTTCTCTTGTCCATCTAGTAAGAACGCACTGACAATGCTGTTGAAATTAAACTCATGGACTGGCGAGGCGTAGCATATGCCATATTCGCTCAGCCCTTTTGCGTTTGCCGACAGGAATTGCTGTAACGCCGTGCTTCCCGTTTTATGCGTGCCGATATGAAGGATGAGCCTCATGTGATCTATTTACCCGAAGGTTTTGAGCAAAACGAAGCGAGCAATGCCGGTATAAGCCCCGAGATTCCGCCACATTGTCCCGCAAGCAAGCTTCAGCGCGCGCATGGCAAGGCTTTCTGCATAAGCGTGGCGTAGAGACGCATTTGCCGTGTTGCGACGCTTTCCATGCTGAATTGCGCAGCGATCGTTTGTACTGCGCGCCGCGCCATCTCATCGCGCTTGGCTTCCGATAGGCCGAGCGCGCGAAGAAGGAGTCCGCAATACTCCAGATGCGAGCGAGCCACAAAGCCGCTGCACTCATGCTCCACAATGTCGGACGCACCGCTGACATCGGTGACGATCGGCACCACGCCGCAGCTCATGGCCTCGAGCAGGGCGTTTGACATGCCTTCCGACACCGAGGTGGAAAGATAGAAATCTGCGTCACACAGAAAGGGAAAGACATCTTCGACCGCGCCGGCGAATGTGACCCTGCCGGAAAGGCGGGCCGCCTGTTCCTCGAGCGCGGCGCGGCACTGGCCATCGCCCAGGATGGTGAGTTGCGCCTTTGCGTCGGCGGGAAGTGCCGCGAACGCATCGATCATGTGCTCGAGGCATTTTTCCGGATCGAGGCGGCCAAGGCAGATAAAGCGTCGGCTGCCATCGGCGTTCGGCTCGCGGCGCGGCTTGCGGGGCAGATCGATCCCATTCGGAATCATATGAATGCGATCCGCGCCGATGCCATGTCTCTTCAGATCACCAGCGATTTGGCGGCTATTGGCGATGAAGGCCGTGACGTGACGTTTAATCAAGGCGGACGCCCAGCGACCGATGATTTTCTTTTCGCGCACAACGTCGAGATCGAAACACCGTCCGCCCCGGCCCAATTTTGCGAGAACCGGTTTGCGCAGGAGGGCTCCTGCCAATGCCGCCGGAACAGCGTGAAGTCGGGCATGGATGATATGTACGACATCGAATTCGTCGCGATGGCGCAGCATCCAGATCACTACCTGGACACACCACGACAGGAACGACAGCATATGCCGCCCGCCTAAATTCGGCGCCGCGCGCAAACGAAGGCGATGGATAGGCACCCCGTCGATGGCGGACCGTTTCGGCGTCGAGTGCGACAATCTGGGTGCCAGAATGGTTGCGGAAACGCCCCTTTCAACCAGCATCCGAGCAAATCGGCGCGTCTGTTGTTCGGCACCGCCATATGACTCAGGAAAATAGGTTGGGAGCACGAGCAGAATACGTATGCTCGGAAGAGCTTCGGCTTGGGGGGGCTTCATCGGATGAGCAGAGACAATTTCTGTTACAATCATATCAATCCGCCGGATAGCGTTCCTGGAGCCACTGGCGGCCACCCCCCGTCCCATGTGCAAGAGAAGATGACTTTTTTGGCATCTCACCACCTTTCAGCGCATCGATCCTCTTATCGCCCAGATCGACGCACCCGAAATCGGTAAAGCATGCATCCGACAACCTGCCCGATCACTGTCAAACGCATAGGTCACACCCGTTCATCGCGGAAGCGCCACATTTCGGACAGGAGGCCTTGTTGACACTCCCCTGCTTGCCCGATGCTGGTCAAGAGCCTCGCGGTAAATGGCATCGATGCGCTTGCCCATCAGCTTGACGTCCCAGTTCGAAAGATCCGTCGCCGCGGCACCTTGGGCGAGGCAAGCCAGTCTTTCACGATCCTCCAGGACGGCGGCAATGGCGTCGGCCATGGCTGCCAAATCGTCCGCGGGTGTAATCACACCGTTGATACCAGGGCGGAGCACTTCGCGAAGACCTGGCAGATCGCAAGCGACGCATGGCTTGCCGCCGGCGAGATATTGCATGACCACGCGGGGCAATCCCTCCCGCATGGAACAGAGCAGGCAGAGATCCGCGAGTGCGATCAGCCGCTCGGGGTCGTCCCGATAACCGGTAAAGACCACTTGGCGCTCGAGCCCAAGCCACTTGGCGCGCGATTCGACGATCGAGTGAAGCGGCCCGTCGCCCGCGAGCACAAGCACCGCGTCGGGTAAGCGGACGGCGACTTTCTTGAAAACGTCCAGAAATTCCGCGTGTCGCTTGCGTGGCTCGAATGCCGCGATCATCAAGAGCACAGGCGGGCGCGGCGCGCCCGGCGTCAAGCGCAACAAATCGCGCCAATCGTCGGGCGGACCGGCGTTGCGAAAACGATCGAGATCGAATCCGGAATGGACAACATAATGTTTGTCTGGACGTCCCATCCCTGCGCTCAAGCACAAGTCACGGATGCCAGCGCTCACACTAATGAACGCACTGGTGACTGGCGCTGCCAGCTTTTCCAAGGCGAGATAGGCAAACCGCTCGGCGACGCCGACATTGACAAAAGGCACGATATGCACGCCATGAACGATTGCTGGAACTCCCGCCGCCCATGCCGCGAAACGTCCGAGAATGCCTGCCTTACTGGTGTGCGTATGCACGATGTCGGCATTCAAGGCGCGGAATCTTCGGATAAGCGCCAACAACGCCCTCACGTCGGAGACAGGCGAAATGGACCGGGTCAAGCTTGGGACGCCAATGAGTTTCACCCGCGGGTCCACTTTAGCCATGATTTCCGGGTGGACCGACTCGCCATGCAGCAGGACAACATCATGTCCTCCTTGCGCGGCCCAATTGCACGAATGGACAGTATTCTCATCAGCACCGCCATTGATGAGACGGGTAATGACATGAACGATCCGCAGTCGGTGCCTCATGTCGATCTTGTCTTCCACCCGTGCTTTCATATCGCCGCACCGATCGCGCTGAATCCATCCGATGGCTACGTTCCCATGCCCAGCCGCGCATCGGTGGGTGCGTGCCGCATGCCAAAGACCCCGAATCCTGTTGTTTCCCTTCTCCTTGTTGGGTCATGGCACATGCCGTTCCATAAGGAGGGCGCTATCCCAGTCGGTCAGATTGAGATTGTTTGATTTAAACGCCTCAGAGAGACATGTCGCTGTTACCCCGGGCACAGCGGAATGATGATTTTGCGGTATACTTACGTGCTAATATTTCTGCCTGAACGCGTTTGCGCGAAAACAAGGCAACACTTTAAGGGACCGGGCGCTTTACCCTATCAGCGGGACAGGAGCCCATGGCAGAGGTCGCTTCACCAGCAGTTCGCGGATCTTTCGCGTGCCCCAAAGTTGCTTGTTGTCGATGTGCGCCGGCAGTTGGTTGAGGCGCGCGAGCGTGCATTCGATCAAGAAATGCATGGCCTTGATGTGAAGACATTGTCCCTTCCCTGGTCGGCGGGTCCTACGGAGACTGACCCGTGAAGCATCCTGGCTTGGTTCGCCATAGCCGAAGCATGAAAGATAGGCCTTGTGGATGCGGCTTCTCTATATACATTCTGCACACGTCCCGGCGCTGGCCGCCAATGCGGTACAAGTCGCAAAGATGTGTCATGCATTTCGGGTTGCTGGTGCGGAGGTCCTACTAGCGCTTCCACGCGCCTCCATGAATAGACAAGATCATTATGAAAAGATCGCGCGCGAATACGGATTCGGTACCGAGTTCCCATTCCGCGTTCTCCCTATACCCTTTTGGCCTGTTCCCGGCCGGGAGCTTCTTTTTGCTGTGTTGGCGCTTCTTGCTGCGGTCTGGCTGCGGCCGCATGTCGTCTTTACACGCTCGGCTACTGTAGCGCTTGTTTCTGCCGGACTTTTCGGGTTCACGACCGTTTTTGAGCTTCACGACCCGATTGGCAGTTTGAGCAGACGTCAGCGTCAGCGCCTTGCCAAAGTGATAGGCCTAGATGCATTCCGTATGCTGGTCGTCACGTCGCAACGTCTGCGGGACGACAGCATCCGCCTCTTTCCTCAACATGCGGGAAAATTTCTCATCGCGCCCAATGGCGCGGATCCTGTTCCGCCAAATGTCGAGCCATGCAGCCTCAGCGGCACGTTCAAGGTTGGTTATGTCGGACATCTGTATAAGGGAAAAGGCATGGAGATAATAAGCGCTATTGCGCCTCGATGCGGCTGGGCGACATTTCACATCGTCGGGGGAACACCAGGCGATATAGAGTATTGGACATCGAAGCTGGCCAAATGCCCGAACACAGTGTTTCATGGCTACGTTCCTCACGCCGCGACATGTGCCTACTTGGCCGAAATGGACGTTGTACTCGCGCCCTATCTTAGAAATGTAGAGGGCCAGGGCGGCGGTCGAAATATCGCCGAGGGGATGTCGCCGCTCAAGCTCTTCGAATATATGGCGCATGGCAAACCCATAGTGTCCTCCGACCTGTCAGTTATCCGAGAAGTTTTGAGGGATAGCGTCAACAGCGTTCTGGTGTCGCCAGACAACCCGTCCGACTGGGTCAAAGCTCTTCAGCGCCTGCGCGAAAACAAGGCGCTTCGGGATCAGATTGGTCAGCAGGCGAAGGCAGACTTTCTGGCTAAGTACAGCCGCATCGCACGCGCAACCAACATTCTAAAGGAAATCAAGAGCCGGATGCCGTCGAGCGGAAGCTCATAGGCTGCATAGTTTAAGGCGGCTGCGCCATCCCATGATCGCCGCCGAATGGAGATCGTTGAGCCTTGTGGGCTGGCCGAACGAGCGGCCGCGGTGCGCGAAGCGCCCTCATGATTCGCGCCCAGCGCCAGAAGGCGCCGCGCCTGCGCTGCATTCTTCGTCTGCTTGGCGATCGCAGGCAGTTGGGCCGCGCCAAAATCCGTCCGGAGCGGAACGGGAATGGCGAATCTTCTCGATCCGCCATGTCGAATCATACCCCGACGCTTCGGGAAGCCCTCAGCGAGTCACGATCTCAGAGACTTGATATGACTCGAAGAAACCGGAGCCCGCACTCCATCGGCCCTGCCGAATCGCGGGCTTCGGCCCCGCAGGCGCATGAGCCCGCCAAAGGCACTGAGCAGTAGGACGATGATGAAGTGCCGCACCAGCGCTTGGATGACGACCATGGGCATGAGCATGGCGAGGCAGAACACCACGAAGGAGAAGCTGCGCCACCGTCCCCATTCCCGCATGGCGGCTACAACAAACCCGAGGAGGCCAGCAAGTTCCAGAAGACGGTAGAACACCTGATCTGCCGCAGGTGAGATCAAGCAACCGTAGCGGCCATCGCCCAAGCACGCATTCCCACTCACGAGCTTCCAGAAACGCAGAGCCATGCGCCGCAGGGCGCTAACCGGATCGCTCCGGATCTCGTCCAGGGCGATGGCCTTGAAGATGCGCCGCTTGTTCTCGTCGTGCAGCCATTGCTCGTAACGCCCCTGTGGAATGAGAGGCGGCTTTGGGAATGCCACCTTGTCGCCCGCGGCGTAGCGGCGCTCCATCTCGTCGAAGAGGTGGTCCGCGGCTGATCGCGGATGGGTTCGCAGGAACGGGTTGTTGTTGCGCGCCAGGTTCTCCTCGGCGGTCGTCGCGAAGAGGACGAAGCCGTTGTGAATCAAGTTCTGTGCCACAATATAGGGCCCGCCTATTGCGAGGAAGCCGATCAAGAACATCGCGCGGGCGCGCCGACACAGGCAGGCGAGCACCGAAAGGTAAAGCGCGGCGAAGAGGAAAACCGCGTGGGTCAGGCAGATGAGCGCTGCGAGGATTCCGGCCGTCCCGTAAGCGCCCCGCCAGCGGGCGTTCCCTTCATCGGCCGAGAACAGGCCCTTGCGCATTATTAGGAAGATCAGGGCGGTGATGAGCAGGATGGCAAGGTTCTCGGGCCGAATCTGGAAGTAGTTTCGGGTACCAAGCACGAACAGGACGGCGAGGATCACGCTCGCGGCCCGGAGACGCGCATCCGTGATGGCGGCCGCAAGGAGCGCGAACCCGGCATAGGCCATCGCCATGTTGAACACGCGCAACGCAGCGAGATCGGCTCCGGTCAGGCGCTGCACGAACCCTATGGTCATGGAGTAGAGCGGCGGCCAAATCCCGCCGGCGTAAAAACTCCCGATGGTGTTGAGGGAAATGTCTCCCCCCACCATGCGCGAGAACAGGAGGGCGCGGCGATAGTGCTCGGCCTCGTCCGAGTAGGTTTGCGGATTCCACAGGACGCCATTGCGGCTCAACATCCAGAGATTGAGCAGGAACAGGTGACCGAGTAGCACCACGTAGAGGTTGCGGGTGAGCCACCGGTCGTGCGGGGAATTGAGCTGGTCCATCGTTCGGCTCCCGAAACACCGCAGGCCCGGTCCGGTCAGATCTTCATCCGCATGAAGATCGGCTCCGGCAAGAGGCGGATGACGAGCATGATGAGACGCCAGCGCCCGAGGATGTAGATCACGGTGCGCCCCGCGAGCTGCGCCTCCACGATAACCTTGGCAACCTGATCCGGGCTGGCCGTTAGCGCCTTGGAGAGCTTCAGGCCGCGTGTCATGCGGGTTGCGACGAAGCCGGGCTTCACGGTCATCACCTGCACGCCGCGCCCGGCGAGCCGGTTTCGCAAGCCAGACAGAAAAGCCGTGAAACCCGCCTTGGCGGAGCCGTAGACATAGTTCGTCGCCCGGCCCCGATCGCCGGCCACCGAGCTGATGCCGATGATCGTTCCCGCGCCTCGCTCGGCCATGCGGTTCGCCAGTGCCGAGAGGACTAGCGCCGGAGCGACATAGTTGGTCTCCATGATCATCCGCGCGGCCTCGGGATCGGCCTCGGCCGCCTTCTGGTCGCCCAGTAGGCCGACCACCGAAACCACCGTGCCGGGTACCTCGTTGAGCCCCACCAGAAACGCCTCGCGCTCGGCGGGGTCGAGGATGTCGAGCTCGACCGCCCGGGCCGTGGCCCCGTGCCGATGCAGGAGGTCGCGAAGATCGGGGTCGAGCCGCTCCACGCGACGGGCCGCCAGCACGAGGGAGGCGCCCCGGCGCGCATATTCATGCGCGAGGGCGCGGCCGATATCCGACGAGGCGCCGATGATCAGGACCGGTGACAGGATCGCGGTCAAAGCCCGAGCCTTTCCGACTGGACGGACGCAAAGTGGCGTTTGGGATCGAAGCGGTCGCGCAGGCGCGCGAAGTCCCGCAGGCGCGGATAGCCCCTTTCCATCACGGCGATGCCCGCGCGGGCGTCCTTGGCGAGATAGAGCCGCCCGCCATGGTCGGCCACGATGGCATCGAGCTCAAGCAGGAGGCTGAGATTGGCGGTCGTGCCGGGGAAGTCGAGGGCCAGGGTGAAGCCCCTCATCGGAAACGAGAGCGGCCCCGCGCCCTCGGCACCGCACAGCTTGAGCACCGCCAGCAACGACCCGGCGTCCCGGGCGGAGATCAGCGAGAGCATCGTCTCGAGCCCGTGCCGGCTCGCCTCCTCGGGCAGCACGCTTTGGTGCTGCACGAAACCAGCGCGGCCATAGATGCGGTTCCAATGCGCAATAGCATCGAGGGGATAGAAGTACGGATCCAGGGGAACCAGCGCGGTGCCTGGGCGCCCCCGGGCGTAATAGAGCTCGTTGAAGGCGGCCACGGTGAAGCGGTTCAATGTGGCGCCCGGAAAGTCGAAGGGGACCGAGCGCATCCGCCCACCGCGGGGGAGGTAGGGCCGGCCCTTGCGCTCCTTTGGCAGATCATCGAGGGCGACGTGTTCTCCCCGATAGACCAGGGACCGGCCGAGGCGGCCGCCCCGGGCCAGGCAATCGATCCAGGCCACAGAATAGTTGGCGATGGAGGCCTCCTTGAGCCGGGCCATGCTCTCGGCGAGGTTCTCCGCCCGGATCGTCTCCTGCCGGACGAGGTCCGTCTCGATGGCCCGGAGCCGGAAGGCCGCCCGCAGGATGACACCGGTGAGACCCATGCCGCCCTGGGTCGCCCGGAACAGGTCGGCATTCTCCGTCGGCGAGCAGCGAAGGGTGCGACCATCCGCCAGCGCGAGGTCTAGATACGCCAGGTGGGCCCCGAAGCACCCGTCCCGGTGATGGTTCTTCCCGTGCACGTCGGACGCGATCGCCCCGCCCACTGTGACGAACTTGGTGCCCGGCGTGACCACTGGAAACCAGCCCCGCGGGACGAAAATGTCTGCGATCTCGGCGAGAGTCACCCCGGCCTCGCAGGTCAGAAGCCCGCTCCCGGAATTGAAATCGAGGATGCGGTTCGAGGCGGTCATGACGAGGGTCGCCCCCCGATTCAGGGCGGCATCGCCGTAGGAGCGGCCGGCCCCGCGGGCGATCAAGCTGCGGTTTTCCGCAATGGTTGCAATCACTTCTTCCTCGCCGCGCGCCTCGAGGACACGGCAGGACACGCGCGGAAACCGTCCCCAGCCCGAGAGCATCATAGGGCGGGCGCCATAAATACGCTTCGGCTTGACGATCGACGCCGGCGCAAGCTCGGGTGCGGAAACGACGGCGCGGGGCCCGACCTCGGCCGGCCTAGCCATGACGGTCATCAAAGGCTCTCCTATCCGGAGGGAACGTGAGAGGCGGCCAGTGTGTGCCCCTCTTTCTTCAGTCGGTATTCCTTGTAGGCCGCGATCAGCATGCCCTCGTCGCGGTACTGCGGCACCCAGCCGAGCTGGTGCTCGGCCTTGGAGACATCGAGCACGCAGACCTCGTCGGCGATGAGATACTGCTCCGGATCCATGATCGGCAGGTTGAGGAGATCGAGCAGGTCGAGCGTGCGCTTCACCGCCCAGGCGGGCGTCGGGATCAGCAGCGACTTCGAGCCGGCATGGCGGATGAGGTCGCCGAGCAACTTCTTCACCGGCGGCGGGTTGAGCGATCCGAGATTGTAGGCCTCGTTCGGCGCGCCAGCCTTGAACGCCAGCCGCGCGGCTTCCGCGCAGTCGAACACCGAGATGAACTGGTAGGGGTTCTTGCCGGAGCCGATCATCGGTACCGGCAGGTTCAGATCGATCAGCCTGAACAGCTTCTCCAAGATTCCGAGGCGTCCAGGGCCGATGATCAGGCGCGGCCTAAACAGCGATATCCGCATGCCGCGCTTGCGCCATTCTGCAGCGAGCTCCTCGGTCTTCAGCTTCGAGAGGCCATATTCGCCGAGCGGCGCGACCGGGTGCTCCTCGGTCATTGGATGCGTGACGGTGTGGCCGTAGATCATGTCGGTCGTGAAATGGACCAGGTTCGACGCGCCGGCCTTGTCCATGGCGAAAATGACGTTCTCGGTGCCGTGGAAATTGACCGACCAGAAGAACTCGCGCCGCTTGGCGCGCACCTGGATCGGCGACAGCATCTTGGCCGACAGGTTGTAGACCATGTCGTCAGCCTTGATGCCGACCGCGGCGACCGCGGTTCGGTTGGTGACGTCGGTTTGGACGAAGCGCACGCCACGATAGTGCGGCAGGTCGCTGCGCTGGATATCGGCGACGATCACCTCGTGGCCGTCGGCCAGAAGTTTCGGCGCCAGGTGGCGGCCGACAAATCCGTCACCGCCGAAGATGATGTGTCTCATTTGGAAGCTCGCTGGAGTGGGCCGGGGAATTCGAGACGGACATGACTTCGCCGGCATGGCCGCGGCCACTCTGGGCGATCAGCACCGTGCCGACGCAGATGAAGGCAATACCGGCGATGCGGTAGGCGTTGAGGTCCTCGCGGAAGACGAAATAGGCGAACACGGCAACCGCGACATAGGCGAGGCTGAGGAAGGGATAGGCGAAGGACAGCTCGACCTTCGACAACACGTAGAGGTGCGAGGCCATCGAGATGACGAACACGCAGAGCCCGAAGAAGACCCAGGGCGAGAAGACGATCTGGATGAGCTTCAGCAACGGGTGAACGCCTTCGAAGGAAGCCGGTCCGAGCAACATCATGCCCTGCTTCAGCATCAGCTGAGCGGCGGCATTGGTCATCACCGTGCACAGGATGAATGGGAGGTATTTCATTGTCAGGCCCGCATCTTTGCCTTGCTAGTGAGAGTGTAGAGCGAGAGCTTCTTGGCATGCATCTTGGCGCCGCGGGATAGGTCCTGGAAGATCCACCGCTTGTCGAGCAAGTACTTCACCACGAGCCCGACGGCCGTCCCGCTCACCAAGGCGAACAGGAACGGCAAGGTCTCGACCCCCACCCCGGTGCGGATCGCGAGGGTCTTGGCCAGCCATCGCACGCCGAGGTTCGCCCCCGTCGCAACGAGGCAGAAGAGCCCGTACATCGCAATGAGACGCACGCCCGCCCACCTCACATGCTCGCCATAACGATGAAGGCGCAGAGGAGCCCAGTGACGAGGCTCACCCGATCCCGCACCGCGAACACCACCGGATCATCGTTCATCTCGCCCCGGCGGGTCTTGATGATGATCCGGCTGATCCAGAACAGGATCGCTATGCAGATCAACCAAAGGCGCTCGGGGTGGCGGTAGAGGGAGGTGACCGCCTCGCTGTTCAGGTAGAGTGCCATCACGAGGGCGGTGAGATAGCCGCTCGCCGCCGCCATTGCCTCCAGGCTCGGCAGGTCGCCGAGCTGATAGCCTCGGCCCGCCGGATCGCCTTGCCCGCTCTTGACGCGTTCCACCAGTTCCGTGCAGCGCTTCACTAGGGCGAGGCTGAGGAACAGGAACATTGAGAGGGCCTCGAGCCAGTGCGAGATCGCCACCCCGGCCGCGACGCCGCCGCCCACGAGCCGCAAGGCATAGAGGATCGCGAGGGTCATCACGTCCGCGATGATCTTGCGCTTGAGATAGAGCGAATAGGCCGTGGTCAGGGCCAAGTAGCCGCCGACGACCAGCAGGAAGGTGGGCGTCAGCGTCAGTGCCAGCAGCAGCGAGGCCAGGAGCAGGGCCGGCACCATCGCGATCCCGTGGATCAGCGGCACAGCCCCTGACGCGAAGGGCCGTCGGCATTTGCGCGGATGCTCTCGGTCGGACGGAAGATCGAGGAGGTCGTTGACGATGTAGACCGCCGAGGCGCAGAAGCTGAAGCTCAGGAATGCGATGATACAGTTCAGCGCTGAGGGCACGATCACGTGGCCAGCGATGGCCGGAGCGAAAACGAGAATGTTCTTCAGCCATTGGTGCGGCCGCAGGGCCCGCACGTAATCGCGCCAGTGCGATCCGCCCTCGTCCAGTGACACGGCGAACGGCATGGTGCCGCGCAATTGCCGTAGCAGCCGCGGGGTGCCGCCGGCCACCAGGGCCTCGCCGCAGCGGCTCCAGACGTGCAGATCCACCCGGTCCCCGCCGATATAGGCGAAACCGCGCTCGCCGAAGCGTTCGCACAAAGCTTCCGCCTTGGTCTTTCCAGCGAGATTTACCTCTTCGCCCGAGCCGAGCACGCCATCGAAGAGGCCGAGATGGCCGCTCACCGCCCGGACGAGGCGTATATCGGATGCAGAGGCGAGGTAGATTGGCCGGCCTTTCGCTCGCTCGGCTTCAATATAAGCGAGCACGCAGGCATTGTAGGGAAGGCGCGCCATATCCACCACGAGTTCGTCCACAATCCGAGTCTTGAACGCTGCTTTGCCCTCGCGCAGCGCGGCCAACGTCCGGAGCGCCACAAATGGCTTATTGGCGAAGAGCGCCAGGAACGACTCCATCAGCAGGTCGGACTGGATTAGCGTCCCGTCGAGATCGACCACGAGAGGGCCCTGCCCAACGCCGGACGGCGGTTTCGCGGTGCAAGAAGGGGGAAGCTCCGAAGATGTAACGGACCGCTGGTCCACGCCTGTCGGTGATGACACCGCATCCTTCCCTTTCCCTCGGCTAGAGGATACTTGAAAAACCTTGCTCCCGGTAACTTCACCCAAACTATCCGTTCAATCAATCAGTTGGACGGCAGAGCACATATATCCACGAAAGCTTCCTGAGAAGCTGCTATACATCAATAGACATCACGATCCGAAAGCAACAGCAAAGCGGTCGTCCAAATTATCTTAAGATCGAGCCGCACGCTCCAAGACTTTATGTACCAGAGGTCATGCTCAACGCGTTTTTCCATCCGCCACAGCTCCTTCGTCTCCCCTCGGAAGCCGTTGATCTGAGCCCAGCCTGTCAAACCGGGTTTTACACGATGGCGATAAGCATAGCTCTCAATAACCTTGCTATAGGTGTCGTCATGAGCGACGGCGTGGGGTCGCGGGCCTACCAGGGACATTTCTCCCCGAAGCACGTTGAACAATTGCGGCAACTCGTCGATGTTTGACCGGCGCAGGATACGGCCAAGTCGGGTAACTCGCCTATCATTGCGCTGAGCTTGGCGAATTTCCTTACCGTTCTCCTGCACGGTCATCGATCGGAACTTGTAAATATTGAATGGGTTGCCACAAAAACCCCGCCGCGTCTGCTGGAACAGCACTGGGCGACCGTTCTCGAGCGCTATGGCACATGCGACTACCGCCATCAACGGAAACAGGAACAGCAGTAGCAGGGATGCAAGAACAACGTCGAACAACCGCTTCAGCAAGCGTTCGGCAGGTCTCAAAGGCGCGCGCTGGACTTCGAATGCTCGCTGCCAGCCGGTGTGCAGGGAACATCCGGCCAGAATCTTATCTGTGAAGGCATCAGCGAAAAGATAGATCGGCAGCGGTAGGCGGGACATTTCCTCCAGGGTGCGTTTGATCAACTTCCGCTGGTCCCACGGGCAAAACAGATAAACTGCCCCATATGGATCAAAGCGGAAAGCAGCCTGTGCAGCTGCGACGCCGGCGCGCACCGATTGTGCTGCGATCGTGCCATTACGGTTCTCGATTTTCGAAACACCGCAAACCGCGATGCCCTGTTGCCCGAGCTTGCCAATTATCCCCTGTTCCATTCCAGGAACGCCAGCGTAAAACAGATACGCTGTGCGCAAGACGAGCTTCTCAGCGGCCAGAAGCCGTTTCAGCACACGCGCTAGAGCCACGTGGCCAGGCAGCAGGATTGGAAATCCGACCGCAAACGCCAGAGTCAAAGAGCCGCGCGAGAACGTCGACGTGGTCTTCGTGAGAAAGGCGATCCAGAGAATTGCGAAGAAAGCGAACAACCACCCGGTGAAGAGCGTTTTGATCACACGGTGATCGTCCAAGATGCCACTAACCGTATAGGCGCCTCTGGCAGCCATGAATGCGACAAGCACTAGGCCGGCGGTAACGCTTAGATAAATCGTCTCCCAAATATCTGACGGGCTCACGCCGAGGTGCCTATGATAGACCTCATTTGACGCAAGAAGTATCGTCTCTGCCAGGAGGAAATCAGCAGTTGCAAGAAACACGCAAACTGCTCCCATAGGAAGCCGTAGCGGTTCGCTGCTCCGCTTCAAGAACGCACGCGACGCCTGGGTTGATGCATGCCGCATCTGGGTTGGTGCATGCCGCATAGAGACAAGCCCCCGAATCCTGTTGCGTCCCTTCTTGGGTCAATGGCCAGCACACGCCGTCCCATAAAAAGGGGTTATCTCAACGGCTTCCAGTCGGTCAAATTTGATTTAATCTCTCCCAGAAACATGCCGCTGTTACCCCGGGCACAGAGGGGTCGTTATTTTGGTGGTATCCTAATATGCTAATGTGCTAATATTTATGGCTTAGCGCGTTTGCGCGAGAACGGCCCGGCGGAGTCGGACCCGTTCTAGGGTAGTCAAGGCAATGCTTTAGGGACCGGGGCGCTTTACCCTTATCAAGGGGGCGGGAGCCATGGCATTGAATAGCGCTGAGGTTCGGGTCAAACAGCTCGACAAAATACGCTTATTTCGGCTATTTGGGCAAGATATTCTTAATGAACTGGCGAAAGTGGCCGTCCTACGACGGATTCCTAAGAATAAAATTGTCACTCACCTTGGCGATATACCAAGTCATATTTACTACATAATTCAAGGGAAAATTCGTCTTAGTGCTCCACTTTCGGACGGTCGAGAATTCATCTTTTCCGATCTCGGTCCGGGTGACACTTTCGACCTGACTAGATTGTTCATCACGCGACGCAGTAGCATGAACGCTGCTTCAGTTGTGGACAGCGACTTGATGCAAATCGAAGTAGCTTTCATGGCTAGGGTCTTCGACAAACACCCCGATCTCGCACTAAAGGTGATCCCGCATTTGTGCGAAGCAACGCACGACGCGCAAGAGCGAGTGATCCACAGTGCGGCCAGTGCCCTATCCACTCGATTGGCGAGCACGCTCTTGCGATTGACAGAGAGGCGGCACAGCATGGCTACCGTGGATAGAGCTCGGAGCATCCACATTTCGCAGACCGACCTCGCGGCAATGGTCCCGGCTTCTCGAGCGAAGGTGAATCGTTGCCTGAGAGAATGGGAACGGCGGCATCTGACCCAATACGACCACGGCTCGCTGACGATCCTCAATCGCGCCGCTTTAGAGTCTGTTGCGCTTGGCGAGATCGCCTTTGACCGTTCGATGATGCATATCCCAGGTGCTCGGGCATCTCCATGGCATGCTGCGGGCAGACAATAAACCGAAGTGGTGCCGGTCGTTCTCGCGTCCCTCGGTAGAGCCCTTTTCGTCGGCGTCGTAAGTCGTCGCATGGGACAAATTCGCCTTCTCACCGTATCGCTTCGGTATGCGGCTCGTCGAGGAGATCTGGCCGGGGTTCCGGCCGATCCTGGCGCGTCGCGCGCCGCCGAACTCATCCGCAACGCCGCGCGCCATGGGCCGCCGGCCGCCCTCCGGGTCTCGATCGCCGAGGCCTTCGGCTGGGTGAGTTGCGAGGTGGTCGAGAACGGAGGATTCAAGCCTAGCCGGAGGAGGGCGTCGTGATCTCAGAGGAAGCAGAGCGGGTGGTGGAGCATATCCAGATTGCGGCCGTGCGGCGGCAAGCGCGTCGGGCTGATCTACGCGCCCGACACCCGGCTTAGGGCCAAACGGGCGGTGACACCTTCAAGCTTGTCGAGCGTGAGGGGATCGAGAGCCATGTTGTTGACCCTGCCTCCATTGCCACCTCGCGCCGGCGACGGCTGGCGAAGACCGATAAGATCGACGGCGAAACGCTGGTGCGCGCACTGCTTGCTTATAAACGCGGCGAGCCACGCGTATGCGCGATGGCGAAGCCACCGACGCCCGAAGCAGAGGATCGGCGCCGGATCTGCCGGGAGCGCAAGGTCCTGGTCAGTGAGCGGACGAGCCACGCCAATCGCATCAAGGGGCTGCTATTTGCGCAAGGGATAACCGGCTATGATCCGCTGCGACGTGACCGGCGCGAGCGGGTTAACGATCTCCGGACGGGTGATGGCCGTGTGCTGGGCAGGCAGCTCAAGGCGCAGCTCATTCGCGAGCTCGATCGCCTCGAGCTGCTGTTCGAGCAGATCAAGTCAGTCGAAGCCGAGCGTGACGCGTTGCTGGCCGCCGATGTCGCTGACACGCCTGTGGCGTTGCTGCTCGACCTCAAAGGCATTGGCCCCGAGAGTGCCGCCATCTTGTATACGGAAGGGCTGTTCCGAAAGTTCGACAACCGAAGGCAGGTTGCAGCCTATGCCGGGCTTGCGCCGACGCCTTGGCGGAGCGGATCAATCGACCGCGAGCAAGGCGTCTCAAAGGCTGGCAATCCCCGGCTCCGGACAACAATGATCGAGCTTGCCTGGCTGTGGCTGCGCTACCAGCCCGAGTCAGCGCTCTCTCGTTGGTTCCGCGAACGAGCAGAGTGTAACGCTGGGCGCGTGCGCAAAACAACGATAGTCGCGCTCGCACGAAAGTTGCTCGTCGCTCTCTGGAAATATGCGACCGCAGGGGTGGTCATCGAGGGCGCCGTCATGAAAACCGCCTAAAGCGATCAACCCTGCATACCTGTCCGGAGGGCCAATCAGCCCCCGCGGATCCCAGGGAGACAACCGAATCCGCCGCTGGTCTGAACCACCGACAGGAAGAATGGTCTCGTCCTCCTGAGCCCTTGCCCGCCGAAAGCGGGATATTGGTGCAGCCGTCCCAGACGGCGACCGCATGTGAGTTGGACCAGGCTCGGAAATACGCCGCGCCGCGTCAACGCAGTTGGGCTCAAACCCTGGAAGCTCCGCCAACAGAAAAGGAGGAATTATGCGCCTTTGATATCACTTGACCTGAAACTCGTCATGTGAGCGGCGGATGAACTCGTGCGCGGCGAGCGTCATGACCTGCTGGCGGTCCGCGCCGTCCGCGCGCGCGATGGCCTATCGCGCCGCCGCCGTCTGGATCGAACAGAGCTTGGCCTGCCTGGCCGAGGCAGTCGAGCGCATGCCCGAGGAGAGGTTTCTCGCCGAGCACCAAGCCGCCCATGACGCGCCGCGCTCGCCATCGGGCGACATGGTTGCCACGGTTTTGGAGCGCGAATGGTGGCGTCGTTGGCCTGAGGGTCGCGACGAATGAGACGCCGGCCTGGTTCAACCCGCGCGACGTCCTTCATTGCTGGGGGGATCGATCTTCACCAAGCAGCCTGCGGCCTCGACTGCGGTTCGTATCCTGGTGCGCATCGCAAGATTCTCGGCCAGCATTTTTTCTGTGCGTTGAATCGCGAGCTCGGCCCGAATGATGCGCTGCCTGGCATTGGCAACTTCCGACGCCAAAATGTCGGCCGCCATTCCTTGTCCGTGGGGCGTGTTCATCATGCGTTAGAAACTCATGGCGGAGCGGTTCGTTCCCTTCTCATGTTGGGCTGCGGCGGCTCGCTGCATTGGCGTCGAGTTCGATGCTCTCTGGGAGGAACTCTTTCCCGCCGAGCAGGCGCGCATCATCCAACTGCTGGTCGAGCGCATCGACGTCGATGTAGACGGCATCACCATCCGCCTTCGGACCGAGGGCATAGCCAGTGTAATCGCCGAACTTCGGCAACGACCAAACCTGGACAGGGCCGCCTGATGAGCAACCGCGAGATCAGCGGCGACGGCACCTTGCTGACCGTCTCCATTCCGATGGCGATCCGCAAGCGCGGTAGCCGTAAGGTTGTCGTCTCGCCAGCCGGTACAGAACCATGGGTGATGCCACGTCCGCGCATCGACAACACGCTGCTGAGAGCCCTTGTCCAGGCATTCCACTGGCAACATAAGCTGGAATCAGGGCAACACGGGACGATCAGCGAACTCGCTGCGGCTGAGAAACTCGACCGGTCGTTTGTCTGCCACATGCTTCGACTGACGCTCTTGGCGCCGGACCTAGTTGAGGCAATCCTCGACGGGCGACAGCCTCCGAATATGCAATTGCAGCCGCCTGTGCGCGGGTTTCCCGTTGAGTGGGAGCGCCAACGGACCAATGGCTGCTGGTTGTGAGGGTCTGGTTTTGACGCAAATGCGTCTTCCGCCGGTCGCCGAGCGTTACGTCGAGGTGCTAGGCATCTCCGGCGTGCCGGAGTGATCGTCGCGGTTGCAAAGATGCCGTCTCCTGCGCGTCACGTCCGGCCAGGCGACGTCCCTTGATCCCGCGTCGCTTCTGATAGTTCTCTGGCCGGCTTGTCCGAGGACTGAGCGCGTAGAGCAGCCGTGAACAGCCGGCGAGCTCTCTGTTGGGTTCGCGTCGAACTTCCGGTTTCCACCCTTACGAACCTGCCTCCCTTGCCGTGCATTTGCTCATCGCCGCGCTTTTGATGTTCGGGCTGCCGGTATCGCGCTGTGATGCGCTAAGTTTGTGCGTTACCGAGCACCGCCCGGAGCCCTGAGTCGTTCTGGCGGAGACGTTCCTCGATCCATTGCGCCGTGCGGTCGTAGGCGTCCGAAAACAACTCGGAATGCCGACTCCAATCCATGAAGCCGATCGTGCTCGAAACCTGCGGACAGACCAAGACATCCTCGTCGCCGACGGCAATATCCTGCGGCCCGTGTACCAGCATACTCGCGGCAATAACCTGAAGCATGCTCGGAACCTGCGGCAAGCGGGCACGGCCGAAAGGGTTCAGCAGGGCGACCGCCAGTTCCGACCTTCCGGGGATGCGGTCATAATCGATGTGGTATTTTTGCGGTCCACTGGACCCAAAGCTCACGATGACATTGGGGCCGGTCTTGAGTTCCCTCATCTGTTCCAGCGGCAAATTGTTCATGATGGCGCCGTCCACCAGCATATCGCCGTCAGCCGTAAAGAACGGCGGCAGGACACCCGGGAGCGAGCCGGATGCCCGAACGGCTTGCCAGAGCTTTCCACGACGGTGGGCATGGGGCTGACGGCTGCTCAGATTGCTCGAAAGCGCAAAGAACGGAAGCCAAAGATCTTCGATCAGAACGTCGCCGTATTCCTCCCGAAGGGCTCGATCGAAGGCTTTGTGATCTAGAAGCGCGAAACGCGGCAAGGTGGGGCGCCGAAACGCCCGACTCTTGACAAATACGTTGTGCGTGCCGCGGTCGATCTGCTCCGCGTCCAACCCTCTTGCGAAGCCGGCCATCATCGCCGCTCCGGAACTCGTCCCGCCGAGATAGTCGAAGCGCCCGCCCGCCTCGACGAAGGCCTTGTAGACGCCCAGATGGGCGCTGCCCAGGGACCCACCCCCCGCCGCCACGAAGCCACGTGCCTTGCAGGAAATAAATCGGACCAGGCGCTGGATGTCAGCCCCGTCCTCCAGCGCAACATGATGATGCTGGCCGACATGGGGACGCTCATCGAGCCACGCAGAGGTGCCGGAGACCGCAGCCGAGCGATTGTCGTGAATTAGGACAAGCCGACCGGTCGATGGTGGATGGACCGTTAGCGCCAACTCCTCGGACGTGTTCAAGCGAGGCGAGGAGGACGCGTTCGCTAGCAACAGGACGGTATCGGCCTGGCGAATGCAGACTCGTGTCCATTCATTAGGTTCTTCATCGGCGACGTAGACAACGAATTCAGCTTGCGCCTCCAGTTCGTTCAACCAGTTAAGGACCGGCTGGTCGTCGATCGGACGACCTGCGAACTTCGCGTGGACGTCAAGCCGGGAAACGAACTGAACGCGCGTGACCGCGCCGAACTCTTGCTGTAGGTGCCCGATGAAAACCGGTGAGATGCGACTTCCGCCGGCTGCAATGATGGCAAGCGTTCGGATCTTGGCAGGTTTCTGGAGACGTGACAAAATCGGAGATTGCGTGGCGAACCGGCGCGCCAGAGATATTGTGACCGCCTCTCTCAGGTTCGGCAAAGCCTCGGCCGCCTTCTCGAAATGATTACGACTGATTTCAAGGACGATCGAATCGCGCGCTGCAAGGACAGTGGCCGTACGGGGCAGCCCTGCAAAGAAACCAATTTCGCCGACTAGTTCGCCCTGTGCGATCTCGGCGACCGAGCCAATCGGATCTTCTTTGTGTACCGTAAAGCGGCCGGACAGCACGACGAAGAACCTGTCCGATGGATCGCCTTCGCGAACCAGGACCTCACCGCGCCTCAGGACCCGACGGTCGGATTCGGCAGCCAAAGCCTCGAGCGCCAGCAACGACGCCCGATCGAACATCAATGTCGCCGACAATAATCTCGCGGCGAGAGAATCGGCGAAGGACATTTGAGCCATCCGGGGGACGCATTCGCTCCGGTAATTGTATCCCGTACCGCTCGTGTTTGCAGCATCGCAAGGCGCGATCCGAGCCGAACCGCAACGTTACCGGCTGGAGCCCGTCTATGGATCAAAATTCTGATGTGCCGACCTTATGCGAAGCATTGGTTCACTGTGGCGTCTGCGAGGCGCTCGATCCGCGGCAACTGGTGGGTTTCGCCAGGCCATCTCGAAGGCGCGCCGTCGCTGCGGACGTTCAAGCGAAGGGCGAGATTCCGAATAGCCAGCCGTGCAGCCAGAGCCCGAACAATGCGAAAGCCACCAAGCCGATGCCCACAGCAATCAGGTCGCTAAGCGGTCGCACGACCGCGGGTGCCGGATCCCCGCGTGGAATGACGGCAATGAGATCGACAATCGCGTAAACCAGAAACGCTCCGAAGACTAGGAGCGAGGCAAGGTCGCCATTGGCCAGGAGGTGGCCGATGGCCCAAAGGATAATGCCCACCAGCATCGGGTGCTTCAGCCGATGCTTGATTGAACCCGCGGGCAAGTAAGCGGCTGCCAGAACGACGAATGCGGCGAGCACCAACACCGACGCGACTTGGCGGCCCCAAAAGGGCGGCTCGAAGATCTCAGGCGCGTTGGGCCGATAAAGACTCCAGCCCCAGACGATCAGTACGAAGCCGATGATCGATAGGAGCGAATAGAGTCCCTTCCAGCGCCGCTCGTTTGTGGCGATTTCCGCATCACGAAAGCCGGCGGCGGCGATCCGAACAGAATGGATTCCGAAGAAGATCACGAGGCCGAAAACCAGTACTAGCATAACACCTCCGAGGTTCGGACGCGTCGGCGGGAAGGAAGGCTTGCTTACGCTCTCGCTCAAGTTGGCGGCTGCATATGCGCAAAACGGATCCTGCGAACGAGATGGTCAGAGTAATATATCAGGGACCCGCAAACTTGGAATGGGCGAAGCTGCCGAATGGCACGGCACAGCGGCATCGCCTGCGCGCAGGTTCTTCGCGTTCAGCACGGAACCGCCCCGGTGAATGCCTGTGGCGTGGTATGCCTGCGAGTTCCCGTACCGTTACTATCCTTCCCGGTTATTATGTCCGTAGTCCATCCCTCTTTGGAAACGTCCGCTTTCCAGTGACCGGTTGAACTCGCCAGTCCTTTCGGGACATTCATCCCCGATCTTGCCTGTGACCGACTTGGGTCAGTTCACGTCGATGCACACAGGCGCCTGAAGGTCTGCTTCTGACTATCCGAGGCCCGAAGCTGCCGGTCCGCTCTCGGCCCAAGCGCGACGTCCGAGTAGTGGCTTGGCGATGTCCGTAGTTGGCGCAAGCCGGACCTAGTCATCTGAATCTAAATTTCGTGGCATAAGGATTGTTCCGCCTTCTGGCAGAAGCGTTTGACGGAGGCGAGAATGTCGTCTGCGGACTTGGTCCATCGATATGGCTTGGGGTTCTCGTTGTGGC
>NZ_QZWZ01000260.1 GCF_003601975.1 Mesorhizobium waimense
GAACGATTGAAAATATTCAAAAGAAAGAATTTACAAAGAGAGAATATCAAAAAGAAATTTTCGATACCTGTGAATTTTTTTCTTTTTGTTATCGAAAGGAAACATTATGAAAATTTTGCATTGTTCCGATTTACATTTAGGAAAAAGACCTAGTGGAAATAAAAAATTTACAGAAACAAGATATCAAGACTATTTTCAAGCTTTTGAGCAATTGATTGAAAAGATATCTTCTTTGGAAATTGATGTATTCTTGATTGCAGGAGACATCTTTGATAAAAAAGAAATCAATGCAAATATTTTAGAGAGAACAGAAGCATTGTTTCAAAAGTTGAAGTATGATCATCCAAAGATGACTATCCTTGTGATAGAGGGAAATCATGATG
>NZ_QZWZ01000261.1 GCF_003601975.1 Mesorhizobium waimense
TTCGATGGTGAACGGCGGCTCGATCGGCTCGGTGGTTTCAAAAGGACTGGTCTCGACGAAAATCACTGCCCAGCCATATCGCATTCTCCCCAACTTCGGCACTGCCACACAATTCCTCATGCTCTCCCAAGCTGCCTGATGTGACGTGCATCTGACAACTAGTGGTTCTCATCTGAGAGTCCGTATTGAAATTCAGGGATGAGCGTTTCTGCGGATGAGATTGCCGCCCATAGCGACAAGGATCATGGCGTGAGAGAGGCGGCGCCATCTTGTCATCCAGCCGAAGGTGCGCTCGACAACCCAGCGGCGGGGCAAGACTTCGAAGCCCTTCTGGTCGTCGGATCTGCGGATGATCTCTACCACGAAGTCCAGATAGGCGGCC
>NZ_QZWZ01000262.1 GCF_003601975.1 Mesorhizobium waimense
ATCTAAATTTGTTTCAATTCCAGCCAAGAACATAAGGAATACAACACCTAAATCAGATAGAAGCTTTATGTCCGCATTTGCTTGAATTAAGTTTAAAATGAAAGGACCTAGGATTACTCCAGCAATTAGTTCTCCAAGTACTCCTGGCATCTTAAAATGTATGCTAATTAGAGAACCTATTTTAGTAAAAATGAGTATTAGAGCAATATCAAATAAAATTTTATCCAAAAATCACACCTCCAAATAATATTTTGTACGCAAAAAAGGTAGTATATTCCTCTTTTAAGGAATTTCCCACCCCAGAAATTCAAAGCTCTTGAAAACAAATATAAATTTGCTCAACCGAAATGTTAAAATATTTTATTTAATATAATCATAAC
>NZ_QZWZ01000263.1 GCF_003601975.1 Mesorhizobium waimense
AAGAACACAGCGAGCACGACCGCGAATATCGAAGCGACGAACCACGGTTTGTGAACCAGGATCTCGGATTCGACTGTGTCCTGATAGAGCATGAGCAGCCTCTTAAAGAAAAAAGCGACCAAGGCCAACCTTGGTCGCTAGTGGATTGATCGGAACAGAAGAGTCCTTTTTGGGATTCCCCGGATCGCTTCGGCATGCGACATTGCGAGATGCGCACTGGTATCAGCATCGACATCACGGCTTCGTAGGGCTCCCCGGCATTGTCCCGCCTCCAGCGCCGCATATCGCGCCGAGGCTGATGTTGGGTGTTGCGATCTCCTCTCCTGGGCTGTCTGTCAAGTTGATGTCATGCCGCCTTTGGGGTGGATTGAAC
>NZ_QZWZ01000264.1 GCF_003601975.1 Mesorhizobium waimense
GCAATCAGGCCCCAGACAATTACGAGAAAAAATAGTCTCTTCGCTGGAAGCGAGGGCGGTGGACGCACTTGGGCGACCGTCGCGACACTTCTGCAAACCTGTAAAATGAATGGCGTCGACCCACTCGACTGGCTCTCCCAGACCTTGATGCGCATCGCTCAGCGCTGGCCCGCAGCCAAAATCGAAATGCTCATGCCCTGAAACTTCAAACCAGACGCCGTCAGCTAACCGCTTACCCAGAAACGCATTATCCCTGCTGCATCGGCGGTGACGGCAATTGCCCGCCAGAGGACAGCGGCGGCCCTGAAAGGTGGACGCGGCAGAAGGACGAGGCCCTTGGGCTGGAAATGGATAAGGATCTCG
>NZ_QZWZ01000265.1 GCF_003601975.1 Mesorhizobium waimense
CGTTCCACTTCTTGCCGCCCAGCGAGTTGCTTGCCTTGGCCGCCTGATACTTGGCGCTGCAATCGGCCATGCTCAGGCCCTTGCCGTCTTCGGCAGCTGCCTTCGTCGTTGCCTTGGCGGGCTCGGCCGCGGCCGTTGCGCCGGCGGCGCATTCGGTCTTGCGGAAGTCGTTCCACTTCTTGCCGCCCAGCGAGTTGCTTGCCTTGGCCGCCTGATACTTGGCGCTGCAATCGGCCATGCTCAGGCCCTTGCCGTCTTCGGCAGCTGCCTTCGTCGTTGCCTT
>NZ_QZWZ01000266.1 GCF_003601975.1 Mesorhizobium waimense
TCACTCATTTCAACAACGACGATTACGCTGCTATTTTGATCAAACGGGACGAGCGAACGGCTCAGATCGTCAACCTGGGTCATGGGACACCTCTATCGCTTCTATCAAACGACGATGGTGCCATGCCGTCGCCGCTCACTCCATAGCTTCTCCAGATTCCCGTTTTGGCTGATTTGTGATTCAAGATGCTGGCTGGATCGGAGGCCAGCATCGGATGACGCGACCTCTTTCGAATGATCTTCGTGAGCGTGTTGTTGTGGCGATCGAGGCCGGCGAAAGCT
>NZ_QZWZ01000267.1 GCF_003601975.1 Mesorhizobium waimense
GCTCAGGCGCTGGCGATCAATCGGCGAAACGGTGAGGGATATTCCTGTGCGCATGCGCCAAACTCGCATGCGCACTCGCGAAAGGGAATCCCAAGCCGGACTCTTATGTTAGGCGGAAACCACTAGGACGTAGTGACGATTTAAGGGTTTGGGATTGAACGAAGCCGCTGACGCGGCATTTTGTGGGTCGGTTTGCGTGTGAGGCTTCTGTTTTGAAGGATTGCGGCTGTTGAAGCGCAATCTTGAGAACAGGAGCAATGAGATGGCCGAGTTGAGCC
>NZ_QZWZ01000268.1 GCF_003601975.1 Mesorhizobium waimense
TTCCGCGTTGAACTTATTGGAACAGGGCAGGCGCAGCCCGATGCCAATTACCCGAGGATCGTCAGCAAGATCGGCAAGGCTCCCCCGCAGTACCCGGACATCGACGACGAGTGACGACGCACCGTGCAGCATCGAAAGGGTGGGTAATTACGTCTGGTGCATGGTATCGGGCCTGGCGTTCGAGCGGCAATCTGGAACCTGGGCGGCAGGGCAAGCCGAAGGTATCGAAGCTGGACGCGCACGAGACTTTCATTCTCGCCTTGGTCGAGACCGATG
>NZ_QZWZ01000269.1 GCF_003601975.1 Mesorhizobium waimense
GGCGATGTCACGGTAACTGCTTGTCAGGTATCGCGGCGATAGACGCACTGGCATGAACGCGTCTGCCATCAACTACAAGCGCCATCGTTTCCCGCCTGAGGTCATCCCATGCGGTGTGGCTCTATTTTCGGTTTCCGCTGAGCCTGCGCTTGGTCGAGGAAATGCTGCTGGCGCGCGGCATTGTCGTTTCCTACGAGACGATCCGCCGGTGGGGAAAGAAATTCGGGCCCGACTACGCGCGTCGCCTTCACCGCAAGCAGC
>NZ_QZWZ01000026.1 GCF_003601975.1 Mesorhizobium waimense
GGTCCATCCCGGAATTATGGGACGCCGTGGCCGTCGCCATCGATCGTTTCCACCCCAAAGAATGCGAAAACCTGTTCGCCCACGCCGGCTACGATGCCTAACCGTGATTATCCAGAAA
This sequence comes from Mesorhizobium waimense, assembly GCF_003601975.1. GTDB lineage: Bacteria > Pseudomonadota > Alphaproteobacteria > Rhizobiales > Rhizobiaceae > Mesorhizobium > Mesorhizobium waimense. The sequence goes on from NZ_QZWZ01000026.1 coordinate 119, forward strand.
CTGCTCTAGCCCTTTCTTTCTCCGCGAAGCGGTCTCGTGCCCGAAGGGGCAGGAGCTCCGCTCCTGCTCCCGAGCTCGCGCGGAGCAGCGGGAGAGAGGGAGGCAAGGGAAAAAACGGAGGGGGTTCGCCCGCCCGAGGCAAAGCCGAAGGGGCGACGCATGATCCGCCTAAGCGGATCCGCGTCGATCCTGCATGTAGCGCAGCCGAAGGCGTAGCGGAGGAAGGACGGGGAGACCGTTTTTTTCCTTGCGAGGGAGAGAGGGCAGCGCCCTCTTTCCCTCACAGACGCAAACAAAGTCGGCCGCGATCGCGGCCGTCACTCGGAAATGAAAGGAGCCGTCACCGGCTTGCGCCAGGACGGCTCCCGCGGTGAGTGGCAAGAAGGGCTAGCGACTTACCATCACCAACTCGTATTTGGCTGAGCAGGGTGCACTATGCTGATTTCACCCCGTTCTGTAAACGGGCGATATGCCAATTTGGTGCACGCCCTACGGCGTTCTGGCTGCGAAGCAGCCGCGCGTCCGATCGTCACCCGAATGGGAGGAGACTGGCTGTAGGCAAGGCTCCGTGCCGGAGGCATAGAGCGGTTTCGCGAAGCGACGCGCCCATAACTTCTACCATGATCACGAGATTCGAAGTGCATCCAGTCTACCAATTCGGTTACATTAATTCGACCGAACACCGGCGATCAACCGCAACTTGGCAGGATCAATTGCAGTATCCTCTTTCGAGGAATGGATTTCTCACCTCGGTTTACAGCAGATCAACGATCCGCAAGTTGGCAAGCCGGTCTATCGGAAAAACCAGCTTCGGCGAACTGGAGCTAAGTGCCGAAATTGAAAAAAAGATCAGCACCAGCCTTCGCAACGCTCGCTATCGACGGAAAATCGCGCAATCGAAGCTGGCGCCGATGCTCGTGCGACCAGGTTTACAACCGCTACGAAAACGCGGTTTCGCGGCTGACAGTCGGCCGGTTCCCTCACACCTGCGAGGTGCTGGACATTTCGCCGGTGGAGATCCAGTTTCCGGCGCGCCGCATCTTTGGTGAGAGGACGAGGCCGAAGCGGAGACTCGTATGGCGATCGTTGAAAGGCAGGCGAATTTCGACGGGCTCATGCTTCAAGCCAATCTGGGCTTTCTTCACCATCAGAAGACGAAGTAGGCTGACGAGGGCAGCAACGGCTATGACGGCGCGGCACCAGCCGCGCCCTCATTCTTTGCTGCTGTTCACGCTGCAATCGGGAGTGACATTCATGGCGGCAAGTAACAATCGGCTCATGAAGGCGAGCGAGATTCCGGCGTTTGTCGATGCGATCATCAAGGCAGGGTGCGACATCTGCGCCGTCGGCCATGACAAATATGTGGTCGGGGATGCCGACCTGTCGCCGGCGGAACGGGAAATCGCGTGGCCGAAGATTGACAAGATTGAGGAGACTTACGGCGATCGCGATTTCCTCAAGCTGGAAATCGTTGCCTACCTGCGATCGATCGGCAGGTATCTGGATCCCGGCTCGCCGGCGACGCACTGGTCGGAGAATACGAGAACTCATCACTGAAGCGCCGGCGGCACCCTTCTCCGTCATTCTGTGAGAGGAGACTCCTAGCCACTGCCTACTGCGGTCAAGGTGCTGGAACAAATTTGACCGCTGTATATTCTTTCGACATGAGCGATGCCGCGGTCATTTTTGCCTCGATGAGGCGGTCCGGTGCGAGATCCGGCACGAGCTTGCCGTTGCCAGGGCGCAGCATGGCAACAGCTGGGAGGTCCAGTCGATCGCCAACAGCTGGGGCGACACCATGGATGATCGCGAGACATTAGCGGCAATTCGCTTGTTCAATCGCACCGGCTCGATGTTTGCCGGTGTTATCTGCTCCATACACTGATGCCGTCTCCCAAGATCGGGCCGGGCGATCGTCTGACGATAGTCGATGCGCCGAAGGTATGGGGTGACGGCCGCGTGACATTTGCGCTTTTCAGACCACGGGATCGGAAGGCATCATGAAATGGGCGCGCCGTACCACCAGCGCCCGTGACCGGCCGAGTATTGCCGCCGGCGTAATCCCGCCTCTCCTGCCGACGCTGGTCGATCGCGTCCCGCAGGGCCCTGATTGGCTACACGAAATCAAATGGGACGGCTATCGGATCGGGGTCTATCTCGACAAAGGCAAGGTCAAAATCCTTACCCGCAACCTCCACGACTGGACCGTCAGGTTTCCGACCATCGTCGCGGCGGTGGCCGAGCTCGACGCCACGGACGCGATAATAGACGGTGAGGCGTTTGTCGCCGACGACAAGGGCTTGTCGCACTTTTCCAGTCTTCAGCGGGCTCTTGGCCGCGGCGGGAGACGTCAGGACATCATGCTTGCCGTCTTCGACCTGCTCAAGATCGACGGCGAGGATCTTCGCGATCGGCCACTCGTCGATCGGCGCAAAGCGCTAGTTAATCTGCTGGGTGAGACGCCGCCAAACGGCATCGTTTTGAGCGACGAGATCAGCGGCGGCAGCGACATTCTCGCACAAGTCTGCCAGTTCGGCTTCGAGGGCATCGTCTCCAAGCTGCGTGTCAGTCCATATCGATCCGGCCGGCGCCAGGAATGGGTGAAGACAAAATGCGTGCTGAGTGATGAGTTCATCGTCATCGGCTACGAGCCCGGCAACAGTTACGGCGGTCTGGGAAGCGTGCTTCTGGCGAATGTCGAGGACGGAAATCTGGTCTTCGCCGGCGGCGTTGGCACCGGCTTCAATGCGCGCACCGGCACCGACATGATACGCCGGCTCAAAGCCACTGAAGCCGAGAAATCAACTATTCCCGGTCTCAAAGTGAAAGGTGCAATTTGGACGCGGCCGGAGATTGTCGTCGACGTCGAATACCGCGGCTGGACCGAGGATCACCAGCTCCGGCATCCGTCGTTCAAAGGAATTCGCGAAGACCGGTCGGTTGACGAGTTTCTGTAAAAAGGCCTGATCGATAGGGTGGACACCTCCTAACGGCATCGCGATGTGCCAAGGTAGCGGTGTCGAAACTTTGGCTGGAGACGCGATCATTCGAAAGTACGGGTCAACGGGCAGCAAGCGACCTTCCCGAGCGGTAGAACCTTCAAGATGAGGGTCGATATCGTCGCGCGCCTATCAGCCGCTCCGATGAGCCCTCTCGCGGGCTCTGCTCGCACGCCAGCGGGTTCACGCGACACTGGTTCGCGGCTAGACTATTTTGGAACTTCCATTTGGGGGGAAGAATATGAAACAGGCCATAATTCTGTCAGCGGTGCTGCCGCTGCTGGCGCTCGCTGGGTGCAACAGCACTGCGGATCAGTGGCAACAAGCTACTTCGCCGTCTTTCGCCGGTCGCTACGAGCAAGCGAAGGCGATATGCGAGGGCAGGGCGGCGGAGAACTTTGCTGGGGCCAATAGCGGCCTTCTCATACGGGCCGTATCGTCCGACGCGGTGTTCCGTGGCTGCATGGCTGAACAGGGCTTCGTCAAGAAGTCGGGTCAATGACTGCCAGGTTCGTAGCGGCAGTAACAGCGCTCCTGCTCGGTGTCTCGACTGCTGCGTTTTCCCAAGAAGCGCAGGAAGCATTCACTGAACATTTGATCCATCAACTTACGTGCAAGCACGCCCCAGATCCGACGGCCACCCTACTCTATTTGAACAAATCCAAACGCATTCACCTCGACAGGGGCGAGGGTGCAGACAGCGAGACCTGCTGGGCGATCCGGCCTCAGCTGGAGGTGAAGGGAGCTACTTTCACCCATATCTGCGCCTCAGCCGAAGATCGGCTATTGCTCGATCTTTTCCCTCGCCTTTACTGGCGTGGGCCGGGCACTTCGGCGGGAACTGGCTTGCGGCTAGTCTCTGAGGAAGATACCGCAACAATCAAAGACTGGATCAAGCGAACGATTACGGCTGACGAGACAAAACTTGAGGTCGGCGAACCGACATTTGTCGATGGCAGAACGGAAATTTCGTGCAACAGCCTTAGCTTCCCATATCAATAGTGGCCAAATGTGCACGACAAGTGCGGCACCACGTGGGCCGCACGCTTCTTTCGGCAGGGGAGTGAAATCCTTTGAATCAGTCGGCACAGAAGGATTCAGCGCCATGAAATACGATGTCAAAGTTCACGCCCGGAAGATCGCAAATCCGCGTGAAACGGTTGAACGCTACTACATCGTCGAGGTGAATTACCCTGACGAGGTAGACAAGCGGGCAATCGCCCTTGCGCGGCAGGACGGCGCCATAGTCATCAAAGTCTTGCGTAGAACATGCATGGCGCGCGGTGACCCCATCGCGATGCCCTCTTTCGGCTTCGGTTCGCGCTTTTGCCCTGACAGTTGCTCGCTGGCGACTTGTATCGAGCTCACTTGGTATCTTGGTAGCGTCGTCCGCAGTGTTTGGTTTTGACCGGAACCGGGGAAAAGAAGAAGAGAGCCATTCCGGGGATATGTGATCTTTCAAACAGCCTGGAGGCCGCGGGTCGAAGGATCCAGGATAATGGACGGGACAAGTTACTCCACTTCGAAGCCCTGACTGGTGAACTTCAAGGTACGGCTGTTCTCGGTGACCGTCCGGACCACGTTGTCGGGCGCTCCTGTTGGTATTCTGGCCTCGATCTCAATAGTCACAGTCACCTCTGAGCCGACCAAGCCGACGAGGTGAGAAATTACCTCGTCGGCGATCCGGCCTGCGTCACGGCCGACTCGAGCTGGATCAACGACCACGGTGCCGTGGAATCGCTTAGGCGTGCGAGCTGTTGGCCTCACTGGGACGGGGCCGTCACCGGGGGCATTAGGCTGATCGCCCGGTTGCTCACCTGTATCTCCGCCGGTCGACGGCACCGACTTCGGTGCGGCGTCGGCAGCTTGCTGCCGCAAGGCAACATCGGGCTTAACGAGGACCCCGCCAAGGCTATCGACAGAAGCGACTGCTTGTTGCCCGCCGCGCAGGCCGCGATACCTCCCTGCCGCCTCGTCAAAGCTGTCTGCGTAGGCGAATGATTCACTTTGCCACAGCAATAGGCTCAGTCCGTCCTGGACTGCCGCTGCGAGCACCTGTGAGTCTTTTAAGCGTGGCAAATAAAGATATCGCGCGAAGTCCTCTGCGAGCTGCTTGACTGCGACATCATCGCCTCGCCAAAGAGGGACGCGGTCGAGTTCCATCCGCAGTCGGGTCCCGGCCAGTACAGGCACGAGAAGCTCTTCGTTACGAAGCCGCTTGCTGGCACGGACGGCAAGTGCGTCCTGGCCAGACAGGCGGTACGCGTGCCATTCGATTGGAGATTGCGGGCTACTTTGCGCCGGAACAAGCAGCCACTGATAGGTTTCAGGGAGCCGGGCAACAACAGCTCCATCGGCAGACTTCACTTGGGTTTCGGCTTGCTTCAACTGTTGGGGGTCGAGATTGAGAGCTTCTTTCTCTAGCGTGATAGACTCCCAAGCCAGATAACGGCGCACCGCCTCGCCCAAATCTTGCAACCGCGTTTGGTCGACGGCCAGGAAGGTCAACGTGTTCCTGAACAGTCGAGGCGCGGCCCCGCGCGATTCCAGTATGGCGTTGGCCGCTGACTGGGCTTTGTTCGTCGGATCCTTGCTATAGGGATGGTCGATGCTCAGCACGACCAGGCGGGCGTCCATATCATCGGGCACGTCCGCACCGGACTGCGGCAAGGGATGTATGCGCCGGAACTCGCCGGCTGACCGCAGATCGATGCGCAGGCGGCGATCAATTTCCTGCACGACAGCGTCCGGGTTTCGCTTCAACTGCTCGGCGCGATCATCTGCAAGCTTGGTAACGGTCGGCTGGGTCGAGTACCAGTAGCGGGCGCCGTCCTGATAGAGATAGGTCGCTACCCCGCTCAATCGCCGAAGCGCATCGCCGAACACCGCAGGCGATTCGCCCGGCATGACGCAGCCAAGTTTCACGCGACGGTCTTCGAGGCCTCTATGCGCCGCTTGCGTAAGCGGGGCCGAGCCCAGGTAGATAGCGCGTGCGACGCGTCGGCAGGCGGCGAATTTGCCGAGGTTTGGTACTTCACCATCGAGCCGCAGCGGCAACGAGCTGGGACCGTCCACGTCCTTCTCGATGACCGGCACCCAGTTGTCCGAAAGATAGCGCGTCAGTTCGAATTGCACCCGAGGATCATCGATCGAGATGTTTGCCGGCAGAATCATCGGATTGCGGTCGCCCTTCTCCCACAGGCTGTGGATCACTGCGGCCATAAGGCGCAATACGCCGCGGGTGCGTTGGAATTTCACCAGCGTCGACCAATCTGTGTAGAGCCGATCGAAGATCTCGGGATGGATTGGGTAGGCTGCCTTGAGCCGCTTTTCATAGTCGGCATCGCGGCACTCAGACGGAAATTCCTGATGCTGCGTCCGGTAGAGATCGGCGAAGGCGCGGGCCACAACGTCTCGGTCCCTGAATTGCGCCGGATCGGACATCGGCTCGAACAGCCGTCGTCTGACAATCTCGAAGCCCTCCTCGGCGCTGGCGGGTCGCCAGGAAGATTCAACGCGGCCGACGACATTACGCAGCCGATCAAGTGCTTCGCGCCCACGTTGGCCGCCCACCTCGACATCATCAGCTTGGGTGTGAGGCGAGCCCGACGTGTCTGATGCTGGAAGGCTGATAACCAGCAGGCAATTATTAGCCAGCTTCGCCGACTCGGTGAGGACCTGAGCGAAAGTGAATTGGGTTTCGAATCCGCCCGCGGGTAAGTCGGATTGGTCGTGGAGTTGACGCGCGTAGGCAACCCACTCGTCTATCAAGATCAAGCATGGTCCGTACTCCACGAATAGTTCACGTAGGACGTCGCCTGGACTCGTCGCATTCACATCGTCAGCTTGAATTCGTGCGAAAGCCTTCTTACCGCCGAGTTGCCATGCCAACTCTCCCCAAAGTGTGCGAACGACTGTGCCGTCAGGCTTCGTCGACGGATTGCCAGGCGATATCTTATTGCCCACCAGCACGACGCGCTTTGCTATCGGCAGCTTGGTCGCCCCAGCATCCTTCATGACGGCATCGATGCCTGAGAGCTCCGTCGGAGAGATACCGGAGAACATATGATAGAGGGCCAACATCGAGTGCGTCTTGCCGCCGCCGAAGTTGGTTTGAAGTTGCACCACCGGGTCGGCGCCCTGGCCAGAAAGCCGCTGCACGGCACCAACCAGCATCCCCCTGAGGCTGTCGGTCAGATACGTCCGCCGAAAGAACTCGACGGGATTCTTATATTCGTCCGTGCCTTCGCCGAGATGCACCTGCCAAAGGTCGGCCGCGAACTCAGCCTGCTGATAGCGGCCGCTTGCCACGTCCCTGTGCGGGGTTACGACCTCACGCCAGGGCTTTAGGCTCCCTGTCGCCTGACTCTCGATGGCGGTTCCCGCGCTCTTCCGTTTTTCACTCCGCATCTGCTCGTCGAAGATGAGTCGGCGTAGCTCCATCTTCATCTTACTGACTTCATCGGCCTGCGACGCGGAAACGGCTGTGAGCAGGCGCGCGATTGAATCCAGAGCCCGGTCAGCATCATCCCCGGAAAATAGTTCCTGATGCGCCCAGCGGTTGCGGTAACCACGCACCTCGCCGACGAGCCCGCGCTCAGCCGGTCCAAGTGTCTTGCGAAACACATCGTTCCAGGCGTCCCACATAAGCTTCAACAGCAGTGCTGAGTCCCACTGGGTGATGGGCTTGTCGCGAACGAGCGGATCCTCGGCCATCGCTTGCACGGCTTGGATGGATTGCCCGTTATTCAACGCACTCTTGACCTCACGCTCGACGAACGGCGCAAGGCCAGCTTTGAGAAGTTCAAGGGCCTTGCCGACGCGTTCCTGATTCGTGACCGCCATGGCCTAAGTCCTCCCGAACATGTCAGGTTGCGTCGCGGGCCTCGCGATCCGCTCCTCGCGTGCGAGGCGCGCAACTTCTGGCCAGCCGAGAACAAGCGCGTTGTACCCGAGAGCTTCCTGGGAGAGCTTTCGTTTCTCTGCGATCTTAAACAGGCGGTAGGCCAAATCCCGTGCCGCTTCGCCGTTGGAACCCAGTTTCCGTAAAAGGACCGAAGTCGCTTCGTCACCAACCGCCTGATAATGGTACAGGCGCAGAAGGTGATGGGTCATTTCCCAAACAGGTATGCTTTGATCGTTCTGCGGATCCCAGTCGGCAGGTAGTTCGTCGGGACGGAGCAAACGCACCTTGCCTCCCTTTGAGAGAACGATGCCAGCTTGCTGGAGACCAGAGACAGAAGTGACCTTCGCTTTGCTGAGTATTTCGGCATCACCAAAACCGCCTTCAGAGAATCCGAACTGCTCGAACCACGCGATTGCCCACCGTGTGTCCGCATCAAATTCATCTTCTACTTCACTGAGAACTTCCGTCAGGGTCTGATTGATAATGTTTATAGCCGCTCTGATTGATAATTGCGTCCCCGAGCTTTCGAGAATTCGACCATACCGGGAGTAAATGGCCATTCCCGGTCCCAGGGCAGCCTGAGCAAAGTCGACAGGTGCGATGTTGCCCTGCTGCAGATGTCGCAGGGCTGCGGGGAGAACGCGCTTCAGCTCCCTCCGAAACTCGCTGCTGGCGATTTGCGGAGCGTCGCTCGCACGGGGGCGGCATGCAAGGACGATGTAAGATGCTAACGCATTCGAGCCCATCGAGCGCATTCTCCAGGCCTGAGACGCGCGTACCGGCCAAGTCGCGGTGATTTGAAACCCACTGGAAATCAGCGCCTCAAGCAAAGTCTCCCACCCCGTGGTTAGGTCAATCGAAACTCCCGCCTGGTCCTCGTCTTCTCCATCCTCGTCTGCCTGCTTGAACGCATAGTAGACAGTTAGGGGAAACTGAGGGTCAATCTTGTGGCGCAGGGCGCTAAATGCCTTTCGGAAACCTGCTTCAAAATGCTCCTTGGCCATCTCCCGATTCCCGTGAAAATTCTCGGGTGATGCCGTAAGTTCTGGGAGCTTTGGCACCAATACCGTTGAGAATAGATCTGGTTGGATACGGCCTAGTGCTCGCCGCAACCAGATGTAAAAAAAATCGCTGAGTGCAGCATATCCAATGTTGTCATAATATGGCGGATCAGTGCTGACGAGAAGCTGTGTGGCTGAGTTTGTACCCGAAGCTGCGTCAATTTGAAGAGCGCTCCCAAGTTGTGTAGAGCGGGTTGCGATCGTTTCGATGCAATCCGCCACATGCGCGCTACATGTAGTCCAGCCGCCGACGGTATCAGCGAGAATGTTGGCCTCTGAAAAATCGAAGATCATTGGGATTGCTTGGCGCCCGAAAAGGTTCATTACCTTCTGATTTGACGGACTCCAACGGCAAAGAGAGTTATTAAAATCTGCGCATCGATCGACTGCGAGCGCCAGGAACGTGCAGACCGTCTCTGCGTATTGATCTGCTAATTTGACGTTGAATCCGGCTGCCAGCGCATCCGCGTGAGCATCTGCGGAAATTCCGCTAACGAGATCGCAGATTGCTACCATTGCCACCAGTTGGCGCGGGGTAAACATTTGCCAATGCTTTCGGATCCCGTAGTTTTGAACTCGAAATCCCAGCGCCTCATTAGGCAAGTCGGTGTCGGGATAGTCGTTGGGCATCGGAGCGTGAGCGCAAGCTGTCTGGTCGTTAGTGACCGAGACATAAGTTCGCCCACGGCGGATTTCGGCTACAACCGCAACCATGACCGCACCCAGACGACCCTTCTGACCCTCGCTTCGTATGTAGTCGAATGGGATCGGGTCACCGCTTAAGAGACATTTGAATCCGCCGCGGCCTGCCTTGGTGCCAGAAGTAATCGAAGTGCGATCTGATGGGGTTCCGCTTTTCACAACAAAACGAAACTCCCGTTTCATTTTATCTACAACCGGCTCCAACCAGGTCAGGCTACCCTTCTTGTTGGAGAGCCAGAATGTGCTCATCAAGGGTACGTGTGTTCCTTGAGCTGCCGGGCTTGGGCTGGCCACGGTCCGCGCCCAAATCCAAGCAATGATTTTAGCCTCACCGCCGCCCTGTTCCTTTAACAGACGTACTTTCGGATAGAGGGAGCCAATCTGTTTGACTGCCCGGTCATGTACAAGGCGACTGTAATAGCGGATGTCGGCAGCCAGTCCGTGCGTGCCACGCCAAGCGTCTCCACCTCCGATCCGTCGGCGATCTTCGGGATTTACAGGAGCGTGGTTGGCCCAGCGTGGCGCGAGCTCGAGGTTGCACTTGTTCAGCAAGACAGCCACTGGGTTTAGGTCGCCGGCATAAGCGTCAAAACCCATGCGATTGGCTTCTAGCGGAATAGAACCTCCACCGGCGAACGGGTCAAATACCGCCGGCAGCTTGCCGTCACTGTGCCTCAGCATTTCTGCCCGAGCCTCCGCATAGACCTCGGGCGATTCGTGGAGCTTCTTTCCCATCATCCGTCTTATGATGTCGAAGAGCCGCTCACGCTCGGCGTTCTGCTCTTCTTCCGTAGGCCATTTTTCCGGATGCGCTTCTGGATCATCCACGACCGAGGCAAAAAGAATGGCTCGCGCCGTCGGTAGCGGTAGACGCGCCCACCAATGGTGGATGCCCTTCGGGTGCGGGCCGATTCCTGGCATTTTGTCGTAAGCCGAAGCGTCGTTGATCTCAGGTAGCGGCAGAGCTACCTCGATTAGCTTTTTCTTCGGGCTATTACTAACGGTCATGATCAAAAACCAATCGGTACGTGGCTGGGTAGAGGGTGAGTTCACCGTCATCGCGCATGGCACGCAGTCGCGCGCCTGGCACTTCGATGGGGTCACCTTGCGGGGTTGAGAGAATGAGAGAATAGAGATCCGGGAACTTCTCGATTAGCCCCCAGATGTCCGCCTCAAGCTGGAGCGGCTGCTCCTCCAGGCAGTGATCCTTCGGCCAGTAGTGATGGACGAGTTCGCCTTTCGCCGTCCGCTGTTCCCAAGGGAAGCGATTATCGTGGGCCTTGCTGATCCAACTGCCGTTGGCGTGGAAAAAGCGATCGTCGCTCTCATTCTGATAGCCAAGGGATCGTGCAAACCGCTCGATGATGCTGGGCTTGACTGGTTTCGGAGCGGGTCGCTCTCTTGGCGGCGCAACATCCACGCCGTCCAACTCCCCGTGGATTTCATCTGGGTGTTCAGTCGGCTCGGCCTCGACCGCGGTAGCCGGTTCCGGCCTCACGTCAGCGTCCGGGCTTTTCGGTGGAAGAATATGATCGGCCACTGCTTCCACTCCGGCGGCTTGCGTGGCCTGTCCCTCGGAAAGCGGTGTTGCGCTTTCTGATGGCGCGGATGCTGATCGGGGCTCGAGTTTGAAGTTCTCTTCCAGATACTCAGTCACTTCGTCGACCGATCGGCCGAAACAATAGTTCAAGGCCGCAGTGACATCGGGTCGGCCAAAGACCTTCCCCAGCCGCTCCGGCACCAGCCGCGCCAGCTTGGCCCGCGGAAGCTGCTCGACGTAAAGCACCCGGTCGAGCCACACGACCTCGGCATGCTTTGGTGTTCCCGCCGGCGCGCCGTCGATATAAGGAATGATCTCCAGCGTTGGTGTGGTCCGCCACGCAGTGCACGAGAGATCCTCTGCATAGGCGCGGATTCGCTGCGCGTCGCCGCTGTCATCGAGTTCAATCCTGCAGAGTTCGGCCCCCAACCGGGACAGCCAGGGTTGCTTCTCCGGCGAGCCAGAAAACAAGAGGTCTTGCTGAAGGCGTTCCTCGATGCGGCCCGCAAGACGCGGTAGATTTCCGAAAGGCAACGTTTCCGTAATCTCCGCCGGCAAGCGCTGAAAGTCGGCGGTCTTTTGCTTCACCCATTCATGTAGATGGCTGTACTCCGTCAGCGTCTGCATGGTGAGCGCGTATTCAAGCGACGTTGTCGGCACCCATTCGCGCGCCAGATTCAACCAATGACCGCACTCGTACCATATCCGGCTCGCGTGGCGGGACATAAGCGCCCGAACGCGGCGGGCATCGTCCTGCGATAGCGCAGCCCCCGCAGGGAGTTGCTTGAGCCACTGAATGGCCAGATCCGCAGTTGGTCGTTCCGCTACTCCAATTTTCCGCCAAAGCGCCAGGTCGCGAACCGAGGCACGGATGATATCGGCGCCTGGCGCATCATCCTCATCGGCAGAGAGATACACGCCTGACAGTGTGGCCCAGCCAGTTCCCTCGGCGAGGATGATCTTCTCCTCCCGAAAGGCGTTCTTGATGTTCAGAAGGTCGGCCGTCGAACATGTATCGACCATCTGGTCGAGACGCCGATACCATTTCTCGACTTCTTGGATTGGTGGCTGGCTGGTTTGCGCCAGGGCTCGGAGGCAGTCCAGGAGGCGATGCGGTCCCGTGGGTGTGTCCCTGACTCCGAGCAGCGCCAGCAGTGGCCGAGTAGTTTCTCGGTCAAGCAGCCCATGGACGAAAAACTCGACATCGATAAGTGACTCGGTATCCGGCGTTCGTCGGAGCATCTCGGCGGGCTTGCGGAGGACACCTCGCGTGTCCGGGAGGCAAGGCAGATCCCGGAATTTCAGAATCCATGCCGGCAGGAGTTCATCGGAGCTTATCGCCCGCGTGCTGCCTGTCGTCGCGACATGCAGCGCGCGTGCTTTCGATGCTGACGACCAAAAGGATTCCGGCTGAGCAAGTATTCGATCGAGAACGCGACCCCAGAGGCGATCGTCATCCTTCGCGCCAGCGGCCCAATGGTTCCAAAAGGCATCGTCAAAGTCGAAATCTTCAAGGAAGAAACGCGATGTCTTGTAGTGAAAAGTCGGCGCGGACGATGAACCGCGCTTGCGGATCTCGGTTTCGATCTTCTGCCGGCCATACACCTCGACGCGCTTCTGCTTGAGCGGAGCGAACTCCAGAAGGCCAGAGCGCCCCGACGAAATCCAGCGCCGCCACTCCTCCGCGGTGCATGAGGTGAAATCCTTCGAATAGCTGGGATGAAGAAGATGCTCCGCACACCAGAGCTTCGGTAACAGAGACTCCAAGGTTCCGTCTCTGTCGAAAAGAACCACATGGGCACGCGATCTGAGCCGCAGATCGCTCGACGCAAATCTGAAGGACTCGCCTGCCGATACGCCCAGCTTCGCGGCGATTTGGGCAAGTTGGACGCAGTTTGGAAGGGCTTTCGATTCCTGATTGAAAAATCCGGAAGCTACCTGATCAATGACCTTGTTGACATCGCTCGTCTCCTCAAAGCCAAGAGTCTTGAGAACGGCCTGCGCGGCGGATGCCTCCTGATCAATTTCGGCTTCCTCAGCACCTTCCGTGCTCCTGCACTGCTCTGTGATGAAGCGCGTCCAGTTTTGATTCAATACTAGCAAGTGCGCGGAAAGGAACTCCCAATCTGCATCCGACTGGAGTAGACGCTTTTCCCCTAATCGCACGACCTCGGCAGCCGAATAGAGGACATTCCTGCCTTGAGCGGGAAATATCCTGAGTTTCGACCGGATGGCCGTCATGCGCCAGCCGGTCAGGTCCGGCGCCAAGTACGCCCATAATTTCAGGAGACTACGCCACGTCTCTGGCCTCGGTAGGTGCTTTGCCTGAAGAGCGGCAAGGACATGTTCCTTGCTTACGCGATCGACCACGCCCCGGCGGACCAGCTTTTCGCGATTAGCGACAGACACATGGCGGGATAGCGCCGGTCGGTTAGCACTGTCGAGGAGGGAAGCAACCTGTTCGGCGGGCCAGACATCGAACATTTCCTCCGGGAAGATGACGCTCTGCCCGCCGGGTCTCAGCGCGCCGTCATTAGTGAGGAGAAAGGCTTGGCCTTCGATCGCGCCATCGAAGGTTCCTTCCACCGTCGTCGTGCAAGTTCCTTCAAGCGAATTGTCATCACGAACAACATCAGGGAACAGCTCATAAGCCCGAGATCGTTCGACCACGCTAGCGTTGGCGTCGCGCAACCATCGAAGCATCACTGATGCTGCGAGCGCCCCGACACGCTCCAAGAGCCACCGATTTGTCGGTGATGTTTCTGGGTCCTTGATCTTGAGGCGGGCCGGGTCTTGGATGAATGGAGCGTTGCAGGCGAAGGGCAGCGAAGTCTCGACCCCCGTGGGCAGCACGACGTATAGCCGCCCATTGGCGCCAAGGACGATCTCGACCTTGCAGGGGGGGAAGTCCGCCTCCTGGTCAGCACCGAGAAGTCTCTCCTGCCGGATTTCGGACAATGCCTCGGAGGGAAACGCCTCTTCTACGGATCGCGCGAGCAGGAAGGCGTGATCAGGATTGTCATGCAGGGCCATCCACTCCGTATCTGGGACTGGCCCGCAACCCATGCTGCCCCAGTGCATTTCATGCTCGCCAATCCGAAGACGACGAATGTGTTTGAAGAAGAGCAGAGAAACCGGACTTTTGAGCCACTCCTCAAGGTTCTTCTCGACCTCCCGCTCCCGATGGCCATCGGCGATTGGTACATGGACTTCGGTGTGGCGTGTTGGAGAGGCGTCGCCATTAAGCCACTTCGGTTCGGTAAACCGCTGGCGCTCGAAGGCCACGGAAAGCGTGGGTGTCAGAAGACGAACCGTGTCCCCAAGACTAAACGTGCTCTTGAAGCCGATCCCTCGGAACCCGATCGTATGCAGCGCACGTTTGTTGGAATAGCCGAACCGGCACAGAGAAGCGAAATGCTCCTCGGCAAAATCCTCTCCATCATGCGTGAAGATAAAGCAATGGTCTTCGATACGTACCGTCGCCTCGGTGGCGCCAGCGTCGTCCGCGTTTTGCAGGAGCTCCGAAAGAATATGGCGAGGGCTCTGGACCTGCTTGAAGAGCTGATGCCAAGGGCCGGCGAGTTCGGGATCGCCTTCCAGCTGGTCCCAGCGTCTCGCCGCACGCTCGCGTATCCCATCGAAGTAATGTGGCTGCCCGATCATCTGGGCGGCTCTGCACGCGCGATCAACTCAGCAAAATTATAGTTTACGCTGGTGACGCCGAAATCCGGCTCGCGCTGAAACGGCCGACGGACATAGTGAAGTCGGTGATCGTCGCCATCGAATTCCACCATCGCAAGAATGAAATCATCTGGCTTGTTGAGCGAATAGAGGATTTCATTGCGAGTGACCGTGACTGTCGCTGCACCAGACACCCGCCCCTTTACCTCTATGAAGCGAAGGCGCCCCGTGCCGGGCATGCGGCTTTCGATGTCATATCCGAGTTTTTCCAATTCACGATCGATTGGCTCAAAGCCAAGATCACGTTCGACTTTCATCACAATCTGGCGAGCTTTTGCGGCGGCGGCCAGAGTGTCGGGGGATTCTGTGAATGTGGGCGATCGAACCCCGGTCATTGCAGCAACCAACCCGGCCGGAACGACAAGCATGCCGCCAAGGACGACGGGGGGCAAAGGAGAGATCTGCCGTTCGCGCTTGATCTCGTCCATACGCTTTTCTAGACGCCCCTGAAGGGCATCAGCACGCTTCCGAGCCTCTCCCGAGTTCAGCCGGGCATTTACTTTGCCGGATTGTTCCTGAAGTTTTAGCTGTTCGGCACGATGATCCCAGTAGTTGATTTCCTTTGTCAGCCTGTCCTTGACGGCGGCCTCAGTCTTGCTGAGCAATTCGAGCTTACGTGACCTAACCTCATTGAGGTGCTCCGGCACAACATTGGTGATGGCATAGCCCTGGGCCTTCTGTTCGATCTCCCGACCGATCCAAGCAGACTCAGCCCGAGCGAGGAACGCTTCCACAGTTGGCTCGCCGTCGTGGAGCGGCCGATAGTCAAGATAGGGTGCGTAGTTCAGATGGCGGGCCTGTCCCTCCGCGTCGATCTCAACGTAGAGCATCCGCTTCGATACGATCCGCCGGTCTCCGCTTCGCGTAATGCCTGCGTCCTGAATGGCATGTTCTAGAAAAAACAAGACGCGCGGAGTTAGGCCCGGATCACGGTCATCGACCAGGACAGTGCCTCGCCGCAGGAGATCGCGATGCCGCTCCAGGGTGAGGTCTATCGCCGCGTCGAGAAGTGGGTGGCCCGGACACACAAAGGCAGCGAGAGCTAGGCCCTGTGGGGCAACGAGCGACTTTTCAAACGCAATACGCTCGTAGCGGGGTAGTACCGGTTCACCGAACCCAATCAATCGATCACGGTTGCGTATCGGCGCGGGTACATGGGTGACCTCGTATCGCCGTGGCTCGCGCTGCTTTGCCTTGCCGCCTAGCTGCTTGAACGCCTCCAGGAAAAAGGATTCGATATAGTGGGGCTGCAGCCGGCGTGCCTCAGCACGCTCCATCTCTTCACGTATCCGATGGACCTTACTTACGTCCATCGAGTCATGTGCCAGCGCGTGCTCCTCTAGCAGGTCTCGAAGCTGGGTCCGATCAAGCGCGCTGTCGACAGCCTGGGTAAGCCTCGCCCGAACCTCCGGTAGATCTCCGTAGCGTATAGCTTCGATGAGCAGCTCTCGCAGAGGGCGTCCCTCGAACTGAAGCTTACCTAGGACATCGAAGACCTGTCCTCCGAGGGTCTTGCGGGCTTGCTCCAGCTTTTCGAGGAGCTTCCGATACACATCGCCCTCTCGGGTTCCTTCCGCGATGAGGTTCCACAGATGACAAACTTCGGTCTGACCAATGCGATGGATGCGGCCGAAGCGCTGCTCCAAACGATTCGGATTCCACGGAAGGTCGTAGTTCACCATCAGATGGGCACGCTGGAGATTTATGCCTTCACCAGCGGCATCGGTTGCAAGTAAGACTTGAACCTCAGGATCGTGTCTGAACGACTCTTGTGCCTTCAACCGCTCCTCGCGGCCCATTCCTCCGTGGATCATGACGACCGACTGCTTGCGACCCAAAAGGGTAGTGATCCGCCCTTCGAGGTAGTTCAGCGTGTCTCGGTGTTCCGTAAAAAGAACCAGCTTCTGCGATGGGGAAGGAGTCGGCTTTGGGATAGGATGGACATCCACGTCATAAGGAGCTGGGTCCCCCTCGAGTTGGTTGGCGATGACAGCCGGAGTAAAAATCTCGGACAAAAGGTTCGCAAGCTCGCGCCACTTCTTGTCTTCACCGCTACGGCGGATCGAGTGCGCCAGGGCCTCAAGGCGTTTCAGGGTTTCGATTTCGTTGCGCAGTTCCGCGATGCTTCGCGCGGCCGTCGCTTGATCGAGTATGTCTTCCTCGGCCGCCTCGACCTCATTGTCGGGCGCATCCTCGAGATCCTCGACGTCTTCTGCGGCGAGCGCCGGAGCCGCCGCCGCTAGCGCAGGCGCGACTTCGCCGCCGCGTTGGAGCAGCTCCAGCTCTCTGAGCCTGCCTTCCAATCGTTCCCTTCGTCGCCTTAGAGACTGGTGGATCGCTTCCGGCGAAGACGCGAGGCGGCGCTGGAGAATGGTAAGAGCGAAACCTACGGTGCCGGCGCGCTTGTCATTCTCGAGAGCCTCCGCTCGATTGAACTCTTCGCGCACGTAGTCCGTGACCTCCTTGTACAGCTGAGCCTCTGCGTCCGAGAGCTTGTAGGGGACGGTATAGGCAATTCGCTCGGGAAAGAGAGGCGTGGCATCGAACTTGAGTAGATTTTCCTTGACCATCCTTCGCATGAGGTCGGAAACGTCTGCCGCATGCACGCCATCTCGGAATCGACCCTCAAAGCGGTCACCGTCAAGAAGCGCCATAAATAGCTGAAAATCTTCTTCCTTGCCGTTGTGCGGCGTCGCAGTCATTAAAAGGAAATGTCTGGTCAATGTGCCGAGCAGTTGGCCCAATTTGTAGCGCTTAGTATATTTAATTTCCCCACCGAAAAACGTGGCGGACATCTTATGCGCTTCGTCGCAGACGATTAGGTCCCAGCGGCAATCAGGGGCCTGAAGCTTTTGCTGCACATCTTCATTGCGCGAAAGCTTATCGAGCCGCGCAATAACCAAGTTATTTTCGAGGAACCAATTGCCAGTCCTGGCTGCTTCGAGCTTGTCGTTGGTCAAGATATCGAAGGGTAGATGAAACCGTCTATACAGTTCGTCCTGCCATTGCTCTGCGAGACTACCTGGGCATACGACTAGGCAGCGATGGAGATCGCCTCGTGCGATCAACTCCTTCATCAGAAGGCCGGCCATGATTGTCTTGCCGGCGCCCGGGTCGTCTGCAAGGAGAAATCGCAGAGGCTGACGCGGCAGCATGGACTCGTAGACCGCAGTAATTTGGTGCGGCAGTGGCTCCACAACGGAAGTGTGAACGGCCAACACTGGATCGAAAAGATGGGCGAGCCGAATTCGCTGCGCTTCAGATACGAGCCGGAAGAGCGTACCGTCTCCGTCGAAGCTCCATGGGCGACCTAGCTCTACAACGCCAATTCTTGGCTCATCATGCCTATAGAGCAGTTCGTTCGCGACCTTACCTTCGGGCGTCTTATAGGTGAGTTCCAGAGCGGCTGAACCATGCCAGTGAACATTGACAACGGTGACCAGCCCATCTGGCAAGATGCCGCGAACGGACGCATTGGGTTTCAGGTCTTCGAGTTGAGCCATCTTAAGAATCCTCGCGATGAAGTATCGCCGAAATTTCCCGAACACAGAACGGTTGGCATGTCCCCGCAGCCGTCATGTTAATGAATTCGATAGAAGATCGCCGTCATTCGTTTCCTCACGCATGTCGCATCCACAATCCATGCAACGGAGGCCGACCGCAGGGATGCGTTCAGGCGCTTCTGGAGCATTTTGCGCCCACAGACGACGCTAAGATCCCATGCGGACTTTCAGTGACTGAAAATTCCGAGTCGCTATTCGTAGCACTTTCGCCATGTACCCTTCGCCGGAAAACTCATGAGTGCTCTCCAGATGTCTTGGGGTTGCGGGCTCCGATCCCGTTGGCTCTTCCCGAATCGCCTCCGTTGTCTCGTCCATAGTCTTGCGTAAATTCGGGTGCTCGCTAGCAGGGACGGGCTCAATGCCGCCTGGCGACATATAATCGAGGTCGAAGGCCTGTCTGCTCATCACAGTTGTGTATTGATCGAGCAAGGCCGCTGCATAAGGCATTCGAATTCGGCCACAGCGGCGAAGCCGCCACGTCACCCGCTTGGGCCGCGTAATATCCTTCCCATCCTCACGCTGCTTCGACGCCGGTTCGAAGATTGCGGTGTGAATATGCTTGAAAGCGTCTTCGGATGTGAAGGTGAGTTGTAGGGGAGTACTGATCGTACCGGACATAGGTAACGCCTTCGCCTCGGCGAGCGCGTTCGAAGCGGCTGCTGTTCGATCGGCGTAGACCTTCTGCTGGCCCATCAGGAGATGGGCCGGAACCTCGTGTCCTTCGTCAACGCGAACGCGACCATCCTGGCGGAATGAAGCAAGATCCAGAATCGAAATCTTTATTGCGCTCGCATTGCGGAAGTCGCACGCCCATTGCTCTCCACGCAACGTGAAGGGAAGCAGCGGTGCTTTGGGGTCGGCCTTAGCTGGCTCGGTCCGCTTCCGCAGTGGGACAAGGAAAGCCGTGTCTTGCGCGCGCTTCTTCTCCTCCGGCCGGAGTGAAATGTCGCAGGGTTGACCAAGCAGCACATACTTCTTGCTGCTTACCTTCGTCGCGGCTTCGTCCAGATCGGCTTCGAATACGTCACCACAAGCAATGGGCGTGAGCGCGCGGTTCAGCAGTTCGTCTGACTCCCATACCTCTGCTTCCCGAAACGCGGAAAGGTTGGGGTCCGGTGCGGCGTCGACCGGCTTCAGCTTGATGCCACGAAGTGCCCGCAAGCGGTTTGCGCTCGTACGGACGCCCTCGTCCACCCCAAAGAACTCACGCGCCTGCTTTCCGAGATGCGCCGTAATCGCCCGCTCGACGACGTGAAGTTCCGAAACGCCCTCCTTGTATCCACGTTCGAAGACATGAGATTCGAGTTGCTCAGGCGGGATGCTGAGCAAACCTTCTGCAGCTTCATCAATCGCTTTCTGCAGCGTGTTCCGCGCGCGCACCAAGACCTCATGGACGCTGCGCCGAAGCCCCGCCCGCTTGACCGCGGTTCGAAGCGCCTCTTCCATCCCATCAGCGTCTTCGGCCTTGTCGTAGAGCCGCTCTTTGGCGATCACGCAGAGCGGGAGCCCGAGCCCTCCCAAATCCGCAAGCTGAACGCGCAGCTCGGCTTCGCTCTTGCCCTCTCCAGGAATATCGGTCTCGTGCGTGAGAATAAAGGCCGTTCCCCTGGAGTTTTTATTCCAAAGCGTTCTCAGAACATCCAGGCCACGTGTCTTTGACCCGCCCGCTTCGTTGAGATCTACGATGTAGCTGAGCTCCGCGTCGCCGGCGGCACATATCGCTGGAAGATCCTGATCAGCCTTCTCGAAGGTCCACCTATCGGCTTCTAAGATTCCCAGCAGTTCGCAGGCGCGTTCAATTGCCGCCACTGAGAGTTCGCCCGTCGCGAACTCCTCTTGATCGCCCTCCTTCTCGAAGAACGTAGCCTTGATAGCGGCAACCCGTTCAGGGTCAAGATCGGTGAGAATCTGAACAATCGATCCCTCAGCGGCCGCAGCGTCGAATTCGTACGAGGAGAGCGCGCCTAGCAATTCGGGGAATTCGCAAGCCTGCGCGGTTTCAAGGCTGTTGATCAGCAACCGTGCGAGCTGAGCCGGCGTGTCGCTGAAGCAGTCATCGATCCAAATGACACGCTTCGAGCCGAGGACATTCAGCGCTTCGGAAATCAGCATCGCTACGCTCGCACCACGAGAGGCCGGAGGTTGACCGCAAACCGGTAACGCCGGCCGTCTTCGTTGCGTTCGGGCAGGAGTTCGACGTCGCAACCGTCGATCTGCAACAGTTCGCTGACGATAAAGAGGCCCAAACCCTGCCCTGCATCGCGCTCCGGCTTCGCCGTCACGAAAATCTCGAACAGCGACTCCTCGTAATGTGGATCCACGCCGGGTCCTGAGTCGGAGACCACAAATCCGAAGGACGTAAGATCGATGGAGATCTGCTTCGGCCGTTGAACCTCGCCCGTGATATCCCCGCGCCGAATCCAGTAGGTGCTGTTACGCACGAGGTTGTCGAGGACCTGGATCAGGCGAGGTCGATTGGCTCGAACCACGATGCTGGTCCCCGAGATGATTGTGCGAATGCCAGCGCGCTCAAATGTCGAAGTTCGGGTCTTGAAGTACTCCTCGACCAATGCCCTAAGCTGGAGCGTTTCCTTGACCGCCCGAGCTCGTGGGAGCATTGGATCGATAAGAGAGGCCGCGCTCGATATCGCAGTGCAGGAGGACCTAATGGCACGCAGATGCGGAAGGACGCTGGCCGCCCCACTCTTTGTCGCTTGCTCAATCGCGGACGTCCTCTGGCGGATCTCCGTTAGATGTGTTCGCAGCTCGTGAGCCAGCCCCCGCGCGCTTAGCCCGACAGCCGCGCTTTCAAAAAGCGCAACCGCTTGTTCATCGCGATCTTCGAGTTCTAACTTCAGCCGTTCAAGGTTAAGCCCGGAGTGGGTACCGGTTGAGAGCTTCTTTCTAACCGTGTCCATCGCAACAATGGCGGTATTGGCAAGCTTTAGGGCGCGGGCCGTTGAACCACCTGACGATCCATCAGCAGATGCCTCCCGCTCCAGGCGCTCGATCTCCGTCTGGAGTTCGAATGACATGCGGTCAGCCTCCGTCCGCGCGTCTTCGGCCGACTGGAAGCCGGACTCAAGGACTTCGAAAGAGCCCGCGACGGTTTGGGCAACTGGCGAACCCTCAGGCCCCACCTGCCGCTTGTAGTAATCGTCCAGCGCGCGTCGGACCTGCTCCAGAGCATCATTCGCGAACGACTTGCAGCGGCGGGCAATCTGCATGAATCCGCGATAGGTGGCGTCTTCAACGAAACCCTCGCGATCAGATTTTTCGATCAGATTGAAGTTGTGTTCGCCTGTGAGCGCGAAGTAGCCGACGGTGTTATCAACGCGCATCCCATACGTGCTGCCCGAGGTCATTCCAGAAGAGAGCTCCAGCCAGTCGCCTTGGGAGCGGACGCGGAAGCCATCACGTAGGATTGAGATACCTGTCATGCCTTTGATCAGGCTGCGATCAACACCAATTCCAGCCGCTGCTGGCTCATCGGGGTCGCCGGCATCATCGAGATGAAAGAAGTAGAAGGCGCCCTCAAGTGGGCCGGGGTCGACGATCGCGGCGCCGCTGTCCAGCTGCATGTCCGACCACCGGAACGTTCGCTTGAGTTCGACGAACCAGGCGCCTTTGAGATCGACCCGCTTCTCGTCGTACGCCTTCAGGCGGCCGTACGTCTCCAGCGCGTTCGCGAAACCTGCACCGCCATCGCGTTCGAACACCGCAGCTGTGCGCTTGGCAGCCTTTGTGCTCCGCGTGGATGTGAACAAGCGTTTGCGAAACCGGGCCTCAGTCACCAGCACCCGCTTTTCAGGATCATCGGGGTCTGCCTGCCACACGAACTGGAAGTCGGCGATCGCCCGTTTCAGGACATCTTCAGTTACCGTGACCAGGGAATGGTCAACGCCGTCAAGCTTGATCCCGACAGGAAACGTGGACGTTACCTCGAATGGTGATATCAACCGTGCGAGGCTTCGCGTGATCTCGCTGATCCGGTCCTTGCGGCGCCATTCCGGCAGATCCCGCAGGCCTAGGACCGAGACTCGCGTCCCTTTGAAATTGCCGGGGTTCGGAAGCTCGTCAAGATACACCGGTATCTCGTCCACGGTACGAGCGGCTTCGCAGTCTGCCCACCTAAACTGAGCCACAGCTAGCGGACCGTTCGCCGAGGTCGATGTTTCGATACGGAGAATGTCGCCCAGTTTCATTGAGCCAAGTCGACCGAGACCCTTGTCCCCGAGGGGCGTTCGCCCCTTTGGCGTCTTGGCCTTCTGGGCGCCCGGCGCGCCGCGTTTGCTAGACCGACTGATTACCAGCCATGAGGTACGCAACTGATCCGGTCTGAGGCCGTCGCCCTTGTCCTCGATAGTGATGCGACCGGTGTAGTTCAGTTTGCGTCTGATCGCGTCGGCGTCATTCACCGTGCTGGTCAGAGGCTGTCCGGCGGCGTCCAAGAGTTCGACCGTTACGGTTTCGGATGGGAGATCGAAACGTCGAAGTTTCGCTGCGGTCCCGGACTCGACAGTTGTGCCGGTTTCGCGCGTGTCGATGTCAACGAGGCAGCCCGGAGAGTCTGCGTCATAGGCGTTTTTGACGCATTCTAAGATGGCTTGCTCGACATCGGTCACGAGCTCGCTTCCGAGCTGAACGAGCACGTGCGCGCCAACCTTCAGTTCCGCGTCACGGTCGGTGGCGCTGTCCATCACGCGAACTCGACGATCATCGTCGTTTCTGTGGTGATCATAACGCCCTGCGAATTGCGCGATGGCATACGCTTGTTAGGCAGCTGACGGCGCAATGAAGCGATTGGCTTCCCGCCCAAGCTTACGACGATGTCCCGGCAGATCGCGTCGAAAGGCACGGTCACCCCAGCGGCAGTACGATTCCCGGTGGTGAGAACCCAATGTGCGGAAGAAGGGGGATGCGTCCGGAGATGTCTGAGCGCATCGGAGAAATCACCGATAAAGCTCGAAACCTTTCGAACCGCCCGACGTTGGCCGCATTTCTCAGCTTCTCGCGTGAAGCTGTCGAAGTGCGGGGAAAGCGCACGGAGCGCCTCCTCCTTTTCCTCGGCAGCGCGAACAGTGCCCCCTAGACTGGCTGAGTCCAACGAGTTGGTGTTCAACCTGAGCTCCGCGGCGACCGAGCCGGGCAGGTCGTCTTCCGGTATCCACCGCATCGCGAGATATGAGAACTGCCCGTAGGGGATAGTAGTTTGATTATCGCCGTAAGGTGGGGACGTTACCATCACCTGGTGCTCGGTGGCCGCCCAGTCGAGTTGTGCCTTTCGGACGTCCTCACAGAGGATTTTCACCGAAGGTCTCGACGATGAGCGAGCACCAAGAAGGGAGCGATATTCCCGAACCCGGATCAGCGCCTGGCGCAAGTGCGCCTCGAACGTCTCGATCACCTTGTCCGCGGGCACTCGATCGTCAGGCTTGCGTATATGCAGTTTGTACGTGCTGGTGCGGCTGTTAGAGCAGAGCCGCACGGTCTCTGCGAAGACCGTCCACATTACCTTCCGCGCCCCCGCCTCGTTGACGCACAGGATGGCCCTGCGTAGCGCAGAGAACTTGACGGCGCTTTCATGGTCGAACCACTTGGTGCGTCCCGGAAAGTCCGCGTCAATGGTCTCGCTTACATCAAGCCGAAGCGCTTTCAGGAGTGTCTGCGCGGCGCCTTCGATGTCTGAGCCGCTATCGATAGCGGCTTTGGCTTCGCACACTAGAACGGCCAGCGGATTGATGTCGATGCCCGTGAAGTCAAGGTCGCGCATAAGGGCTTCGGTCATGACGGTTCCCGACCCAACGAACGGGTCCAATACGCGACAAAGCCTGGGCATCGCGGCCAAGATCGTATCGATGATGTCTCCCTGCATGCGCGGCACCATCATCGCCGGATAGCGCAATAATCCGTGGAGGTTCGGCCGCGTTTTGGCTCCTGTCTCACTCCAACTGCTCGGAGGCGCGCTCTCCAGTGCAAGCAGCCGACGTCGGAGCGTCAGAGGTTTAGTCATCTGATTTTCGTCCCCCGGCGGCCGGCAATATCTTCATCGGTCACGGTGACCCCCACCTCTCTCAACGCCTCGAGCACAAGCGCTCGTCGCGTGCGACCCGTTTCGACGGCCTTGATATCGAGTTCGCGCTTTACCCGTGGAGGTATAGTGATTTGGAGTGGAACCTCTGCGTCACGCCGCGAGGCTCCGCTTAGCCTCTTGCCGGTCTGCCTGGGCATCTCGCAGCGCTCCCCCAACTCCAGGGTACGTGTCGCACTTATTCATTAAATGTGGAAGACATTAAATAATGATTGTAAAAAGCCGAGTAGCCGCGCTTGTCTCGATCAGCCGCGTTGTCCGACGTTCCGGGACTCCAGACGAATGAACGACCGAACTCTCACGATTAACTGCCAAGCGACAACTGGACGCGGGCGCGATCGAGAAGGATGTCCGTCGTGTCGTCGACTCCGTCATTTCCGGCGACCGCCGGTATCCGGCCATTCGGACTTTCTCCGCCCAGATGATCGAACCGTAAGATCGTCAGATCGTCTGTGATTTTTGGGAGTGGTTCAGAGATAGTCGGGAGCACCTTTCGCGGCTATCTGCTTATCTACAGGGTGGGTTCGATCAGCCCGGGACGGATGCCGCTCCGAGCTCACAGACCATCAATGAATTCCCGAACGGGTAAAAGCCATCGCTCCGGCGCCTCCATATGGGCAAGGTGGCCCGTCTGCTCAAGGATGACGAGCCGCGAGTGAGGTAGTGTCCGATGAAGCCGTTCGGCGACGGCCACGGGAAAGCGCATGTCTTTTGCACCGTGAATGATCAAGCACGGAACGCCGCTCAGCTTGATAACGGTTTCGTAGTCCACATCGTCGGGTGAGATCCGGTGGCCGCCCAACCACCGTTTCGTCCACTCGCCGGAAAAACGAACGGCTGAAAGAGCCGTCTTGATCGGCTCGATATGCGACAGGTCATAGACGTCGAGCGGCAGACAATCGAACGCCAGGGCGCGCGCCTTCTCGGCCGCGCTGAGCGTCGGCGATGCGGTAATGCGATCGGCCTTCTCTCGACATGCACCGTATCTTTCGCGGCGTTCCTCCCAGGCATCGAGCTCCGGCTGGAAGTCCTGATAGGCGGTCGTCGAGGCGAGAATCAACGCCTTCACTCTTTCCGGATGACGCTGCAAAAACCGGAGGGCGACGCGGCCGCCAAACGAGAATCCTAGTAGAACGCCGTGGCTGATTCCTCTTGCATCCATCAGTACGACAAGGTCGTCAACGACGTAGTCAACGTGATAGCCCTCGGGGGACTGCGCCCTGCCGGAGCGGCCGCACCCGCGCATGTCAAACGACAAAACGCGGCACATGTCCTGCAAAGGCGTTACGTAAGGCTCGATATAGGAATGATCCCAATCCGGCCCGCCATGGATCACGATGAGCGTTGTAGAGCCGGATCCCCTCTCTGTGATGTACAAATCGGGCGTTGGGTGTCGCCATTCATTGGATCCTGTCATGTGAAGTTTCTCTAGTTTTGCCGGTTCGTTAAGCCGCCCGGCGCCACGCAGCAGCCTTTGCCGCAGTAATGTCCTCATCATCGACGTCTTGTCGCACCTCCGGCTCCTGAGTCCGGATGAGGCAATGAGGCAACAAGGCTTCCCTCCGAAACCACGGACCGCCAACGGATGCGCCGCGTCGCATGACAGCGATTGCGGCATAGCATAGGCTCGAAATCGCCTTGGAAACAGAGAGCTCGTGCCGCAGATGTGAGGCCATCACCATGAATCCTAAGCCCGATGAGACTACCGGCCTGTTTGATGAACAATTCCGGCGCGATCCACACGCTTATTGGTCCAACCTGCGCGCCCAAAGCCCGGTCGCCTGGTCTGAGCGCCTCGATGCGTGGCTTGTCATGTCCCATAGCGCCGCGCTTACTGCCTTGCATGACAAACGGCTCACCATGGACGTGTATAGCGCTTTCAGACCGAGCCCTATACCGGTGCGATCGAGCTTTGAGATGGAGCCAGAGGAGAATGCCCAATTTCGCCGTGCGGTCGCACCGCATCTGCGCACAATTGCGCGCGATACCAGGCAGGTGGAAGCCGTTGCGCTCGCACTCGCCCGCCAAATCGACGATTCGCGCCAATGGGACCTAGCGGCGGACTTCGCAGAACCGCTCGCGCACCGTCTCGTTCGGCATTGGCTGGGGCTAACCCCCGACAGTCATCTGCAGCTTCTCCATCTGCTCGACAAGGCGGACCAAGTGGAAGACCCAAGTTACAGAGCCGCCGCGGGTGAGATCGCGACGGAACTTCTGCTCACGGAGATTGTCACTGCCCGCAACTCAGGCAGCCAGACCCTCCTAGCACGATTGGCCCGAGCTTGGCCCGAGTGGGGCGGCAAAGACGCCGATTTGGCCGCCTTTGTTTCACCGATGACCTTTTCGCTCGTAAAAGGGATTGGCACCCGGCTTCTGGTTCATTCAGTCGCGGCGCTTTGCCTGCAACCGGCGCTCCAGCGAGTTGTCCAAGACGGCGGGTTCAATTTGGCGGAGCGGGTTGCCGAAGAGGCGTCGCGATGGGAACCGGTTCAGCAGGCAATACCGCGTCGGGCGTCAAACCACATGGAGCTTGAAGGCCGACATGTTGCCCGCGGCGAACGCCTTTTGATCGTCCTGTCAGCGGTCTGTCGCGATCCGGCGCAGCACCCAGAGCCGCATCGCTTCGATCCGTTTCGCACTGAGCCTTCGCTCGCCTTCGGCCACGGCTCTCACGGCTGTCTTGGCGGCGGTCTGGCGACAGCCGCAACGGCGGTCGCACTCGTTGTTCTGCTTCGCACCGTACGTGGCCCGCTGAGACCTGCGCAACTTCCGTCCGATGTTCCGCAAGTCGGCCTCGGATTGGCTTATACCTCTTTATGGTTACAAGCGAGGACTTCTGCTTGATCAATCCGAGGCCTTCTTCTCGACCAGAGATTGTGATAGTATTTAGCAATTGAGATACTGCGTCTCGAATGGAGGAGGGAATGACACATATTTCTCACACGGAGGTTTCGTCAATGCACTGGAACAGGACGATGCAGCTTACGATGCTGAATCGTTCCTCGAACAAAGTCGAAAACGTGAATATCGACTTACCAGCTGGCGCCATGGATCAGATTAAGGCAGCAATTCGACAAGAATTGAAAAAAATGAAAGTTAAAACCGGTGGCGACGTCTGGGTCGAAAGCATGAGCGGCTTTATAACGAGAGACCCAGAGGAAGAGAAAACCATATCTGACATCATGGATAAGATGGTTGATACGGCCACTGCGAAGAGTTTTGAAGTAAAGCCGCGCAAATAAAAGAATGGCATTTCTGTGGATCGTAGTTGATTGCGGCAAAGCGAGCGGCAGGTAGATCACGCTGACGTGGGGATCCCATGGCATACAGGGTAGGCAGCCACTGGTTTGCCGGACCAGTTCACGTCGACTTCAACCTGACCAACCGCTGCAACTTAGCCTGTCGGCATTGCCATGCCAGTTCCGGCGAGCCCTTACTGGCTGAACTGGGTACAGCCGATGTAATGAGGATCGTTGACAGTCTCTATCACCTTGGAGTCTTGTCGATCGCTTTCGCCGGTGGCGAACCATTAGTCCGACCCGACATCGCTGAGATTTTGCGGTATGCAGCAGCGTTGCCGGGGATGTCGGTTTCGGTCATCACCAACGGCCTGTCGCTGACCCCAGCACTGCGCGCGAAGCTGGCTCCAATCAAGAACAATTTAACCATCAATGTCAGCATTGAGGGCAGCACGGCGGAGAATTTCGGCCGTCTGAGGCAGTCGCCGAGCGGTTCCGCCGCTGCGCCGGCGCTGTTTTTCGAACGCATTAAGCAAAGCATTCGCGCATTAGTAGCGGACGGCTTCACTGTCTCGACGAACATGACCATCACCCGCCAGAGTCTGAAAGACGTAGTCGCAACCCATCGGTTGGCGGTGGTGGAGCTAGGTGCCAGCGCTCTCGTCGCCATCAAGTTCTTCCCCGGGGGGTACGGCTCGTCGCTCGCTCATATTTTGGAACCACCAGTCCCGGCATGGCTCGATGTCTTCGCCGAGTTGACTCGGTACAAGCTTGCCGGCGACCTCCCCGGCCTGCAGGTGTCGGTGCCCGCTGCCTGGGAGTTCTACCTGCCGCTGATTGCCGCCGACCTCGACATCGTCGCAGCCGAGCAGGCCTGGGGGTATGTCGGGACAGCGCGGGCCTCATCAAACGGCCCTCGCGACATCGGCGATGCGGCCGGATTTGCCGACCTCTGCATTGATTCAGACGGCAAAGTCTATCCCTCGGTGCTTCTTGCCGGCGAGCCGGACGCGCTGGCCGGAGATCTCCGCCGAGACACCCTTGCAAGCATATGGCGCCACAGTACCGTCCTCAACGGCCTCCGGCGGCTGACTGTTAGCGACATTGAGGGCGCGTGCCAGTTCTGCGCGCTGAAGGATCTCTGCGGCGGCGGATCTCGCGCGCGCGCCTTTGCCTTGACGAGGCGGCTTTCAGGACCGGATGCGACCTGCCCCCTCATTGCCCAACCGGGCAACGCCGGGGCGCGCGACGAGGCGCGCCAAAACACGCCGCCTAGGATCCCGGCTGTGCGCCGAAGCTGGACGGTGGGCGTTGGCCGCCATGCGATACGCGTACTTCGGCTTGATCGTGGATGCGAGGTGCGCACGAGGGGTCACGTGTGGCATTGTCCGGAGGGTACGGCAGTCGCGCTGGAGGCCGCCGCAGAAGCCGACGGAACGTCCGATCTTACGCTCGCGCTGCGGCACGAGACAGCCGGCAACGGGCTCTGTCCCGACCGGGTCGGCAAGATTCTCGCCGGCGCGGCCGCGGTTGCTGGAACGGAGGCTTCAGCTAGGCCATGATCCCGCCGGACGTCCTGGTCATTGCGCCCTTCCGGCAACCCACGTTTCGGTTCGGGATAGCAGCCGACTACAAACATCAGGAGCCTTGGGATTCTCCGCCTTTCCTAATGGCCGGCGCAGTCGAGGCTGCGGGATTTTCCGCCCGTCTCCTGCAGCTTATCAACATCTTCCCCGGCTATAGCGAGGAAGCGCATGGCGCAATCCTGTCCCAACTTCTGCGCGCGTCTCACGCGGAGGTCGTTCTCTTCGTCGCCGACCACTTCATCGCCAGCCGAAGCACGGCCGCGCTCTACGGCATGCGCCAGGTCGTGGCGCACATGGCGCACTCAGGCATGCGGCCCCTGTTTGGTGCCACAGGCCGGATTGCGACCGCACTCGGACGTAGACTCTTTGAGTTGTGCCCCGACCTTAATTTTCTCGTCGCGGGAGAGGCGGAGAGTGTGATCGGCGACGTCTTGGGGCCTGCGGTTCGACGTGACTTGGAGGCGATGGCCGCCCATCCCAATGTGCTTGTGAACGGATGGGGAACCCGGTCCCATGCGGAAGCAGCATTTCTTTCCGACCCGAACGCGGCGGCGCTTCCGGCCTACCATCTCGCGGGCGATATGATGCGCGCGTTCGAGAGAATCTTTGGTGCCCCGCCACAGAACATTCCGTTCAGCATCAGAACAAGCCTGGGCTGCCGGCTGCAATGCCGGTTTTGCGCCGGCGTGCCGAATTGGAACCGCTATCGGCTGAAGTCGCCGGAACGAGTCGAAACGGAGATTGACCTTTTGACGAAGCATTGCGGCGCCTTCGCACGGCTGTCGTTCCTGGAAGACGAATTGTTCACTGTCGACGACGCCCATGTTGATGCCGTTTGCGCACTTCTGCAGAGACGGGCACTCGTTCTCGATGGCGTCTACACCCATTCGGCGTTTCTTACGGGACGGTCGGCCGCGGCACTCGCGACCGTGACGCGCCATGTCTATTTCGGCCTAGACAGCGCCGATGATGCAATTTTGAAGCACATGAAAAAGGGGCAACGCTTCGAGAACGCTTTAGCCGCCATAGAGTTGGCGGAGAAGGCAGGCCTTGCCGTTGCGCTTGAATGGATCATCGGCTCGCCAGGAGAAACGCGAGACAACCTGATCCACAGCCTCAACATGATCTACAATCTCTTGGCCACTGGAACGGTCGACAACATCAACACCTACGTCTACTGTCCTCACCCAGGAACCGCGTTTGCCGAAGCGGCGGAGGAATACGGGATCGAGGTCTTATCGGGGCTCGACTGGATCCAGGAATCGGGAGGCTTTCCGGCCGCGCGCACGCAGACGCTGACGCGCAACGAGATTTTCACCGCCTATTTGATGAGTCAGCTGGTCATCCTCGAGGCAAAGGATGCTCGGCATAAGATAGGGCCGGCACGAAAAGTCTCATCGGCGAACTACCCCTACATGCGACGGCTTCTGGGCCTGATCGCCGAAGCCGATGTAGCGGCCGAGCACGACCGCGCGCTCGTCACGGCGGTGTCGTCGTGACAATGGGAACCCATGTCCTTGGACTAAGCATGTCAAGCCACGACCGATCGGCCTGCCTTCTGCGGGACGGCACCATTGTCGCCGCGATCGCCGAAGAGCGGCTGGACCGACGCAAACATTCGCAAGGCTTCTATGCAGGCGCGGGGCGAGACATCGTGTTACCCCCATTTGCCGCCATTGCCTATGTCCTAAGAACGGGCGGGATCGGCCTTGACGATGTGGCGCTTGTAGTCTGCGGCCGGTCTATCGGCGCAGCCCGGCATCGTCTCCTCGATTACCTCCCCCTGCCGCCGGACAGAGTCACAGAGCCGCCGCTGCCGGGCCATCATTTGGCCCATGCCTATGCTGCCTTCGCGACCGCACCGTTCGACGATCCGGCTATTCTCGTCGTCGACGAACAGGGCCACCACCGCCGCGACGGAACATATGAGAAATGCTCCTTCTTCCTGGGCGAGGGCGGCCGGGTGAAGCCGCTGCGCCAGTTCTTCGGCACCGCGTCCGACCTGAGCCTTGGCATGTTCTACAATGTGTTCGCGGCGACGTGCGGACTGGGCGAGGCCGGCCTGCCGGCAGGCGGCAAGCTGATGGGCCTCGCCGCCTATGGTCAATCCCGACCCGAATGGCCCCAATTGGTCGACATAGAACAGGGCAGCGGAAACACGTATATTCCGCTGCAGCGGCTTGTGACGTTCTTGGACGGGATCGGATGCCTGAAAGCATCCTCGGACGGCGCAATGCACAGCTGCGACGGAGTGCAGGCACTTTTGTCGTTATTGAAACCCCTTGACTGGAGCGACCCGCTTGCAGCATCGCTCGCCAGAAAGGCGCAGGATGAGCTTGAAAGGGCAGTCGTGGCCATCGCGGCAGCACTGAGGCGCGAATCAGGCCGGGACACGCTTGCCTATGCAGGTGGCGTGGCCCTCAATTGCTTGGCGAACGCGAGACTGCAGGAAACGGGGTTCCGGGACGTCTTTGTTCATCCTGCGGCCACCGACGACGGCAATGCCATCGGCCTTGCTTATTGGGGATGGATCGATCGCCTTGCGAAGCCGAGGCCAGTGCCCGCGCTCATGTCGCCATTTCTTGGCCGCCGGTATGAAACCCACGAGATCGAGGATGCAGTCTCCCAATTCGGCCTCGACGGAGTGTTGCAGCGGGGAGGGAGCCTTGAAGACGTGGCGGACGATCTGGCGGATGGTCGCATCGTCTGCTGGTTCGACGGCCGCAGCGAGTGGGGGCCGCGCGCCTTGGGCGCTCGCAGCATCGTAGCCGATCCGACCCGAAAGGGCGTGGCAGAGCGGATCAATGCGACGATCAAGTTTCGCGAGCCATTCCGCCCTTTCGCGCTCAGCGGCACGCAGGAGGCGCTCGCCCAGTTGGTGGATCTTGACGCGGTGCCGCGAGGGCTGCGCCCCTATATGCTTGCCGCGACGGCCGTGCGCGACGCCCGCCTTGATCCTGTGCGCCACGCCGACGGCAGCGTGCGCATACAGGTCGTTGACCCGGAGCTGCAGCCACGCTGGTTCCAGCTAATCGAGTGCTTTGCCGAAAAACGCGGTGTCGGAGCGGTCTTGAACACATCGTTCAATACTCTGGGTGAGCCGCTGGTGGAGACGCCGCACGATGCGGTACGTCAGTTCCTGCTCTCAGGCGCAGACCGCCTTTTGATGGGTGACTATGCGCTCGACCGGCGTGATCTGGTCGGCGAATTCGCCGCGCGTGCCATGGCATTGGCATGGGCGCAGACCGCTTTCGATCCCTTGTCAATCGCCCTTAGCCTTGAGGACGCCGGCTACTGGGAAAAAGCCCTAGTCGTGCTGAGGGAAAATGGGAAGCATCTCCATGCTGATGGCCTTCAGGGCGAGCGGGCAGTCGCCTTCCTTGGCCTGAATGTCCGTATCGCGCAAACACAGGGCCAGACAGACGAGGCCGCCCGCAATGCCGCGGCCGTCCTTCGCCATCTGCGCTTTCCGGCCGATGCCATGAGCGCGGCACACGCGCTCATGCAAACGGGCACGGAGGAAGACTCTTCGACTGCAGCCTTGCTCTCCCTGCTTTGCGGCGAGGGCGGGTTCGCCGCTTTCTCAAAAACTGCTTTTCGGAGACAGGATGATGTCGCACCGCAGTAAGCCGCGGGACCAATCTCGGCAAACCTTTACGTCGCCCGGCCTGTCCGACTTCGAACCCATCGGTTACAGCGCAGCCACGGGCGGCTGGGTCGTTCGCGGCGTCGCCGAGGGGCACCAGATCCTTAACTCTGAGAATTTCGGTCTGGACGTATATGACGAGATCGAGGCGGATCACGCAAAGGTGCACACCTTCATGATGGCGGCGCCTCCTTTGCATCTAACTTATCGTCGTGCGCTTGCAACGGCATTTCACCGCGCTGTCGTGGCGCGCATGGAGACGACCATCCTCGATCCTGCCGCGGGCGCGACCGCCGAGGCCGTGATCCGAAGGATCAAAGAGGAGGGATCGGCTGCCCTCGTCACAGAGTGTATCTGGCCGTATCAAAGCAGCGTCATCTATCACCTCTCCGGGATCGCGCGCGACGCTGGCGACGAGATAGTGGCCGGTTTCCGTCTGCTCCACGCGGTATCAGCGGCTCAGTCCGACCACGACCCGCGCGATGTTACAGCCTATGTCCACGGCCGTACGGCCGAGCTCCTAGGGGATGCGCGCTCACGTGGTGCCGGCCTCTTACCGGACATACTCGCCACGCCGGAGATCGCCGCGCTCGACGATGAAGAATACGCGATGATGTTCCTCGGTTTCTTCCGCACACTTGCCGTTCGCATTGGCCATGACCTGCCGGCGACGCTGTTGCGGCGCATTGCCAGCTTAGCCAGCGTGCAACACGAACTGCGCCGGTCGCCCGCTCTTAGCTATAGCGCCGCAAATGAAGCGGTTCGAATGCAGGATTGGGGCGTGATTCCACGACGCGTCACCGCTGAGTGCCGTGTCGGCGGCAAACGGCTTCGTCTTGGAGACAATGTTTTCATTTTGCTGGGCGATGCGGGCAAGGACCCACGTCTTTTCACCGAACCGGACACGTTCCGTCCCGATCGGCCCTATCTTGACCGGCAGCTCGCCTTCGGTGCCGGCGAGCACCGATGTCCCGGTGCCCACTTCGCCCGCGCCATGGCCGCAAGACTGGCTCTTGCGATACTGTCAAGAACGCGGCAGATAACCTTGACCGCCCGCGATGACGGCACCGACCGTCTTGTTGTCGATGCGTGAGCCACGGTTCGGCGAGGTCGGGTTTTGGGAAGAGCGCCTAGACGACGACGCGTCTATCAAACTCGTGATCGATCAAGGCAAAGTGCACCGCGACACCCCTTTCGCCCGAGCAACGTTCTATCAGCGCTCCATTGCCTCGGCGGGAAAAGACGCACGCGCGTGCACAAAGCCGCGCGACGCCCCCGCCCAAAACAGCTGGGTCGTGAGCCAGGCTATCGCCATGGCCGATTGGTTTCCACTCGACGCGCTCGCCGATAAGCTTGCAACAGGAGGTACCGCCGCGACATTCGAAATAAATTGCCAAGCGCGTCAATATCGCAATGCGGACGGGCATGTACATGCGAAGCGCAAGGCGTATTTTGCATTTACTCTCATACACTCTGACCCGAGGGTCGGCTCCATAGTCGATGTTGCTCAAGACCCCGAAACGCTCGTCAAGAGAATCGACCAACACCTCGCCAGTTTAATGGACTACTCTGAGTTGCTTTGTTCCGAGTCTTTGAGGTCAGTTACCGCAGATCCTCTCCCCATACTTCTCAGCCCGACTGTCGCAGGAGTCATGTTCCACGAAATTTTCGGGCATGGCGCCGAGGAAGCGTGGTTTGGCGCCGCCCGAGGAACACAGACGGGTCCTTATTCCCTCAGTGTCGCCGCGCGGTATCCTAGAGACTGCGGCCACGATGATGATGAGGGTGTACGCGGGAACGCGGTAACACTTGTCGAAGGCGGCGCGTTAGCGAATGAGGTCCGTGACCGCAGCACAAGCAGCACGAACGGTCGCCCATCAGGGCTCGCACAAGTCGGCCCCCATCGTGGAACGCCCCGGGCCCGCTGTACTCATCTGGAAGTTGGGGGCGGATCCGGGTCGCCGGAGGCCCTTTGCAACGCAATCCAGCGCGGGCTGCAATCTGATGATGTGAGATTGGCCCAGGTGGTGAATGGCGTCGCCGTCCTCCAGCTTGGACGGGCGCGGCGGATCGAAAAGGGGCACGAATGCGAGCCCGTCGCACCCTTCGCCATCGTCGTCTCGCTCGTTTCTTTGCGCGAACACATCGCTGCTCTATCGGCTGCGAAACAGTCACGGTGTGGGTTTTGTGTGAAGTTCAACGATCCACTGCTTAGCATCATCAGGGCGCCAGCGACCCTCCTCGATAATATCAAACCGCTTGCGGTCGGTTAGACCAAGAGCCTGGCTCAAAAGGGTGGTCCAAAAGTGGATGGCTCATTTAGATTGCTACTTCCTATTTTGCGCTAGGCGCGTAAGCTAGGCGCATTGAAGTATATCTAAATGAGCCGAGCGGGAGGGGAATATGCACGTTGCTCGTGTTTATCTGCGGGTCAGTACCCAAGGGCAGGATCTCGATCGCCAGGAATCAATCATCGCTGAGGCGAGGGACGCCGGGTACTACATCGCCGGCGTCTACCGCGAGAAGGCATCCGGCGCTCGCGCCGACCGGCCGGAGCTGCTTCGTCTAATCGCGGACCTTCAGCCTGGGGAGGTTGTCGTTGCGGAGAAGATAGACCGCATCAGTCGTCTGCCTTTGCCTGAAGCTGAAAAGCTGATCGAAACAATTCGGAATAAGGGTGCTCGTCTTGCCGTACCTGGTGTGGTGGATCTTAGCGACATCGCGGCCAGCGCTGACGGCGTTGCCAAGATCGTGCTCGAGTCCATTCAGGAAATGTTGCTGAAGCTCGCCCTGCAAATGGCTCGAGACGACTTCGAGGATCGCCGCGAACGCCAGAGGCAAGGCATCGAATTGGCAAAAGCGGACGGGAAATATGCTGGACGCCAAGCTGACCTGGTGACACACGAACGCATCATTGTCTTCCGGTCTGGCGGCAACAGTATCAGCAGGACGGCGAAGCTGACCGGCTGCAGCGAAGCGCAGATGAAGCGCGTCTGGGCTCGACATCAGAAGGAAAGCGGGAAGCAGGAAATGTTGTCGCAAAAGTTGAGTTCTGCGACTGTGCAAAAGTCAGTTGCAAAACCGTCGCTTTGATCGGGAGTTTTCGCGACAAGGGAAGGTCGCGAGAGGTGGTTTTCTTCCGTAGCTTCCCTCGATCGGAACGAGAAAGAAGCGCCAATTGTTGCCGTTGCTCGTCGCCGAATGAACAACCGCTCCTCCGACGAAGCGGTCCTTCCCCACCAGGCGACGCAGAAGGGTGGTGATGAGCAGACCTTCAGGCTGAGTGGTGGCGACGATAGAGCGGATCACGGGCAATCTTCGACATGCCTCCCTGATCGCAGAAATCCGTCACCCCTCGGTTAACTTTGCGGTGCCCTCAAACAATCCCGCTATAAATACGGCACGAAGAAGTTGAAATCTGATCAGCTTTTTGTGACGTCTTGATGAAAACTTTTCTACTTTGCCTTGTTGATCTTCTTGCGGCCCAGAATCCTAAGCACAAGATTTCTTCCGGATCTTAAAAATGGGTAGAGAACGCGCGCCCTGTCTGGATCAGAGAAGACGCGAGCCATAAACCGATTGGCGAATGAGGACGAGCCGCTGGCAAGTGACAGCATTTGCATGCACTGAGCACCATGATACCAGCGTCCGCCGATTAGCGCGGCCATGCCGTCGTCCAGATCAAAACGGTCGCGCGCCTCCAGAGCCTTTGGATCATCGGACCGGGCATCCACCAGCTGGACATGTCCGAAGGCCTGACGAAGCCTGACCATCTTGACGTACTGGCTGCAGAACGGGCATTCGCCGTCATAGACGATCGTGACGCCCTCTCCGGATTCACTGACGGACATCGATCCTAGGCCCCAAGGTTTGAGTCATGACCCGCCGAACGATCTTGCCATCTGCGACATCCAGGCAGACGGTATCGACCACATATCGATATGCCACGATGTCGCGAGGGTCCTGCGCCTCAAAATCGCGGTGCAGGAACGGCATGGAATAGTGATGGTGGGGATAGAGGTTGTAATCAACCGCAAAAACCGAGTTTGCCAAATTCTCGGCGCGATTGTGCTGCCCAAGAATAAACGGCGCCGGGCGGGCCGTATCGTAGTCAGGCGGCGTGACTGGCTGTTCGACTGGATAGGCGCACTCGTTGGTAAGTTTCATGACCTCATAGTTGGACGAGGCAACTTCCGAGGACTTTGGCTGCACGTCCCTTATCCCGATCTGGCCGAAAGCTGAGGTCGGGACGTGCCCGGATTCGTGACGATACTCATGAAAGCTGAAGTGGCGGGCATAGAGCAGGTAGGAGGCATCACGAAAGAAGCTTGGGGCGACCCGCACCCAGTCACCTTCTTCCGTGAGGGCCTCGAAATGTGCCTGCCGGATTTGCCTTGAATCGTACCAGCCGAGCCGCGCGTTATAAAAGACCACGTGGCCGAATATCGTGACAAGGATCCCGGTTACGATGGCGATTGTGGAAAACGAATTTTCCTTCATTCTCGTCAGAGCCGCAACGATCAGACTGTTCAAGATGATCCAGTGCAGAAAAAGGGCGCCGCTCAGAAGGAAGATCCCGATATGCATGAGATCGAAGAACGCGGTCAGGCCGATGAGCCATCGCCGGCGCCAAAACGCGAGAAAGCATAGAAGCTGAGCAGCAAGGATGACGACATTCATCGGAATCTGGACAGCTCTGAAGGCTTCGTAAGCAAGAGCGAGCAGGGATTCAGAAAAGCCCAGCGGGGCCGCGCCCAGACTGTACCCGGCCAGCATTATGGAGCTGGTCGGGTTCTCGAGGACCCAGCTCAGGGGCCCTCCGTCAAGCGTGATCTTGGCCATCCCGGACATGAAGTAGTTGCCGAAATGGGCGCCGATCCCGGCAAGCAGCAGTATGCCGGCAGCTTGGGCTGCGAAATTCCTGGTTCCGAGTTCGTCAAGGCTGGGTAGGTTCCTGGTGACGGGCTTCAGCCGGCTCACACTCTGCAGCAGGCTCAGGACTATCAGGCCACAGGCCAGGAAGAGACCGACCTCAATCAAGGGCGCATAATCGTTGCGGCCCAGTTCCGCAGCACCGGAGACTGCCCGCGTGACATCCTTGTGGAAGGCGAAATAGACCATCGGGAAAACGGCGAAGGATGGCCGTAGGATCGACAGAAGGCCTGCGGCAAGCGCGATCAGGCGTGCATATTCGAGCGCATTGCCCAAGGCCTCTGCGCGGGCCGCGTCGGCAATGCCGGGTTCGTCTCCAAGCCCAAAGCCGAAGAGGCCGAGCGTTATCGCCAGGCCGACGACGATTGTACGAGCAGGCCCCGCCTCGGAGGGATAGCGTACGAATGCAAAAGCGCAGCATAGCACCGCCAACCCGATCGCGCCGGCCGTGGCAAAGGCAGGATCGTGCCACGCCACGCGGGAGGCCGCTTTTTCGTAAAGCAGGATCGGAACGAGCCCGCACAGGAACGGGAAAAAGAGAAAGGCTGCAAGAACCCAACGCTCAACCGGTGAACGCTCGATGCCGACTGACGGCCAAGGCTGGGCGCTGCCCGCTCCGATGCTCATGCCATGCGTCTCCCGTCTTCCGGATTTTTCGCCTTACCTTTTCGGTTTTCGGTACCGGGATGAGCCCTGTCGTGGCCGGATATTGCCGACATCCCGCGTGTATGGTCACAACACATTGCTGCACCGCAACAAGACAGCCGTACTACAACCTAGGCGTACAAGGCAACGATGTAATTTCAAGGCGCCTCGCCGTGGCCCAATATGCGCGCGTAAATTGCACCAAGCAGTCGATAGTGCCTCCGCCCATCGCTGACCTCTTCTAATTGTCTAATTTAGGTACAACTAACGCGACAGTGTTCGACCGGCCAGACTCATCGTGCCGTAGTCGCCCTGGAGGGGTTGCAGGCTTAAAAAAGTGCTACCCAGCTACCCAACGTTGTGGCAAATATCATGTTGCATCGCATCAATAATGCGATGCAACATTGAAATTGCCTCGCTGACCTGCATGAGGCCCGATCGTATCGGCTTCGGCTGCACCAGCGTCTGAAGAGGCCATACACAATGGTACTCGACATCCAAGTCGAACAGGTCGCCAACGAGCACTATGATGCCGTCGTGATCGGCTCCGGCTTCGGTTCAGCCTTCTTCCTGCACGAATTCGTCAGACGGAGGAATGCTCGTGTTCTCGTCCCCGAATGGGGGCGCCATAACACGCATGAATGGCAGCTCGAACACGGCTCAAACAGCGACATCCAGGACGAGGAGACCTATTCCAGCAACGCCAGCAAGCCGTGGAACTACACCATCGGCTTGGGGGGCGGTACAAACTGCTGGTTTGCGCAGACGCCGCGGTTTCATCCGAACGATTTCAGACTGAAGAGCCTCTACGGCATCGGTCTCGACTGGCCGATCAGCCATGACGATCCCGAGCCCTTCTATTGCGAGGCGAAGGCGGTCATGTCGATTTTGGGAGACCCAGATATGGCCGCCGTAATGCCGCGCTCCCAACCCTTTCCTCAGCCGCCCCATCGCATGTCCGCGCCGGATCGGATGATGAAGGCGGCCCGGCCCGATGAGCATTTCGTCATGCCGACGGCGCGGGCGCGCGTGGCAACGGAACAGCGGCCCGCCTGCTGTGCATCCTTGCGCTGCTGGCTGTGTCCGGCGGACGCCAAGTTCACCGCCAATAACGGCTTGATGCATGCCTTTGAAAATCCCGATGTCTCGGTCTGTCTCGGCTGGGAAGTCCGGCGGTTCGGTCATGCCGGCAGCTCCGTCCATTTGGTCATATTCTCGAGCGGGCG
Organism: Mesorhizobium waimense; assembly: GCF_003601975.1. Taxonomy (GTDB): domain Bacteria; phylum Pseudomonadota; class Alphaproteobacteria; order Rhizobiales; family Rhizobiaceae; genus Mesorhizobium; species Mesorhizobium waimense. Next base: position 39,996 of record NZ_QZWZ01000026.1, read on the forward strand.
GTCCGGCCGCGATCCCTGGAGGCAGCATAGGACGGAGAACAAACCCACGCCAGTGATATCCAAGGAACTCGTCATGTAGGCTTCCCACCAACCCCATCAGCGCTTCGTATCCCTATGCCCTTTGGTGGGTGACTTCCGGTTGAGCGTGCCCCTTTGCCAAGAGGAGAAACTGCTATGACTGTATTCTATGACAGCAGCCGTCCAGATGCGTTCGTCGGCGGAGGCGGCTTGGACGGCGTAAGTTACAAGGCTTCTTCCCGTGGAGTCATTGCCGATTTGGCCTCCGGGCATGCGTACAAGTTGCTTTCGATACTGCCGCTCGGCGACTCCATCACATATGGAGTGATCGCAAGCTCGTCCGATACCGAAAGTGGCGGATATCGGAAGTTCATGCTGGAACGGTTGGACGCACTCAACGTCAAGATCGATTTCGTCGGTTCCCTGTCCAACGGGCCCGCCAGCATGCAAGATCGCGATCACGAAGGACACCGCAACTGGACGCTGAATCAGCTGAACGGCATCGACGACGACGTTGTGGCGGCTACCAAGGCCGACGCCGCGCTGCTGATCGCCGGAACGAACGATAGCGCGACCGATAGCGTGCCAACGATGCTGCAGGATTTGCGTAACCTGTTGCTCAGCTTGAGTTCGAGCGATCCCGCCTTGACCGTCTTCGTCGGTTCCTTGCCTCCCGTTCGCGTCGGGCAGCAGTCACAGGCGCGTGCGGTCCGGGTCGACGCCTACAACGATGCAATGCCCGGTCTGATCTCTGAACTGGCCGCCCAAGGGCATAAGGTCATCTTTGTCGACATGCGTGATCTGACACCAGATGACATCACAGCACCGCCGCTTGATAGCGGACTGCATCCGACTGCCGGGGGCTATGCAAAAATCGCCTCATATTGGATCGACGCCTTGGAACAACACTTCGGTCTGGACGGGACCGGCATCGGAAGAGACCGCGATACCTTCACCAGCATTGAAAATCTTACAGGCTCTTCCTTTGCCGACCAACTCGGCGGAAACGAGGGAGCCAACGTGCTGGATGGGCTGGCGGGCGATGACGTGCTGGAGGGCCGCGGCGGTTCCGACCAACTCATCGGCGGGGTCGGCGCCGACACGCTTGTCGGCGGCGCGGGTGATGACGTCTACTATGTCGACAACGCCGGTGACAAAACCATCGAGGAGACCAATGGCGGCATTGACGAAACGCATGCTTATACAAACTGGACCCTGGCCGACAACGCCGAAAACCTCTTCCTGAGGTCGGCTGCCAATCTGGCGGGAAAAGGCAACGGGCTCGCCAACGCCATGGTGGGCAACGGCGGAGCGAACACGCTCGAAGGCCTCGGCGGCGACGATCGGCTGGATGGCCGGGGCGGGTCGGACCGGCTCATCGGTGGCCTTGGCGCCGATATCCTCACGGGCGGAACGGGAAACGACAGCTTCGTCTTCGCCGCTGGCCACGGCCACGACACCATCGCCGACTTCGATTTCTCCGGCGATGATCTCCTGGAGATTTCAGGGTACCAGAGCTACAGCGAGCTCCGGCAGGTCGGGAGCGACACGCTGGTCGTCTTTTCTGACTGTGACACTGTTCTACTGAAAGACGTAACTAGCACCTCCTTGAGCAGTTCGGATTTCGCCTGGATCGATCCACTCAATGAGCCGCCGCCGGGGTCAATCGTAGGGGACGACGGCAACAATACGCTTACGTGCGGTTCCGGTGCGGACGTCATTTATGGAATGGACGGCCGCGACATCTTGAACGGAAAAGGGGGCGCCGACACGCTGGCCGGCGGCGCGGGTGATGACGTCTACTATGTCGACAACGCCGAAAACCTCTTCCTGAGGTCGGCTGCCAATCTGGCGGGAAAAGGCAACGGGCTCGCCAACGCCATGCTGGGCAACAGCGGAGCGAACACGCTCGAAGGCCTCGGCGGCGACGATTGGCTGGATGGCCGGGGCGGGTCGGACCGGCTCATCGGTGGCCTTGGCGCCGATATCCTCACGGGCGGAACGGGAAACGACAGCTTCGTCTTCGCCGCTGGCCACGGCCACGACACCATCACCGACTTCGATTTCTCCGGCGATGATCTCCTGGAGATTTCAGGGTACCTGAGCTACAGCGAGCTCCGGCAGGTCGGGAGCGACACGCTGGTCGTCTTTTCCGACAGTGACACTCTTTCGCTAAACAGTATCCCTGCCTCAAGTCTTTCGAGCGGCGATTTTCTGTTCGTGTAGAGCAGCGATAGGAGCCCCAGGAGCGTCGCGCCCGTCATGATCCCGAAGCCGCCGATCTGGAAGAGCGCAAGAATGACACCTTGACCGAAACCGGACCAGTAGGTGGGTGTGTCCTGAACGATCAGCCCGGTCACGCAGACGGCCGAGGCGGCCGTGAACAAGGCCGTCAGCAGCGAGGCCCCTCCTGGGTCCGCACGCGAGATCGGTAACATCAGCATTGCCGTGCCCGTAAGGATGGCAAATAGGAATGCCAATGGCACCAGTCGAGCGGGATGCTGTATCGATTGTCGCAAATGCCACCCTTATTGCTTGGCCCCCCGAACAAGGCGGAACTACCGCTCTACAGCACACTGCCCGGAGTTGGTCCACCCTGGGAGCGGCTCAGACGCCCAGCGGCCGCCAAAGCGCAAGAATAAATACGAAAGCGGTCATTTAACGCCCAAGCCATGAAGGTCGAAATGGGGTCATGGGCGTGAATTCGGCAGCGGCGAACGAACTTCCGCAAGGCGTCGATTCCGGCCGCCTGGTTTTCCCAAAAGTCCCGGATTGAAGCAACTGTGTTGCGTCTGATTTTTGCACCGTCCCACAATGGGCAGTTTCGCGACCACCGCAACCATGGCGGTTGCTGCGGCGTATTTCTGACCCAGCCTATGGGGCTATCCGCTTGCCCGAATTCTGAGCCAGACGCGCGACGGCGGGCGGCGTTGCTTGTCTTGATCAGTGGACTACACGGATAAAACTTCCTGCCATTAGCCGCCGAAACTCGCTTCCGCTTCGCGCCGGAAGAGAACTTCGGCCCGCCCCCTTTGTGCACTGTGCGCGTCAGCTGTGGCCCGTTGCAGGCCTTCCCACGCGACGGCTCCACGGCAAATCTTGACCCGTTGGAGATCTGCGTTGCGAATGGCAGCAATGCGCCCAATGGCAGTCGTACCATCTACGGGCGATCTGTCCCGAAAGCGGACGTAGAATTGGGCGCCCCGCGGATGTCGTAACAGCCCCAGTTCCGGACCCTGTGCTAAGCCGCTCAGGGTTGGGCTCGGTAAGGTAGCCGCGCGAATTGATGTGTCGCTGAGACCCTTCAAGCGGCCGACGCACGCGTCAAAATTGACCCGCCGTTCTGACTGTTGAAAACATCCGAGATACCAAGATGGACTCGGCCCTGCAGCCGCTTTAGCGCCTATCCAGCAAAAACGTGGTAATGTGCGATTATTAGGCATGAGCAGGCATCACGGAGGCGCCGAAAAATGTCTGGAAAACTCGAAGACTTGTACCGTCGCTGGATCCTCGATTGCGTAGTCGACTCGGTGGAGGCGATTTCCAAGGACTTTGTCCAGCATCCGCAGCAATATCGAGGTGCTACCACGTCTGGATTGCTGGAAGAATTCAAGGCCCGAACCGGGAACGACCCCCTCTGGCCAAACAAGGAACAGCGTGCTGCGATCTATGGCACACTCTTTGGAATGGCCGACGGCGACTCCGATGGAGAAAATTCAGGTCAATTCGGCGAGGCCGCGAGCGACGTTCGTCGACGGGCAACCCTGTACGCTGAACGGGTTTTCAGCAGCGGCGAGGAAATGCTTCGACAAGCATTTCGGGATTCGATCGAAACCTTTCAAGCCTACTTGGAAACACTGAAGGGTCCAGTTGTTGATAGAGGGGATGCCCAAACAACGAATATCTTCGACAAAGCTGTTGCGGTTCTTCAAGACGCCGGTGTAGCGCAGCGATTCGGCGGGCTCCCCCCAGCACCAGCCAATTGGCCCACTTCGAGACCGTACGGTGGCGATGGCGCAAACCTAATTGAGGAGATCAAGCGCACTTTATTTGTTGGACCCGAATACCAACTCCCACGAAAACGGTTTCTCGTGATGCAGCGTATCGCCACCTATGGTCACGGCACAATTGCCGACGTTCAAAGCTATAAATACGATCAGTCTAAAGGGCAAAAGTCGACGACCGACTTGATAACAGCTGCATATAGCTGGGCAACGGCAATTCTTGACAGCAAGCGGATGAACAGTAACGATGGGATGCACTTGGGCGGCGATGGAAGCAAGCCATTAGAAAACCTCAGTACGCTTGAATCGCGGCGTAATATTGGCCGAAATCGCTGAAAGATTTCCTGGCAATGGGGGATGCGATGTCGCGCGATGACCGGGGCCATCGGGCGGTTACTTACTGCGGCGAACGCGTGATAATTGCGCTCCATTCAGAGGACGAAGACGGAGACACCCTCTCGCTCAGACGAACTGGGCGTCGAAGAACTGACGCCGAAGGTGCTCGCCTTGAACGGCCCGGATCGTCGCGGCTCGCCGCGGGCCGAGCTTTCCGGTGCGCCTTTGCTCGAACCGACTCCGTTGCCGGATGAGCGGATCTCTTCCTGCCAGTACGTCAGCGACTGCCTGCTTGGTCCCATCACTGTTGTGCCCGGAGTTGAACCACAGCCGCACGAGGAAATGTTTCGTTATGCTCTCCAGGGATTCGAGGGACGTAGCACCGAGATCCGCCTCGATTTGCTGTTCGGAGTACCGCAGCCGCGCGGCGAGCGCTCGCAATGCCTCGAGGCTGTTTGGGAACGCGTGCCGGAGGCCGGTTGGATTGTGGGCCTCGTTGACGAACCCCACCGCGAGCTCGCGACTGGGGATCGGATCAGCGCCCGCGGGCATCGCAGCGAACACTCTCGGACGCTCTTCGTGCCAGTAATCGAGTCCGATAACAGTATTGAGAACTTCCCCGTTCGAGAGCCAGACGTTAATGTTGTCCTTCTCGACCGCGACATTCATCGCTAGGAACTCGGGATCCACTTCGAATTCCGCCGCGATGGCGCTAACACGTCTGCGTAACAAATCGCCGCGAGAACCGCGGAAAAGTGAGTCGAGGCCGCTCAGTTGATTACGTCCTTCTCCTAGATCGATGTCTATCAACTCCGCGAGCTCGATGTCCTCGTCTTGACCGAAATTGCCGCTGCCCCCGCTTCCTTCGAGGCCAGTCGCCTCATCCTCGGGCGGCAGATCGTAACGAGCTTGAGTCACTCTCGCGGCGAGATCGCCCATTGCGTTGGGCGAGAACCCGTGGGTGCCGCGGTCGAACGCCTCGCCCTCATGGGAACGCCCGCCGGCAGTCGTTCCGTCCTCGCGCTGCGAGTCCAGCGTCCCGTCGCCCGTCGCGGCGCCGTCCGCCCCGTCCACACTAGCGGTTCTGCCGCCGATCCCTCGACGATCCATGTCGCGGCCGTGGTTTATGCGCGCACCCTCGGCTGAGACACCGCCTTCTTTCTCGCGGCCATAGCCGGCGGTGATCGCAGTCTTGAGCACGTCTGCCGCAACGCCTGCCATGGCGGTCGCATTCCGGCCCGCCTCCGTGGTGGCAGTCAGCGTGCCGGTGGTGGCGGCGCCAGCGAGATCCTGGGTGCCTGCAAGCCCACTCATGTCACGGAAGTTCAGCGCGCCGAGCGCATTGAGGCTTGCGCTGAGGCCGGTGGGATCCGGAAGATTGGTCGGATTGACGATATTCAGCGTCGCCGGCCCGAGTTGTCCCGGAGTGATGGTTTCCCCCCGCGCTCGGGACTCGGTGGAAACTGGCGCGAGCTCAGGTGGTGTGAGCGGGGCCGGGGAATCCTGCCAGTTCCAGAAACGCGTGATGTCGAGCTTCTCGGCCGAGTTGGAGCGCCCGAGCACCGCTTCGGCGAACACGCCGTCGGTCGGAATCGGCACCATGCGCTGGTCCTTGACCGAACGCGGCGAGAGCTGGCGGTCTGCGAGCACGCGCGACCAGGGCTGGGGACCGCCGGTACCGAGGCCGCTTGCCTCCTCGGGTTCAACCGGGGCGCGCAGCACGACGAAATTGCCCGTGACCGAGAGCACCTTGGGCTCCACCTGATCGACGAGCGGGCGGCCCTGCCAACGATACTTCGACAGCAGACCCACGACCTCCGTGGAGCTTAGCGAACGGAATACCTGCACCGAATAGTGGGCGCGGTTGGCCGCCAAGTGGGCTTTCAATTCAGCCTTGCGGTCGGCTGTGTCGCTGGAGAATCGCGCAGCCGAGAAACTCGTCCCGGCGGGAGAATCTGGCATCGAGACCGGAATGCCCGGACTCGTGAATCGACGTCCCCGAAAGGAAAGATGCAGCCGGACGAGGCCGCGCACGACACCGCCCAACTGCTTCTGCAAGCTAATGTCGGCGATTTCGCCGAGCGCAACCGGGGTGGCGAGTTCGACCACCGGCCCGTTCGCCTGGAGGGTAAGGCTGGGTGTAGCATTGCCGACCATGGACAGGGTAATGGCGGAGGCGGGAATGCCTTCGAGCTGGACCGCGACCAGTTCGACCTCGTCCGGATAGAAGAGCGAGCTGCTCTGCGGGCGGACGATCGGTCGCATGACGATCGAGGAGCCGCGGACGACTGCGTCGTCACCGGCGAGGAAAGAGGTAAGGGACACCGGAGCGATGTCCGCCCGACGGGCGAGCATCGCGGTCGTCGGTGCCGCAGCAACTGGAGCGGTTTCAGGATCAGTCGGCGCGGGAGCGGACGCAATGCGCACCATGCGGTCCCCTAGAAGCAAGGGCTGCAAGGCAGCATCGATCAGCGCCGAATGAAAGCTCTTTGCCGGGCGGATCTCGATCGTGTTGGTCGGATCGAGCAGCAGATCTCGCGCGCGGGCAGTGAGCGCGGCGCGGGCAAGGACGCCGCGATAGGCCTCGATCATGTCATCGCTACTGAAGTCGGCGAGCGCAATCGGGAGAAACAGGACGCGCTCGGCCGTATGCACTTCGGCGACGACACGATAGATCTGGACGACCTCATAATATTGGACCGTCAGCGCGTGCATGTGATTGTAGTTGGCGACAATACGAGTGCTGACCTGCTGATGCTCGCTTTCTGAGACCTCGCGAACCGCGGTTGCGCGACGATTGCGCACACTGGTGGAATGCTGTTCAGTGCGATCGTTGACGTTCTGGGTCATGGAGGCTGTAACCGAGCGCTTGCCGAGCGACCACGACCTGCTGTTGGCGTCAGTTGTCGTCGAGGCACCCTGGTAGGAGCCGCCCAACGCGCCGCCGAGCAAAGCGCCGCCGACCGGGATAATCGCGCTCAGCCCCAAGCCGAAGCCGCCGGAATCAGAGGAGGATTCGACATGGCTGGTCGATCCGCCCGACTGCATGTCCTCGGCGACTGCGTTCTGCACTTCGCTGATTGCGCGCCGGTGTCCCGTCTGCGAGGCGAGCGCCTCTGACTCGCTGACGGATTCGCTCGCTTGAGCTGTGACGCGGCGCGTGAAGTCGACGACGGCAATGCGGGTGGCCTCGCCCGGCGCGAGCGCGAGAGAGTGGAGCATCTGGCCGAGTGTGATGCCCTGCGCATACCACGACTGGGAGAAGGTGATGAGCGCACCAACGGCCGGCTTGTCGAAGCCCGTCGCCGCACCGATCACATCCGAGAGCGAAAGTGGTCCGTCGAGGTCGACGAGATTGGCATCGCCCTGGCCGCTGTCGAGCATGACGAGGCTCGAATAGTAGACCCGCTCAGTCGGATACTCGGCGAAGCGCGGGCGCAGCGCCTCGGTCTGGAGTTCGTCGAGCGTGAGCGCCGAGCCGACCGTGTCGCCGATCAACTCGCGCGCAACGCGCTGCGGCGGCCAATTGGCAAACTCGGCGATTGTGTAGACGTCGAGTGCCTGCTTCAGCGCCGTCGCCTGTGCGTCCGTAATCTCCCGCAAAGTTTCCAACGGCAGCTCGCCGATTTCTTCGAGCGTGCCGAAGCTGGTATTCGGCTTCAGCCAGTCGCCAGGCGCCATGCCGTACCGGCTGGCAAGCTCGCCAGGCCTGCCGGCGGCGGCTGCCGAGCGCGCGGTTGCAAAGAGCGAGGCCGCACCGAGATCGAAGATTGTGGATATGCCAATCGCCTGGAGTGCCGTGGCAGCATCTCCCGAAACGCCGAGAAGCTTGGCGGTAGGCTGCCTCAGGACATCGCCGTGTTCCAGCTGGGAAATATCGGATCGCAGATAGTCAGAAAACCCTGAAACCATATTGGCACTCCCGGCACATGCCAGAGCAGGCTAGGCGATAGGGCGGAAGGCAACACGCTGCCATCCCAGTCTTTGACCGCCAATGGTCTGAATGTCGCACAAGGATCAGATCACGTCGACGTCTCCGGCTGTAGAAGTGTCCGTTTTTTTGTGATCCGAACCTGGAAGCTGCCCGTCCGGCGTCGGCCCCGAACGCGTCATCCGGTGGTCCATTCAGCAATGACGGTTCATGGCGGTCCTTGCTCGTTCGAGGACCTTCGCGATCGGATCGCTCCCCACCCTTTGCGGCCATATTGTCCCGAGTGATCGGTAGATCTTCGGGCCATAAGCGAAAGAGCCTACACTCCCGTGCTCATTCCTCGCGAACCGTGAACTTATCATGTCTTGGCCGCTTTCGCTTTCATCCGTGCCTGTGGGAAGTAGTCGTAGAAGGTCACACGGCTGATGCCCAACCGACGCGCGATCTCTGCCACCGAGATGTCACCGGCAGCCAGCATCGCCCTGGCGGCTTTTTTGTCATCTTCGGTGAGCTTGGGCTTGCGGCCACCTTTCCGGCCGCGCGCCAGAGCGGCCTTGAGGCCTTCCATGGTGCGCTCTCGATTGAGGTCCAGGAAATACTCGGCCATGGCACCGTGGATCTGCAAAAAGAAGCGTCCTTGGGCGCTCTCGCTGTCCAGCTCCTCGGTCAAGCTTTGGAACTTGATGCCATCGGCGCGGAGCTTATCGATCGTGCGCATCATTTCCACCAAGGAACGGCCTAGGCGGTCGAGCTTCCAAACGACCAGGATATCCTCTGGCCGGAGATAAGCGAGGGCGGCTTCCAGCTCTGGCCGCTTGCTTCCCGCCTTGCCGGACTTCTTTTCTTCAAAAATCTTCTCACAGCCGGCGCGCTTGAGCGCGTCCCGTTGCATGTCAAGATTCTGATCGGCGGTAGAGACCCGGGCGTATCCTATCTTCATGTAAGGATATTTCGCGGGTACCGTTTTCCTGTCAATAGATTTGCTAACATATTTTCCTTACATGATTGCTGCTCTCCCGCGCCTCGATGGGAGAGGCATAACTATGTGTAAGGAAAACGGTCGATTTGCAGACACAATGTCGTGTAGACCGCGACCGAACTGATGGCCTCCACTGCTCGCTCCAATTCACTCCTGCGTTTGAAACAAAGGCTCTCATGTCAGTTGGGCATAGGCTCGTCCGCATGACGCATATCGTCGACCACACTTCAAGCCCACCGAGAGGGGAGAAAGGGCTCTGCCCTCTCTCCCCCACAAGCAGAAAGCCGGCTTTCCCCATGCTTCGGCCTACGGCCTGCAGCACCGGCCGGAATCCGCTACGCGGACTCCGGCCCGCCCTTCGGGTGGGCGATCCCCCTTCCGGTTTTCAGCTTGTCCCCCGTTCTCCCGGTCCTCGCCGGACAGGCAGGGGCAGGACGAGGCCTGCCCTGCCTTCCACTGGAGGGGAACGAAGGGTGGCCGCTTGAAAAGGAGCTGATGCGGCAATGGTTGAAGCGAGGATTGAGGGGGCCGGGCTGAGCCTGGCAGAAATTACCGAGCGGCATATGGCGGCGCAAAAGGCGGCGGCTGATGTCGTGCGTGAGTGGGGCGATCGACTGTACCCCTCCGGTGAGGCCTCACCGGAGGGGTACGATCGACTTGCTGCCGGCGACGTCAGTAGCGTCGCCTATGCGAGCGCACTGTTGGCCGTGGTGACGGAAGAGGCTACGTCCCGTCGCATTGTCATGGAGTATCGCCCGCTCGATTATCAGGAGTCGATCCGCAAACTGGTCTATATCTCGGCGTTCTTGATCGCTGCAGAGGTCCGGCTCGAGGAAAGCGAAATGGCGATGGTAATGGAAGCGGCGGCGCCATTCGGGTGATGCCATAGCGATGACGCGCGTTGAAGAGAGCCCGCGATTGACGCGGGCTTTTTGCAACCGAGGTGGGCACGCTGCGGCCAATGTGCTATTGTTCGCTTGTCGGAGGCAGCATGACTGAGTTGATCCTCACGGGAACAATCGGCGGACTCCTTGGTACCGGGCTGGCGCTGATCGGTGTTCGGCAGGTAAGGATTATCGACTGCCTCGTCGCGTTCGGCATGTTGCTTCTGGGGCTGACGTGGCTTGTGGGCGTGAACTGACCGACCAACGCCAAACTCATGCTCGCCGGGCCGACTTGTCAGCAGACGACAGAAACCGCTCAACGGCCGCGCCTTAGTAACCGCTTCAAGCTCAAACCGGCCAACAAAATGTAAGGCGGCATGGCGAGCGAATAGTGACCACAGTTTAATTCCAAAATATTTGGCCTAGCCCCGGCGTCCTTAAGCCTCTGGATGAACCTCTCCGATAGCTCTGGCAACACCACTTTGTCTCTCTTAGCCAACACAACCTGAAGATCGAGATCAGGCCGTGCCAAACTATGCGCGTAATTCTCCAAGTTAAGTGGACCCCAGGCCCTTCTGAGATCGGTCAGCTCAATCTCCGGCTCAAGGCTATCGTGTATCGATCGTGTCGCGCGGCCCGTCCAAACCATATCCGCTAGACTCCCCGCCGTCAGAAACAACGAGGCTTTTGACACAGCCAAGTCGTGTGCCGCGACTATGGCCGCAACCCAGGAACCTAAGCTCATTCCGAGAACCGAAATCTCTCGATAGCCTTCGCTTTTCAACCAACGTATGAGTTTTCGCCCATCCAACACTGCCTGCCTTACAGATTGGATCGTTCGACCGAGATTAGGGCTAAGCATATAGTCGGCGTGCACGGAGCCGGGACGGCTGCGTTCGAAGTGATAAGGCATAGCAATCTCGACAACCGTGATGCCACGCTGCGAGAAAAAGTTGGCAATCTGACGATTCCGGGCGCTTGCATTCCAATGGTGAAAAATCACCATTGCCTGATCGAACGACCCGCTTTCTGTGATTTTCGCCGAGACGACATTGTTCTGTTCGATATCAGTAGAAATGTCGGATGGAAATTTGAGCCACCCATCTAGCCTTTCAAACCCCTGATCACTCACACTCGGCTCATCGAAAAAGGCTGGATCAGCCACGGCTTGGTCCGCAAGGGCACAGAATTCCTCGATACTTGTTATCTTCTTCGCACCTGGAAAGGCGCGTTCCGCGTCAAGGACGAAATCCGTTGGCTTCTTCCCTTCCTCTCCGCGAAGGGCCCGGCGTTCGTCCCAACGATCGAGCCAACTATGAAACACTCTGATTGTCTCCTAACTCGCTCGCTCGCCATCGCCCCAACCCTGGATCAAACAGGCCGTAAATCGCGAGCAGCACTCCAATGCCCAGAAGGATCGAAAAGCCAGCAAATGCATCGATCAGCAAATAGCCAGCGACGAGTAACGCTACGACCGCCGACATCCTCCACAAAGGCATACAAAACCGACGTTCGACACCTAAACGTATGGAGCCGTACAGAAATACAACACAGGTCGAAATAGCGATAAGAAGGCTGCTATAATGCGTCGGCATACGATAGCGGAACCCGGTGCTCACATCATCGCGACCTTGGAACATCGAAGACATATCGCCGACTAACCACGCCACAATATTCTCTCCACTGGATGCCAGATAAGAGCTTTGGACCTTCATCCATATGGCGACCAGAACACCCAAAACAGTACACCGAAAAACTCCACGCATCACCCTAAGGCTGGCTTCATTGAGCTCGCGTTCATAATCCAGCTCCCGCCGATTACTCGCTGCTTCTCCAATTCTCCAAAGATCATGGACCACCGTATGAAGCAAAATGAGACCAACGAAGAACAGATAAAACACCAGGCACATGTATAGGTAAGCGAGCCCCGTAAAAACGACTGTTTCGGGGACAGATATGACCTCAGGACGCACAAGAGCTATTTTCCCCCAATCCATGGCATAGTTGCCACCGCCTTTCATCAACGGGATCAAGGACACGCCGATCCATTGAAAAAGACCCGCGAACAGCAAGCAAATCAAAAAAACCGACCAATATGTGTACGAGGAAGCGTCAACGTTGCGCAACCAGGCGTCGTCGCTTTCCACCTGATCGCCCTGCGCTGCGAGCTTTCTGCGCCCCTCACTTTTCCAGAAGACCAGCAACTCTATAGCGAAAAAGAAAAACAGCGGTAAGAACACCATAAAGTCGAGTGTCCAATTTGCGGCCCAAAGGAATCCAACCTGCTTAACGAGCCCGTCCGCTCGCTCGTAGGTGACGTTGTGGATACCAATGATGTACGACAGAAAGCCGAGGGCGGTCATGCCGGCAAACACCGACGCCGGTAAATTCAGGGGAGATCCGTGACTAAAAAACGCTTCCGATTTCCTCGCCAAACTAAAACGCCGCCTCGGCCCCTTGGCGTCAGTATCCCGTTTTAGCTCTGCCGGAGACGCTGTGTCGTCATCGAAGGTCGCAGCCAGTGCCGTATCTGGAATCTCCTGTGCAACGCTGCTTCCGGCTCTCTTCCATTCTCGTCTCTTGGCCGATAACCGCGATTGCGCCGCACTAAGCTCCATCTGCCATTCGCTGGTTGCCACCGGATCATCGCACCCAAAAACCCTCGCCAGCCAACGAATATTGGCAGTGCTAATTCCCTTCTCGTTCTCTTGAAACCAAAGCTGCACCGTTCGCAGATCGACCCCAATCCGGTTGGAATCGATCTGTGAAATCGCCTCTGCGAGAAGCTCGGGCGTCCATGGGCCTGCAGGAAACCCGTCCTTGCCCAATGGCCTACCAGCACCCGCCGCGGCCAACCGCTTGAATATTTCTTTGAAATCACTTTCGTCTCCCGGCGGAGGGAGAAATATTTTTTCATTCTTGATCAATGGCTTACAGGCGCTGCTTTCGTTTCGTTTCGTTGGCCTTCGTATCCTATCGTGCTCTCGTCCTTGATCAACGTTTTTATCAACTCGATTGGCCGGGGTGACAGGGGCGGAGTGTGCCCGCATGAGGAATGAAGCCATGCTGAGCCTAGGAAAATCTTCAAATGACCCATCCGGAGACAACCATTTCACTCGGCAGAATCGCACGGCGATTAATGCTGAGGCGCGGCTCGGCACCCTGGCCGACATAACCGAACGACATGTCGCAGCTCAAAGAGCAGCCAAAGCGTTGCGAGAGGCTGAGAAGGGGCCCGGGGCTGGCGACGTGATCGCGTTGGACGAGGCCGCGGCGCGGCGCGACGTGATTGCGTATCAGCCCGCCGATCACCGGGAATCCATCGGGAAGCTGGTATACATCGCGGCATATTTGATCGCGAGGCGGGAGCGTCTCGAGGAAAGGGAAATGGCGACGGTTATGGAGATGGCGGCGCCTGTTGGGTGAGGTGATCAGCCATCATGGGGGTGAAAAAGCCCGCTGAAAAGCGGCTTCTTCATGCCACAGGTGCTTGCGGGTCAAAGTCGATCTGCTCTTCCGTGGATCAACCTGATCGCACCGGCTTGCACGGCACCGGTCAAGCATCCCCAAATCAAAGCGGCGATGAAGTTCCAGCCGAAAAGCAGGGCAATGACGAGGCCGATCAGACCTGTCGCACAGACTGTGGCGTAGTCGAGCAGTTCGTCTTCCATTTTCAGCAACATCTGTTTTCGTCGGTCTCGCCGTTTGAGAACGGCGGCGGAGGCCGGCTAGTTGATGGTGGCGATCCATTCTCCGGACGCGCCTTTGGCAAACCCGACGACGCGATCCAGGGGCCGTGCCTGTGGTGACATCTTGATTGATGTCATGCACGAAACGCCGGGGCCGTTATGGTTTTTGTCGCACTGGCCAAGGCTAAGCGAGATCTGCGGCATGTCGTTGCGATCCCAGACCAACGGTGAGCTGGATTGCGCGTTCTGATAGGCGGCCAGGGCCTCACCCTCTGAGGGTTTGTCCACGACTGGCAAAGGACACAGTGAGGGATCAGCGGTTATCGCCGCCGTGAGGTCTGCCTTGGTGATGGTCGTTGCCTCGACAGCCGGGTGTGGAATTACCAGCCAGGTTCCGCCGGCGCCGACCGCAAGGCCGACGCTGGCTGTTATGGCGAGTAGGAGGGCATTGTTCATCGCTCTGCCCATTAGAGGTTCAGATTGAACCAGTGCCGTTGCTTGACGCCCTGATCATTCGGAATATCGAAGTACCAGGAATCAGCGCGCCTCGACCGCTGCGAGGAAATCTCCTTGATGCAAGAGTTTTCTCCGTCACGGGCACGGCGATTCAAGATCACGCCGGCTTGATTGGTGGGCCCCTTTAGACCGGGGTGCGTTTGACAGGTGTTGAGGGTCTTGACGCAACGATCCGGCACGCTGCGATTGCCGTCCCGGCCATATTGGCTATAGCCGATCTTGGTCCCTTCGGGGCAATCGGCATATTCCTCACGACCCGGTGCACCGGCCCTTGCTTCGTCGCAGATGGGCCACGAGAAGCCAGGCTTCGACATCGCAGCAATAAGTTTGATCATCGGCGGGACGCAGTATTCCACGCCATGCCAGGAAGGGTTTTGCGAGGCTGCGCATAGCAAAACTTGGCAGCCCCAGGATGCGTCTTGTGCCTTGGCCGCTGTGGCTGGAAGGAGCGCGGCGCCGGCGATGCCGGCGGCATAAATCAGGTGTCTCATGTCAGGCGGTCCTCTGATTATAGCGGGCGTCGCCCAGGCGACAGACGGTGTGTCGTTGGGTGGAGTGCTTCGCTTCGAAGCGTCTGCCATGTAGACGAAGTCCGGCAGCTATCGGTCTGTCCTCAACGGTCGCTTGCGGGCATCGGCAAAAGGCGGGGATATTTCACTCTCGCGTTCGGCAAGCAGATTGAAATCAGCGATCGGCCGGCGATCTGGCGTCTTGTCGACCGCCTTGCGGCGCCATTCATTCATGTCGAGCACGTAGGTTGCCCACATGCCGTAGCGCGCGGCCATGGCGTAACGCTGATAGGCGGCATATTGGCCATTGACGAGATAGGGCGAGGCAACTCGCGCCCAGCCAACACGAAGCATTTCCAGGGCAAGATCTCGAGCGCCGGTGGTGCAACGCGCGATCGCCGTACCGTCGACTCTGTAGGAGACGACGTTGCAGGTCACCGACTTGTTGCCGACCGTCCGTTTAAGCCATGCCTTGGCAAATGGTCCGCACGGAACGGGTGGAGGAGCCTTCACGCGCTCACGGTCTTCCCACTTGGGATCAAGTACCCATTGCGACAGCTCGCAAGCGTCGATGTCGGCCAATTGGACGCTCTGTGCGTACTGAGGGTACCAGAGCGTCCGCCCGTCCATGACCGCGACCCGCCCCCTTAGAACAGGATGCACCCGGGTCACCTGGGCGGCGAATGGTCCTACGGCTGGCCGGTAGACCTTGCGGACAGGCTCATTCCTGATGACATCCGCCGCTTCGACGGCCTCAGCGGTGAGGGCAAGCATTGCTGCCGACAAGAGGAGTTGGGCTTTCATTGCTTCGCCTCCTTCTTGGCGCGCTCGTTGGCTGTCTTGGCCAACAGGACTGCCGGGTGCACAACATCCGGGAACTGCCAGAGACCGGCCTTGCGTTCGCGGGCGTCCAGCTCGGCCACGGAGTACGGCGGATGAAGTGGCATGCCCTGATCATCGAGCGAAGCGAAGGCGTAGCCGCTCGAAATCATCATGGTGGCGAGGTCGAGGCGATCCTTGCCAACGGTGGCATAGCAAATGACGTAGGTTAGGTCCGCGGTCTTGGCGACCGGCGCGCAAACCGGCTCGGTGTCCTTGATATAGGCAGCAAACATTGCCAGGGACGCATCGCCACAATCGCGCTTTTGCCCCTTCAAGTCGGTGTAGTTGGTGCCGCGAAGGCAGGATTGAACCCCAAACAGGCGATAGCGCTGCCCCTCTGCAACCCAGGTGTCGCCGGTTTCCAGTGTTATGCCCGGCTCCAGGTCAAAATAGCCGTCAGGCGCACTAAGCGCCGTTGCAACACTGGCCACGGTGAGCGTAAGGGCGAGTGAACACCTCATTGGGCCTTCACTCGCGGATCGGCCCACATGCCGTAGGACCCTGCTTTGCCGACATCTTCGGCCTGCGCGAGGTCCGGCCGGTCATAGGAGCCATCGGGCTTTTTTGTCAGGCGCAACGCGCCAAGGGACAAAAGCTGCTCCTCGAACATATCAACGGAATCGAGGCTGCCGGGATAATTGTAGTAGCCATAGCAGGTGGCATTCTGCGTCGGTGACGACTGCTCGCTGACGAAGGCCCGGCAGAAGATGACCTTCGGGCTTTTCAGCATGATTTGCAGCTGCTGTTGCGCGAAGTCGGCGCAAGTGCCGGCAAAGCCTTCCTTCCGGTTGACCACTTCACCTTGGCACGGCTGGAGGCCGTAAAGGTGAAGATTGGTCTTGCCATCGACCCGGAAATCCGTGGGCGATACCGCCACATATCCGGATGCTGACGCGTAGCCCTTGCGGTCCACGGCTTTGCCGCTGCCGTCGTAGTATTCGACGACCAGCACCGTCTTGCCCGGTGCCGCCAGCGACTTGATGTAGTCCTTGTTGACGTTGTCCACCGACCAGGCCGGCGTTGCGATAACGCAACCTGCGAATGCAGCAAGGATGGTCCGTTTCATTTCCAGCCCTTTACCATATTGGTTCATGCCGAATCCCACTTTTGGGGTTTAAGTGTGGCGCGAAAACTTGTATCGCTACACCAAATCGGTTCATACAACGGCGAACTTAATCGGTTTTCACCACAATCTCAACACCGCAAATGGGGCGGGTCGCGATGACAAAAAAGGCTGGAACGAGCAGCATTGCAGGCAGCAGGGCTCTGATTTGCTCGACCCTGCTGAATGTGCTCGCGACTGGCGCCGCAACGGCCCAGGAAGCGCAGAAATCCGCTAATTTTGTGAATATTTTCGCGCAAACTGAAAGCGTCAATGACGCTGCGATCAGTAGAATTTTCGATTCTAGATGGAGCCTGAGCGGCGATCATTACGTCGTCACCGAGAACGGCGTTGTCACGCCGGAGAAGACAGCCAAAAAGGGCCGCCAGGCAGACACCCATATTGGTACACTGAAGCGGGCCTACACGACGGAAGACGACACTCCGGAAAATACCATTGTGGGTAAGATACCGACAGGACAGATTACCCAAAATGGCTTAGAAAACCCGGCTCAAGACAGCACGGCAGGCGTGCAGGCTTGCGGTCCGTCACCGCTAAGCCCTTCGGAAATCAAGAAATTAGTTGTCGATGCGGCGCGGCGTCACAAGGTCGACGAGGTTTTCGCCACGGCGATTGCCTGGGCGGAGAGCGGCTTCGACCAAACTCGCAATTCGGACAAGGGCGCGCGCGGCCCCATGCAGCTCATGCCTGCCATCGCCGAACGGTTCCAGGTCGAGGACATCTGCGATCCGCAGCAGAACATAGAAGGCGGCATGAAGTACCTGCGGGTCCTGCTCGACGAGTTCCAAAATCCTCTGCTTGTCGCCGCTGCCTACAACAGCGGCGAGCAACGCATCTACGCGTACGGCGGCATCCCGCCGTTCCGGGAGACCGTCGGCTACGTCGCCAAGGTGGTCAATTACCAGCTCGGTTTGCCCATGCCGGCGGCGAGGGCAAAGCCCAATGCATCCGGGACCACTACAATCGCAGGCGGTGGTGAAGACGGCGACGTCGGTGTCATCGCCGTGAAGAAGACCGGCAAGTTTGTCGGTGGAGTGATGCACTTTTGAAGGAGAGAACGCATGAAGTGCAATGCAATTGAGGGACCGAGGGTCGGTGCATGGAGGCTGGCAGCCGTTCTTGGATTGGCTGCGGCCGTGCACATGGCCGGCGTCGATCTAGCCTTGGCGCAAAGTGGTGGTGGCGGCGGCGCTTTCGCGCCACTGCAGACGGCCGTTCAAATGATCGTGGATTTCATCACCGGTCCGTTCGGCCGGCTGCTAGCGATCATTGCGGTGATCGGCCTTGGTTTTCTCGCCTTCGCCGGTCGGCTGTCGTGGTTCACGGCAGGCGCCGTCATCGTCGGCATTGGCCTGGTCTTCGGCGCGCCAACCATCGTCGATGAAATGATTGCCGCTGTCGGCAAATAGCGATGGCTGAGTTCGAGGACGAAAAGCCCGCCCTGACGCCGCTGGTGATCGGCCTGACCCGTTCACCGACGCTGTGGGGCGTGCCGTACATGGCCGTCGTTATCGTCGTCGGCTGTACGATCATAGGGTGGCTGGGCTCCAACTCCCTGTGGGCACTGCTGACCGCACCAATCGCCTACCTCGTCCTTTTCACGCTGTGCACCTGGGACAGCAAGATCCTCGACGTAATGCAGGTTGCGTCGCGCAAGACGCCCCGCACGCGCAACAAGAGCTTTTGGGGCGCCAATTCATACGGACCATAGCCGATGCTGAAAGTCGTCACAGATGAGCTTGGGTTTGGCAAGGCCGCTCAAAACGAGCGGCCTATGTCGACTCATATCCCGTATTTGCGCCATGTCTCCGATACGGTGATCGGCTTGGAAAATGGTGCCTTGATCAGCGTCATCAAGCTCGATGGCCTGTTCTTCCAGACTGAGAATCAGGCCACGCTAAACATGCGCTCCGTCGTGCAGAACACGATGATCCGTGCGCTCGGTTCCAGCCGGTTTTCGCTGTGGTCGACGGTCATTCGCCGCGCGGTTGAGACCGAGATCGGAGGCGCTTTTGATGATCCGTTCTGCGACCTGCTCAACAAGCGTTACATGGAACAGTTGCGCCACAAGCGCATGTTCACGAACGAGATCTACCTGACCATCGTCAGGTCAGGCATGAGGGGTGCGCTCGGCATCGGTGACACCCTTAAGCGGATACTCAACAACGCCAGCCGCGACGGCCGCTCTCAGCAGTCACGCGAGGACGTGACGGAACTGGAGGAGCTGGTCACCAACATCACGCGCGAGCTCGAGAAATACGGCGCGCGGGCGCTCGGCATCGTCCGCCGCGACGGCGAGCCATATTCCGAACCCTGCGAGTTCTTCAACACAATCCTGACCTGCGGCGTGCCACGTAAGATGCGGCTCCCGCGCATGGGCATCAGCAACTACGTCGGCACGTCTCGCCTACATTTCAGCAAGCGGACCATGCAGGCACAAGCCGCTGTCGACGAGGACAGCCGTTTCGGCGCGCTTCTGTCGGTAAAGGAATATCCCCCCTTCACGGGGCCGGGGATGCTCGACGGCCTTTTGCAAGTCAATCACGAGTTCATTCTGACGCAATCGTTCACGATCGCGGACAAGCCCATTGCTCAAGAGCGAATTACGCGCCTGCAGCGTCAAATCCAGGCCTCGGATGAAGCGGGTAGCTCGGTCGAACACGACATCGATTTCGCAGTTAACAGTCTGATGAACCAGGAAGCCGTTTTCGGCTTCCATCATCTGACACTGTTGTGCCTGTCGCGCGATCTGGAGGGCGTGAGCAAGGCGGTCTCCGAGCTTGGGGCATGCCTCACCGACATGAACATCAACTGGCTGCGCGAGGATATGAACCTCGAAGCAGCCTTTTGGGCGCAATTGCCGGGAAATCACAGTTACATCGCCCGCAAGGCGTTGCTGTCGAGCGGCAATTTCGCCGGTTTGTCGTCGATGCACAATTTCGCGACCGGGCAGTCCGACGGCGCGCATTGGGGCCTGCCGATCACGATCCTCGAAACGACGTCGCAAACGCCGTACTGGTTCAACTTTCACCAACGCGACATTGGCCACTTCCTCGTCACTGGTCCAACCGGCTCGGGCAAAACCGTCGGCCTGACGTTCTTGCTTGCCCAGGCGATGCGTATCAAGCCCGCACCCAAGGCAGTTTTCTTTGACAAAGATCGCGGTGCGGAGATCTTCATTCGGGCGGTTGGCGGCACCTACGAGGTACTGTCCCCGGAAACGCCCACCGGCTTCAACCCTCTGCAGCTCGAGAACACCGGACCGAACCGGGAATTTCTCCTGCGGTTGCTAAAGGCAATGCTTCGCGCCAACGATCGTCGCGACTTTAGCCAGGAAGACGAAGATACACTCGAAAAGGCCTTGGCTCGGCTCATGCAAGAGCCCGCGGCTGAGCGCAACTTGGTGAACCTGTCGACCCTGCTCGTCGGTCGCTCTCGCGCAGACGCCAACGACCTCCATGCACGACTGCGGCCATGGATCGACGGCGAAAAGGCATGGCTGTTCAACGCTCAGCACGACGTTCTGTCATTCTCAGGGCATCGTGTCTTTGGCTTCGACATGACCAATATCCTCGCAAATGAGGAGTTGCGCACACCGGCGCTGATGTACCTCTACCATCGGCTGGATGAGCTGCTGAACGGCGATCCTGTCATGTTCTTCATGGATGAAGGCTGGCAGCTGCTCCAGGACGAGACCTTCTCGGCGTTCATCGTCGACAAGATGAAGACCATCCGCAAGCTCAACGGCATTGTCGGTTTCGGAACGCAGTCGGCGGCCGACATCGCCAAGGCCCGGGCATCACACGCGCTGATCGAGCAGTCGGCAACGAACATCCACTTCCCTAATCCGCGCGCGGACGAGGAAAGCTACATCACCCGCTTTGGCCTGACGGTCAAAGAATTCAACTTCATCAAAAACACTCCGCCTGAGAAGCGCACCTTTCTCGTCAAGCACGGGAATGACTCGGTCATTGCCCGCCTCGATCTGTCGTCGATGCCCGACATGGTGAAGGTCCTGTCGGGCCGAAAGAAGACGATCGAGGAGTGCGCAGCACTTCGGGAAAAAAACGGCGACGAGCCGGAAAAGTGGCTGGCTGAATTTTGCGGATGGGAGAAGGCTCAATGAGAAATCGTCTAGCCCTTGGCTTGCTGGTGACAACACTCGCCACCCCCGTTCCGGCGATGGCGTCCGGTGTTCCCGTCATCGACGGAGCGAACCTCGGTACAAGGACGGATCGGAAGGACAAGACCGGCGAAATCGAAGAGACCGACAAGGACCGGTTTTCGATCAACAAAGGCGTGACCTGCTCCGTCTACAGGGAAGGTCGCAAGGACGATCCGGTCGCGGCCGCGCAAGCCAACCCCGAAATCGTCGGCCTGGTCAAAAGGGTCGCGGGGGAAGAAGGCGTTGACGAGAACCTGTTTATGGCTCTCGTCTACCAGGAAAGCCGTTTCAATCCATGCGCCCAATCCGGCGCCGGCGCATATGGCCTCACACAGCTGATGCCGGGGACCGCAAGCGATCTCGGGGTCAATCGCTACAATATCGAGTCCAATTTGCGTGGCGGCGCCCGCTATCTGAAACAGCAGCTCAAGCGGTTCGGCGGCAACGTGAATCTGGCACTTGCCGCCTACAATTCTGGTCACGGCAACGTCCAGAAATACGGCGGCATCCCGCCGTTCAAGGAAACACAGGGTTACGTCAAAAAGATCACGCAACAGTGGCTGCCGGCACTCGGTGGGGCGAATGGGGCGAACATCCCGATCAATTATGGCGGCGGCAGCACATCGTACACTGGCGTGCGGGATTCGACGATCAACGCCATGGCGACGTCGCAAGCCACGCAGGAGAGCGGCGCCAACGTCGCCTCATGGCTGCAGCAACTCGGCGGCCTGACCACTGGAACTATTCAGGACAGTTGGGACCACAATTCCGGTGCGGGAAACGCCAATCTCGAAATGATGAACCAGGTCATCCTGCTCGGGACGACAATGGCGGACCTGTTCAATTCAAGAAACGCGATGCAGCTGACTGAAACGTCAGGCACATCTCAGTCATCTGGATACAAAAACAAAGGCGAAATGCCGCGCGAATCCATTGGTCTGTGCGACCCGCGCGAAGGGCTCGAATGGAGCCCGGCGGACAAGGCCTGTGTCCAGAAGCGCGAGCGTGAATCCACCCTCAACCTGCAACTCAAGCTTCAATAAGGAGACCTTCTATGAAGCGCTCTATCCTCACTGCGTGCTCGGTTCTCTTTGCTTCCGCGGCATGGGCATCAGGCGTGCCGGTCATCGACGGTGCCAATCTCAAGGTGGCCAAGGAAACGGCCATGACCACCGACAAGATCCTGAACACGAACAAGGACATCCTGTCGACTGTCGAAGACACGTTGAAGGCCGTCACCGGCGATCGCGGCGGTGACGCCAACCAGATGCAGAATCTGGCTGTGGGCAGCGGTTTCAGCGTGTCCTCCATGCCGTCCTTCGACAGCATCATGTCAGGCGGTGTGCCAAACTTCGGCGGAATGGGTGGCGACATCAGCAAGATCGCGACCACCTTCATCAATGGCCTGCAGCTTGTGAAAAGCCTTTCTGGCAAGTCAAACAGCGGCTTTTCCAGCGACAAGTCCTATGAAGAGCTGATGAACACGGTCCTTGGCGTCTCGGCCCTTGTGACGGGATCGCAGCAGGCCGTGACAACGCGCCGGAGCGCCCTTGAGCAAGCTGGACAGAGCATCGGCCAGGCTCAGGACATCAAGGGGTCGATCGATCAGAACACCCAATTGCAAGTCCAGGCCGGCCTCACCATCAACGAGCTGATCGGCGTGATGAACGGTGCTGTCGGCTCCCTGCAGGCCGATAACCAGCGCCGGCTCACCGACATTTCCAACTCGAAGAAGGCATTGACCTACGGTGGCAACTAAGCCTGCTCACATAGTCAGGGCCTTGTTCGTGGTCGTGATCGCGGCCGGCGTTGCCGGCTGCGGTACGGTCAAAGAGAAAACGGCCCCCTGCAAGCGACCCGCAAATCTGACGTCCTACGCTGCCGATCCTCGCCAGGAATGCGGGCCGATGTCGTACGTCAACGGTGACCCGGCCACAGCCATGGCGGCGATAAAGGCGATGGCAACTCAGTAAGGGCGATCGGCGGCAATGGAAGATTTCTTAGGCAACCTCCTCGACCGAATTGAAGACACAGGCAGAACCTTCTCGGAAAGGGCATATGGGATTGTCGGCAGCGAAGTCACGCCGCTGCTCAATGTCCTGTTCCTCGCCTATGTCGCTTATTACGGCCTGCAGCTCTTCATGGGAACGTCCAGGGTCAGCGTTGCCGAAGTCATCGGCCGTGTCGCCCGGATGGTGATCATTCTGCTGATCGTCAGAGAATGGAGCAGTTTCGACACGCTGTTTTACAGTTGGCTGAACAACACGCCCGAGGATGTCGGGCGCGCGATCCTGACTGCCACGGGAACCGGCATCACCGAACCGACAAATGGCCTGTCGATGATCTGGAAGACCGCCAATGAAGCAGCGGCGGCGTTTGCGGAACAGTCGGGCTATTTCGCCATTCTGCCGTCGATGATCGGCTTTCTCATCATGCTTTGCGTGGCAGTGTTTATCGCCGTCGCGCTGGCGATCCTGTTGCTGGCGAAGGTGATGATGTGGGTGCTCGTCGGAACGGCCCCGATCTTCATAGCCTGCATGCTGTTCGAGCAGACGCGACGCCTTGGCGTGTCGTGGTTCCAACAGGTCCTTCTCTACGCGCTGATACCGCTGTTCATCTATGTGGTTGCCGCCTTCCTCATCGCCGCCATGGACCCCGAACTAACCAAGGTTACGAATGCGGCGAACCAACGCCGGCTGCAGCTCAGCGACGTGTCGGCTTTCCTGCTGCTGTGCTGCGCAGGCGCGTTCGTTCTTTTCCATATCCAGGTGTTGGCGCAAAGCATCGTCGGCGGCGTCTCAGCGGGCATCGGCAACGTCGCGAGGGCTGTTGCGCAATACTCCGGCATGACGGCACCAACGAAGGCACTCGACGTTGCGCGCGGCACGGCAGGCGTGGTCGGAGATGCCGGTATGCGTGCACGCGATCGTATCCAATCCGGCATGGTTGCCAACATTCGCGCGGCCAATGAGCGCGCTGCCATGCAGAACAGAATCTCCAACAACAGCATGCCTCGCTGAGGCTGCTCGCCGGCAGGCAAAGTAAGGGCTGGATCAATATGGCAGACAACGAAGGTGCGCTGAGGAGCTATTTTCAGGACGGCGATCGATGGGAAAACGAGATCGTCAAGAAGGCGAAGCGCTCCCGGTCGCTTGCATGGTTCGTGGCGCTGCTTTTCGGCGCGATCACGCTGCTGGCGCTCGCAGCACTCGTTCTCTTGGTCCCGCTGAAAAGCTTCGAGCCGTATATCGTCGAGGTCGACAAGAACACCGGCTATATCGAGGTCAAGACAGGCCTGACCAAGCCGTTGACCCTGACAGAGACGCAAGCCATCACGCAAGCCAATGTGGTGCGCTATATCCGCCACCGCGAGGGGTATGATCCGTTCGCCATCGAAGAAACCTTCGGCATCGCCGCTCTGCTGTCGACCGGGGATGCGGCACGCGAGTTGGCAGAGCAGTACAGCGCAGCCAACCCGAACAATCCGACCAAAGTCTACGGCAAAAACAAGCGCGTGCTGGTCGACGTCAAGTCCGTGACGTTCTCGAATGCCAGCACGGCGCTGGTCAGGTTCTCGACAACGGAAAAGTCCGACACGGAGTCGATCGTCCGGCACTACATTTCGGTTGTGCGCTACCGGTATACGGAGACGCCGGAAACGAATGAATGGCGGTTTGAAAACCCCCTCGGATTCCAGGTCTACAACTACCGCCGCGACCAGGAAACGGTCACGCCGGGGGACGAGGGATGATGAAACGCCTGCTGTTTTCGGCGGCGCTTTCCGTCGTCATCCAGACTCACGCCCATGGCGCGCAAACGCCTCGTCCGGGCAACCTCGACGGGCGCGTTACCAGTGTCGTCTATCAGCCGAACAACGTGGTCACGGTCAATGCTACCTATGGCATTTCGACCATGATCATTTTCGACGAAGACGAGAAATTCGAAACGATCTCGCTCGGCGACACGGAAAGCTGGCAGGTTGCGCCTTCCGAGAAGGGCAACATCCTGTTCGTCAAACCGGTCGCCAAGAACGTCACCACCAATATGAACGTGGTGACGACGAAACGAATCTATTTCATCGAGCTGCACGACTATGCGCCAGAGGCAGGCCACAAGGTCTTCGGCGTGCGCTTTGTCTATCCGGAGAAGGATCTGAACGCCGCCTTGCGCAAGGAGGCGGAATATAGGGCGGCAAACCCCAACGTTTCGAACATCGACAAGGCCAACGTCAACATTGACTACTCGTTCTCGGGCGACGCGGCCATGAAACCGTCGATGGTCTTCGATGACGGCAAGAAGACCTTCTTCAAATTCAACGGCCGCGTGCCGGCGATCTTTGCCGTTCAATCGGATTTTTCCGAGACGCTGCGCAATTTCCGCAAGGAGGGCGACTATCTCGTCGTCGATGGCGTCGCCACTCAATACACGCTGCGCGACGGCGATCAGTGGACGTGCATTTTCAACCTTCGAAAGCCCGACTTCGGAACCCCAGACCCCGACATCCTCGGCCCGGCTCCCGACCGCCAGGCTAAGAAGCGCTGGAGGAGCGGCAACTGATGAAGCAATCTCCAGAACTAGAGGCCATGCTTGCCGGCGACGATACGGCCATCGCCAACAAGAATGTCAAACGCAATCAGCTGCTCGGCGGTGCTGCGCTGCTAATCGGTGGCGTTGTCGCCGCCTATTTCGTCCTCTCGCCCGCCAAGGAAACCTCTCATGACATCACCCAGGGCGACGAGGAGTTTCGGACCACGACGTTCCGTCCCCCGTCGTTCGTGCGCGAGCAGGATAAGCCGGAGCCGCAACCTGACCCAGCGATCATCAATATTCCGCCACCGCCCGAACCGGTTGAACCGAACGTCGATACGACGGGATTCAACGTTCCACCGCCACCTCCCCCGGTTGCAGAGCCGGCCGTCGCGCCGCCCCCCGCGAACGAACCGCCACCGGAAGAATTTCCGCAACGCTACAAATCAGGGCTGATCTCGCTCGACCAGGCCAAGGCTGAAGATGGTGCCGGCGGGCTTGGTGGCGCCAATGGTAACGGCCTTACGGTCGCTGGCGAAGACCGCAACAGCAAGTTCCTCGCTGCGGCATCGAGCCTGGCCAACCGTGGCGCGAAAGCCACCCAAATCAAGCGCATTGATGCCTTGATCCCGGAAGGCACTCTCATTCCCGGCATCCTCGAAACGGCAATCAACAGCGACTTACCGGGGCAGATTCGGGCGATCACGTCTCAGGATGTTTATTCGTTCGATGGCCGCCGCATCCTCATCCCGACGGGAACGCGACTGATCGGTGAGTATCAGTCCGATGTGACCAGGGGACAAAAACGTATCTTCGTCATCTGGACGCGGCTTATTCGTGATGATGGCGTGAGTGTCCGGCTGAACTCGATCGGAAGCGACAGTCTCGGCCGTTCCGGTCTCACCGGCCATGTCGACAACAAATGGCGCGAACGTTTTGGGTCGGCCATCGTCCTTTCCATCGTCGGCGCCGGCGCCAGCTACCTGACCGGCTTCGGGAGCGACCAAGCGTATGGCAAGAACAACGACGATGCCAAACGCGGCGAGGAGCTGGCGCGCAACACGATCGCTGAAACCTTCAGCGACATGGCCAACCAGGCTTTGAGCGAAAATCTCCGCATCCCCCCGACCATCACCGTTAGCCAGGGCGAGCGCATCTTTGTTTATGTCCGACAGGATCTCGATTTCAGCGCCATGTACGACGATCCCGTCACCGAAGCGATGAAGGAAATTCAACGTGAACGTCGCCGTAGGTAGAGCCCCCAACCCTTATCATTTTCTCGATCGCGCGCTGGCTCCGCTGAAACCATTCCTGGAAGACCCGCGCGTCGTCGAAATTTCCATCAACAAGCCCGGCCATGTCTATGTCGAACGTCTCGGCTCCGACCATATGGAGCACCACGAGATTCATGAGCTGACGGCCGCCGAAATCCAGAACATCGGTGAGCGCGTCGCCGGCGCGACAAGTCAGTTTATCAGCCACTCCAAGCCCATTCTCAGCGCCGCGCTGCCGACAGGCGAACGCATTCAGGTCGTGCTGCCGCCGGCCGCTCCCGAAGGCGGCTCGATCTCGATCCGCAAGCAGGTGGTCAACAACTTCACGCTCGAGGAGTATCGCGACAGCGGCTCGCTAGACAGAGTATCGGTCGCCGTCGGCAGCCTAAGTGACATCGATCGCGACTTGATTGCCCATCTGCGCGCCGGCCGTATCTATGACTTCATCCATAAGGCCATCACGAAACGGGTATCGATCCTGATCAGCGGCGGCACTTCCTCCGGCAAAACGACGTTTCTCAACGCGTGCTTGAAAAGCATCGATGCCAATGAGCGCATTCTGACGCTTGAAGACACACGCGAACTGTTACCGCCCCAGGCCAACAAGGTGCACCTCCTCGCCTCAAAGGGCGATCAGGGCACTGCTGACGTGACGATTCAAAGCCTGCTCGAAGCATCGCTTCGCATGCGCCCCGACCGCCTGTTTGTCGGCGAAATCCGCGGCGCCGAAGCTTTCTCGTTCCTCCGCGCGATCAACACCGGCCACCCCGGCAGCATGTCTACTGTCCATGCCGACACGCCGATGGGTGCCTACGAGCAACTGGCAATGATGATGCAACAGGCTGGCATGTCGTCAGGTTATTCCAAGGCCGATCTGATGTCCTACATTCAGACGGTCATCCCGATCGTCATCCAGCTCCGCCGCGACGGCGGCAAGCGCGGCGTGACGGAAATCTTCTTTGCCCGGGATGAATCATGAGCCAGGGCTATAAGGCCTTTTACCTGCTCTTCTGCACCGGAATCGTCTTTGCAGTCTGGATTCTCGGCTATGGCCTTGGCCTCCAGATTTTTTTCCGTGACGGCCGCATTCTCGAAGCGACGATCACCACCAATCCATTCGCCCCATTGCAACAATTCTGGCTCTACAAGAGC
Source organism: Mesorhizobium waimense (assembly GCF_003601975.1). Taxonomy (GTDB): domain Bacteria; phylum Pseudomonadota; class Alphaproteobacteria; order Rhizobiales; family Rhizobiaceae; genus Mesorhizobium; species Mesorhizobium waimense. Next base: position 67,985 of record NZ_QZWZ01000026.1, read on the forward strand.
AACACCACATTGCAGATGGTCGCGATCGGGGCGCTCGTCCCTGCCCTCCTTGCCGGCGGCCTGGCTGCATTGCTCGGCCTTCGGCCGCAAGGCAGCCCGCTCGGTGACGCGGCCTTTCAAGACATCGCTGCCCTCCGCCGCGGTAAGTGGTTCCGCAAGTCCGGCCATATCTTTGGCCGCATCGGCCGCAAAATCCTCCGCACCAAGGATGATCGTCATCATCTGATCATCGGGCCAACAAGATCGGGCAAAGGCGCCGGCTATGTCATTCCCAATGCTCTCACGCATGAAGGGTCGATGATCATTACCGACCTCAAGGGAGAGGTTTTCAAGGCGACGGCCGGCTATCGCCGGCGCAACGGCAGCCAGGTCTTCCTTTTCGCGCCAGGCGCGGAGAGGACCAACCGCTACAACCCTCTCGACTTCATTCGCCAGGAACGCGGAAATCGCACGACCGATATCCAGAACACGGCGAGCATTCTCGTTCCCGAAAACACCGAATCCGAAAACTCGGTGTGGCAGGCGACCGCTCAACAGGTCATGGCAGGCGCTATCAGCTATATGCTGGAAAGCCCGTTTTATGACGGCCGGCGCAATCTCGGGGAGGTCAACTCGTTCTTTAACAGCGGCGTCGACCTGCAGGCGTTGATGAAATTCATCAAGGCAAAAGAGCCGTACCTGTCCAAATTCACATTGGAAAGCTTCAACGCGTATCTGGCGCTTTCCGAGCGCGCCGCCGCTTCGGCCTTGCTCGATATTCAGAAGGCTATGCGGCCATTCAAGAACGAGCGTGTCGTCGCCGCGACGAACGTCACCGACATGGATCTCCGTGCGATGAAGCGTCGGCCGATCTCCGTCTACCTCGCGCCCAACATCACGGATATCACGCTGCTCAAGCCGCTCCTGACGTTGTTCGTGCAACAGACAATGGACATTCTTACCCTCGAGCACGATCCGAACTCACTGCCGGTCTACTTCCTGCTCGACGAATTTCGGCAGTTGAAGAAGATGGACGAGATCATGACCAAGCTGCCCTATGTGGCAGGCTATAATATCAAGCTCGCCATCATCATCCAGGACTTGAAGAATCTCGACGAGATTTACGGCGAAACCTCCCGGCATTCGCTGCTCGGCAATTGTGGTTATCAGCTCATTCTAGGCGCGAATGATCAGGCGACCGCCGACTATGCATCCCGTGCGCTCGGCAAGCGGACCATCCGCTATCAGTCGGAATCCCGCACGATCGAGCTCTTCGGCCTGCCAAGGCGCACGAAGGTCGAACAGATTCGCGAGCGTGACCTGATGATGCCGCAGGAAATCCGGCAGATGCCGGAGAGAAAGATGGTACTGCTTGTTGAAGGCCAGCGCCCGATCTTCGGCGACAAGCTGCGATTTTTCGAGACCCAGCCATTCAAGGCCGCAGAGGCGTTTTCGCAGACGCACATCCCGGATGTGCCGCCGATCGAATATCTCCCGGTACAGCCGGTTCCGGCTTTGACCGACGATTACACCCGGGCAGGCCAGCCCGCCGAAGATGTCGGGGCCCCGACTACCGGGATGACTGATTCCGAAAAGAGAATGTCATCACCAGTTAACGGTGCTGAGGCGATGCCAACTATTGCTGCGACCGCGAAAGCGGTGCCGGCAACAAAGGAGTTCACAGCTCGCACCGTGAATCGCCAAGCCAGCCTGCCAAAACCGAAACGCACCAAAGCGGCGTCGAGTGGCGGATCTGGAAACGAAGCGGAGGCGACACCGGACGTAGCGGCTATCGACGCGCGGATTAAGGTTGCCGAAGAAAGCCTGAAACCTAGCGCCGAACGCCTCAAGGAAACGGTTTCTCAGAAAGTTGAAAAGCTCGGCCAGGCATCGCCCACGAAACGGCGAAACTATCTTGATATTTTCGCGACGACGGTTCCCGATCCCGTCGAACTCGGCCTGGAAGCCGCCGTCGCCCAAGCATAAAGAGCCGCGAATTGCGGGTCTTTATGCGAATTCACGAGCGAAGTGTAGCGCTCAGAAGAACAGTACAATGCCAGCGGCGGAGAGAACGTCGCAGAAGGGTGGACACCGGACCTCCGCAGTACGACCGTCTCTCAAGGGGGCCGTACTCGACCGTTTCAAACCCCAGCCGTGGTGGGCTTCTCCTTTTTGGTACGCGAGGGTAATGTTTAGCCTCTGACGAGGGGAGGCATCGTCATGGCCAGACAAGGGTTCCGGTACACAATTGCCGGTGAAAGCAATCCCTATTGGGTGCTGGTAGAACCCATTCTGCTTCGTATCTGGGCAGAAGGAATCGCCAAGACTAGCTCGCTTAGCCTGCATATGGTCAACGGCGTCGCTCTGATAACGCACGTCATCTTCTTCGCGATTGGCGTGATCCTTCGTCTTGCCGCCGTTGGCGCGTTGCTTTTCGCGGGATACGCGCTGTTCCCGCAGACGCTGGAAATTGCGTTGGGTTCTGTCTTTTCCGCCCCTTACACTGCTTCGCCCCTCGCGAGCGTTGCTTCATCATGGATCTATGAGCTTCTCGGCTATGTGCTCATTGTCACATCGATCATGTTTGTGATTGGTGGCAGCTTCTTCGGCTTTCTCGGTGAACTACTCCTGTATTTGCTCTTTGCGGTCACGCACATGGCACCACTTCGCCTTCTCGCCGTTGGGCTGAGGAATGAAAACTACTGGGCACAATCTATCGCCAAGACGTCCTTCATGGGCATGTATCTGGTTCAGTCCGTAGGGGCGTTTCCTGACGGAGCGGAATGGGATCGTGTCTTCGACCTCTATCTAAAATCCAACACTCCGCACGGCAGAGAGCAACTCGAGAAGTTGGCTGATGAGTGGTCCACGAAGCTCGGTGGCGGGCACCACCTCTCTCCGAGCCCAAAGAGCACCGAATGACAAGAGGAATTTCGCGTTGAACCGATTGGTCGAAGCAGAACGGCGGATCCGAGCACTTACCAATCGCCCTGGGAATTACGAACACCATTTCAAGGCGAATCCTGACAAGTGGATCAGTCTCTGCGTTGCGATGGACACACTTGGAGACGCGTCTATAGCACTTCTTCGTTTTGAAAACCATGGCCTTGGCTCTGAGGAAGGTGAGAAGTACCTTCGATTATATGGGACTTTGCAGGCAATTATTCTTCAACAAGACGCAATCAAAACTATATACGAAGTCTACCTTGAAAAGTTGCCGCGAATCGATCGTGACTCTGCCTGGAAGAACTGTCGGCGCATTCGAAATCTAGCCACTGGCCATCCACTGGACGCGCAGTACGGTAAGCTGCGCGTCTTTGTCAGCCGGCGGACGATCTCAACTGAAGGATTCGATCTACTGACATATCAGGCAAAGGACTCCGTCTACGTGGTCGAGCACGTCGACCTGACGGCCAATTATACGCGATACAAGGACGAAGCGCTTGAGCGTATCGAAGATATCGAGGCTTCACAAAGATAGATGCTGGCATGAACTTCCGCACTTCGTCGGGTATCCTAAGTGTCCGAATTGGGTCGATTCTTCTCGTTCCGCCGATTCAGAAAGTCGCGCCCTGATCAGAGCTCTTTGAACATTTCGATGCAGTTCTTCGCCAGGCCGACCAGCTCATTTTTGTCCCAATTCTCGCGTCGCCAACCCATCTTCTCATAATATCCGAGCGCCTCCGGAGCGCCGTTGACACGCTGGTTTTAACACCCCGCCGCCTAGCCTCGGCCTCGACCAGAGAGTTCAGCTTCCTCCCGTGACCTTTGCCCGGCTCTCCTTCAGTGACCGCAACCAGCCCGGTGATGACGACGAACTCGCTGACCCGTGCCAATATCCGTGCTGCGGTTGACTTCTGACGTGTAATTTAGCCTCCTGATTCTCGGGGGGAACAATAATGACCGTCCTGACTATCAAGGCAAAGCACGACCACCTGGCCAAGGTGGCAAGCACCCGCGACTACGTGAAAGCCTTGGCAGAATTCGTATGGAACGCGTTGGATGCGGACGCAACCGAGGTGTCCGTCGAGTTCGCCCGAAATCCGCTTGGCGGTCTCAGTTCGATCCTGATTCGCGACAACGGCACCGGGATCAACAAGACACGGGCTGACCACGATTTCGAAAGCTTGGGCGAATCTTGGAAACTTCAGGCGAGCCGCACTCCTGTCCATTCTCGTGTCATCCACGGAAAGGAAGGCCAAGGTCGGCTTAGGTTTTACTCCCTTGCTCAAAAGGCTCATTGGACATCGTCATACAGCGACGATGGAGACCTATTTGAATTAACAATCGACATCGACGCAGATCGACTGCAAACGAGCACAGTGTCGGAGCCTGTGCCCGCGCCTGACGGATCAACAACAGGCACTGTTGTCGAGCTTAGCTCGCTGAAGGACACGTTCGATTGGCTGACTAGCGAAGAGGCCAGATCGGACTTCGGCGCAATATTTGCGCCTTATGCCTTGCAGTATCCTGGCGTCGCGATCTTCTATGATGGGCACCGCGTAGACCCAAATGCGACCATCGAAAAAGCACACGAGTTTGAGACACGGCCGATCATCTGCCCCGGCCGGGTTGTTCGAGACATGTCCCTCAGGGTCATTGAATGGAAGGGGAAAGTCGGCAGCAGGAAAATATACTTTGGGGGCGAAAGCGGAGTGGTTCTCGGCGCACAGGCAGCAAACGTTACGGCACCTGGCTTCGACTTCTCGGTATATGCCTACTCCCCTTTCTTCCAGGAAATCGCCAACGCCAATCTTCTGGAGGTTGACGGACTGACAGATCCAGATTTCGCGCGAGTGCTGGAATACATCCGGGACGAGGTGGGCGACTATTTCAGAACGCGCCAAGCGGAAAAATCCGGCGAATTGATCCAAGAGTTGATGGACGCAGGCGTTTATCCATACGAGGGCGAACCGAAAGACGAAGTCGAGCGCCGTGAGCGCCAGGTTTTTGACATCGCCACCCATGCAGTTTCGTCGTATTCCCGCGACTTCAAAAAGGCGGACAACCCACTCAAGAAGATCACGCTTGGGCTGCTTCGCGAAGCCATTAGCCACAATCCCGAGTCGGTGTCGCGCATCCTGAAAGCGGTATTCAATTTGCCGAAAACTCGTCAGGACGAATTTTCGAACCTTCTCGATAAAACGGAACTTGGACACATCATTTCGGCATCGAGCCTGATTGCGGATCGGGTAGTCGCGCTGAAAGTGCTGGGTGAAATGGTGTTCGAGCCAAAGCATCGACAGTCGATGAAGGAACGCGGCGAGCTCGATGTGCTGGTGCGAGACAACACTTGGATTTTCGGCGAAGGCTTTCACTTCACGCTGCAGGAAGCTGGCCTGACCAAAATTATGAATCGCATTTCGGAAGAACTCGCGCTGAAGCGAGCAAAAGGCGCAAAGATGCGAAAACCCGACGGAAAAATCGGCCGCGTCGATTCTTTTATGGGACGTGTCGTACCCCACCCCGATCGCCTTCACCGTGAATTCTTGCTGGTCGAGCTCAAGAGACCGTCCCTGATCGTTGGTCGCAAGGAGTTGGATCAGCTTGAAGACTACGTAAACGCCATCCTGGCGCAGCCCGATTTTATCAGCACGTCCACTTTCTGGAATTTCTACCTAGTCAGCGGCGAGTACGACGCCGTCGTCAAGGAGCGGATAACGCAGAAGGAGCGACCTGTTGGCCTCTACCTCGACAAGCCAAATCACAGGGTTTGGGTGAAGTCATGGGCAGAATTGATCAGAGATTCCGAGAGCCGCCTCCAGTTCGTGCAGGAGAAGCTTCGAATTGAGGTTTCGGCCGAGGAAATCGAGGTACGGATTGCGCAATTGAAATCGTCTATATTAAAGGTGGAGACAGAGAGGCCGACGGAACCGCCACCCCAAGCGCCAGTTGCGTCGACACCAGAGTTCGCCGTGTCGCCACAATAAAATCGTTGCACTTGACACGGAGACATGGATTCTGACGCGAGGTCAGATCATCGCCGATGTTGATGTCCGAATTTTCCCACGCCATGCAGAGATTCTGGAGCAGGCCCGACGGTCGTCAAGAGGTTGCTAATATTCTGCTGGTGGCCATTTAGCGCGTTTCCGCTGAGCCTGACCAGCGGCTTCCGAGACGCCATCAGAACAGCGGCCCGGCGTCGCATCGAGGGGGGACTGGCGCCGAGCCTAACCGGCGTACGGGGGGTAGTTTTGCCGGCTGAGGTGAATATAGGCCCTCAAATATATCATTGCTTGCTAATTTAATAAAATGATCATGTTCCGTTCCCCTAGCCGCCAGATCGTGCGGGCCTAGACTCGATGCCGTGCCTAAACAAGTGAGTGCCGGCACTGGCCGGCTGGTGTTCATTCCACCGATGTTGCCGACCCTGGTTGCGAAGCCTCCCGAGGGGGATGACTGGATTCACGAGGTTAAGCTCGACGGCTACCGCTCGCAGATCGTCATCAACGGCCCGGATGTTCGCATCTACACCAGGCAGGCGGGGCCTCGACTGGTCTGAAAAATATCGCGACCTGGTCGAAGCCGCGAAGGCGCTCGATGTCGAGACGGCGATCGTCGATGGTGAAACGATCGTCACCAACGATGCCGGCCTTCCGGATTTCGCCGCGCTTCGGCGAGCAATCACGCGACGACAGCATGACCTCTACTTCGTCGCCTTCGATCTGCTGCACCTCAACGGCCACGATTTGCGCGACCTCGGCGTCGAGGAGCGGCGCGAGATCCTGCTCGGTCTGATCCAGCCCGACAGCCGCATCCAGTTCAGCGAGACGATGCCGGGCGGCGACGCCAATGCGATCTTCTATCTGGTCGACCAGGCGGGGCTTGAGGGCATAGTGTCGAAGCGCCTTGGCAGCAAATATCGCAGCGGCAACACGACGGCATGGCTGAAGACCAAAAGCTATACCGTGAGCGACCTCGAATTGCTCGGCGTCGAGCGGGAGAGGGGCAAGCCCGCCTTCGCGCTCATGGGAGAGCCAGGCACCCGCAAATATGTCGGCTCCGCTTTCATCACGCTGAACCGTGAGATGCGGGAACGGCTGTGGAAGCGCGTTCAGGAGCACGCCGGGCCGGCACCTAAGGGGGTGAAGCGGCAGGCGACAACGTGGGTCAAGCTGGGCCTGAAGGGCCACGTCAAGCACCTACGGGGCGAAGACAAGTTGCGCCACGCATCACTGCAGGATTTCTGGGAGGAGAATTAAGCGGTTTGAGCGCGTTGTTGCTGTGCGTCCAGGAACATGCCGGGCCAGCACCCAACGAATGGGTCAAGCCGGGGCTGATCGGCCGCATCCACTCCTGCGCGGCGAGGAAGACCTGCGGCAGGCCTCGATGCAGGGTTTCCACAAAGAGGATTAGCGGCAAATTGGTTGGGATAGATATCGATCGACGGTTCAAGATTGCCGATGATGTCCCGCAAGGCGCGAGTCCACTGGCGAATGGCCTCCTGGCTGGTGGTAATGTTGTAGAGATTGCACATGCCGTTGCCTCAGGTGCGCAGGATCTCGGGGACGCTCAGCGGCCCGAGATCGAGAATTCTCTTGTACTCGCCCGACCGGCGCCAGACACCACGTGCCTTGCCGTTTTCCCGGTCGCGCCTTGGATCGAACATCACGCCGGCGAAGTGGTCAAGGAACGCTTGTGCGGACGCCTGGTCGGCGAAGCAGTAGAGGCGCCAGTTTTCATACTTCTGGTCCGGCCATATCGCCTGCACCTGTCTCACCAGTGGGCTCAGTCCGCGGGTTTGGCAAAACGTGCGGATCAACGCGAAGCTGTGTCCTGTGCACAGGTCATCGGGCAGAGCCACCTGATAAGGCCATTCCCGATCGATCCTGGCAGGCGAGGGACCTCGGCTGCGCATCGGTGTCAGCGTGGTGTCGGCTCATCGGTCGTCTTCTCAAGCGCGTCGATGGCATCGTGATTGGCCACGCCAAATCTCCTCAGGTGAAGCATCTTTGATGCGCAAAAGCAGGTCCATCTGTGCCTCCTGTTGCTTCCCGGCCAACAGCGAACAAAATGGGAACAAAAATGTCAAGCGAGACCTTGACGACGGAGGAATATGTTCCTCATTGACAGGCATGCCTGAACAACCAGAAAAATGGCCGCAAGGTGCCCCATGGACGTTGATGCATGCTCACAACGCGGGGCAGGTGGCCCGTATTTGCTGCGGCCACTGCAACATTAAGACATTAAGCGCTTCTATAAGCCGCTGGAGCTTCGGGAAGTCATTGGCAATGTCACCATTGAGCAGGTGCGGGCAAAGGTCCGCTGCGAAAAATGCGGTCGCAAGGAATCAATGAGCGCAGAACTGTTCCATTCTGTCGGTCAGGAATTAGTGACGGTCCGTTTCCGACGCTTGGTCGAAATCAGATGGGAACGGCGGGTTATCTGGAGAGACGAAAGCTAAGCGCTCCCGTCCGTTTCGCTGTCCTCGTCTATTTCGCGCACCGGCAGATAGGCGTTGGTTTCGAGCCACTCGCGCAAGATGACTTGAATTAGGTATGATCTGCCGACTTTCATTTCGGCAGCAATCGAGTTGAGCGCATCCTCGGTTGCCGGTTCCAGCGGCACGCCTGTCACGTTTCTGAGCATCAATGCAGCTCGACGCAATATAATCTGCAGATCCGCACGTGACATGTCCCCGATGCGATCGGCCGCGCTTTCAAGCTCTACGGCAATAGATTGACGCGTCATCGCATCGAGCCCGCTTGTCTGAGGCAGGGTCCTCTTAGGCCTTCACCCGCTTGGCTGGTGCCTTCTTGGCTGGCGCCTTCTTGGTGTGCATTTTTGCGCTCGCCTTGCGACCAAGTCCGATAGACTTCGCCAGCTCTGACCGTTGTGCAGCGTAGCTTGGTGCCACCATAGGATAGTCCCGCGCCAACCCCCACTTGGCTCGATACTCGTCAGGCGTCATGCCAAGCAAGCCCAAGTGCCGTTTCATCGACTTGAACTTGCGCCCATCTTCCAAGGAAATGATATGGTCGGGAAACACGGATTTTTTCGGATTGACCGCCGGGGCCTGTGTTGGCTGCTCAACTACAGCTGGCTTGACTAGGCTAACGAGAGCGGAATTCACCAAAGAAATAAGATCGGGCAGGCCTGCTACGGGTACTGCGTTATTTTGGACAAACGCCGCGACAATATCCGCGGTCAATTCCATCAATTCCGCGCTCTGGCGATTGTTCTCTTCGGTCATTCATCAACTCCTATTGCTATTCCGCTTTCGTATGGCGGAAAGTCGGATCGCGCAAGAAGCAGGGCCACAGAACGGAATACTCGGGATCATCGGCCGGCGGTGGTTTAAGGCAGAGTCTTGAAAACTTCCGCACCTGGAACTGTACACGCCTACATTGCTAGACGGCACGCCTTCGTTCCGGCAAAGCTGCGAATCGCGGGGCCACTGGCAATCCGCAGGTCGGCGGGTTCAGGCAATGCTCATTGAAAGATGGGCCGCCGACTTTCCTTTTGGCTGTAAAGCTCGGCGGGTTGTCGCTCTCGATTGCCGTCACAAATTGATCGACGGGACGTGGCGACGTGGATGGCTACCACACGGTCTATATTAGTGGATGTAGATCGAGCGGTCCTTGACGTTTATATGCTACCCAAGCCTCGGCGGGCACTGCCGAATCCGCCCGGGCCAGCCAGTTCGCGCGCTCAGCCTCGGTAAGCGAATTCCACCACTGCATACCGGCGATTTCGTCAGCAGTCGGATTCCGGTTCGGTTCGTCTGCCATTTTCTTATCCTCGCGTAAAACTTGGGCGCCAGCTATCAGAACGGCCAAAAGCCGGCCAAAAAAGCCAGCATTTCGCTGCCCCACTGCACGAAGTTTTGGTACCAGCCAGACACTGTTTCATAAGCAACCTGCAGTGCACCTAGGAAGAAAACGAAACAGATGACGATAGCAAATACCTTGCCAAACCCCTCGTCACCCTTCGGGTCGCTGCTCTGGTAAACGTAATCCTGTCGATTAAACATGGTCCATTAACGGTCCCGGTCGTCGCGGTCGCGTTCCCTTCTTTCTAGTTCCTCGCGCTCCAACTCCTCGAGGCGAGGAATATGCTGTTGCGCCGGATCGGTCCGCGTCGTTTCACCGCCGCGTTGTGCGGCCTCCTTGTCCCTGTTTAACTTATCCTGCAGCCGATTTGTAGCATCTACGGTCGACGCCAGTTCGTGAGCCTGCTCGGCCGGTTCGTCCGGCCGGCGCTCAGCCTCCTCGGGGCGAGGATCTCGCTGCTGTTCGGTCACGGCATCGACATTTGCAGGGGTTTTGCCCTGCTCTTCTGCCGGCCGCTCTTGCGTCTGCTCTGCCGCCTCGATGGCGCGCTTGAGCTCCGGATCCTTCTCGGCTACCTCGCGCATATAAGTGTTGCCCTGGACGGCAAGCTCTGCCGCGCGAGCCAGTCCGCGCTCAATATCAGCTCGGAATACCCTTGGATCGTTGGAAAGCTCACCGGCCTCAATTCTATCCAAACCCTCGCGACTGGTTTCGATGTCCACAAGAACGTCATTTACCGCCTCGACAACCGCCTTACCGTGTTTGGCGACTGCCGCATCCCACTGTTCATTCGCATCGTCGCGACGCTCGTCTCGCTCGGTCGCAGTTCCCTGCTCCGCCTGTGCCTGGCCCTTCATCGCGTAAAGCTCCATGAGCTCGCGCCGGCCGTTCACATGCTCGCGGGCGACAGACGCGACTTCATCAAAGTCGCCTCGCTCGTCCGGACCGACGCTCCGCTCCAGCCGGAACAAGGCCGTCTCGACTTTCTTTTCATATGCTTCAAACTCTGCTCGTGTTGTCTCGCGCATTTCCTGGCCCTCCAAAACGACTTTCTGTAAGGTTACCAGATTGGCGCGGAATTTTGACCCGAAATCTGCATGGACGACATTTACGCTCGCTTCTGCCTGACCTGCCGAAAGGCTTGCTGTCAAGTGATCCCGCTGCTGTTCCGCATAAGCGACAACACGCCGATCACCGCTGGCGAGCGCAATTTTCTGCCAACTCTGCGTTGCCTTTATGGCATACTCAAAGCTTCTTTCGGCCTTCGCCAGACTTCTCCGGCCGCCCCGCTTGGCGTCGTACCGTCCCTGCGCCGCCTCGCTGGTCCCGACGTGCTCGGTCCGCCCTTCCCTGCTCACCGGCCTCACCTGATTGCGGGTAAAGGCGGGCGGACTGGCGAACTCGCGACGATCGGTCATCTCCATCGCTATTCCATGCGCCCGAGCCATCTGCGCCATTGTGGCCCGCCACTCCCGAAACACCTGAGGGGTCGTCTCGATCCGATCACCCGATTCCGATCGCATGGTGATGATCGCGTGCGCATGGACATGTGGCCGCTTGCCTCCATCTCCTTCTTCCTTCGGATCATTGGCCGGATCATGCATGGCAAACACGTAGCGATGGCCGGCGAACTGCTCGGCAAGGAAGTCGCGTGCAGCGTTTTCAAACGCCTCGACATTCGTACCGGCCCGGGCCGACATGATCAGGTGCATCACGTCCCGGCCTTTGCGGCTGTGCAGATCACCGCGCCATTCCTTTTGCACCAGATCACCAGCACGTTTATCGTCACCAACGATTTGGCCGCGGTCATCGCGAACGTCGCCGTCATGACGTTCGACTAGGCTCCGCAATTTGCTGGCGCCATACTCGACACCGTTGCCGTAGCCCTGGAACGAGAACCGCGCAGCCACATCCTGCGCCGCCGCACTGGCGTCATATCGCGCCTGAATGATGCTGGCGGCCTTATCGTCGCCAGTCAGCCGCTCCCCCTGACCGCTTCTGAGCACGACAGCACCTTGAACCATCACCGCGCCGTCGGCCTGGCGCGTGACCGCGTAAGCATAGCGGCGATCGGCGAATGCGCTCGTCAAACTATTCCTGACCAGCTCATGCATCGCCTCGTCTGACGAAACCGCCGCAGTCGCAATCTCTACGGTAAAGCTACCGATATCGCGGCTCTCTGCGCGGTTCTGGAACAGATGGTTCCAGTCTCCCCGCAGCCGCGCTAGATCCTCCAGGCTGCTGATGCGCTCGCCGTTCTCGTTCTCGACGGCGAGCTCGCCGCCGCGCGACACATAATTCAGCATCGCCCCCACCCTCGCGCCGGCGCCGTAGGATGCCATTTTGACAACCGCGGGCTGGCTGCCCTGGGCCACCGCTGCTAGCCGCGCTTCTATTGGACGGGACACCGCTGCTGCCCGCGTCTCGGCCGCGAAGATCGGCTTGGCGGCCGGCCGCCGCATTTTCGGCTGGCTGCCACCACCGCTACCAGCACCACCGCCGCCTAGCTCGGCCATCGCTTTCAATCGACGCTTCATTTCGTCTTCGGCCGACGAACGGCGTTTTGGCCCAAGCGATAGCTCATGCAGCAACGCCGCACGGCGCTGCTGCCATTCGCTCGTGAAGGCGCCGAAGAAGATTTCCAAGGCCTACGCCTCCCCTCGCCGCTTGTGACCGGCACGTTTTGATAGCGATCGTAACTCGGTCATCATGGCCGCCTGGATGCGCTGCACGTTGCCAAGATTGATGTCGAGCTCGCTTGGGTGAACGGTCTTGCCGCTGTTTATTGATCGCGCCACCTGGTTCAGGTTGACGCCGATCGCGCGCATGTCCTCCAGCAACAGCGCCATGACGAGCCGATCATCCTTAGTCAGGATTGGTCGCACGCCGGCGCCTTCGAGGATTAGCGACCGGAAAAACCCGGAAACCGTCATGTCGGCCGCCTCAGCGGCCTTCTCGATCGCCGCATATTCGTCCGCGCCGACGCGGGCATGCACCATTCGACCCCTCCGGTCCGGCTCGAGCCGGACCTCGAATTTCGTGTCGTCCATTGGCCTGGGCCCCTCTCTCTGGCGCTTGCGGCAGGCATCGAGGGCTTGTTCCTCGATCGTCGGGAAAAATGTCGCACATTTTTCCGTATCCTGCCATCATCAATAGATGTGAAATTCACACTCAGTAAAACCAATTTTTCGAGCAGTCCACACTTTGCTCGTCCACATCGAAACTCTGGACAGGGCCTCCGTCCCTGCCCTTTCAAACGCTAAAACGCTCTCCAGGGTTCACCTCCAGGACCGCTTTGTCGGCCTTTGTGTGCCCCTCGTACTCGCCCGCAAGGGACGCTCCGCTCTTCGCCCTGGCCGGCTGCGTGCGAGCGTCACAGACGGCCTTCGCGCGGCTCCGGGGTTCACCACAAAAGGAGCAGGAAGGCTGGTGGCGGCGCTGACGGCCCCTTTGGCCAAACGAAGGAAAGTTGCGTCGACTGGCAAGGGCTCCAGGGTTTGCTCAACGCCAGCGTGCGCACCACTCCCGTTTTCACACGACCTGTTCACACGAGATATTCACATGCCATGACGTTACGGTGTGAAAGTAAGATGTGATTGAAGTATCACACCTTCGGATGGTGAGGCGTGATCGCATCGTGTAAAAACGCCATGCGTACCCAAGCATTCACGTCGTTTGGAAATGCTGTTTGCCCAAGAGGAGGCATGAGCGTGGCGAGGGCCTGACCGCGTTCGGCTTTGGGGACGGCAAAAGAGGGTTCAGACATGCCTCGAAGAATTTGCGCGATCAGCGGAAAAGGCGGTGCCGGGAAGACGACGGCCATTATCCTCGTTGCCGGCGAGTACGCTATTCAAGGAAAGAAGGTTCTTCTGATCGACGCCGATCCGCGCCAGAACCTCGCCGAATGGTGGAAGCGATGTGAGGCCAAGGACAATCTTCCGGCCAACATCGAGCTGCACAGCGCGGCAACCCAGCGAAGCATCGAAACCGTGCTGGCCGAACAGAACGGCGTCTATGACGTAATTCTGATGGACTCACCGGGCATCGACAGCGTCATTCGCGATACGATCATCCGCAACTCCGACCTGGTGCTGACGCCAATTCAGCCGAACCAGGATGAAATCAAGGCGGCCGGCGAAGCCGCCACCATCACGGCGGATATTGGCGACAGGGAGGGGCGCACGATTCCGCACCTCAACGTGGTGACGCGCATCGCCCTTCCGGGCCGCGTTCTCGAGGCTTACAGGCTGATCCGTCCGTTCATCGCCAATCTTCGCGACAACGGCTATGAATCGACGCTGATGGAAACCGAGCTCACCGAAAGAAATTGCTACCGCGAAATCCGCAACGGCCTCGGCACCTTGCAGATGCTCGAGCTGACCGACCCGGTCATGAAGGGTCGCGCGGAGATCGCGGCGTTTGTGGACGAGCTCGATCGCCATCTCGCGGCAAACCAGGAAAAGGTGGGAAATGTCTAAACCAGGCAAACTGTCCGTCGCTGACTTTCCGATCGCACCGCGACGGCAGAAGCCAGCCACATCCAAAGCCACAATGAAGCCAGCCTCTGTGTCGGAAGAGGCAGAGGCGCCAACGGCTGCGCGGGAACCTACAGCGCCGCCGGTCTCAGAAGCGGATGCTACAAGAGAGCGTCCGCGGCGCGGTCTGCCGAACCCGAGCGGTGACGAGCGCAAGAGCAAGGCGATCGAGCGTGCCCTGGCTCAGGAGGAGGGACGATATCGCCTGCGTGACTTGAAACGAGCACACGGGCGGGAAGCCAAGCACTACGTCAACTGCCCACTGGACTACGACACCAAGATGCGACTGCAAAAGGCCGCCTTCGATAACGACATCAAGATGACGGTGATCATAAAGGCAGCCATCGACCAGTTCCTCCGAGACAACGGCTATTGATCCTTGAGCGGCCGAAGCTTCCTGCTCGGGATAACGATCGGTATCCTCATTGGCATCTACGCCGCACCGTTGGTCGGTCGCCACGGCTTCGACTTTGGTGAAAGCTCAAAAGCCGCCTCCCCATTGAACGGGCTTATGGAATCCGCTCTCGATGTGGCCATCCGGCCAACCGACGAAACCGCCAAAGGCGAGCTGTTTCGCTTATCCAATTGGGATATCTCAATGCATGGGACTGGATCGACGGTTGCCGTGAAGCGATGTATTAGTATTGGCAAAGATTCTATCGCGTGCGAACTCCTGGCGCATCTGGGGTGGGTCGATGGGGAAAAACGTGTCGAAGCTGTGTTCGAGGGAAAGCCGGGTGCTTGGCGAATGGTTGCAGCCAGGGCCAGCTGATTTTCTCTCGGTGGGCAGTGCCTATCCCTGCGCCAGCTCAAAGGTATTATGAATGCAGGCTTCCGCTGGAAAGAACCATGCAAGGCGATCGCAGCACGGCCGTGATGGTTGCTTATTGCGAGTAGCGGAAGGCGCTGTCCTCACTCCCGGCTCCTGGAAAATCGCTCTGCAAGAGAGTGCCGGGGCGTCCTTGGGGCAATCCCGTTTTCAAATGTTTGATTGAGATCGTCGCCCTGTCCGCGACTGGAGCAAAGCAAGAAAGGAGAGGACGTGGCTAAGGATATGGACGCCTATAAAAACAAAATGGAATTGATTGAGGCGACCGATCCCGAGATCGACAAACCTGTTTTCCGCCGCCCGGGATTCGAAGGCATTAAAACCCTCGGCGAAATCGATGAAAGAATTGCCGCCTTCATCCGCAAGGCGCGCGAGGACAAGGATCTTACTCGCGCCGAGCTTGCTCCCTTGCTTGGTCTTTCGATGCAGGTTTACGGCCGCTATGAACGCGCATTCTCAAAAATGCATGTCACCCGCATGATCCACCTGTGCGAAATCCTGGGATTCATGCCGATGGAAATGCTGTTCGGCGCTGCCCCGCATCTATGGGGCCGCACGCCGGAGGAGGCGCGCGACAGCATGGAACTCGCACAACAGGTCGTGTCTCTGCCGCACGGCACCAAGCGCGATCTGCTGGCCCTGGTCAAGAAGATGGTCGCCCTTGAACGTGCCGCGGACGGAGCGGCCGCGGAAACGCAAAAGGTCAATCTTTAAGCGAATCCTTGGGGGACACTAAGCTCGACGCACGGGTCATGTATACAAAGCAGGGCTATGACGACGTCTCATGCCGCACGGCTTTCCAGAGCGAGCGGCGGCGCCAACTCGTGTATGCGCGCATTGGGACAAACCCGTCTAGCGATATCGCAAAGATGCTGGTGATGCGTCAGGTAGATTACCTGACCCACTTTGGCCATGTCGGCGAATAGCCGGAAGGCCTCCTCGGCACGGAAGTCGTCGAACGTCTCCATGATGTCGTCGGCGATGAAGGGAACAGGAGTGCGAGATTGAGCGAACTCGTGGTAGCCGGCCACTCTGAGCGCGAGATAGAGTTGGAAGCGCGTTCCCTTTGACATTTCCTGCGCCAGCTTGGAACTCCCATCAGCCCCGATGCCAATAAGCACTTCGGTGTCCTTGTCAGGCTGGGTCGCCAGACCGCGATAGGCGCCGCGGCTGATCACCTGAAAAGCCTCCGAGGCGCGAAGCATCATCGAACTGCGATGCTTGTCGCGATAGAGGCGCAAGGCTTGCTCGGCCGCGACGACGCCGGCCCTGAGGCGGAAGTACCTGAACGCCTTATCCTCGATTTCCAGGATGACCGTGCGCCGTTGCTCTTCAAGAGCAGCCACGGCACTATCGCCGTCGACGGCATCCACCTCGTCGGACGCTTTGCTGTATGCCGTAAATAACTCTCGTACGCGCCGATCCTGATCGTCAAACCGGGCTCTGAGTTCTACCTGCTCGGCCTCCAGCGCAGGCCGATCCGCGGCGTCAAGCATCTGTTCGACATCGGCCATGTCCTGGATTGATAGCGCGTCTCGGATTTCGCGTTCGATGATATTGGACCGCCGGCGCAAGTCTCTCCTTTGCTCGATCATGCGCAGCTTTTTCTCTGCCTCCTGCAAGCATGATACTCCGAACAGCTGCGTCATTTCAGATTTGCGTCGCTCGCAAACCGCGATTTCAGCCTCCAGGTCCCGGTTTTTGAGAATCTGATCCTCCAGAGCAAGGTGCTTGGATTCCCTTTCCGCCTTTTTCGATCGGGCCTCTTCCACTCTGGCGGACATCAGGGCCCAAAGTCTCGGGGCACTCTCTGCTGGTTGCTCCAATCCGAGTTCTGCGGCCATGGCTGCAAGCTCGCATGAGAAGGCAGCCTGATCTTCCTCCATCTTGGCGATGCGATCTGCCAAACCGGCTTGTCGTTGAGCGGCCGGGCCGAGCTCGGCAAGTCTGTCCATGACCTCCTTCACGGTCGTGAGGCTGGGGATAGTCCCTCCCGCGCCGAGCCAGCAGCTCTTGCAAACCTCAGCCCATGACGCGTCCCATAGCGCCTGGTCGGCAGTTGCCGTTTCAAGGGCTGACTGGCGGGAAGCCTGCTCCCTTTCGCAGCGTTCAAGTTGCTCCCTCAGATTCTTGTTTTCGACTTCAAGATCAACGGCGGATTGGGCCCTGGCCAAAAGCGCTTCATAAGAGTCAGAGTGATCCTGGGAAACGGCTGCCGCCGATAGTGCCGCCGAGAGCCGGTTGCGCGCCGCCGAGCCGTCCGCTTCCGCCTGGCGTAAGTCACCTTCGGCCTCCCGGAGCAAGTCGGCTGTCGCGAGGACCATTTCGCGGCGTCCCAGCCATGCCTCAAGCCCACCTAGCTTGATCTCGCCAGAAACAGTCAGAGCCATTTTCCGAGCGGAATCCAGAATCTCGGCCCTGATAGCTTCGCGTTCCGTCTTCGCCGCGTTCAGCAGCTCCGCTGAGCGCTCCAATTCCGCTTCCGCGACGAAGAGCCTCTGATAGGTTTGATTCAGCTTCGCCAGGTCGCTCATCTGTCCCAGCCGTGCGCTGGTGATCAGGTCGTCTTTCCGCAGCTCGATCTCAAACGCCGCAGCGGTCGATTCATTGAGCGCGTCACGATGCGTAGCCCATGCCGCTTCACGCGCGGATCGCGACGTCGCTGCCTCATGATCGTCCACAACGCCGGTAGAATTCTTCAGCGCATCCACTTCAGCTCGCAAACACCGCAGCTCACTCGTGAGGCGCCCGCTGTCATCGCTGTAGTGATCGACCTCGGCTTTCGCTTTAGACAGAGCTGATTTCCAAGCCTCCAGCTCAGAAGGTGCCGGCACTCTCATTTGCCGTACCTGGTCAAGGCTTTCAGCCCACGGTCGGAGATCCGACATCTGCTGCGCCAGTGTTTCTTTCAAATCCACACGGGAGCGTTCCGCGACACGGCGGCGGGCTGCATGATCATTCTCTCGAAGAGCCGAGAGCTCCCTCGCTAGCGCCGCAATGGCTGCGCTGTTTGTGATGGCGGCGGCTTGGCTCGAGAGGTTGCTCCGCAACTCAATCAGACGGCGGTTTACCTCATCGGCTTCGCGCTTTGCATTTTGAACCGTCGCGTCGATACCGGACCGGCGTTCAACGAGATCTCTGATGCTCCCAGAAATGCGACTTCCGAGCATCAGGCTGCTTGGCTCGTCTTCATCAGGGCGCTCGAGAAGCCGCAGAATATTCGCAATTTCCCGGTCGACTTCCGTCAGTTGCAGGCGACGGTCGGGCAGATCGCTTGCAGCGGTGACATAACGGGCGTGCAACTCGCTGATAGCATCCATCCTTTGCCCCAAGGTGAGTGCGATATCGTCGAGGGCAATGGCATTGAGCCCTTTCTCAAGCTCGGCCATTGACTCTTTCGCCGTCTCCCGCTTCACAGCAAGCTCAATGTCCTCCTGACGAAGTGCCGGCAGTTCGTTTCCCCACGAAGGCGGCGCCTCGGGAATATCTTGCAACTCGGCGAGACCGTCACGGATGTCACGCAATTCCGCCAGTCGTGGCAGTGCGGTCACCAGGTTCCTGATCTCGTCCAGCCGCAACTGCGTTCGGGTTCGGTCGGCCATCGCTTCGTCATAGTGTGCCAGTGACCGCTCCTTGGTTTCCACCATCTGGCGGTAATGGGTGGCGAGCGTGTCAATCTTCTCTTTTCGCTCCTTCAGATCGGAAAGCCGACTTTTCAAGTCGCCGATTTCACTGCTGCGGGCACGGAGTTTGAAAAGGCCGTCGGCCTGCGAACGCAATTCAACAAGTGTCTGACTTAGTGCGGCCAATCCTGTGCTTGCCGAAAACAGAAGCTGTCCGAGATCACCCTTGCTGGCCAGGATGCTCTCGCCGCCTTCCTCAAGGGTGTCATCGTCGAGTGAAAACATCGCGCAATAGACGTCCCGTTCAACTCCACCAAGCCCGCCGAGTATCAAATGCTCGCCGATCGGCTGATCACCCGGACCAAGCAAACTGCTTTGGGGTTTCTTGATCCGGACAAGCTCCCGGGCAACACCATCGATGTCCAATGCGGCCCCGATGCGCATCGTTGAGTATGGATGGAGGAAATCATAGCGGCTGCGGGACTCGATGCCGAAGAGGAGGTCGAGGAATGCAGATAGGGCAGTCGATTTGCCCGCCTCGTTCGGACCGTAGATGATATGTAAATCCGGACGGCCCGGCTCCATGGGCCCGAAGTCGATGTGCTTGTCGGTGAATTTGCCGTAGCGGGTAAGGTCAAGCCGGTTGATGCGCATCACGCCACCTCATCCTGTTTCCGACGATGGAGCCGTGCGAGCACATCTTCGACCCCCTCCTGCGCGAGCAGGCGCAACGTGGCCCGAAACTCCTCCTGATCAGTACCGAAAGTCCCTCTGCTTTCTGGTGGCAGATGACCACGAAGCTCCTCCCCAATATCGATGAGCGCGGCGTGGTAAGCCTCCGAGCCGATGATCTCGCTTCCGACAAGCTCTCGAAGTTCGACGAGTGGATCCCCGTTGGACTCATCTGCGGAAACGAGGTCGGTGCACTGGATCTCCACTTTCTCGATCCAGGTCCGGCCAATGCCAGATGCCCTGTGCTCGGCTTCGGTCATGATGAGGTCGGCATCGTTTCGGAGCTGCCATGCGAGCGGCGTTCGTCCGGTGAAGGAAAGCCGGACCACAAGATGTTCGGAATTTGCAACTACCCGCGCAGCCCCCAGGGTGCCCGCAACGGTGGTCACCACCTGACGCCAATCTGCGACGCCATCGAGGTCGATCGCGACGCGCTCGAACTGTGCGATGCTGGTGAACTTCTCCTCAATGTGGACGGTTCGGTCATCAGCGATCGTAACAAGACTCACCGATTTCGGACCGGATTCGTTGATGTCGCGCCCCTGGGGCATGCCAGGCATTACGATCGTGCAGCGTCCGGTGCTGATTGACCGCTTGTGAATGTGACCCAGCGCCCAATAGTCGAACTCTGTCGCCTCCAGATCCGAGACGTTGCAGGGTGCGTACGAATCGTGCCCCGGCGTTCCTGCGAGGCTGGTGTGCAGAAGACCTATGTTCACAGCGCCTTCGACCCGTGGCTTGTACTTTCCAACCAGACTTTCACGACACTGGGCCTGCGCAAAGCTAAGCCCGTGAATAACCACAGGGGTCGCTTGATCCAATTCGAGCGAGATAGCCTCCGGGCGCCCACCGTAGACTTTTACGGTTTCCGGGTACGTCAGTTCTCTGGTGATCTTCGACAACGCATCGTGGTTGCCCCGGATGATGAATACCCGCACTCCGGCTTGGTCCAGTCGGCGGATTTGCTCGGAAAGGAACCGCGCAGTTTTCATGGAGGTCTGATCGCCGTCGTAGAGATCACCCGCGAGAAGAAGCGCGTTGACCTGCTCGGATAGGCAGAGATCGACGATATTGACAAAAGCACGCCGCGTCGCGTTGCCAATCAGTTCGCCTAGTTCCGGGTTGCGCAGCGCCAGCGACCGAAGAGGCGAATCCAGGTGAACGTCCGCCGTATGAACAAATCGAAAAGCCATGCCCTCACCTTTTGCCTTCGCGTGAGAAGGCTTTGATTCCCCGAAACAGATACTGGGCTGCGCTTAGGTATCTGCCTAGGCTCCCAATCCCTCGGGATTTCAGGTTTCCACAGGCTAATGACAGAAACTGTCACCAGGCAGGGATCGTGTAGTTCCCGCGGTTCAAAGCTGTTTGGGAAATTGCATTCTATGGAAGCGAGGGAAAGTCAGAGCGCTGGTGCGTCTCGACCATTCTGCGAAGGGCCTCCGGCGCCACGACCTCAACCTTGTCTCCCCACATATAGAGGTGCCAGCACATCTCCATATGACCGGACGCCCAGAAACGCACGAGCAGTGAACCGTCGGATTGATCCTCCAGGATCTGAGCCGGATGGAACAGGAAAGTTCGTGCATGCGGCGCTGCGTCAGGCTTGAACTTCCAGATGACTTCGCCAAACTCACTGTCGTTCTGAAAAGCTCCGAACGCCTGGCGCGCATGCGCATGAATGTCGAAGCCGGGATCACGTTCGAAGACCTCGCCGGTCAGTTCCGCACGTTCGATCTTCTCAGCCACGAAGTGCCGGAGCGGACCCGCGCGATCGGTTGTTGGCCTGGCCACCAGATAGCGTCGGATTCCGATCAACACTCCGTAAGGTTCGACCACTCGCTCGGTTGATGTCGCTGACCCGCGGGACTGGTAGACGATCTTCAGCCGCTGCGACCCCTTAAGCGCCGTTGCTATGGTCGAACCCACATGCGGCGCCAGCCTTGTCGTAGGCCCCGGACGGGCTGCGAGACCCTGCGCCTCAAGCAATGCTTCATAGTCAGTTTCCAGACGTGCGATCCGATTGCCCGGCACCAGCGCTAGCATCTTTTCTCGCAAAGAACGGAGTTGCTCGGCCTCCAGACCTTGAGCATTCCGTTCCAGTGTCTCGATCGAGAGATCCAGCGCCGCCAGTTCATCGGGAGTGAGCGTGAGCAGATCGCGCAGGGCTCCCGTCTGTAATCGCCAGCGTTTACGCCCATCGTCTTCGAAGCTGGGTTCGGTATCGGGAAATTGAACTTCGAGCGTATGCAGCATCCGCTGCGCCGTGCGTTTGGATACGCGAAACCGCTCCCCGACATCGTCAACTGTCACGCCCATTCTTCGGGCTGCAACATACGTTGCAAGCTCAATCAGCTGCTGCGCCTTCTCAAATGACATCGATCTTCACCAATCCGGGTGACAGCTATTGTCATGAACAGTGCTTACGGTTCTATTATGCGTTGGGTGGGGAAGTGAAATGAAACTGGAAGGCAAGAATATCTTGCTGTCCGCATCGGACCTGATGCGGTTCATGGGCTGCGTTCATGCCACGGCGATGGACTTGCGTTACCTTCGGGGCGAGCCGTTGCTGCCTGCGCAGGACACAGAGGACGCGAAGATCCTCCAGCACTACGGTGACGCTCACGAAGCGGATTATCTCTCGAAGCTCCGCAACGACGGTTTGCGCATCATCGAATTCAGCCGGGAAAAGGATCTAGCTGTTGCGGCTAAGGCGACGCGGGAAGCGCTATTCGAGTGCCCTGATGTCTTGTTCCAAGGAGCCTTTTTCTCTCCGCCGTGGGGCGGCTGGTCCGACTTCCTCATCAAGGTGGACAAGCCGTCGCTGCTCGGCCCGTTCTCGTATGAAGTGGTCGACACCAAGCTGAAGCGCAAGCCTGACCCGAAACATGTGCTGCAACTTGTTCTGTATTCGGACCTGCTTGCAGAGGCCCAAGGGGTCGAGCCAGAACATGCGCATATCCAGTTGGGCAATGGCGAGCGGTTTTCGTTCCGGCTCCTGGAGTATGCTGCGTTTGCTCGTCATGCACGCAAGCGGCTGGAAGACTTCGTGGCCGATCCCCACGACACGTCGCCCGATCCGGTCAAGATGTGCGGGCTTTGCCGCTGGCGTGAAGACTGCACCAGGCACTGGCAAGAAACGGACAGCCTGGCTTTGGTGGCCGGCATCTCAAAGACCCAGCGCAACAAGCTGACTGCAGCCGGTATCATGACAATGGCCGCGCTCGGTCAGTGCGATACTCGGGTTCCAACACTTGCCGAGGCAACGCTATCGAAACTGAAGACCCAGGCTCGGCTGCAAACGGCTCGACGAGCTGGGGGGCCGCCAACTTTCGAGTTGAAGCCCTACGATCCCGCTCGTGGCTTGGCGCTGCTTCCGCAGCCGGACCAAGGAGATCTTTTCTACGATATCGAAGGCGACCCGTTCTACGAAGGCGGCTTGGAATATCTGCATGGGGTGTGGTTCGAAGAGCATGGTACCGGTACTTTCCAGGACTTCTGGGCTCATGATCACGCACAAGAGAAGGAAGCACTGCGGCGGCTGATGGCCTTCTTCGAGGATCGGCTCCGCCGGTTCCCACGGGCGCACATCTACCACTACGCCGCGTACGAAATTTCCGCTCTGCGGCACCTGACCAGCACTCATGGTGTCGGCGAGGCACTGCTGGATCAAATGCTGAGGGAGAACAGGTTCATCGATCTCTACAGCGTTGTCTCGGGTGGATTAATAGCGTCAGAACCGCGCTATTCGCTGAAGAACCTGGAAGCTTTCTACATGGAAGCACGCACTGGCGAGGTGAAAACCGCCGGTGGCAGCGTAGTCGCCTACGAAAAATGGCGCGAGACGGGCGACCAAAGCATTCTCGATGAAATCCGCGACTACAACCGGGTTGACTGCATCTCCACGCAGCTGCTCCGCGACTGGTTAATAGCCGAGGTGCGTCCTCCAAACATGGAATGGCGGGATCCCGGAGGGGCGGACGAAGACGCCGGCTGCAATCTTGAGAGAGTTGCTGCCGAGCAAGCGGCCGCGAACGAACTGAGGGAGAGGCTGCAGCCAGTTCGCGCGCAACTAGGGGATCGGCTGGCCGACCTGCTGTTTGATCTGAGCTACTTCCACCCGCGAGAAAAGAAGCCGGCCTGGTGGTCCATCTTTGACAAGATAGGGAGGGAGGCGGATGAACTGGTGGATGATCTCGACTGCCTCGGCGGGCTGGAGGCTGTTTCGGCAACGGCTGTTGCCGGCAGCTATTGGCAGCGCATGTACGAGTTTCCGGCACAGGAGACGAAGATCGACGTGGGAGATTGCCATATCGAGGTGGACGGCCTGCCATCTTCCGCGAAGCTGATCGAGATCGATCGAACTAGCAATCGCGCGGTCGTGCAGTTTTCAATGAACCGCTACGATGGTGCACCCGAATCGACGTCCCTGGTTCCTGCAGGACCGCTGGATACCCGGACCATCGAAGGCGCCATTCAACGCGCGGTGGCCTCAATCATTCGGGATGATCAGCAGTTCCCGGCAATCCTGGATTTCTTGCAGCGTTCCAAACCTCGCTTTCTGAGCCAGGGTAGACTGACGAACATCATCGATCCGTCTTCAGATGTCGTTCCGCAAGTCGTTATCGCGGTCGGTGACCTCGATCGCAGCACAGTGGCCGTCCAGGGACCGCCCGGCACCGGAAAGACTTACGTCAGTTCCTGCGATATCCTGGAATTGGTCAAGCGAGGAAAGCGGATTGCAGTCGCCTCCAACAGCCACAAGGCCATCGACAATCTGCTATGTGCGGTTGCCGATAGAGCCAACGAAGCCAGCACGCCGATCGCCATAGCAAAGAAGGGGGGAGACGGCTTCGACGACCCGTATGGCTTCATCTACGTCGCGTCCAAAAATGAAGACAGTCAGTTGATCACGGCTTCAGTGGTGGGCGGGACGGCTTGGCTGCTCTCGAGGCCAGAATTCCAGCAGACTTTCGACTATTTGTTTGTCGACGAGGCTGGCCAGGTTTCGGTAGCGAACATCGTTGCGATGGGCACCTGTGCCAAAAACATCGTGCTGGTTGGAGATCCTATGCAGTTGCCTCAGCCAATTCAGGGTGCCCATCCTGGAGAAAGTGGGCTGTCGTCTCTAGAGTATTTGCTCGCCGGGCATAACACTGTTCCGGCCGACTTGGGCATTTTCTTGCCAACATCACGCCGGATGCATCCCGATGTGTGCCGGTTCATCTCCGACATCATTTACGAGAGCCGGCTCGTCTCAGATGAAGGCGCCGCCAGGCAGGCGATCATGTCAGATGTCATTCAATCCTCAGGTGTTCATTTTGTGGAAGTTCAGCACACCGGTAACAGACAGGTCGCTGTCGAGGAAATCGATGCTATCCGCCGCGAAATGGAGCGCCTCATCGGAGTGAGGTTCCGTGATCGTGATGGCAAGCAAAGAATCCTGAGGCTTCAAGACATCCTGATCGTTGCGCCCTACAACGCGCAAGTGAACGCCCTGAGAAGGTCGCTGCCTCGTGGTTCACGGATCGGAACCGTCGACAAGTTTCAAGGGCAGGAAGCTCCTGTCTGCATAGTGTCCATGACCACTTCGTCGGCGGATGAAATCCCGCGGGGCGTCGATTTCCTCTTCAGCCTCAACCGGATCAACGTCGCGGTTTCGCGGGCGCAGGTGCTTGCCTTGGTTTTTGCGAACCCACGGCTCCTGGAGGTTCACTGCAACAACGTTCACGAGATGCGGCTCGTAAGCACGTTTTGCGCCCTGCGGGAATACAGCGGGAGTCAGATGGATTCAGGCCCCCCAATTACCTCGAAAGAGCGAGCGGCATGACAGGAAATGGCTCCCCCCTCTCCTACCTTCCAGGGGACAAGGAGGGAGGAGAGATCAATGTATACGCGCCATGCAGAAATCCGCTGCCAGCAGCGGGGGATCAAGCCGGAGGTCATCGACGCGATCCTCGCCTATGGGCGCCGCAAGCGGCGCTTTGGTGCCGACGTCTATTTCATGGACGGTAAGGCCAGATCTCGCGCCATGGCCGAGCTCGGGCGGAGCTATGCTAAGAGGCCGTTTGGAAAATCGGAAAATTGGGATTTCGGCGGAGGCTGGTTTGTGATTCAAGCTGTGGATGTGGACCGAACAGAGCCGTGGCCGGATGGCCAAGATCGCCAAGAAGACCAAGCGCTACC
>NZ_QZWZ01000270.1 GCF_003601975.1 Mesorhizobium waimense
AAATAGAGCCACACCGCATGGGATGACCTCAGGCGGGAAACGATGGCGCTTGTAGTTGATGGCAGACGCGTTCATGCCAGTGCGTCTATCGCCGCGATACCTGACAAGCAGTTACCGTGACATCGCCTCTATGACCTAGAGCGGTTTTCCCTTAATCGGAGTCGTTTGTTTGCAGTGAACGGCTTGTTCTGATTCCCTGATCGAAGTGATTTGCGGAAGGAGCAGCGGCATGGCACGAGCTTACAGCCTGGATTTGCGGA
>NZ_QZWZ01000271.1 GCF_003601975.1 Mesorhizobium waimense
GCGCTATGCCGGCCTGACCGGCGCGCCCGACGAAAGTGGCTCCAAGCGGCGCCAGAAGGGACTGGCGAAGGCAGGTAACGCCCGCGTCCGTCGCGGCCTGATCCAGCTTGCTTGGCGCTTTCTGCGGTTTCAGAAGGATAGCGCTCTGGCCCAATGGTACCGGGCGCGAACGGAAGGTCCGACCGCCGCACGCAAAACGAAGATGATCGTAGCGCTCGCCCGCAAGTTGCTCATAGCCTTGTGGCGTCTGAGCACGG
>NZ_QZWZ01000272.1 GCF_003601975.1 Mesorhizobium waimense
GGCAAGGGTGATCTGGCGAAAGCCTTCCGATATGGCCTGAGCCGTTGGTCCTCATTTTGCCTGTTCCTGGAAGACGGTCGTGTCGCCATGGATAACAACGCTGCCGAGCGGGCCCTGCGTCCAATTGCGAAGACTGATTCATTATGCACCCCCTCTTCAAATGGCGGGAAACAGCGATTTCTGATTATCGTCGTTGATGATACGCGGAGATTTGCGCGCCAAATCGGCCTTGATCCGTTCATCTTCAAGGTCGC
>NZ_QZWZ01000273.1 GCF_003601975.1 Mesorhizobium waimense
ACGGAGTTCGCCTCAGAAGCATGTCTGGCGGGCGCGGATCATTCTGTTGAGCGGTGATGGCCTGGGGACCGCCGCGATCATGACGATGACAGCCAAGTCGAAGACCTGCGTGTGGCGCTGGCAGGAGGTAAGCGCTCATTTCCCCGCACGTTGACGGCCCTTGCAACAACTGATCGCTTTCAGACGGACGCGTCGGGTCAGGCTGCGGCGGCTTTGGCGAAGTTGAAGGGCAGCAGATCGTCGATATCAGCGTC
>NZ_QZWZ01000274.1 GCF_003601975.1 Mesorhizobium waimense
AACCGAGCATGCCAGCTGTTAGACAAGCCATTCTTGACCTCTTCACGCGGCCGCCACGCCGCAGATGTCCTCACTGTGAGAAGCTGCTCGCAGACGCCGTCAAACCTAAACTGCCAAAGTAGTGCTAAGTGTCTGAATCAGAATGACCGTCGTGTTTTCATGCCCTTGCGAGCCTTCGGGTGAGCATGCGAATGTTTGCGATGTAGATCCACGCCTGTGCGGATTCGATTGATCGCTCGAAGTCCTTTGCCAGC
>NZ_QZWZ01000275.1 GCF_003601975.1 Mesorhizobium waimense
TCCGCCGTCAAAATCTCGAATGTTCGATGATGGCTCATACTGTCGCTCACAGGATTCTCCGCATGATTCATGCTGAAAATGAGCGATCAACCGCCTGCACGCTACGTGGGGATGCCTACGCGCTTACGTTTCTGGTTTGGCAGAGCGCCGCTCTTCCAGCCGCACCTCGTGCTCCCAGGGAACATTGAGATCGTATTCGTAGAGAAGCCGGCTGCCCTTACGCAGTTTCAGGGTGTCGAGGCCGATGTCCGGC
>NZ_QZWZ01000276.1 GCF_003601975.1 Mesorhizobium waimense
CGACCGACAAGCCTCACCCGCAGTTTCTGCTCATCTTCTTCCATCACTTGGTGTCCACCTATTTTGGTGGACACCTCATGCATCAGAGCGCTCAACAGCAAAAGGTGCGGGGAAATTCGCGCTTACGGCAGGAGCGCTTCATGAACGAAGGCGTCGACGGTCTGCTGCGCGACAAGACGCGGCCACCGGGCATTGCACCGCTTCAGTCTGTGCTGGTCGACAAGGTGGTGGCGCTGACGCTCGATCCGCCAGA
>NZ_QZWZ01000277.1 GCF_003601975.1 Mesorhizobium waimense
TCCGTCGTTGATCTCCAGGCCGCCATCAATCGCTTCATCACCGAGCACAATCAGCAATCCCAACCGTTCGTCTGGAGAGCCGACCCACACAAAATCATCGCTGCCGTCAGGCGCGGGCACCAAACGTATGAGGTGCAAGAGGCGGGACTTGAACGTCGGTCAACAATCTCTCATCCGCGGGTCGAGCCGCATGACCTTGTTTCGTTTGGGGCTGCCTCTGTCTAGGTGCCGAGCGTCAAGGCTCATAGTGGAG
>NZ_QZWZ01000278.1 GCF_003601975.1 Mesorhizobium waimense
GAACGATCCGACCGTTGGCGCGTTCTTCACTGTTCTCGCAGCGAAGCCGGCGTCCGAAATACGGATGCCAGCGATAATGGACTTCGACCTCCTGCCCAACATGGGCAGAATGACCCCGAGATTGCAATTGGAAGAAAAAATTGGCTCTTCGCTGGCGCCGACACGGGTGCGGAGACATTGGCACGTGCCATGACTATTATCGAGACGGCCAAGATGAACGGCATCGATCCTCAGGCTTATCTGGCCGACGTG
>NZ_QZWZ01000279.1 GCF_003601975.1 Mesorhizobium waimense
TTCGATGGTGAACGGCGGCTCGATCGGCTCGGTGGTTTCAAAAGGACTGGTCTCGACGAAAATCACTGCCCAGCCATATCGCATTCTCCCCAACTTCGGCACTGCCACACAATTCCTCATGCTCTCCTCGGGTAATTGGCATCGGGCTGCGCCTGCCCTGTTCCAATAAGTTCAACGCGGAAGCGCCACTCGTCACCGTAGTCGTACAAGAAGGTCATTGCCGAGCCCACCTTCTGGAAGGCTGTGGTGAC
>NZ_QZWZ01000027.1 GCF_003601975.1 Mesorhizobium waimense
GCGTGAACTCGTCGGTGTGGCAGATGCCGGTCGCCTTGATCTCGACCAGCACCTCGCCGTCGCGCGGGCCGTCGAGGTCGACCTCCATGATCTCCAGCGGCTTTCCGGCGGCGACAGCGACAGCGGCGCGGGTTTTCATCAGGCAGTTCCTCCCAAGGCAATCGACAGAATTTCAGGTTGTGGCCGGCTTGTTGAGCCTGCCCGGCGAGGCGAAATGCCCGCCAGCCCTCCGCAGTGAGCCCACACCACCTTATAGGCTTCGGCGATAGTGGCCAACTTCCCTTGCGACGTTTTTCGACGCACCGGCCTGAAGGCGCTGGGTGGACTGCCGGGGCACTTGAGACATGGCTGGAGAGTCCATAGAACTGGTTCCTCCGGAGGACATGAATTCAGTATGTTCAAGAAGATCCTGATCGCCAATCGCGGCGAGATCGCCTGCCGTGTCATCAAGACGGCGCGCAAGATGGGCATCGCCACCGTCGCGGTCTATTCGGATGCCGATCGCGACGCCGTGCATGTCGAGATGGCCGACGAAGCGGTGCATATCGGGCCTGCGCCGGCGGCGCAGAGCTATCTGGTGCCGGAAAAGATCATTGCCGCTTGCAAGCAAACCGGGGCGCAGGCCGTGCATCCCGGCTACGGCTTCCTGTCGGAGCGTGCGTCGTTCTGCGAGGCGCTGGAGGAGGAAGCAATCGTCTTCATCGGCCCGAAGCCCAAAGCGATCAAGGCGATGGGCGACAAGATCGAATCGAAGAAGTTCGCCAGCGCCGCCAAGGTGTCGACCGTGCCTGGCTGGCTCGGCGTCATCGAGAATGCCGACCATGCCGAAAAGATCGCCGGCGAGATCGGCTATCCCGTGATGATCAAGGCGTCGGCCGGCGGTGGCGGCAAGGGCATGCGTATCGCCTGGAGCCAAGCGGAGGTGCGCGACGGCTTCGACCGGGCGCGGTCTGAGGCCAAGAGCTCGTTCGGCGACGACCGCGTCTTCATCGAGAAGTTCGTGGTGGATCCGCGCCATATCGAGATCCAGGTGCTGGCCGATGCGCATGGCAACGCGCTCTACCTCGGCGAGCGCGAATGCTCGATCCAACGGCGCAACCAGAAGGTCGCCGAGGAAGCGCCGTCGCCGTTCCTCGACGCCAAGACCAGGAAGGCCATGGGCGAGCAGTCGGTGGCGCTGGCCAAAGCGGTCGACTACCAGAGCGCCGGCACGGTCGAGTTCATCGTCGACAAGGACAAGAACTTCTATTTCCTTGAAATGAATACGCGATTGCAGGTCGAGCACCCGGTGACGGAGCTCGTCACCGGCATCGACCTGGTCGAGCAGATGATCCGCGTGGCGGCCGGCGAAAAGCTCGCGATCAAGCAAAGCGAAGTGAAGCTGAACGGCTGGGCGGTGGAAAGCCGGCTCTATGCCGAAGATCCGTACCGCAATTTCCTGCCGTCGATCGGCCGGCTGACCAGATATCGGCCGCCGGAGGAGGGGACATTCGGCGATACCGTCATTCGCAACGACACCGGCGTTACTGAGGGGTCGGAGATTTCGATGTTCTATGACCCGATGGTGGCAAAGCTCTGCACCTGGGCGCCGACGCGGCTCAAGGCCATCGACGCCATGTCGGAAGCGCTGGACAGTTTTGTCGTCGACGGCATCGAGCACAACATTCCGTTCCTGGCCGCGCTCATGCAGCATCCGCGCTGGCGGGAGGGGCGGCTGTCGACCGGCTTCATCGCGGAAGAATATCCCGATGGCTTCGCGCCGATCGTGCCCGATAGCGAGGAAAAGGCGGTGCTGGCGTCGATCGCGACCGCCGTTGAATTGCTGCGTCGTGACCGGCTCGACCGGCTGGGCGGGCGGCTGGCGCCGCATTCCGGCATTCTGAAGCGGGACTGGGTGGTGAAGATCGGCGCCGACTATCTTTCGGCCGCCATCATCGAAGGCATGATCTCGATCCCGATGGAACTCGACCTGTCGATCGACGGCGGCAAGGCGCTGACCGTGGCCTCCGACTGGCGGCCGGGCGATCTCATCTGGCGGGGTACGGTCGACGACCGCAGGGTTGCCGCACAGGTCCGGCCGGTGCCGAATGGTCTGCGCATCGCCTGGAAGGGCATGTCGGTGACGGCTCGCGCCATGCTGCCGCGCATCGCGGAGCTTGAAAGGCTGATGCCGGAAAAAGTGCCGCCTGATACGTCGAAAATGTTGCTCTGCCCGATGCCTGGTCTTGTCGTGTCGATCGCCGTCGCCGAGGGGCAGGAGGTCAAGGCCGGCGAGACGCTGGCCGTGGTCGAGGCGATGAAGATGGAAAATGTGCTGCGCGCCGAGCGTGACCTCACCGTGTCGAAGCTCAACGCCAAGCCCGGCGACAGCCTCGCCGTTGACGCAGTGATCATGGAATTCGCCTGATTTCGCAACGGAATGAAGGAGGGCAGGCCCGGAAAGCCCGCCCCCCGTGAGGTCACATCAGGCGTGTGCCACCAGCGCGCTCTGATCGGTGACGACATAGATGCAGGCACGGCAGGTGTCCGCGCCGCGCTGGCTGTACCAGCGGCATGTGCCGCGGATGATGCAGCGCGGCAGGTTTTCGGCCGGCGCGATATTCTGGTCGGCCATCCCTGTCAGCACCTTTTCGATGACGCCGCAGGAATTGCCGGTCCATTGCTTGCACTTGCCCTCGACGCAACGTCCGCCAAATCGGAAACGCGCTTCGGGCACGCCCGATTTGCTCGCCTGCTCGACGAAATCCTCGTCGATCTCGAGCCGGGTCGGGATCGGCTGCACAAGGCCGTCGGCTCCGACCACGCCTATCAAAAGGGCTCCCGGCTCGGCGCGAGCGCTTGGACATGACTTTTCGCCGTGATCGGCGATCTTCGGGCTCGCCGTGCCCTTTTTGCCATTTGCCTGCGCGAATGACATTGCGTCAGCGGATCAACCCGCCGATCTCTTTCTCGACGGAGGGAAGCTTGAGCTGGTCGATATGCGCAACCAGGCCGAGCCATTCCTTCGGGAAGCGCAGGACGACGTCCGGTTGTGCGCGGGTGTCGGCAATCGACGCCAGCACCGCCTGCTGAATGGTCTTTGCCAGCTTCTCGTCCATGCTCTTGGAGAGCTTGAGACCGGATAGATCGACGACAAAACGACTAGCCATGGAAATTCTCCTCGTAAAAAAACTTCCTCTACATCCGGCAGTTTGTGGGAGCTGTTGCAGATCAACCATGAAGCTCTTCACACGGAACGCTGGCGGCTCGTTGCCGGGACGCCTAGATTAGGGCGACAGACCAAGATTCGCGGATCAGATTGAAGGCAGGCCGGGTGGCAGACGAGAAAATGACGCGCGATCCGTTGCTGCGTGAGGCCTATGAGAAGGCGTCGAGGCCGGAGGCGCCGGCGCGGCCCTTCATTCACCTGCGCGTGCATTCGGCCTATTCGCTGCTGGAAGGCGCCTTGCAGCTCGGCAAGATCGTCGGCCACGCGGTCGAGGACGAATGTCCGGCGATCGCCGTCACCGACACCAACAATCTGTTCGGGGCGCTGGAGTTCGCGCAGAAGGCGGTCAAGGACGGCATCCAGCCGATCATCGGCTGTCAGATCGATCTCGCATTTTCCGGTGAAAACAGCGACGGCCAGCGCGACCGCCGGCGGCAGGGACCGGAGATGCGCGCCGTGGTGCTGATTGCCGCGACCGAGGCCGGCTATGCCAATCTGGTCCGCCTCGTCAGCCGGGTTTATCTCCACACGCCGCCCGGCGAGCCTGTACACCTGACGACCGACATGCTGCAGGGACAATGCGATGGCCTGATCTGCCTGACCGGCGGGCCACGCGGTCCGATCGGCAGCGCCTTGAAGGAAGATCGCCGCGATCTTGCCGAGGCACGACTGCTGACGCTGAAGGCGCTGTTCGGCGACCGGCTCTATGTCGAGCTGGAGCGGGTTTCCGGCTACGACAGGACAATCGAAAAATCGACGGTCGATCTTGCCTACAGCCACGATCTCCCGCTGGTTGCCACCAACGAGGCGTTCTTCTCCGCCCGCGACGACTACGAGGCGCATGATGCGTTGATCGCCATCGCCGAGGGCTCGGTCGTTGCGGCCGACAACCGCCGCCGGCTGTCGCCGGACAATTGCCTGCGCAGCCAGGCCGACATGGCCAGGCTGTTTTCCGACTTGCCGGAAGCGATCGACAACACGGTCGAGATCGCGCTGCGCTGCTCCTACTATCCCAAGAACCGCAACCCGATCCTGCCACGTTTTACCGGTGGCGATGGCGCCGACAATGAAACGGCGCTGAAGGCGGAGGCCGACGAACTGCGCCGCCAGGCCCATGAAGGGCTCGATGCGCGGCTGGCGGCGCATGGACCCACCGCCGGCTACACGGCCGAGCAGTATCGCGAACGGCTGGATTTCGAACTCGGCATCATCGAGAAGATGAAATTCCCCGGCTATTTCCTGATCGTTGCCGACTTCATCAAATGGGCGAAGGCGCAAGGCATTCCGGTCGGCCCGGGCCGTGGTTCGGGCGCTGGCTCGCTGGTCGCCTATTCGACTACCATCACCGACATCGATCCGTTGCGTTTCTCGCTGCTGTTCGAGCGCTTCCTCAATCCGGACCGCGTCTCGATGCCCGACTTCGACATCGACTTCTGCCAGGACCGGCGCGAGGAGGTGATCCGCTACGTCCAGCAGAAATACGGCCGCGACCAGGTCGGCCAGATCATCACCTTCGGTACGCTGCAGGCGCGAGCCGTGCTGCGCGACGTTGGCCGCGTGCTGCAGATGCCCTATGGCCAGGTCGACAAGCTCTCCAAGATGGTGCCGCAGAACCCGGCCAATCCGGTCAAGCTCGCCGACGCCATCGCCAACGAGCCGCGCTTTGCCGAGGAGGCGGAAAAGGAGCCGATCGTCCAGACACTGCTCGACATGGCGCAGAAGCTGGAAGGGCTCTACCGCCACGCCTCGACGCACGCCGCCGGCATCGTCATCGGCGACCGGCCGCTGTCGGAACTGGTGCCGATGTACCGCGATCCGCGCTCGGATATGCCGGTCACCCAGTTCAACATGAAATATGTCGAGCAGGCCGGGCTGGTAAAGTTCGACTTCCTCGGCCTGAAGACTCTGACGGTGCTGGAGACGGCGGTCAAGTTGATCCGCCGCCGCGGCATCGAGATCGATCTCGCCCGCATCCCGCTCGACGACCCCGACACCTATGCCATGCTGTCGCGCGGCGAAGTGGTCGGCGTGTTCCAGGTGGAAAGCGCCGGCATGCGCAAGGCGCTGATCGGCATGCGGCCCGACTGCATCGAGGACATCATCGCGCTGGTCGCACTCTACCGTCCGGGCCCGATGGAGAACATCCCGACCTACAACGCCAGAAAGCATGGCGAGGAGGAGATGGCCTCGATCCATCCCAAGATCGACCATCTGGTGAAGGAGACGCAAGGCGTCATCGTCTACCAGGAACAGGTCATGCAGATCGCGCAGGAACTGTCCGGCTATTCGCTCGGCGAAGCCGACCTTTTGCGCCGCGCCATGGGCAAAAAGATCCGCGCCGAGATGGACAAGCAGCGCGAGCGTTTCGTCTCGGGCGCCGTCGAGCGCGGCGTCGGCAAGCCGCAAGCCGACTTCATTTTCGACTTGCTGGCAAAATTTGCCGACTATGGTTTCAACAAGTCGCACGCCGCGGCCTATGCCGTGGTGTCTTACCAGACGGCCTATCTGAAAGCGCATTATCCAGTGGAATTCCTGGCGGCGTCGATGACGCTCGACATGGGCAACACCGACAAGCTCGCGGATTTCCGCCAGGACGCGCTGCGCCTTGGCATCCAGGTGCTGGCGCCGTCGGTGATGACCAGTTTCCGCGACTTCGAGGTCGGCGAGAACAAGATCTTCTATTCGCTGGCGGCGCTGAAAGGCGTTGGCGATGCGGCGGTCGAGCACATCGTCGCGATGCGCGGCGAAAAGCCGTTCAAGAACCTTGCCGATTTCTGCGAGAGGGTCGATCCGAAGATCGTCGGCAAGCGCGTCTTCGAAAGCCTGGTCATGGCCGGCGCGCTCGACTGTTTCGGCCACGACCGCGCCGCCATGATGGCCGGTGTCGAGCGGATGATGGGACTGGCGTCGCTGGCGCTGCAGAATGCCGTTTCCGGTCAAGCCGACATTTTCGGTGTCTCGCTCGGCGCCCAGTCGCAGGCGCTCAACCTGCCGGCGACCGAACCGTGGCTGGCCGCCGACCGGCTGCACAGGGAATTCCAGGTGGTCGGTTTCTATCTCTCGGCGCATCCGCTCGACGAGTACAAGGCCGCACTCCAGAAGATGCGGGTGCAGAACTGGGGCGAGTTCTCGGCCGCCGTCAAACGCGGTGCCGCCGCCGGCCGGCTTGCCGGCACCGTCACCACCAAGCAGGAGCGCAAGACGCGCACCGGCAACAAGATGGGCGTCGTCCAGTTTTCCGACACGTCGGGCCAATATGAGGCGGTGCTGTTCTCCGAGGGGCTGGCACAATTTCGCGACCTTTTGGAACCCGGCCGCTCGGTGGTGATCACCGTTTCGGCCGAAGACAGGCCGGAAGGCGTCAATTTGCGGATCAACTCGGTGCAGTCGCTGGAAGACGAGGCCAGCCGCATCCAGAAGGCGCTGCGCGTCTTTGTCAGAGACGACGGGCCAGCATCGATCATTCAATCGCAGCTCAAACAGCGTGGCGACAGCCAGGTCAGCATTATTGTCCTCAAGGGAGAGGCGCAGGGCGAGGTCGAGATCGCCTTGCCAGGCGGCTATCGCGTCTCGCCGCAAATCGCATCCGCCATGCGCGCGGTGCAGGGCGTGGTCGAGGTCGAACTGGTCTAGCGGATCTTCGGGGCGACCCGTTTGCCGACGGTATGAACGGACTCTGGGCCTGACATCGTGGCTGATAGGCCCAGCGTGCAGGGCGTGGTTGAAGTGGGACCGGTTTGAACCACATGCGTTGAGCACGCCCGAAAGAACGACAAAGGAATGAACAATCATGCCCAGCCGCGAACGCGTTGAAGCCTTCCTCAAGGAGGTGGTCGAAGGCAGCCATGTCAAGGCGATCGCCGACTTCTACCATGAGGATGCGACCATGCAGGAGAATCTTGGCGTTCCGCGGCGCGGGATCGATATACTGATGGCGCATGAGCAAGCAGCGCTGGACCGGATCGAGAAGATGCACACGCATCCGGTTCAGACGTTCCTGGTCGATGGCGACCATGTCGCCATCCGATGGACTTTCGACAGGATTGACAAGACAGGGACTGTGCGGCGGCTGGAAGAGGTGGCGTTGCAGCGCTGGCGCGGCGACCGGATCGCCGAGGAGCGGTTCGTTTACGATACCGCCACGGCCTGGCGTCTTGTCGGGCCTGACGGCGCGGCGGTGGAAGGCTGAGGATCTCCGGCAGCCTTAACCACTGGACGGCCTTGGCTGCGGACGCTACGCAATCGTCATGAAAGCGGCGGACAAGGACGGCTTGCAGCAAAGCTCAGCGATGGCGCGCCTGCGTGACAAGCTGCGCAGGCTTTACCACGGGCGCACTCCGGCCGCCTTCCGTTTCCAGCTGGTGGCGGTGATCATCGACCTCGCCATCATCGCCTTCTTCATCGCCACGCCGGTCCTGCAGGACAAACCGTCGTTCCTCTGGCTCGACTATTCGGTGGCAGCACTCGTCGCCGCCGACATGATCGCCCGCCTGCTTGCCTCCAACGACATGCTGCGGCTGATCAGGCAGCCGACCTCCTGGGTCGATATCTTCATCCTTCTGACGCTGCTGATGCCCACGGCCTTCGCGAATCTCGCCTTCCTGCGCATCCTCAGGCTGTGGTCGCTATCGCGCAGCGGCTCGCTGTGGCGGCATTTCGAGATGCGCGGGCTGAAGCCGTGGCGCGAGGCAAGCCAGGCGGTGATCAATCTTTTGACCTTCCTCTTCGTCGTTACCGGCTTTGTCTACACCTTCTTCTTCCGCACCCAGGCAGGTCTCGAAGGTTACATCGACGCCCTCTATTTCACCGTCGCCACGGTGACGACCACCGGCTTTGGCGACATCGTGCTGCCGGGAATAGCAGGCAAGCTGACGGCGATCGCCACCATGATCATCGGCATATCGCTGTTCGTGAAGCTGGCTCAGGCGATCTTCCGTCCAACCAAGGTGTTCTTTCCCTGCCCGCAATGTGGGTTGCAGCGGCATGAGCCGGATGCCGTCCACTGCAAGGCCTGCGGCCATCTGCTGAACATACCGGACGAGGGGAACTGACAGGGCAGGGCTACGACGTGGCGACCTCGGCCGGTTGCGGCGCCTTGCGCTGCAGATTGAGCAGATTGCCCAACAGGATCAGCAGGGCGCCGCCGGCGGTGAAAGCGTCGATCTGTTCGTGGTAGAGCAGCCAGCCGATCAGCGCCGACAGCGGCACGCGCAAGAAATCCATCGGCGAGATGACGGTGGCATCGGCATGGGCAAGCGCGCGGGCCATGCAGAAATGCGACGACATGCCGGTGAAGGCGACGAGCAGGATCCATGGCCAGAGCTCGATCGGCGGGTTGCGCCACACGTAGAGCGCCGGGATGAGGCCGAGCACCGACTGGATGATCAGCATCCAGAAGATGATGCGCACGACGCTGTCGGTGCGCGTCAGCGACTTAACCATGACCACCGAGATGCCGAAGCAGACCGCCGCGCCCAGCACAACAAGATGTCCGGGGTCGATGGAACCGACGCCCGGGCGAACGATGATCACCACGCCGACCAGCCCCAACACGATTGCCGCGAGCCTTGGCCGCGACAGTTTTTCGCCCAGGAAGCTGACCGCCAGGACCGCGGTCCAGATCGGCGTGGTGAATTCGATCGAGATCAGCACAGCCAGTGGGATCAGCGTCAGCGCATAGAGCCACGCAGCCTGGCCCGCATAGTGGACCACGTTGCGGGCAAGATGAGCCAGCGGCCGCTCGGTACGCATCGCTGCAAAGCCGCCATTCGTCATCACCAGCGGCAGCAGGATGAAGAAGCCGATCACCGAGCGCAATTCCAGAACCTGGAAGACGTTGAGCTCGGCCGTCGTGGCGCGACCCGCGACCGACATCGCCAGGAACGAGGCGATCGACAGGGCCATCCAGAACGCGGCTTTGGGGATCGAGGGGACGGGTGCCATGCGCGCTATGTCGCAAGCCACGACTTTTGCCGCAACCGCTAGTCGACGCATTCGACTGGGCCAGCCGCAGGAATCCGCGCGTTAAAAAACAGTCATGTTGGAGGCGGAACCTGCAGTCTTGGCAGGCGTTCCTTGAGTCTGCGTATTACCAGCTTCGCTGGACGCACCGCATTTCCGATAAACTTCTCGGGGGAGAGTTCGATGAAATCACTTGCATGCCTCGTCTTTGCCGGCGGCCTGATGGCCGCGGCGGACGCCCGTGCCGACGATGCCGATTTCCTGCGCTCGTTCCAGGGCAGCTTCGCCGGCATAGGGACCGTCAAGGTGACCACAGAGGCGCCGACAGTGAATGTTTCCTGCACCTTCAGTTCCGGCGCGACCGCGACTTCGCTGTCGCTCGATGGCAAATGCCGCGGTCTCGTCGTGGTGACGCGTGCCATCAGCGCCGATTTGAAATCGAGCGGCGCGGGCTACACGGGCGTCTATGTCGGGTCCCGCACCGGACCGGCGCAGCTTGCCGGCAAACGGTCCGGCAATGCGATCAATCTCGGCATTCGCTGGGCGAAGGAGGTCAATGGCGACCGCAAGGCGCGGCTGACGGTCGAGAAAACCGGAGGCAACGGCATGCGGCTGACGGTCACCGACGTCGATCCCAAAACCGGCAAGACCGTGGTGACCAGCCGCATCGATCTGCAACGTAGCTGAGCGCGAGGCAGGCCGTCGCCGGGCGGTCCTAGCTAATCCTCGATCGGTTCGGGCGGGTTGGTGCTGCGACCCTTGCCGAAAGTGTAGCCGGTTTCCACGGCCTTCTTGCCGAACTTGCCGCGCAGCGTGTCGATGGCGCCTTCGGCAAGCGCGCGCTTGCGTGATTGGATGTCGACCAGATCGGGCGGATCGGCCTTGTCGTCGTCCGAGAGATCGTTGACGCCGATGCCGAGCAACCGGTACTTCGTCCCATCCGCTTCCCGGCGCAACAGGTCGAGCCCGGTCTGGAAGATTCGGTCGGCCAGCCGGGTCGGGTCGCCGAGGTGGCGGTTGCGGGTGCGGAGCTTGAAATCCTGCGTCTTCAGCTTCAGCACCACCGTGCGCCCGGCGATGCCCGACTTCTTCAGCCGCGCCGAGACTTTCTCCGAGAGCGCCCGCAGCACCGGGACAAGCTCGGCCATGGCTGAAATGTCGGTGTCGAACGTGGTCTCCGCCGACACGCTCTTGGCGTCGCTGTCGGGGTGGACGCGGCGGTCGTCCTCGCCACGCGATAGATGGTAGAGCCGGTCGCCCATCACGCCATAGCGGCGCATCAGGTCGCCGCGCTCCATGTGCTGCAGCTGGCCGACGGTACGGATGCCGTCGCGCTCCAGGCTTGCGGCGAAGGCTTTTCCGACGCCCCAGATCAGCGTCACCGGCTGTTCGGCCAGGAAGCCGAGCGCCTCGGCCTCGCCGATCACCGACAAGCCGCGCGGCTTGCGGAAATCGGACGCCACCTTGGCCAGGAACTTGCAATAGGAGAGGCCCGCCGAAACCGTGATGCCGAGTTCCTTTTCCACCGTCAGCGCGAAGCGCGCCAACACGACGGCAGGCGGCATGCCATGCAGGCGCTCGGTGCCGGAAAGATCGAGAAACGCCTCGTCGATGGAGAGCGGCTCGACCAGCGGCGTCAGCGCCTGCATGAGCGCCCGCACCTCGCGGCCGACACGGACATATTTTTCCATGTCCGGCGGGATGACGACCGCTTCCGGGCAGGCCTCGAGCGCCTTGAACATCGGCATCGCCGAGCGCACGCCATGGATGCGGGCGATGTAGCAGGCGGTGGAGACGACGCCGCGCTTGCCGCCGCCGACGATCACCGGCCGGTCCTTCAGCGCCGGGTTGTCGCGCTTCTCGATGGCCGCGTAGAACGCATCGCAGTCGATATGGGCAAGATGCAGCCGGTAGAGCTCGGGATGGCGGGCAAGCCGTGGACTGCCGCAACGCTCGCAGCGGCGCGTCTCGCTGCGCTGAAAGGTCAGGCAGTCGCGGCAAAAACCGTGATCGGGATTGTTGACAGGAGCCGCCATCGCTGCGAACATAAAGAGAACAGATGCAATGGTACGTCAGGACGGAAGCCGCCACAAGCGGTTAGCCGGGGAGAGAGTTCATGAGCACGACCATCGCGCCGCTGGCGCCCGAACTGTGGGCGGATTTCGAGGATCTTTTCGGCAAGCAGGGCGCCTGTTACGGCTGCTGGTGCACGCATTTCCGGCTGGCGCCGGCGGTGCGCCGCGCGAGCGACCGGGAGCGCAACAAGGACCATATCAAGGCGCGGATCGAAGCCGGGCCACCGCCCGGGCTGCTGGCGTTCGAGGATGGCAAGGCGGTCGGCTGGATGCAGATCGGCCCGCGCGCCGACGTGCCCGAATGGAACAATCAGGGCAGGGGGTCGGCTCCCGTCGATGCGGCCGACGCCGGCGACCCGGGCGTCTGGGCGATCTCGTGCTTCTTTATCCGCGTCAAGGCGCGCGGCAGGGGCATCAGCCATCGCCTTGTCGAGGGCGGCATCGCGTTTGCGCGGGAAAACGGCGCGCGGCTGGTCGAGGCCTGCCCGATCGACCTGTCGCGCGATTCGCGCTCGATCGGCCTGTTCGTCGGCTCGTCGCGGGTGTTCGAGAAGGCCGGATTCGAACGGCTTGTCGAACGCAAGCCGGGGCGGCCGCTGATGCGGCTGGTGCTTTAGGAAAGCGATCACCCAGCGTACTGGTCTTCGTCTTGCGGCTGTGATGGTATTTCCCTAACAGAAGCAAGATGTGATTTTTGCCTGCAAAGGCCAAAGGGAGAAGCGACGTGAAGCGTGTTTTGCCATTTGTTTTCGTTCTCGCGCTCGGCGCGCCTGCCTTCGCCCAGACCGTCGACAGCCAGGGCGCGAAGCAACTTTCCGAAGATCTGTCCCGCTATGTCGGCAAACAGGCGATCGAGAAAGGCGTGCTCAAGGTCTCGGTTGAAGGCGACGCTTACAGGATAACGTTTGATCTCAAGGCGCTGATCAAAGCCTTGCCGGAACAGAAGCTCGTGAAGCTGGACTTTGCCCCCTACGCCATGATGGTGAAGCCGCGCAGTGACGGATCCTGGGACGTCTCGATGGATTTCTCGCAGACCGGGTCCCTCGAGGTCAACGGGCCGGAAGGTTTGCAAAGCACCCAGTTCACGATCAAGGACGGCAAAGGCAACGGCGTCTACAATCCCGATCTGGCCGCGTTCACCAGCGGCTCCAGCACGATGGCCGGCATGACGATGACGTCCAAGGATGCCAAGCAGCACATGGATGTCAGCGCCGGCGCCAGCACGGCAAACTTTGCCGCGACCAAGTCCGCGAATGGCGGCGTCGACGTGACAATGACGCAGAAGATGTCGAGCTTCGTGGAAGCGATCAAGTTCGACGATCCTGAGAGTGGGATGAAATTTCCGGTCACCGTGAAGTCGCCGGAACTGTCGGTGGATGCAAACGGCAAGGGAATGCGGACAAAGCCGCTGCTCGACCTTCTGGCATTCGCCGTGGCCAATGAAGACGAGGCCGCGCTGAAAGCAAACCAGGCGCAGCTCAAGTCGCTTCTTCTGGCGGCGCTGCCCTTGTGGGAAAGGCTCGACGGAGCCTACGGGTTCAAGGATTTCGCGGTCGAAAGTCCGGTCGGCAATTTCGGCGCAGCGCAGCTGAGCACGGCGTTCGGAATGGACGGCATCGCCCAGGACGGAAAGATCAATTATGCGATCAAGGCTTCGGGGCTGACGATCCCGGCGCACCTCCTGCCCAGCTGGAGCGTGGCTTTGCTGCCCACTGATATCGATCTCAACTTCGGCGGTGCGAATATCGACCTCGACAGCATGGCGAAGAAGACTATCGAGACCCTTGATCTCAATAAGAATCCACCGCTGCCGGCTGATTTCGGCGATCAGATTTCGGCCGATTTCCTGGCCAAGGCGCCGAAGCTCGTCATCGGGCACAGCACGGTGAAAAACGGCAATATCGAGGTAGCGCTCGAGGGCGAGATGACCTTCCCCGGTGAGAAGCCCGATGCAAATGTGACGATCGATGTCGCCGGCTATGACAAGATCGTGGCGAGCCTGCAGGAGGCGGCCAAGACCGAGCCCGAGGCGGCGCAGTATTTTCCGATCGCGTTGGCCATCAAGGGATTTGGCAAGACGCTGCCGGACGGCCGTATCGAATGGGCAATCAACGCCAAGCCGGACGGTTCGGTCACCGTCAACGGCGCCATGCTGAAGCAGGCCGATCCTGTCACAGATGACAGTACCGACCAGGATGACGGCACCGATCAGGATGACTCGGGCGAGGACGGCGGAGCAGGAGCGAAGCTGAAACCCTGAGTGCTCAGGAGCTAAAGTCCGAGCGCCGCCGCGATCTTCGGCGCGGCGTCGCGCCAGTCCTCGACGACGATGACGCCGTCCGCCGCCGGCGGCAGGAAGGCGCGCAGCGAGTTGTCGGCCATCAGATGGACGAGATGGGCGTCGGCGACCGAACTTTGCACCGACGCAAGATTGGACGGCTGGTCGTCGACGAAAACCACCGGCCGGCCCTTCTTGCCGCACAATTTGGCCACAGCCGGCCCCTTGGCCATTTCGGTGGTCAGAAGCGGGTAGGGCAGCCCGAGCGCGTCGAGATGGGCGCGGCGCACGGCACGGTGCTTGTGCGGCATGGCGGTCAGCAGGACGATCTCGGCGCGGCCGCCGAGTGTTGAAAGCGCCTCAGCGGCGCCGTCGGTGATGCTTTGCCAGTCGGCCTGGGCGTCGAAGAATTCACCCAGAAGTTCGCTCACCTCTTGCTGTTCGATCAGGCGGCCACTGGCGGTCTCGGCGATGTTGCCGGTGAGGCGAAAGGACGCGAGCGTCAGGCCGAAGCCGCGCGATTTGAGAAAATGCGGGAAGGGCCGGATGAATTCCAGCACGACATCGTCGACGTCGAGCACCAGCAGCGGCCGGTCATCCGCGGCAAGCTCTTCGATCTGCCGCGCTGTTTCGGGATCGTCGCTCATATCGAACGCTCATGATCGTCGTCGCCGAGCGGCAGCGCGCGCAAGGCCTTGCCGACGGCAGCTGGCGGGGTTCCGGTCTCTTCGGCGAAGCGCAGCAAGGTCGGCTCGTGAGCAAGGATGAACTGCAGCACGCCGGCCAGGAAACCCGGCTCGCCTGCCGCCCGCCGGATCGACTGCGCCTCGATGCCGGTGATCGCCAGGAAGCGCGGCAGGAGCTCCGGATCGGCCGCGACGAAGCCCAATGCCTTGACGGCAATGGATTCCGCTTCCTCGCGCATTGACGCTGGGCTTGCCATCATTACCTTCTTGGTGCGGAATGAGTCTCTTTCCGCAGTAATGGCAAGCGTCGCTTGCGGCAAGCCATCACCGTCTCCGCGTTTGGAATCCGGACAGCTTTTGCGGTGGCCGGTTTCCGTTTCGTCAATCAAATTGGCGTAGAGTGGCGAAGGGTTGGGTGCGATCCGGCAAGGACGCATGACGATGGTCTTCACGCAGAAGGCCGTCGGGACGGGAAATCGATGCCTAAGAAGGTCATGATCGTCGAGGACAACGAGCTCAACATGAAGCTCTTTCGGGACCTCATCGAAGCCAGCGGTTACGAGACGGTTCGCACACGCAATGGCCTGGAAGCACTGGACCTGGCGCGCCGGCACCGGCCGGACCTGATCCTGATGGACATCCAGCTGCCGGAGGTTTCGGGGCTGGAAGTGACCAAATGGCTGAAGGAGGATGACGACCTCCACTCCATTCCGGTCATTGCCGTCACCGCCTTTGCCATGAAAGGCGATGAGGAACGCATCCGCCAGGGCGGCTGCGAGGCCTATATTTCCAAGCCGATCTCGGTGCCGCGCTTCATCGAGACCATCAAATCCTATCTGGGCGATGCCTGATGTCCAGCCAAGCCGGAGCCTTGTGACATGACCGCGCGGATCCTCGTCGTCGACGACATCCCTGCCAATGTGAGGCTGCTTGAGGTTCGGTTGCTCGCCGAATATTTCGAGGTGCTGACCGCCTCCAACGGGCCGGACGCGATCGAGACCTGCGAAAACGGCAAGGTCGATGTCGTGCTGCTCGACGTGATGATGCCCGACATGGACGGCTTCGAGGTCTGCAAGCGGCTGAAGAGCGATCCGGCGACCGCGCATATCCCGGTCGTCATGATCACCGCGCTCGACCAGGTTTCGGATCGGGTGCGCGGGCTCGAGGCCGGCGCCGACGATTTCCTGACCAAGCCGGTCAACGACCTGCAGCTGATGACGCGGGTCAAGAGCCTGGTCAGGCTAAAGTCGCTGACCGACGAGCTGCGGCTGCGCGCCTCGACCACCCGCAACATCGGCATTGAGGAGCTTTTGAGCCGCAATTTCACCGCGGCCGACACCACGCCGAAGGTTCTTTTGATCGACGAGCGCAAATCGTCCTTCGAGCGGATCCGGAAGATGCTGCGCGGCAGGGCCGATCTCGATATCGCCACCGATCCGCATGCCGGTTTCTTCCAGGCCGCGGAGACGCCCTACGAGTGTGTGCTGATCTCGACGGCGTTCGCCGATTTCGATCCGCTGCGGCTCTGCTCGCAGCTGCGCTCGCTCGATCGCACGCGCTTCTTGCCAATTATCCTTCTGGCCGACGGGGGCGAGGAGGGGCGCATCATTCGCGGCCTCGAACTCGGCATCAACGATTTCCTGATGCGGCCGATCGACCAGCAGGAACTGACCGCGCGGCTGCGCACGCAGGTGCGCCGCAAGCGCTACAACGACCAGCTCCGCGCCAGCGTCACCCAGACCATCGAGATGGCGGTGACTGACGGGCTGACCGGGCTGCACAACCGCCGTTACCTCGACAGCCATCTGCAGACGCTGTTCGACCGTGCGGTGGCGCGGCGTCGGCCGCTATCGGTGATGATCAGCGACCTCGATCGCTTCAAGGCCATCAACGATCTCCACGGCCATGATGGCGGCGATGACGTGCTGCGCGAATTCGCGCGGCGGTTGCGCAAGAACGTGCGCGGCATCGACCTTGCCTGCCGGTTCGGCGGCGAGGAGTTCGTCGTGGTCATGCCGGATACGGACGGCGCGGTGGCCGAAAAGGTTGCCGAACGCATCCGCGCCGAGATCGCCCAGTTGCCCTTTGCGATCGGCCATGAGGGCAAGGCGATCGAGGTCACCGTCAGCGTCGGCGTGTCGTCGGTGCTGAAGGGGAACGATACGGTCGCAGCGCTGATGAAGCGCGCCGACCTTGCGCTTTACGAGGCCAAGAGTGGCGGCCGCAACCGCGTCGTCGCCAAGGCGGCATAGCGCCTATTCCATCCCTATGGGATCGGGATAGGGCTCTATCTTTTTTGTTCGAGCATGATCTTTTCCGAAACCGGATACCACTTTTGGGGGGGCATGCTCGGGCGCCGGCGCCCGATTTTCCAGTCAACTCAACAAGGTTAGGAATTTACCTTAATCCAAGCGATTCGCGAGGCTTGGTTAAGAAACTGTTGATTT
The DNA here is from genome assembly GCF_003601975.1 of Mesorhizobium waimense. Classification (GTDB taxonomy): domain Bacteria; phylum Pseudomonadota; class Alphaproteobacteria; order Rhizobiales; family Rhizobiaceae; genus Mesorhizobium; species Mesorhizobium waimense. The sequence goes on from NZ_QZWZ01000027.1 coordinate 16,656, forward strand.
TTATAAGGTCTTGCGCAAATGTGAAGCCATAGACCAAGACGACCGGCACGAGGGTAGATTTGCCGGTTCGATCCGAAAAATACCCCATGATGCTCAGGTCCGCCGCATCTCCTGGGTCCGTGGGGTCGGCCGGCCGGCGCTGGCACATAGTGGCCTCCTCGTACCGCTGCCAAACGCCGACCGGCCCCCTTTTTCCAAAAGACGACAGCAGGATTCCGCGCCGAGCGGTGGAAGACCTGTGTTTTTGGCGCAGGCTGGCGATCAGTCCGCCAAACGAAAAACGCCGCCCGGTGGGCGGCGTTTCGGCATACTCGGAGGAAACCGATTACTTGATCTTGGTTTCCTTGAATTCGACGTGCTTCTTGGCGACCGGATCGTACTTGCGGAACGACAGCTTGTCGGTCTTGGTACGGCTGTTCTTGCTGGTCACGTAGAAGAAACCGGTGTCGGCGGTCGACAGAAGCTTGATCTTGATGTTTGCGGCTTTGGCCATGATGTTCGTCCGTTAATGTTCGTGGAGTTTTGGCCGCTGGAGCACGGGGAAAACACCCGGACGCGGGAAACTTGGCGCGACACATAAAGAACGCGCCCGGAAAGTCAAGCCCGGCCGGGCCTCTGCCGCGCCCAATGCCCATATTGCCCACCGGCAACGGAGCGTGCCGACGGCAGCGACGTCGCCAGCTTCAGGCGTCCTCCCTTACCAGTGAAGCGGCCTTCTTCCAGGCGCCAGTGGTGTTCCACCAGCGGTTGGGGTTGGCGCGGTCGTCGAGGCCCTTGGAGCGGCTGGCGAGCAGCGGCTGGATGCGGATCACCGGCTCCTGGTAGGAATGCGCCTGGTAGATCGCCTCGACGATTCGGGCAGCCAGCATCTGGTCGTCGGGCAGTTCGAACGACACCTCGACCGTGCCCGGCCGCTGACGCAAGATCGTCTCGGGGCCGGCGGCAGCACCTTCGAGCGGTCGGTAGCGCTCGACGCCGCCAGCCGATTGGAAAGCGTTGCTGTCATAACTGCCCATGCCTAGCGGGCTGATCGCCACCACCGCTTCCATGATGCGGTCGACATCGGCGGGTGGTGCCTGGAAGCTGACAAGCAGCAGCAACTCCATCCGCACCGATCTGGTTTCGAATCCACTGTCGATCATCTGATATCTCCCTGCTTGTGGAGCGCCGATATAGCAGGGGTGCTGCTGACACGGTGATGTCAGCAGCGTCGTGCGTCGAGGCGCTTGATGGAGCCCACCTACAGGATTTTCCGGACGAGCCTGATGCCGACCAAAGCGATATAGGCGGCGAAGAAAACACCGAGCGACCAGCCGAAGCCGGAGGGGCCGAAGATGTCCATACCGATGCCGATCGCCTGCGGCCCGAGCACCATGCCGACGCCATAGCAAAGCACGAAGGCGGCGTTGGCCGAGGCCAGTTCATGGCCGGAGAGCTGGGAGCCGAGATGGGCAAGGCCGATCGTATAGAGCGCGGCGACCACGCCACCCCAGACGAACAGAAGCGCTGCCATCAGGTGCCAATTCGCGGCGAAGTGCGGCATGACGACGGTGCCGGCGAGGCCGACGGTGGCGCAAGCCAGGAGCAGATGGCGGCGGTCCGAGACGCGGTCGCTGATCATGCCGATCGGGATCTGCAAAAGCACGTTGCCGAGGCCGATCATGGTCAGCAGCAGGGCGGCGTCGGCTTCGGAGTAGCCGATGCGGCTGCCATAGATCGGGAACAGTGCGAAGCCGCCGGTCTCGACGGCGCCGAACACCAGCACCGCGAAGGTGGCGGTCGGCACCAGCCAGATGTAGCGCAGGAAATTGCTGGTCTCGCCGTCCGCCACGATCGTCGGGCTCTCGTTGCGTGCCGCCAGCACCGGTATTGCGGCCAGTGTCACCAACCCGATGATCACGCCGAAGGGCCTGAAGCCGGAGCTGCCGAGATGGGAAAACAGCCACGGCCCGGCGGCAAAACCGAGCGACAGTACGGTGGCATAGATGCCCAGCACCAGGCCGCGCCGGTGCGGCGGTGCCGAGGTGCTGATCCAGAATTCCGACAGGATGAACAGCACCGTGAGCGCGATATGCAGCACGACGCGCAGCGGAAACCACATCCAGAAGTCCGGCGCGAAATGGAAACCGACGAAGGCGAGCGCGCCGGCGGCAATCATGGCTAGCATGGTCCAGGCGACGCCGAAGCGCATGGCAAATGGCGTGGCGAGCGGTGCGCCGGCGATCGAGGCCAGGCCGGCGACGGCCGTGTTGAGGCCGATCATCGAGGCCGAGTGGCCGCGCGTCTCCAGGATGACGCTGAGCAGCGGCATGCCGAGGCCGATGGCGATGCCGACGACGCTGATCGAGGAGATCGCAGCGACCATCGGCAGCCAGTGTACGCGTTCGTCGCCCTGTTGCTGGGTATCGACCGTCATGTGATGCCTGAATTACCTATAGAATTTCGCGGATGAAGCGGTTGCGGACAAGCCGGTAGAGTGGCACGGAGCCGCCCGGACGAAGCAGCGGATCGTCGGCGAGGCGCCTTTCCAGCTCCTCCAGGATCATGCGGGTGATGTCGGGAATATCTGCCTCCCTGGCCTTGGCCAGCGGCAGCCAGACCAGTTCCTCCAGCTCATTGGTCGGGCCGCCGCCCGGAAGCTCAACTGCGACGTCGCCACGCCACGCGCTGAAGAAGCGAGTGTCGAAACGGCGCACCCGGTTTGGCGGCGTGATCGCCCGCGCGATGAAACGCAGCGGCTCCAGCGAGGGCATGACACCGTGTTCGGCAAAGCCCTGCCAGTCGCGCCTGGTCGTCGCGAAGGCGCCTTTGCGGCCGATGAGCAGGCCGGCTTCTTCGTAGGTCTCGCGGATCGCCGACAGCGCAATGGCACGGGCGCGCGCTACGCTCGTGCGGCCAAGGCCGGCGGTCAAATTGGCTTGCTCCTCCAAGTGGAGTGCCCCGGCAACGGGGATGCGGCTATCGGCTGGATCCGTGCGGCCGCCGGGAAAGACGAATTTCCCGGGCATGAAGGCATGACGGGCATGGCGCCGGCCCATCAGCACCTGGATGTCATCGCCTTTGCGGTCGAGCAGGATCAGCGTCGCGGCGTCGCGCGGACGCAGCGTCCGAGCCTGTGGCGGTACAACACTCCGCTCAACCTTGTCGATGTCGGCCTTGGTCATCCCGTCCATACGCTCGACCTGATGCATGTCGTCCAGAAGGTTCGGGGACCAACGACCTGCATGGAAATAAGATCTGAAGCGTGTCGCGTGAACCCGTTCATACGCGACGCGCTTTAGCGGAAACTTGTCTTGTGCGAAAGTGGCGTTCAGCCAAAGCCGATTGCACCAGCCGCGACTTCAAGCCTCGGGGTGAGACTCGATGACATCCTTTTCGCCGCCGAAGCCGTGCATATAGAGCGCCCATTGCAGGCCGATGACGGCGCCCTTAACCGGCTGCAGCAGCGCGACCGCCAGCAGGATGGTCAGCGGCACCCAGATGGCGATGTGCTGCCAGGTGGAGAGGGTGGAGGTTGACTCGACGCCCATGAAGGCGCCAAGCACGATGTGGCCGACGATGACGATCACCAGATAGGCGGGCAGGTCGTCGGCACGGTGGTGATGCAGTTCCTCGCCGCAGACGGCGCATGCGTCGACGGATTTGGTGAAGCCGCGAAACAGCTTGCCCTCGCCGCAATGCGGGCAGCGGCCGAGCATGCCGCGCTTTATTGCCGTCCACAGCGGACGCGCAACCCGGCCCGAATGAAGCTCGCCGCCGAAAACCTGGTCTTCCATCTGCAACTGTCTTGCCATCATCGTCTCCTGCCGCGCGAACCCGGACGCGATTGCGAGGCGCGGGCGCGGCCCTTGGCCTTGTGGAACGACCGTTTGGAGCCGGCCATCGGCTTCGGGTCGGTCAGCATCTCGAAACGCATCGCGCCGGCCATCGGCGCCACCTCGACCAGGCGAACCTCGACGCGGTCGGCAAGCTGGTAGCCCTTGCCGGTGCGCTCTCCGAACAGCGATCGGGCTGTCTCGTCGTAGATATAGTAATCGCCATCCAGACTTGACACCGGGATAAAGCCATCCGCGCCGTACTGCGGCAATTGGACAAATAGTCCCGATTTGGTGACGCCGGAGATGCGGGCGTCGAAACGGTCGTCGATGCGCTCGGCGAGATAGGCGGCGATCAGCCGGTCGACCGTGTCGCGCTCGGCCGCCATGGCGCGGCGCTCGGTGCCGGAGATCAGCACCGAGACATCTTCCAGCCGGTCTGCCTCGTTCTGTGTCAGGCCGCCCGCGCCGAGGTCGAGTGCGGCAATCAGTCCGCGATGCACGATCAGGTCGGCATAGCGGCGGATCGGCGAGGTGAAATGCGCGTAGCGTTTCAGATTGAGGCCGAAATGGCCGATATTCTTCGGCGAATATTCGGCCTGGCTCTGCGAGCGCAGCACCACTTCGTTGACCAGGCCCTCATTGTCGGCGCCGCTGACGCGCTCCAGGATGCCGTTGAACTGGGCCGGCCGCATCTGGGCGCCGCGCGCCAGCGACAGGCCGAGCGTCTGCAGGAATTCGCGCAGCGATTCCTGCTTGGCCAGCGAAGGCGCATCGTGGATACGGTAGACAAGCGCCTGGCGCTTGGCCTCCAGCGTTTCGGCGGCCGCGACATTAGCCTGGATCATGAACTCTTCGATCAATTTGTGAGCGTCGAGCCGCTCCGGCACGATGACGCGGTCGACGGTGCCGTCCTCCTTCAGCAGGATCTTGCGCTCCGGCAGGTCGAGTTCCAACGGCTGGCGCGAGTCGCGACCGCGTTTGAGGATGGCGTATGCGTCCCACAGCGGCTTCAGCACCGCGTCGAGGATCGGGCCGGTCTTGTCGTCAGGCACGCCGTCGATGGCCGCCTGCGCCTGCGGGTAGGCGAGTTTCGCCGCCGACTTCATCATGACACGGTGGAAGGAATGCCTGACTTTGCGGCCGTCGGCGGAAAAGGTCATGCGCACTGCAAGCGCCGGACGATCCTGGCCCTCGCGCAGCGAACAGAGGTCGTTGGAGATCCGCTCGGGCAGCATCGGCACGACGCGGTCGGGGAAATAGACGGAATTGCCGCGCTTCAGCGCCTCGCGGTCGAGCGCGGTGCCATAGCGGACGTAAGCCGCGACATCGGCGATCGCTACGGTGACGACCACGCCGCCGGGGTTTTTATCGTCCGTGTCGGGCGAGGCGAACACCGCATCGTCATGGTCCTTGGCGTCGGCCGGGTCGATGGTGACCAGCGGCAGGTCGCGCCAGTCCTCACGCTGATCGAGCGTCGCCGGCTTCACAGCCTCGGATTCGGCGATGACGTCGGCCGGAAAGATATGCGGAATGTCGTGCGCGTGGATGGCGATCATGGAGACCGCCTTTTCGCTGGTCAGCGAGCCCAGCACCGTCAGCACTTTTGCGCGCGGCAGGCCGTAGCGGGAAGCGCGCGCCGGCTCGACCTCGACCAGGTCGCCGTTCTTGGCGCCGTTCTGGAATTCCTTGTCGACGACCAGTTCGGGCTGGCGCCGCTCCACCGGCTCGATCCTGAACGTGCCGTCCTTCAGCACGCGAAAGACGCCGAGCACGGCCTCGGTGCGCTTCTCGAAGATCTTCATCACCCGGCCGGTATAGGCAGGGCCTGTCGCATCGTCGGTCGGGAAGGTCTTGGCCAGTACCCGGTCGCCGATGCCCGGCGCTGGACCATTGCCGCCGCGCGAGACGCGGATCGAGACGACAGGAGGCTCGCCGCTGCCGAGGGGCTCGGCCGGGTGCGCCAGCAGCACGCCGTCGCCATCGCGGCCGAAGATGTCGAGCACCGCGACATGGGGCAGGGCGCCGACGCGGGCGAGCTGCTTACGCTCCTTGGTCAGGATACCTTCGTCCTGCAGGTCGCGCAGCATGTCCTTCAGCCAGATGCGATCCTCGCCGCGCAGCGCGAACGCCTTGGCGATGTCGCGCTTGCCGGCGCGGTCCGGGTTCTCGGCGATGTAGCGCAGGATTTCGTCGCGCGAGGGGCGGTAGTCGTCCTTCACCTTGGCGCGGGTATCGGCGGTGCGCGGATCGCCGTGGCTTCGTCCGGAGATCCTGCGCGCCACGGCCTGCTATCCCTTTTTCTTCGCCGCCGGCTTTTTGGCGGCCGCGGGCTTCGCGCCCGCCGCCTTGCGGAACGGCTTCTTGCCGCCACCGCCCTTGGCTTCCTTCTCGGCAATCAGGGCCAGCGCATCCTCGATGGTCACCGCCTGAGGATCCTTGCCCTTGGGCAGCGTCGCGTTAACTTTGCCGAAATTGACGTAAGGCCCGTATTTGCCGTCGCGCACGACGATCTTGCCGCCGCCATCCGGATGGTCGCCGAGCTCCTTCAGCGCGGCGGGGGTGCCGCCATTGCGGCCGTTCTTGCCCTTCAGCTGTTTCTCGGCGATCACCGACACGGCGCGGTTGAGGCCGATCGAGAACACGTCCTCGATGCTTTCGAGATTGGCGTAGGTGCCGTCATGCAGCACGAACGGTCCGTAGCGGCCTAGCCCGGCCGAAATCATCTTGCCGCTCTCCGGATGCTTGCCGACGTCGCGCGGCAGCGCCAATAGGGCGAGCGCCTTCTCGTGGTCGATTGAATCGACCGTCCAGCCCTTGGGCAGGCTGGAGCGCTTGGCTTCCTTGCCGTCGCCGCGCTGGATGTAGGGGCCGAAGCGGCCGCTGCGCAGGGTGATCTCCTCGGCCGTGTAGGGGTCCTTGCCCAGCACCTTGGTGCCGTCGTCGCCGTTGCCATTCTCGCCATTGGGGTTGGCGGCGTCGCCAAGCTGGCGGGTGAACGAGCATTCCGGATAGTTCGAGCAGCCGACGAAGGCGCCGAACTTGCCGAGCTTGAGCGACAGATTGCCGGTGCCGCATTTCGGACAGATGCGGGGGTTCGAACCGTCTTCGCGTGCGGGGAACACCAGCGGCGCCAACTCTTCGTTCAGCGCATCGAGCACGTCGGTGACGCGCAACTCCTTGATGTCGGCGACGGCGCCGGAAAAGTCCTTCCAGAAGTCGCGCAACACGTCTTTCCAGGCGAGCTTGCCGTCGGAGATCTCGTCGAGCTTTTCCTCGAGGGATGCGGTGAAGTCATATTCGACATAGCGTTCAAAGAAGCTTTCGAGGAAGGCCGACAGCAGCCGGCCCTTGGCCTGCGGGACCAGCTTGCGCTTGTCGATCTCGACATAATCGCGGTCTTCAAGCGTCTTCAGGATCGCCGTATAGGTCGAGGGACGGCCGATGCCGAGTTCTTCCAGCTTCTTGATCAGCGAGGCTTCCGAATAGCGCGGCGGCGGTTCGGTGGTGTGCTGGGTGGCGTTGATCGCCTCGCGCCTGAGCTGCTCGCCGGCGCGGATTTCGGGCAGGCGGCGGCTCTCCTCGTCTTCCGCGTCCTCGTCCTTCTGGTCGGTGTAGGCGGCGATGAAACCGTCGAAGCGAACGACCGAACCGACGGCGCGAAGCTCGGCGGTGCGGGCGCCATTGACCGCCTCGATTTCGACAGTGGTGCGCTCGATCTCGGCCGGCTGCATCTGGCTGGCGATGGCGCGCTTCCAGATCAGCTCGTAGAGTCGCGCCTGGTCGGCATCGAGATACTGCCTGACCGAAGCCGGCGTGCGCATGAAATCGGTCGGTCGGATCGCCTCGTGCGCTTCCTGGGCGTTCTTGGCCTTGGTCGTGTAAAAACGTGGCTTTTCCGGCAAGTATTTGGGGCCGAACTCCTTGGCGATCGCATCGCGCGCGGCGTCGATCGCCTCCGGCGCCATCTGTACGCCGTCGGTTCGCATATAGGTGATCAGGCCGGCGGTCTCGCCGCCGATGTCCATGCCTTCATAGAGGCGCTGCGCCACCTGCATGGTGCGGCTGGCCGAAAAGCCGAGGCCCGACGAGGCCGCCTGCTGCAGCGTCGAGGTGGTGAAGGGCGGGCCGGGATTGCGCTTGGTCGGCTTGGCCTCGACCGACAGCACCTTGAAGGTCGCGCCTTCGAGCATCGCCTTGATGTCGTCGGCCTGCGCCTTGTTGGCGATGTCGAGTTTTTGCAGCTTCTTGCGCTCGAAGGCGGTGAGCCGCGCCTCGAAATTCTCGGTGCGCGGCGTGCCGAGGATGGCGGCGATCTGCCAGTATTCCTCGCGGATGAAGCGCTCGATCTCGGATTCGCGGTCACAGACCAGGCGCAGCGCCACTGACTGGACGCGGCCGGCCGAGCGGGCGCCCGGCAGCTTGCGCCACAGCACCGGCGACAGCGTGAAGCCGACGAGATAGTCCAGCGCCCGGCGCGCCAGATAGGCGTCGACCAGCGGCGCATCGATCTGGCGCGGATTGGCCATTGCCTCCAGCACCGAGGTCTTGGTGATGGCGTTGAAGACGACGCGGCTGACCGGCTTGTCCTTCAGCGCGCGCTTCTGCTTCAGCACTTCCAGCACGTGCCAGGAGATCGCTTCGCCTTCGCGATCCGGGTCGGTGGCGAGGATCAGGCCGTCGGCATCCTTCACCGCCTTGGCGATGTCCGCCAGGCGCTTGCCCGAGGCGGTGTCGACAGCCCAGGACATGGCGAAATCCTCATCCGGGCGCACCGAGCCATCCTTGGCTGGTAGATCGCGGACATGGCCGAACGAGGCCAGAACCTTATAGTTCTTGCCGAGGTATTTGTTGATTGTCTTAGCCTTGGCCGGCGATTCGACGACGACGACGTCCATGAGGTCTCATATCAGCTGTGGGCGGCAGAAGAATTCCGCTGCGCGACGCGTTCTTTTCGTCGCTCACATGGCCGCGCTTTTGCAATCGGTCAAGGGCAAGTGGCCAAATTGCGGGGACGTCCGCAGCAATACACTCTTAGAGTGTATGGGGAACATCACAGAATTTCGGGGAAGGCCGTTCATGCTTCGAGCGACCCGAAACGACTCGGAGATACGTCGCCGGCGACCATGCCAATCAGGCCCAGTGCCGCATCTGAGCAGGCGCAATGGCCTGCATAATGAAACCGGCCGCCAGGCGCATGGAGGTGCCCGGCGACCAGTCGACGTCCCGCTCGCGACAGCACGCTGTCTGCCAGCAGGCAGGACGCTCCATTGGGAACTTCAGTCGGCCTTGACGACGTGCCAGACCTCGCCGACGCCGTCACCGGTCATGTCGCCGGCCTTCTTGTCCTTGATGAAGGTGTAGACCGGCTTGCCCTCATAGGCCCACATCTTGGTGCCGTCGGTGCGGTCGACGACTGTCCATTCACCGTCGGCCTTGGCCTCGGCCTCGGCTTTCAGGGGCGGCCAGTTGGTGGCGCATTTGTCGTAGCAGTTGGTCTTGCCCTTCTCGTCCTTGTCATAGGTATAAAGCGTCATGCCGTTGGCATCGGTGTAGATCTTGGTGCCGCCGACATCGGCTTCCTTCCACGCCTCGGCGGCGAAGGAAGCGGCAGTGCTGAGCAAAAGCGCGGCGAGCCCGGCTGTGATCGTTTTCATGGAAATCTCCCTGGGTAATACGAAGAGACGCGCGGGAAATCGCGGCCTCGTCTGTTCAACGCGCCCGGCCGCTCGTTTCTTCCCCCTGCCTGTTGCTCCAGGCAGTGCAGCTTGCCACAAAATGGTGATTGGTGGACAAGGCGGTGCGTCGCTATATGCGCGCCAGCATCATCGGAGCTACGGAATGGCATTGGACATCGGCTATGTCAGCGCAGTCGGGGCGGGGGCGATCTCGTTCCTGTCGCCTTGCGTGCTGCCGCTGGTGCCGCCTTATCTCTGCTACATGGCCGGCGTCTCGGTCGACGATTTTCGCGGCGATGCTGGAGCCACTGCCAAAGCCGGCGCGCGTGGCGCACTGATTGCGTCCTCGATCGCCTTCGTGCTCGGCTTCTCTACCGTCTTCGTCGCGCTAGGTGCGGGCGCCTCGACCATCGGTCATTGGCTGCGCGTCTGGCAGGAGCAATTGGCGCTGGCCGCCGGCGTGCTGATCATCCTGATGGGCCTGAATTTCCTCGGCATATTGCGAATCCCGCTTCTGTCGCGCGAGGCGCGCTTCCAGTCGCAAGGCAAGCCAGCCAGCCTGATCGCCGCCTATGTCATGGGGCTGGCCTTCGCCTTCGGCTGGACGCCCTGCATCGGCCCGGTGTTGGGCCCGATCCTGACGCTAGCCGGCGGCCGCGAGACGGTCGGCGAGGGGGCGCTGCTGCTCGCCGCCTATTCGCTCGGGCTGGGCATCCCGTTCCTGATCGCAGCCCTGTTTTCCGGCGCCTTCATGCGCTTCCTCGGCAAATTCCGCGTCCATCTCGGCCGCGTCGAAAAGGCTATTGGCGCGCTATTGGTCGTGGCGGGGGTGTTTTTCCTCACCGGCGGCGTGCAGAGCGCGTCCTACTGGTTGTTGGAGAATTTCCCGGTGCTGGGACAGTTGGGGTAGGCCAACCATCTCACCGGAATTTAACCGCATTGGTGCAGCATGGCGCCAATGCTAGATAGTTTCGATTCCTGATCCCTTTCATATGGTTGCCCTTTCATGAGCCAGAGATCCTGCCTGTCCGTCATCCTAGCCGCCGGCGAAGGCACGCGCATGAAGAGTGCATTGCCAAAGGTGCTTCACCAGATCGCAGGCCTGCCGATGGTCGCTCATGTGGTGAAGGCGGCCGAGTCTGCCGGTGCGAACGGTCAGGCGCTGGTCATCGGCCATGGGGCGGATGAGATGCGCAACGCGGCGGCCAAATTTGCGCCGAAGGCCGAGACATTCGTGCAGGAAAAGCGCCTTGGCACCGCGCACGCTGTGCTGGCCGCACGCGATGCGATATCAAAGGGTTATGACGATGTCCTGGTGATGTTCGGCGACACGCCGCTGATCGACTCCGACGCGCTGACGGCTGCACGGCTGAAGCTGGCCGAAGGTGCGGCCGTCGTGGTCATCGGTTTCCGCACGCCCAACCCGACTGGCTATGGTCGTCTGATCGAAAAGGGCGGCAAACTGATCGCCATTCGCGAGGAAAAGGACTGCTCCGACGAGGAGAAGAGGATCACCTTCTGCAATGCCGGCATGATGGCGGTGGCCGGCGGCCAGGCGCTAAAACTGCTCGACGCGGTCGGCAACAAGAACGCCAAGGGCGAATATTACCTGACCGACATCGTCGAGATTGCCGGTGGCCAAGGCTTGGATGTCGTCGCCACCGAGGCCAGTTTCGAGAACGCGCTCGGCATCAACAACCGCGCCGAGCTGGCCGAGGCCGAAGGCATCTGGCAGCGGCGCCGGCGGCGTCAGGCCATGCTCTCGGGAGTCACGCTGATTGCGCCCGAGACCGTGTTCTTCTCACACGATACCGAGATCGGCGCCGACACCATCGTCGAGCCCAATGTCTGGTTCGGGCCCGGTGTGAAGATCGCCACGGGCGCCAAGATCCATGCCTTCAGCCATATCGAAGGCGCCACCGTGGCTTCCAACTGCGATGTCGGGCCGTTCGCCCGGCTGCGGACGGGGGCCGATCTCAAGCAGAAGGCCAAGGTCGGCAATTTCTGCGAGGTCAAGCAGGCTGTCATCGAGGAGGGCGCCAAGGTCAACCATCTGACCTATATCGGCGATGCGCGGGTTGGAGCGGGCGCCAATATCGGCGCCGGCACCATCACCTGCAATTATGACGGCTATTCGAAATTCTTCACCGATATCGGGGAAGGTGCCTTCATCGGCTCGAACTCCTCGCTGGTCGCACCACTATCGATCGGCAAGGGCGGCTACATCGCCTCGGGCAGCATCATCACCGAAAGCGTGCCCGACGACGCGCTGGCCTTCGGCCGCGCCCGCCAGCGGACGCTGCCCGGCAAAGGCAAGGAATTGCGCGTACGCTTTGCTTCGGCGGCTGCAGCCAAGAAAAAGTGAATATTGGCAGGCCAAGCGCCTGAAAAACCGAACGATTGCAGTAACCGGGGTTGCAAGAGCGGTCTGTCATGGTGCATTGCGAGCAGGACCGTTCCGCTGACACGGAACGAAACGCAAAGTGACTTTTACGGCAGGCCGGCAATCCCTAGATAGCGCTGGGTTTCTGCAGGGAATCGGGGGCAAGCGCCATGTGCGGTATCGTCGGAATTGTCGGCCAACAGCAGGTCGCGCCGCTTATCGTCGATGCGCTGAAACGGCTCGAATACCGCGGCTATGACTCGGCCGGCGTCGCCACCATCGAACATGGCGAGCTTGGCCGTCGGCGCGCCGAAGGCAAGTTGGTCAATCTCGAACGCCTGCTGAAGAACGAGCCGCTGGACGGCACGATCGGCATCGGCCACACGCGCTGGGCGACGCATGGCGTGCCGAACGAAACTAACGCGCATCCGCATTTTTCCGACGGCGTCGCCATCGTCCACAATGGCATCATCGAGAATTTCGCCGAGCTGCGCGACGAACTGATCCGCGACGGCTACACATTCTCCTCGCAGACCGACACCGAGGTCGTCGCGCATCTAGTAGCGCGCGAACTGACCAAGGGGCTGAAGCCGGTCGAGGCCGCGCACCAGGCGCTGAAGCGGCTGGAAGGCGCCTTTGCGCTGGCCATCATGTTCAAAGGTGACGAAGACCTGATCGTTGGCGCCCGCAACGGCCCGCCTTTGGCCGTCGGCCATGGCGACGGCGAGATGTTTTTGGGTTCCGACGCCATCGCGCTGGCGCCCTTCACCAATTCGATCACCTACCTGGAAGACGGCGACTGGGCGGTGGTGCGCCGCAACGACGTCGCCATCTTCGACATGGACGGCAACAAGGTCGACCGCAAGCGCCAGCAGTCGCTCTCGACCAGCTTCATGGTCGACAAGGGCAACCGCCGGCACTTCATGGAAAAGGAAATCCATGAGCAGCCGGAAGTGATCTCGCACACGCTGGCGCATTATGTGGATTTCGTCTCCGGCGTCTCCAAGCCTCTCGAGCTGCCGTTCGATTTCGCCAAAATCGGCCGGCTGGCGATCTCGGCCTGCGGCACCGCCTATCTCGCCGGGCTGATCAGCAAGTATTGGTTCGAGCGCTACGCAAGGCTACCGGTCGACATCGATGTCGCTTCGGAATTCCGCTACCGCGAGATGCCGCTGTCTTCGAACGACGCCGCCTTCTTCATCTCGCAGTCGGGCGAAACAGCCGACACGCTGGCGTCGCTGCGCTACTGCCGCAAGGCCGGCATGAAGATCGGCGCAGTCGTCAATGTGCGCGAATCGACCATGGCGCGCGAATCCGACGTGGTGCTGCCGACGCTCGCCGGTCCCGAGATCGGCGTTGCCTCGACCAAGGCTTTTACCTGCCAGCTGTCGGTGTTGGCCTCGCTTGCGGTGCGGGCCGGCGTGGCGCGCGGAACGATTTCGCGCGAGCAGGAAAAGACGCTGGTGCGCGAGTTGTCGGAAGCGCCGCGCTTTGCCAATCAGGTTTTGAAACTCGACGGGCAGATCGAACGGATCTCGCGCGAACTCTCGCGCTACAAGGACGTGCTCTATATCGGCCGCGACACTAATTTCCCGCTGGCCATGGAAGGCGCGCTGAAGCTGAAGGAAATCTCCTATATCCACGCCGAGGGCTATGCCGCCGGCGAGCTGAAGCACGGGCCGATCGCGCTGATTGACGAGAACATGCCGGTCATCGTCATCGCCCCGCATGACCGCATCTTCGAAAAGACGGTGTCGAACATGCAGGAAGTGGCGGCGCGCGGCGGCAAGATCATCCTGATCACAGACAGCAAGGGTGCAGCGCAGGCCAGCGTCAAGACGATGGAGACGATCATCCTGCCCGACGTGCCCGAAATCATCTCGCCGATCATCTGCGCGCTGCCGATCCAGATGCTGGCCTACTTCACCGCCGTGTTCATGGGCACGGACGTCGACCAGCCGCGCAATCTGGCGAAATCGGTGACGGTGGAATAGGCGCCGTTTAAAAAATTTCGCAATTCCAAAGCGCCTTGCGGTTCACTAATGTCGCGTTGCAATCAACGCGCCGCGGTGAACCCATGTCCGACGCTCCCAAGACTTCAGGCATGACCCGGCTGCGGAATTATTTCCTGACCGGCTTCATCGTCTGCGCACCGCTGGCCATCACCGCCTATATCGCCTGGTCGTTCATCGGCTGGGTCGATTCCTGGGTGAAACCCTATATTCCGGCGCGCTACAGCCCCGACACCTATCTGCCGGTCCCTGTTCCGGGCTTTGGCCTGATCGTTGCCTTGATCCTGATCACGCTGATCGGTTTCATGACGGCCAACATCGTCGGTCGCGCCATCGTCAATTTCGGCGAACGCTTGCTCGGTCGCATGCCCTTGGTGCGCGGCATCTACGGTTCGCTGAAGCAGATTTTCCAAACGGTGCTGTCCAACAAGGGCGACATGTTTCACCAGGTCGGGCTGGTCGAGTATCCGCGCAAGGGCGTCTGGTCGCTGGTCTTCGTCGCCAGCGAAAAGGAAACCGAGATCAACCAGAAGCTCGACCAGGAAGGTGACCCGCTGATCGCGGTGTTCATGCCCTGCACACCGAACCCGACCACCGGCTTCCTGATGTATGTGCTGAAATCCGACATCGTGCTGCTCGACATGACGATCGAGGACGGCGCCAAGCTGATCGTCTCGGCCGGGCTAGTGGCGCCTGAGGGGAAGGCCAAGATCGTGACCGTCAACGGCGAGCGGATCGACGGTCCGCTTGCCAATCCACCACTCGGCGCCGGGCCTCAGCCGGCGCGCAGCAGGCGCACGGCCTCGTCGCGGCCGAACAGATAAAGCAATAGCCGAAGCGCTGAGCCGCGCTCGGACTGCAATTCCGGATCGCGCGACAGGAGCAGCCTTGCATCGTCGCGGGCGGCTTCGAGCAGGTCGGCATGCGCCTCGATGCGCGCCACCTGGAAGCCGGGCGTGCCGGACTGCCGAGTGCCAAGCAATTCGCCTTCGCCGCGCAGCTTCAAATCCTCCTCGGCGATGCGGAACCCGTCCTCGGTCTCGCGCATCACCGACAGCCGGCGTTTTGCCGTCTCGCCGAGCGGATCCTTGTAGAGCAGCACGCAGGATGACGGCTTGTCGCCGCGCCCGACCCGGCCGCGCAGCTGGTGCAACTGGGCAAGGCCGAAGCGCTCGGCGTGCTCGATGACCATGATCGTCGCATCCGGAACATCGACGCCGACTTCGATGACCGTGGTGGCGATCAGGATGCGCGTCTCGCCCTGTTTGAAGGCGCGCATAGCCTCATCCTTTTCCGTACCCTTCATGCGACCATGCACCAGCCCGATCCGGTCGCCGAACAGCGGCTTCAGCGAGGCAAAGCGGTCCTCCGCCGACATCAGCTTGATCTCTTCGGATTCCTCGACCAACGGACAGATCCAGTAGATCTTCTGGCCGTCGGCGACGGCGTCGAGCATACGGCCGACCAGTTCGTCCAGCCTTTCGAGGGGCAAGGTCACGGTGCGGATCGGCTGGCGGCCGACCGGCTTCTCGGTCAGCTTCGAGACGTCCATGTCGCCGAAGGCGGTCAGCACCAAAGTGCGTGGGATCGGCGTCGCCGTCATCACTAGCATGTCGGGCGCGTCGCCCTTGGCGGTGATGGCAAGCCGCTGATGGACGCCGAAACGGTGCTGCTCGTCGACCACGGCGAAGACGAGGTCGTGGAAAGTCACGGTTTCCTGGAACAGCGCATGGGTGCCGACAACGATGTCGATTTCTCCGTTTGCAAGACCGGCGAGCGTGTCGGTGCGCTCGCGGCCCTTTTCGCGGCCGGTGAGGATGGCGACGCGCAGCCCTGCCTTTTCAGCCAGAGGCGTGATCGTCGCCAAGTGCTGGCGCGCCAGGATTTCGGTCGGCGCCATCAAGGCCGCCTGGCCGCCGGCCTCGACGGCGCGCGCCATGGCAAGCAGCGCGACCACTGTCTTGCCGGAGCCGACGTCACCTTGCAGCAGGCGCAGCATGCGTTCTGGATCGGCGAGATCGGCATTGATTTCGGCGAGCGCGAATTCCTGGCTGGCGGTCAGCGAATAGGGCAGGGCCGCGCGAAGTTTTTCGACGATGCGGCCGTCGCCGATCAGCGGCCGGCCGGACAGGCGGCGGACTTTTGCACGTACCAGCGCCAGCGAGACCTGGCCGGCCAGCAATTCGTCATAGGCAAGCCGCCGCCACGCTGCCCCCTCGATGGCGACATCGATCGGGTCGGCCGGATTGTGGATGCGGGCGAGCGCATCGCCGAAGCTAGGGAAGGTCTGGCGGCGCATGAAGGCGTCGTCCTGCCATTCCGGCAGCTCGGGCAACCGGCCGAGCGCCTGGCCGATCGCCCGGCGCAGTACTTTCCCCGACAGGCCGGCGGTCAGCGGATAGACCGGCTCGACCAGCGGCAGGGCTTCGGTGTCACTGGCCAACGCGATATGATCGGGGTGGACCATGGTTGGGCGGCCGTTGAACCATTCCATGCGGCCGGAGACGACGACATGCTCGCCCACGGGCATCGTCTTTTCGAGATAGGCGGCGTGGGCGTGAAAGAAAGTCAGGCCGATTTCGCCCGTATCGTCGTGGGCGTAGACCCGGTAAGGAACCGACCGGTTGCCGCGCGGCGGCGGCTGGTGGCGGTCGATGCGCACGTCGAGAGTGACGATGGCGCCTGCCGGCGCGAGCGCGATGCCCGGCCGGTTGCGGCGGTCGATCACGGTGTGCGGCAGCACGAACAAAAGGTCGCCGGCGCGGGCGGCGCGGTCGCCGAGATCGGCAGCCACCACCTTCTCGATCAGCACGCCGACCTTCGGCCCGACGCCGGCGAGCGAGATGATCGGGACGAACAGCGGATCAAGGAGGGAAGGGCGCATAATGTCAGCTTATGTCGCGACGGCCATTGCGCAAGGCTGACACCGCCCTCTATCCACGCTATATGCGCCGCTTCAGACAGGGACGCGGCACGATGACCGGAACGAAACGATCAAGCGAGGGGCTCGATACCCGCCGCCGCAAGCTTCTGTTCCGTTCCTGGCATCGTGGCATGCGCGAGATGGATCTCATCCTCGGCAGCTTCGCCGACGCCGAGATCGGCGCCTTGACCGGCGACGAGATCGACCAATATGAGAGGCTCCTCGACATTCCCGACACCGAATTCCTGCCTCTGATTACCGGCGAACGCGCGGTTCCGCCTGATATCGATTGTGCCGTG
Organism: Mesorhizobium waimense; assembly: GCF_003601975.1. Taxonomy (GTDB): domain Bacteria; phylum Pseudomonadota; class Alphaproteobacteria; order Rhizobiales; family Rhizobiaceae; genus Mesorhizobium; species Mesorhizobium waimense. The sequence continues at coordinate 33,766 of NZ_QZWZ01000027.1, forward strand.
CTGCAAAAGATCCTGGCGTCGCGCCGGACCATGACATTCTGAACCGACGTGATTTCATGAGCCTCATTCCCACCATCGGCCTGCCGAAAGGCCGCGCCGGCCAGTTCATCGTCGACGGTGTCGCCGACGGCTATGAAGCCTTTGCGCTGGTGCAGGCAGCGCACGAGATCGCACCCGACAAGCCGGTGCTGTTCGTGGCGCGCGACGGCCAGCGCCTGCCGGCGATCATCGAGGCATTGGCCTTCGCCGCGCCCGGCCTGCCGGTGCTGGAACTGCCGGCCTGGGATTGTTTGCCCTATGACCGCGTCTCACCCGGCGCGGACGCCGCCGCCAAGCGGCTCGACGCGCTGACCGCGATGATCGCGCTGGCCAGGAAGCCGCACCGCGCGATCATCCTCACCACGGCCAACGCGCTGTTGCAACGTATTCCGCCGGCCGATCTGGTCGAGGCGCAGACGTTCCACGCCAAGCCTGGCAACCAGATCGACATGAACGCACTGGTGTCGCGGCTGGAGACTTCCGGCTTCGAGCGGGTACCGACGGTGCGCGGCGTTGGCGAGTTCGCGGTGCGCGGCGGCATTCTTGACCTGTTCGCGCCCGGGTGGACCGAGGCGCTGCGGCTCGATTTCTTCGGCGACACGCTGGAATCGATCCGCGTCTTCGACGCCGCCACGCAGCGCACCACAGGGCAGCGCAAGTCGATGGCGCTGCAGGCGATGAGCGAAGTGGCGCTGACGCCGGAGACCATCAGCCGTTTCCGTCGCTCTTACATCGAGGCCTTTGGCGCGCCGCAGCGCGACGACGGGCTTTATGCGGCGGTCAGCGAAGGGCGCCGCTTTGCCGGCATGGAACATTGGCTGCCGTTGTTCTACGAGCGGCTGGAGACGGTGTTCGACTACCTGCCTGATATCCCAGTCGTCTTCGACCATCTGGCGCATGAGGCGCTGGCCGAACGGCACACGCTGATCCTCGACCATTACGAGGCGCGCCGGAAACAGGCCGACGGCGCGCTGAAGGACGCCGTGCCCTACAAGCCGGTGGCGCCGGACCTGCTCTACCTTTCGCCGGAAAATCTCGTTGCGTCGCTGGGACCGCGTGAAGCCATCGACTTCACCGCCTTCGACGCGCCCGACGCCGGTGCGAGAAAAGTCTTCCACGCCGGCTCGCGCCATGGCCGCGCCTTCGTCGAGGAGCGCGCCGACCCCAACGTCAACGTCTTCGACGTCGTCGTGAAGCATATCGCCGACGAGCGCGCCGCACGTCGCCGCGTCGTCATTGCAGGCTGGACCGAAGGCTCGCTCGACCGGCTCGGACAAATCCTGGCCGAGCACCATCTCGGCAATCTCGTGCCGGTAGCGACATTGTCCGAAGCCGACAAGCTCGAGCCGGGGCAGGCGGCACTTGCCGTGCTGCCGCTGGAATCCGGCTTCGAGACCGAAAGACTGGTAGTCGTCGCCGAGCAGGACATTCTGGGCGATCGCCTGATCCGGCGCTCGAAGCGCAAAAAGCGCGCTTCTGACTTCATCGCCGAGGCCTCGTCCTTGTCGGCCGGCGACATCGTCGTCCATACCGACCACGGCATTGGCCGCTTCATCGGTCTGCGCACCATCGAGGCGGTCGGCGCGCCGCATGACTGCCTTGAGATCCACTATGCCGGCGACGACCGGCTGTTCCTGCCGGTGGAGAACATCGAGCTTCTGTCGCGCTACGGCTCGGATTCGGCCGAAGCAAACTTGGACAAGCTCGGCGGTGGCGCCTGGCAGTCGCGCAAGGCGCGGCTGAAGCGGCGTCTGCTCGACATGGCCGGGCAGTTGATCCGCATCGCCGCCGAGCGGCAGATGCGTTCGGCGCCGTCGCTGGTGCCGGCGGATGGCCTCTATGGCGAGTTCTCCGCGCGCTTTCCCTATGAGGAGACCGACGACCAGCAGACGGCGATCGATTCCGTCATGGACGATCTTGGCGCCGGCAAGCCGATGGACCGGCTGATCTGCGGCGATGTCGGCTTCGGCAAGACGGAAGTGGCGCTTCGCGCCGCCTTCATCGCGGCCATGGAAGGGTTCCAGGTCGCGGTTGTGGTGCCGACGACGCTGCTATCACGCCAGCATTTCAAGACGTTCTCGCAGCGCTTCTCCGGCCTGCCGATCCGCGTTGCTCAGGCCTCGCGGCTGGTCGGCGCCAAGGAACTGGCCGAGACCAAGAAAGGTATCGCCGAAGGCACGGTCGACATCGTCGTTGGCACCCATGCGCTGCTCGGCTCAGCGATCTCGTTCAAGAATCTCGGCCTCTTGATCATCGACGAAGAGCAGCACTTTGGCGTCAAGCACAAGGAGCGGCTGAAGGATCTGAAAACCGACGTCCATGTGCTGACGCTGTCGGCGACGCCGATCCCGCGCACGCTGCAATTGGCGCTGACCGGTGTGCGCGAATTGTCGCTGATCGCCACGCCGCCGGTCGACCGCATGGCGGTGCGCACCTTCATCTCGCCCTTCGATCCGCTGGTCATCCGCGAGACGCTGCTGCGTGAGCGCTACCGCGGCGGCCATTCCTTCTATGTCGTGCCGCGCATCAGCGATCTCGCCGAAATCCATGATTTCCTGCGCGAATCCGTACCGGAACTGAAAGTGGCGGTGGCCCATGGCCAGATGCCGCCGGGCGAGCTCGACGACATCATGAATGCCTTCTATGACGGCCAGTACGATGTGCTTTTGTCGACGACCATCGTCGAGTCCGGTCTGGACATCCCGACCGCGAACACGCTGATCATCCATCGCGCCGACATGTTCGGCCTGTCGCAGCTCTACCAGCTGCGCGGCCGCGTCGGCCGCTCGAAGGTGCGCGCCTATGCGCTGTTCACGCTGCCGGCCAACCGCAAGCTGACCGACACCGCCGAGCGCCGGCTGAAGGTGCTGCAGTCGCTCGATACGCTGGGCGCCGGCTTCCAGCTCGCCAGCCACGATCTAGACATCCGAGGCGCCGGCAATCTTCTCGGCGAAGAGCAGTCCGGCCACATCAAGGAGGTCGGCTTCGAGCTCTACCAGCAGATGCTGGAAGAGGCTGTCGCCGAGGTGAAGGATTCCGGCGAGGTGCAGGATGGCGGCTGGTCGCCGCAGATCGCCGTCGGCACGGCGGTGATGATCCCGGAGGGCTATGTGCCGGACCTGCAGCTTAGGCTGGCGCTCTATCGTCGCCTCGGCGATCTCGAAAGCACCGAGGAGATCGACGCTTTCGGCGCCGAACTGATCGACCGTTTCGGCCCTCTGCCGGAGGAAGTGAAGCATCTGCTCAAGATCGTCTTCATCAAGGCGCTGTGCCGCAGGGCCAATGTCGAGAAGCTCGATGCCGGGCCGAAGGGCGTCGTCATTCACTTCCGCAAGCGCGAGTTCCCCAACCCGGTCGGGCTGGTCAAGTTCATCGGCGAGCAGGGCTCGCTGGCCAAGATCCGACCCGACCACAGCGTCGTCTTCAGCCGCGACTGGCCGAGTGCCGAAAAGCGACTGGCCGGGTCCGCGGTGGTGATGACACAGCTGGCGCGGCTGGTGGCAGCCTAGCAAGGCACCGGCCGCTTCGTGGCGCCGGCCTCCATTCGCCAGCGCTGAAATTCCGGTCTAGAATAGGAAATCGGCTTCGTGTATGGAGCCGCCACCCCATATAGGGGGCTTGCGTGGCAGGCGAGGGTGCTCGCCGGAAAGAGCGTTTGGGTGCAACGATGACGAAATGGTCGCCGAATTCGTGGAGGGCAAAGCCGATCAAGCAGGTTCCTGCTTATCCGGACCTTGCCGCGCTGAAGAATACGGAAGCCCAACTCGCCACCTTTCCGCCGCTGGTTTTTGCAGGTGAGGCGCGCAAGCTAAAGAAGCAGCTTGCGGCTGTCGCAGCCGGTGACGCATTCCTCCTCCAGGGCGGCGATTGCGCCGAGAGTTTTGCCGAGCATGGCGCGGACAATATCCGCGACTTCTTCCGCGTCTTCCTGCAGATGTCGGTGGTGCTGACCTTTGCCGGCGCGCAGCCGGTGGTGAAGATTGGCCGTGTCGCCGGCCAGTTCGCCAAGCCGCGTTCGTCCGACAACGAGACCAAGGGTGAGGTGACGCTGCCGAGTTACCGCGGTGACATCATCAACGGTATCGAGTTCGACGCCAAGTCGCGCATTCCAGATCCCGCCCGGCAGGAGATGGCATACCGCCAGTCGGCGGCGACGCTCAACCTTCTGCGCGCCTTCGCGCAGGGCGGCTATGCCAGCCTGGAGAATGTGCATAGCTGGATGCTGGGCTTCGTTTCCGACAGCCCGCAGGGCGAAAAATACGAGTCGCTGGCGAATCGCATCACCGAGACGATGGATTTCATGCGCGCGGTCGGCATCACCTCCGAAACCAATTTCGCGCTGCGCGAGACGGATTTCTACACCAGCCACGAGGCGCTGCTGCTCGGCTATGAGGAGGCGCTGACCCGCGTCGATTCCACCTCGGGCGACTGGTACGCCACGTCCGGCCACATGATCTGGATCGGCGACCGCACGCGCCAGCCCGACCATGCGCATGTCGAGTACTGCCGCGGCATCAAGAACCCGCTCGGCTTGAAATGCGGTCCGTCGCTGACGCCGGACGGCTTGCTGGAACTGATCGACCTGCTCAACCCGGAGAACGAACCTGGACGGTTGACGCTAATCGCGCGCTTCGGCTCCGACAAGGTCGCCGACCATCTGCCGAAGCTGGTGCGCGCGGTGCAGAAGGAAGGCCGCAACGTGGTGTGGTCGTCGGACCCGATGCATGGCAACACCATCGAGGCAGCCGGCTACAAGACGCGGCCGTTCGACCGTATCCTCAAGGAAGTGCAGACCTTCTTCGAGGTGCACCGCGCCGAAGGCACGCATCCGGGCGGCATCCATGTCGAGATGACCGGCAAGAACGTTACCGAATGCACCGGTGGCGCCCGCGCTATCACCGCCGAAGAGCTGCAGGACCGCTACCACACCCATTGCGATCCACGCCTCAACGCCGACCAGGCGATCGAGCTGGCCTTCCTGGTCTCGGATCTGCTCAAGAAGAGCCATCCGGTCCAGCATAAGCAGGCCGCGAACGGCTGATCCTGTCCGCAAGCAGAATGGATTGAAGAAAGAAGCGCTGGAGAAATCCGGCGCTTTTCTCGTTTCGCGGCGACGCATGACCGGCCGCTGATCACATCAGCGCTTACGAAAATGTGTTCTCACACGACCATCGCAAAACCAAGATTGAGGTGGAACGCACGAGCCACTCCGAGCCCTCTCGATGCGATCGCCAGCACCATGCGCCACGAGCATGCCATCATTCACCACCGCGGGCTTGATTTCTGGTCGGCGCGCGCAGCGGTCCTCGTCATCATCTGCCTGCAGCTTCTCGTCATCAACGACCTCTCGTTCGGCCCGCGGTGGCTGGCTCCGGCGATCGAGGCAGCGCTGCTTTTGCCGTTGTCGATTGCGACGGCCTGGACGCAAGTCGCGACCCAGACAGCTGTCGAGCATGATCAATGGTACGCGATCGGCCGGTTTCGCGTGTTCATCCGTCGGATGGCGCTGGTGATGACCGGCGTCATCAGCATCGTGAATTGTGGTTCGCTGGCCTTCCTGGTGCGCGCGCTGCTGGGAGGCCATGCCGGCCCCGGAACGACGCTTCTCGTCGACGCGCTGAACATCTGGGTCACCAATGTCATCGTCTTTGCGCTCTGGTTCTGGAGCACCGACCGGGGCGGACCGCCGACCTGCGGCCTCGTCAAGCGTGCGCAGGCAGACTTCCTGTTCCCGCAAATGACGCTGCCCGATCGCGAAATCCAGGGCTGGCTGCCGGGTTTCGTCGACTATGTCTTCCTGGCGTTCACCAATGCGACGGCGTTCTCGCCGACCGACACTTTGCCGCTCACCCAGCGTGCCAAGGTGCTGATGATGGCGGAGGCGATGATCTCGCTGCTGACGATCGCGCTGGTGGCCGCGCGGGCCGTCAACATTCTGGCTTAGAGCCGGTTCCTAGCGTCCACGTTCCCAGCGTAGACCGGCAAGTCTCGGGTCGGAAAAGGCCGTCCTTGAAAATTCGATCCGCTTTTCCGGGAATTCGCAAATCGCCTGGATGCCGAAGGCGCCGAGGCGGATGCGCCAGGTTTGCGGCTCCAGCGGCTTTGCCTTGACAAAACCCTTGCAGGTCAGCAGCGCGATGTTGGCGCCTTTCGGGTCGCGCGCCGAGCGATAGCGGATCGCCTGCAGCCCGGCCTCGCGCGCGACATCGGCAATGGACTGGCAAACGCTGTAGTCGGTCGGATGCGTCCATGCGGCGTGGTCGCGATCGAGCGGCGGCTGTGTCAGGTCGATGGCGTTGGAACATTTGATGGCGGCGGCGAAGGCGGTGTAGTCGGCGGCGTCGCGCGGCCAGGGCGTGTCAGGCGATTCCGCGAAGAACAGCAACCGGTAGAACGCCATTTCGGCGACCGCCGTCAGCATCGTCTCGGCGGCATAGTAGACGCCCAGGGTTCTGCCAGCGCGGCGGAAGCGCGAGCCGTGCGGATAGACCGAGCCATAGCGGAAAGGCGTCGCCAGCAGATAGTGGAGATGGCGGCATTCGAGCGGGATTTGCGGCTTGGTCTCCTCGATCAGGTCCTCGAGCAGGGCCTGTTCGTCGAGCGTGTCGACGACCTTCAAGGTCGAGACGCGGTGCTGTGCCTCGACCATGCGCCAGTACTTGCCGTCGAGTGGAACGGCCTCAGACGAGAGCGCGGCGGGAGTCCAGGTAGGCGATGACATCGACGAGCCCTGATATTGTCTGGATTTTCTCGGCTGGCGCGCCGTCGAAAGCCGTGTTGGCATTCTTCAGCCATGCCCGGGCGATCGTCTCGTCACCGCCGACAATGGCGTCGAGCGAACGGAACAATCGGACGAACAGCACCGCGAGCTCGAATGGCTTGGTGCCGCGCTCCAGCAGGAATTCCTGTTTGCGCATGCGCGAAACCGTGGCTTCCGAGACCCCGATGATCGAAGCCAGTATCCGGGCGGTGACATCGAGCAGTTCAGCGGCGCGCAGCGTGGCCTTGGTCAGAACTGCGTTTTCGGCTGCGCTTGCAGCGATTTGAGGCTGTATCATCGGCATGGTTTCCATTTCCATGGAAAATATAGGCCACAAAAATTTACATGGAAAGGTGGCGGCAACAATTTTTCTGAATTCCGGCGGGCATTCGCTCGTCGGGGACGGGCCGCCCGCGGCGCCTCAATCCTTCTTGTAGAGCAGCCAGCTCTTGCCGGCGCGGCCCGCCATCGCCGAATGCCGGGTCACGCGGTTGCGCCCGCTGACCTTCGAGCGATAGAGCGCCCGGTCGGCCTTGGTATAGAGATCCTCGGGGCTTTCAGCCTCGGATGCCATGCAGATGCCCATCGACACCGTCACCGTGCCATAATTGGTGCCGGTCTGGCTGCTGGTGAACGGGGTCTGTTCGATCAGCATGCGTATGCGCTCGGCGATCTCGTAGGTGGTGTCCTCGCTGGCGCCTTCGACGATCAGCGCGAACTCCTCGCCGCCGGTACGGGCCACGAACATGTCGCCGCGGATGCTGGTCTGGAGGATCTCGGCGATGATCTGGATGATCCTGTCGCCGACCGGGTGGCCGTAACGGTCGTTGATGTCCTTGAAGCGGTCGATATCGGCGAGAATCAGGGCGTTGAACAGGATGCCCTTGTTGCTGTTGTAGATCTTGGTGATTTCCTTGTCGAAGGCGCGCCGGTTCCAGATATGGGTCAGGGGATCGGTGTCGGCGAGACGCTTGTATTCCTCAAGCTTCGACTTGACGCTCTCGAGTTCGGCCGTCTTGTCGCTGAGCGTGCTCGCCACCTGCCTGCCGTGGTCGATCGTCGAATTGGTGGCGGCCGACATGGCGCCGACGATCTTCTGCAGCAGATCCTGCGACAGCAGGCTGCGGTTGCTCAGTCCGCTCGATGTCTCGTCGAGGATCCTGCCGTATTTCTCGATATGGGTGCGTTCGCTTCGCAGAAGCGAGGCGATGTCCTCGAGTTCCTTGGCGATGACGTCCCGGGCGTGCTCGACGATGCCCGGACCGTGATTCTGGGCAAAGAAGGTGCGCCCGATGCGGTCGAGGTCTTCCTGCGTCGGCCGGTTGCTCAGCGAGACGACGGCAAGGCTGAGCTCATGGTTGCTGCCGCTCAGCGCCTCGTAGAAGATCTCGTAGTTGCGCGGCAGGCCAAGCACGCCAAGCTGGCGCATGGTTGCCACGACGGTGCTTGCAATGTCGGTGTTCCTGTCGGTCGGGGCGGCTGCCGGCTGCATGTTCTGTTCACTCTACCCTAAGAGCCACCGCGGACCTGCGAGTGCCGGACGTCGCCGATGCGGGGAGTGCGACCGAAATTCCAGTCATGCGAAGAAATGCGTCCCCAAATCACGACCTCCGCTTGCAGGAACAATAGATGCGAGCGCGCTAAAGTTTCCTTAATGCGCCTGCATTGCAACGCATTTTCCTCTACCTCAGGATGCAAGAGGTTTTTCATGAGCGGGCGTCGAGGATTTCGGAACGCGTCCTTGCGGTGTCGCTTTTGTCTATGCCTGGCCGGCGCAAAACTGGAATCCTGCCGGCGAAACTGACTCTGGCAGCGAAATCAGACGGAGGCCAAGATGAGCGACGATCACAGCGGATCATGCCTGTGCGGAGCTGTGCGCTTCAGGACACGGGGGGCCTTGCGCGGCGTGATCTACTGCCATTGTTCGCAGTGCCGCAAACAGAGCGGGCACTATTACGCCGCAACCAACGTCCCCGATGAAAACATCACAATAGCGGGCGCCGAGAACATCAGTTGGTACGAAGCGTCGTCGTTTGCCAGGCGTGGCTTCTGCAAGACATGCGGCTCGGTGCTGTTCTGGAAGCCTCACAAGGATGCCTATGTTTCGGTCATGGCCGGCTTGTTCGACGCGCCAACCGAGCTTCAAGGTGAGAGTCACATCTTCGTCGGCGACAAGGGCGACTACTACACGATCGACGACGGGCTGCCGCAATTCGAAAAATCGACGCCGTCGCTCAGGGTCGCGGACGAATGATTTTTGCGGGGCCTGCCTTATTCCCTTGATCCAGCGGTTGCGATATCCCCTGCCGGTGACTCGGAAAGGGACGTTGGGCATGCAACGGCTGATCGATGCTTTCTATAATTCGGTGCGGGCGTTTCGCAAGCTGGCCGCCAGCGAAAAGGCCTTCCAGCAGGAGCTGATGCTGCTGGTGCTTGCCTTGCCGCTCGGCTGGTTCGTTTCGACGTCCTGGCGTGGCTACGCGCTGCTGATCGGCGCGGTGCTGCTGTTGATCATGGTCGAAGTGCTCAACACCGGCATCGAGGCGGCGTGCGATGCCTTCAGCCGCGAATTCAACGTCGACATCCAGCTGGCCAAGGATTGCGGCTCGCTGGCGGTGCTGATTTCGGTGGTGATCGTCGCCGGCGTCTGGGGCATCGCCATCATCGAGCGCATCACGGGGCTACCGATCTAGCGCTGCAACCACCATATGTCGGTTACCAAAGGAGACCGACATGGCCGAGGCCGCCGATTTTCAACTGCTTGACCGAGCCGGCCTGCCGGACGATTTACGCTGGCTGGTTGAAAGATATCCGCGCGAGATGTGGCAGGGCCACGCAAACATCCACGGCATGGCCACTACGTGGCTGCAGCGGCACGATATGTTCCGCGAACTAGGCGGCATGCTCACCAAAGGCATTGGCGACTATCGCGAGGGCAAGTTGACGGCGCCGGAATTCGCGCGCTGGTTCGCGCCGCGCCTCAACCATTTCCTCGGCAATCTGGACGGTCACCACAATGTCGAGGACCATCACTATTTCCCCGTCTTTGCCAAGGCCGAGAGCCGGCTGAAGCGCGGCTTTGAGATCCTGGACGCCGACCATCACACGATCCATGAAGGGCTGGAGCGCAATGCCGAGGCGGCGAACGCCTTCATCCGAACGCTGCAGGAGAGCGAGGACAGGCAGCGCTTTGCCGCCGATGCCTATGCCGACGAGAACAGCCGGCTGATCGCGATGCTGGCAAGGCATCTGGCCGACGAGGAGGATCTGATCATTCCGCTGATCCTCGACCGGGGCGATCGCGCGCTCGACCCCGACTGACGTTCACGTTTCCCCGGCATCCTTGGCGCGTTCCTTGCCCGCAACATGGTGGGCAAGGAACCAGGCAAGACCGGCCACGGCAAGGCCGATGGCCAGGGCGATCAGCAGCCGCTCGTGGCGATGCAGCGCCTGGCCAACAATGCGCTCGGCACCCAGTCCGAAGACGTAGCCGACAGTGCCGAACAGGGCGGCCCAGACCAATGATGAGACGGCGTTGAGAATGATGAAGCGCGTCGCCGTAATGCTGGCGAAACCGGCGGCGATGCCGCCGACCAGGCGCATGCCGTAGATGTAGCGGTTCGACAGCACGAAGATGTTGGGGTGCGAGGAGACGAGACGGAAGGCGTGGCTGAATCCCGGCCTTGCCTTCAGCTTGAGGACATAGGGATGATCGGCAAAGCTACGGCCGAGGATGAAGAAGAAGGTGTCGCCGACGAAGGCGCCGAAGGCGGCCACCAGGAAGGCCTGCCAAAGGACGAAAACGTGCTGATGGGCGAAGAAGCCGCCGAGGATGGCGGCACTTTCGCCTTCGGCCACGCAGCCCAGGAAAACCGCGAACAGCCCATACTGCTCGATAAGATGGTGGATCGCCTCGGTCATCATGAGGCTTGCCGCGCCGACAATTTCTCGTCGATCCGTTTGACCTGTTCGGCGAGCCGGACGATCTCATCGCGCAGGCTGATGATCTCGCTGTGACGCAATTCGTCCAGCTTCTCATGCAGCGCCATGATCTCGATCTCGGCCTTGAGGTTGACTTCGTAGTCGTGGGCGGCGTCGATGCGGTCGCGCTCGGTCTGGCGGTTCTGCGACATCATGATGACCGGCGCCTGCAGCGCCGCGACCATGGAGAGAACCAGGTTGAGGAAGATGAAGGGGTAGGGGTCGAAGGCGTCGCGCGACAAGAGCCAGACATTGCCTGCGGTCCACAGGATCAGAAAGGCGATGAAGCCGAGGATGAAGGACCACGAGCCGCCGATCCGGGCGATGGTGTCGGCGACGCGGTCGCCGAGCGTCTGATGGAAGGCGACGGCCTTGTTGGTGTCCTTCGATATGGTGGTGCGTTCGAGCGTTGATTGCAGCACCCGGTTTTCGAGCTTGCTCAAGGCATCCGGCCTTCGCTTCAGCCAGCGGCTTGCCAGATCTTCGACGGTCTTGTTCATGTCTCGCCTCCGTCAGCGTCGTCCGCGATAGACGTAGAGGCTGCCGGTTCGAACGGGAAGTGGTAGATTGACGCGACCCGCGAGGACCAAATGGCCGATTTCCAGAAAATCCGCGCCCGTGCGGCAAAACGCAAAGGCGGTGAGGCGGCTTTGGTTTCGCTGCTCGGGCCCATGCCCGACAACGCTGCCGTAGCGAAGGTGACGGACGATCGCATCCTGTCGACCATGGCTGAGCGCGTCTTTGCCGCCGGCTTCGTCTGGCGCGTCGTCGAGCAGAAATGGCCGGGCTTCGAGGAAGCGTTCCTCGGCTTTGAGCCGAAGCGGCTGTTGTTCCAGCCCGACGATTTCTGGCACGATCTGGCCTCCGACAGGCGCATTGTGCGCAATCCGCAGAAGATCAAATCCGTCCGCGACAATGCCGCTTTCGTCGAGTGCGTGTCGAGAGAACATGGCGGTTTCGGCAAGTTCCTCGCCGCTTGGCCTGCCGACGACCAGGTCGGGCTGATGGCCTGGCTCGGTAAGCATGGCAGCCGGCTCGGCGGTAACACCGGCCAGTATTTCCTGCGCTGGCTGGAGTGGGACGCCTTCATCGTCTCGTCCGACATGGCGGCCGCATTGCGCGATGCCGGCCTCGACATGGCCGAAAGCCCGACCTCGAAGAAGGATTTCGACAAGATCCAGGCTCAGATCAACATATGGGTCGCGCAAACCGGCCTGCCGCGCCGGCACATTTCGCGCATCCTGGCGATGTCGATCGGCGAAAACCATTCGCCGGAAGCGCTGCGCGAATATATGGGCGAGTAGCCCTGATCGATACCCGTCACACGAGTACGATTGGTACAAGCAAACGCCATTGCCCGGGCAATTCCGCCACGCTAAACCCTCAGACATGACCAAGAAGCCCGACATACTGCGCATCGCCGTTGCCCAGCTCAACCCGACTGTCGGCGACGTCGCCGGCAATCTCGCCAAGGCGCGCGAGGCGCGGGCGGATGCCGCCCGCCAGGGCGCCGACATCGTGCTTTACACCGAGCTGTTCCTTGCCGGTTATCCGCCGGAGGATCTGGTGTTGAAGCCGGCGTTCCTGAAGTCCTGCGAACGGGCGGCGGAAGAGTTCGCCAAGGACACGGCCGATGGCGGGCCGGGCGTCATCATCGGCACGCCGCTGAAGCGCAAGAGCGGCACGCACAATTCGATCATCGTCGCCGATGGCGGCAAGATCCTGGCCGAACGCTACAAGCTCGACCTGCCGAACTACGGCGAATTCGATGAGAAGCGCGTCTTCCAGGCTGGGCCGGAACTGCAAGGACCGGTGAATTTCCGCGGCGTACGCATCGGAATCCCGATCTGCGAGGACATCTGGGGCGAGGTCGCCGTCTGCGAGACGCTGGCCGAGAGCGGGGCGGAAATCCTGCTGGTACCGAACGGCTCGCCCTATTACCGCGCCAAGATGGACGTCCGCCACCAGGTCGTCATCCGCCAGGTCATCGAATGCGGCCTGCCGATGATCTATGCCAACCAGCTTGGCGGCCAGGACGAGCTGATCTTCGACGGAGCGTCCTTCGCCATCGGCGCCGACAAGACGCTGGCCTTCCAGATGAGCCAGTTCGAGCAGGCGGTCGACGTCACCATTTGGAAGAGGACGTCCAACGGCTGGATCTGCTCGGAAGGGCCGATGTCGAAAATCCCCGAGAGGGAGGAAGCCGACTATCGCGCCTGCATGCTCGGCCTGCGCGACTACGTCAACAAGAACGGCTTCAAGAACGTCGTGCTCGGCCTTTCCGGCGGCATCGATTCGGCGATCTGCGCAGCCCTTGCCGTCGATGCGCTCGGCGAGGAACGGCTGCGTGCGGTGATGATGCCTTACCGCTACACCTCGAAGGATTCGCTGAAAGATGCCGAGGACTGCGCCCGCGCGCTCGGCTGCCGCTACGACATCGTGCCGATTTTCGAGCCGGTCGAAGGTTTTCTGCACGCGCTGACGCAGATGTTCGAAGGCACCAAGGAAGGCATCACCGAAGAGAATCTGCAGAGCCGTGCGCGCGGCACGATCCTGATGGCGATCTCCAACAAGTTCGGTTCGATGGTGGTCACCACGGGCAACAAGAGCGAGATGTCGGTCGGTTATGCCACGCTCTACGGCGACATGAATGGCGGCTTCAATCCGATCAAGGATCTCTACAAGATGCAGGTCTATGCGCTGTCGCGCTGGCGCAATGGCCATGTGCCGCCCGGCGCGCTCGGACCTTCCGGCGAGGTGATCCCGAAGAACATCATCGACAAGGCGCCGTCGGCGGAATTGCGCGAGAACCAGACCGACCAGGATTCGCTGCCGCCCTATCCAGTGCTGGACGACATTCTGGAATGCCTGGTCGAGCACGAGATGGGCGTCGACGACATCGTCGCGCGCGGCCATGAGCGGGCGACGGTGACGCGGATCGAGCACCTGCTCTACATCGCTGAGTACAAGCGCCGGCAGGCGGCGCCGGGCGTGAAGATCACCCGGAAGAACTTTGGCCGCGACCGCCGCTATCCGATCACCAACAGATTCAGGGACCGTGGATAGATCATCGTCGGGTGCAGCCTGAACAGTAACGGCGCAACCGGCCATTGTTGCAAAATCGTCTCACTGCTTGGACCAGTTGCACTTTTGGCCGCGGCCTGCCTTGGCGATGCGCCACGGCGTCTCTATAAGAACTCCTCCGCGCTTCCCCTTCAGGAGGAACCGAATGCCACGATTTGACATCGCTATGCGAGGCCGCGAAGCCTAGGTCTTGATCAGCATGCCGCGAGGGTCCGCCTTCGCGACAGAAGCTGGGCCGAGAACAGGCATTTGCCGCTGCCGGTCGCCGCCCCTTGTACGGGCGAGCCGCCAGATATGCCGAACCTCCGCATTTCCAGACGCCAATGGCGCCAGCGCGGTTTTTTCAATTTGTACCTTACCGGGACCGGGCATTTTTGCGCCCGGATGTACATCATGGCTCGTTTTCGAATCGACCTGCGCGCCGACGCCTTCCGCAGTGTTCTCGGCTTCACGCTCATCCATTGGCGGCGTCAGCCGTGGCGGCTTTCGCTCATCATGGGCGCCTTCCTGCTCTCGACGCTGGCCGATGTGCTGACGCCGCTCTATTCGGGACGGCTGGTCGACGCAGTTGCCAGCAGTGCTGCTGCGGACGAGGTCGCGTGGAATGCGGCGATCGCGGCCTTTTCGATGCTGGTGGCCTTGGCGTTGGCCGGCGTCGTGCTGCGCAACGCCGCCTTCATGGCCATCGTCGAGCTGACGCTGAAGATGATGGCGGATATCGCAGCCGACGCCTTCCACCGCGTCCAGCGCTTTTCGACCGACTGGCACGCCAACAGCTTTGCCGGATCGACGGTGCGCAAGGTCACGCGCGGCATGTGGGCGCTCGACCTGCTCAACGATACGATCCTGATCGCGCTGCTGCCATCCGTGGTCATGCTCGTCGGCTCGACGCTGCTGCTCGGCTGGTTCTGGCCGCTGATGGGCGCGGTGGTGGCCGTTGGATCGGTGCTGTTCATCGCGGTCACGGCGATGCTGTCGCTCGGCTATGTCGCGCCGGCGGCAAGGCTTGCCAACACATGGGACACCCGCCTCGGCGGCTCGCTGGCAGATGCTGTCAGCTGCAACGCCGTGGTCAAGGGGTTCGGCGCCGAGGCGCGGGAGGAAGGCCGCCTTGCGAGGGTGGTCGCCAAGTGGCGGGCGCGTACGCGCCGCACCTGGGTGCGCGGTACCGTCAACGGCACCACGCAAGGCACAATGCTTTTGCTGCTCAGGACGGCGGTGATCGGCTTGGCACTGATGCTGTGGGCGTGGGGTGAGGCCAGCGCCGGCGATGTCGCCTTTGTGCTGACCTCATTCTTCGTGCTGCAGGGCTATCTGCGCGACATCGGCACGCATATCCGCAATCTGCAGCGCTCGATCAACGACATGGAGGAACTGGTCGACTTCCAGTCCGAACCGCTCGGCATCGAGGACCGGCCCGGCGCCGGGCCGATCCGCATCGGCGACGGACGCATCACCTTCGACAAGGTCACCTTCCACTATGGCAGCCACCGGCTGCCGCTTTATCGCGACTTTTCGGTGGACATCGCGCCCGGCGAACGCGTCGGCCTGGTCGGCCATTCCGGTTCGGGCAAGACGACCTTCGTCAAGCTGATCCAGCGCCTCTATGACGTGAGCGTCGGAACGATCCTGATCGACGGCCAGGATATTTCCGCGGTGGCGCAGGCGTCGCTGCGCGGGCAGATCGCGATCGTCCAGCAGGAACCGATCCTGTTTCACCGGTCGCTGGCGGAAAACATCGCCTATGCCCGCCCGAACGCCAGCCAGGCCGAGATCGAGCATGCCGCGCGGCTGGCGAGCGCGCACGACTTCATCGCCAACCTGCCGAAGGGCTACGGGACGCTGGTCGGTGAGCGCGGCGTGAAGCTGTCGGGCGGCGAGCGCCAGCGGGTGGCGATAGCGCGTGCCTTCCTCGCCGATGCGCGCATCCTGATCCTCGACGAGGCGACGTCGAGCCTCGACTCGGAATCGGAAGTGCTCATCCAGCAGGCGATGGAGCGGCTGATGGTCGGCCGCACGACGCTGGTCATCGCGCACCGGCTGTCGACGGTGCGGGCGCTGGACAGGCTGCTGGTGTTCGATCGCGGCCGCATCGTCGAAGAGGGCTCGCATGACGAGCTGATCCGGCTGAATGGCGGCATCTACCGCCGGCTGTTCGAGCGTCAGGCGCTCGAACTGACCAAGGGACTGGTGGTCTGATTTCGCCTGATACCCGGATAAAGAGCACCCGGATCGAAATGGTCCGGGTGCCTTTGACGGGAATGGCGTCAGCCGTAGTGGAGCTTCGGCTTCGGGGCGGTGCCGGTGAAGCGGACACCGACACGGTCATTGCGGCGCCAGCGGACTTCCGCGCGATAGGCAATTCCATCGACCGGCACATAGAGCAGGAAATTATTAGGAACCCGCGAATCGGGAGCAAGCTTCAACTCGGCGCCGCCGACATGCTGGTTGCGTAAGGTGCAGCTGACTTCGGAATTCTGGATGCCGGTGATGATCGTGCCACCCTTGAGCACGCGCTGGCGATGCTCGCGCTTGTGTTCGCCAGAATTCTCTTGGAGTGGTTGAGTGTTGTTCGCCATCGATAAGAACGCCAAAGCAGCCGAATCGATCCTAAGCGCAATAGCCGCAATAGCAAAGCATCCGTCCCGGCGCCTGGCGACGTCTGGCCGGGGTTGTTAGCTCCAAATCAGGCGTATCCGTGCGGATCGGCGCAGAAATGGGCGATGATCTGGCAGAGGTCCGGCTCGTTGATCATGCGCACGGCCTCGGCCGAGCTTACCCATTTGCGGGTGCGCGCGCGCTTTTCCTTCCAGCGCTCGGCGACGCGGTCGACCTGCAGCGGAAAGACCAGCACCTCGCAAGGCACTTCCTCGCCGGAAGCCAGCGCCTTGGCGTAGAAATAGCGACCGGCCTCGAAATGCGAGACCGTTCCGCGCAATCCGGCTTCCTCGCCGGCCTCGCGCGCCGCCGCCTCGCAAAGCGGCTCCCTGGCCTCGGGCCAGCCCTTGGGCAGCACCCAACGGCCGGTGTCGCGGCTGGTGATCAGCATGATCTCGACGCCATTCCCGGCCTCTCGCCAGGGCAGGGCAGCAACCTGCAGGCGACACGGCGCGGTGCCGAAGAGTCGCCGGACTCTTTCGACCAGATGGTTGTGCGTCGTTGGCCTCGTCAACATCGGAGAAGCTGCCCCAGCCTCCAGAATCATTTGCCGCCTGATGAATCTTACGACGTATCTTGGGCATTAAAAGTAAAAAACTTCACTCGGATTGGTTAAATTCCAGCAAGACGGACTGGTTCCACGGAATATCGTGCCCTGCGATCCTTTTTGTGGAGCAAAGGGTGCTCGCCGAGGCGGGCTGGACGGAAAAAATGGGTTCCGACGAATCAGCCGGCGTGGTCGTCGGCGATCGGCTTCTGGTAAGTAAAACCCATGTCCCACGGAAAGTAGATCCAGGTGTCCTGGCTGACCTCGGTGACGAAGGTGTCGACCAGCGGGCGACCTTTCGGCTTGGCGTAGACCGTGGCGAAATGCGCCTTCGGCATCATCGCGCGCACGATGCCCGCCGTCTTGCCCGTGTCGGTGAGGTCATCGATGATCAGCACACCGGCGCCGTCGTCGACGAGCAGCGCCGGCGTGATCTCCTTCAGCACCTGCAACTGCCCTTGCGAAGTGTAGTCGTGATAGGAGGCGACGCAGACCGTCTCGATGACCCGGATGCCGAGTTCGCGCGAGATGATGGCGGCCGGAACCAGACCTCCGCGCGTGATGCAGACGATCGCCTTCCATTGTCCTTTGTTGGCGCCGGCAAGCCGCCAGGCCAACGCGCGGGCGTCGCGGTGGAACTGATCCCAGGAGACCGGGAAGGCTTTTTCGGGAAGAGACATGGTCGCGCACTCCGCAGGCGCGCTGGCCGCGCGCAGTCACGATGGAATGCGGGCGGAATTAGCCGGAAAGCGCTGGCATTGGCAAGGGCGTCCCAGCTATTGGCTGTGGACTTGAAGCGCGTCGCATTCAAACGGCCCTATGCGACGCGCTTCAAGTTCTTTGTGTGTGCATGTCGTTATCCCAAAAACCGCTACGCACTTTTGGGCGACAGGCATTACCGCGACAGGAACGCCGCAACCTGCACTGTGCGCAGCACTGTGCGCGTCACGCCGCCGAAAAGAAGCTGGCGCAGCCAGGAGTGGCTGTAGGCGCCGAGCACCAAAAGGTCGGCGCCGGTTTCGGCGATCCTGGTCTGGATGAGGTCATCGACCGAGATGCCGCCCGACTGCTGCACGGAGACGCTGACGGTGGCACCATGCCTGGAAAGCGCGGCGGCGATTTCGGCGCCGGCGGCGTCCGGGCTCTCGTCCAGCGTCTCCGGCGGATCGATGACCAGTATGTCCGTCTTTTCGGCCTCTATGATGAAGGGCAGGGCGTCGAAGGCCGCGCGGGCGGCCTCCTTGCTGCCGTTCCAGGCCAGCAGCACATGCTTGAAGGTGGTGACAAGAGGGCCGGCATGCGGCACGACGAGCACGGGCCGGCCGGCATCGTAGACCAGCGTGTCGACGTCGGCGCTCGGATCGCCGCCGGTGTCGCGCTGCGCGGCGATAACCAGATCGGCGGCACGGACGTTGGAGATACCGGTCAGTGCGCTGTCGCCGGAAAAGCTCTCGAGGCTGCGCCATTCGAAGGACAGGCCGGACTCCTCGATGCGCTTGAGAAAGAGCGCCTGCAATTTTTCGGCCCGCTCCTTGTTCATTTCGGCGGAGACCTGCAGGAACTCAGTGTCGGGAAAGCCCGTCGCGGAGGTGTAGGGGACGGGAAGCGCCTCGGCATGGATGCCGACGAGATGGCTCTGGAAGCGGTCGGCAAGCGGGATGGCGCAGTCGAGCACGCGCTCGGCATCCTGTTCGTTCTGCAATATCGCGACGATGGTCTTGAAGCGCATGGGAATCCCTCAAAATCTGCTGGCGCTGCGTGCGCCCGAGGGAAACGTCAGAATGCCATGCTTGGTTCCGGGCCGATCACCGCCCGGGGATCACGGTTCGGTTGCGCCGGCGGCGATGCCGGCCACCATGGCTTCGACATCCTTGCTTGCCGCCTCCAACGCCTCTTTGCTGCGGGCGCGGACGACGAGCTCGGTCCAGAACTTGCCGTCGCCATATTTCGGATAGGAGCCGATGATCGTGTCCGGATGGGCTTTCTGGATGTCGCCCAGTGGTCCGCCGACAAGGCCTTCGCCGAACGGGCAATGCACGGTGGCCGAGAGCATTTTGGTGCCTGCCTTCAGCGTCGGCACGACATTGTCCAGCATGGCCTGGAAGATCGACGGCACACCGGCCATGACATGGACGTTGCCGATGCGAAAGCCGGGCGCGATCGAGACGGGATTGTCGATATGGTCGGCGCCGCGTGGCATGCGCGCCATGCGCTTGCGTGCTTCGGTGTATTCGATGCCGCGCGCGGCGTAGCTCGCTTCCAGCATGGCATAGGCCTTGGCGTCATATTCGCACGGCACGCCGAAGGCCTTGGAGATCGAATCCGCCGTGATGTCGTCGTGCGTTGGGCCGATGCCGCCGGTGGTGAAGACGTAGGTGTAGCGGGCGCGCACGGCAATCACCGCGGCGACGATCTCGTCCTCCTCGTCGGGAACGATGCGCACTTCCTTCAGGTCGATGCCGATCGCTGTCATGATGTCGGCGAGATGGCCGATGTTCCGGTCCTTGGTACGGCCGGACAGGATCTCGTCGCCGATGACAAGCATGGCGGCGGTGACGATTTCAGGCATGAGAGGCTCCGGCAACATGTCGCCTTGGGAAGACTGGGTCGCCTGAGATAGCGCGGCGGGCGGCCGGCGGCAATGCGCCACGGATCGCGCGTCGATAGCCTTGCGGTGGCACCGGCGGCAGGTATGGTGCGGGGCGTTCGCTTCGGGTGAAAAATGCTTCTGTCTGTTCTGTCGTGGCTGTTCGGCGGCCTGCTGCTGGCGGTGATCGTGGTCGCCGGCCTGGTTCTGGCGACATGGTGGATTGCCGCGAAGGCCGGGAGGCTGGTGCCAGCGAGCGGAAAATTCATCGAAATCGACGGCAACCGCATCCACTATGTCGAGGAAGGCGAGGGCAGGCCGATCGTCTTCCTGCATGGGCTTGGCGCGCAGCTTCACCATTTCCGCTACACGCTGTTCGGGCGTTTCGGCGCGGGCTACCGTCTGATCGCGCTCGACCGCCCGGGCTCGGGCCATTCGCCACGGGCAAGCGGAGCGACTGGCCGGCTGCCGGAGCAGGCGCAGCTGGTGCGGCGCTTCATCGAGGAGCTAGGGCTGGAGCAGCCTTTGATCGTCGGGCATTCGCTTGGCGGCGCCATCGCGCTGACCCTGGCGGTGGAACATCCCGAGACAATTTCGGGCATAGCCCTGCTGGCGCCATTGACGCATCTGGAACCCAGGGTGCGCCAGAAATTCGACCTGCTCTATGTTCCTTCATGCCTGGTGCGCTGGATCATGGCCTATACGGTGGCGATACCGGCAAGCTTGAAATATGCGGAGCCGACGATGAAATTCATCTTCGCACCACAGGCCGTTACCGACGACTACATGATCGGAGGCGGCGGCTGGCTCGGGCTGCGGCCCGCCCATTATCATGCGACTTCGACCGACGTCGTGGCGGTGGAGCAAGATCTCGGCCGCATCGAGCAGCGCTATGGCGAGATCGCCATGCCGGCCGGCATCCTGTTCGGCACTGTGGACCGCGTCATTGGCATCGCTGCCCATGGCGAGCCGATGCGGGACAGGATCAAAGGGCTCGATTTCGAGGCCGTCGATGGCCTTGGCCACATGCCGCAATTCGCCGATCCGGAGCGCGTCATCACTTTCGTCAAACGCATTGCCGAGCGCGCGTTTGCCGCCAGGAGCCTTTCGGGCGCCGATCGAGCCTGACCGAACGGCTGGCCGCGACTTCACGCATCACTCACAAAAAGGTGTCGAAGTTTCAGCGCTTTAACGGCTTTTACCGCGGAACTTCGAGCCAGTGCATGGGTTCTAGCCCTGTCGTGCAAAGCGACGCAATCGAACCCTAGACGAAATGGAGCATCTCCATGCTTAGCAGACTTCTCGCAGCCTCGGTCCTCACTGCTGGTCTCGCCACCGCGGCGATGGCGCAATCGAGCGACGTCTACACATCGCACACCCGCCATCGCCCTGCTGCCACGAACGAACAGTCGATGACCGTTGATCCGAACACCACAAGCAGCGTCAACGTCGGCGGCGATGTTTCGGGCCTGAACACGCTGGGCAATCACGGTCCGGTCGGGCCCTGTGCCTCGAACACGACTGGACCCGACGCCAATGCCGGGTTGAACGTCAACGATCACTACTGCGGCAAGTGATCGACCGCACTGCGGGTGGCTGGCCGGATGCTCTCGCGGGCATCCGCAGCCGCCGCAATTACCAATACCGGGCTAATCGGAAACTTCAGTTTGCGGCCGATCCCGGCCGTCAGCCAGTTCGTCATGCCACTTGCCGTCCGCGTCCTCGTACTGGATGCCGTCCGTGGTGCCGGCAATCTGCTGCTCGGCCGATGCGATCTCGGCGGCGCGCAACGCGTCCTGATGACTGGGGAACGTCTCCGAAAAGGTCGAGCCGACCTTGTAGGCCCAGCCGCCATCATGCTCGACGATCTTGTAAGTCAGCTTCGCCATGAAGTCCTCCTGGTGAAAGGCTCGTTGCTCAATGCAGCTTGCTATCGAGCAGCCTGTCGTCGGGAACCAGCACTTCCGATTCCTTGGCCGCTTCGATCAATGCCCGGCGCGCATCGGCGGTCGAACGATATCCTTCCAGCACTTTGAGGCAAGTGTCGAGGGCATCACGATGCCGAGGGCCGCGGTTGAGCGGCCACACTGTCATCAGGCACTCCGCGGCTTCCCGGGTGCTGCGGATCTGGCGATATTTGCCGACATGGCCGAGTTCGACCACCACCGGCTTCTCAAAAGGTTTGCTGTCCATCATGGCCGCCAACGCAAAGCAGCCAATTTGGTTGCAATCGTGTCTGCCAGCGTGCGCCCAAACGTCTCAGTAGCCGCAATCCGGCGCGGTCATCTAGCTGCCGACGAAGTCGGATCAGCTCGTTGTCGACGCAGTCGATCAACCCGCTGCCTTCATCCAGTGCCGCATCGTCGTCACCGAGCGGGCAAGCTGCGGCGCCGGGTGGATTTCCTCGCCGAAGGTGGCCGCCGCGCGCCAGCCCCAGCGCGGGTCGGCGAGGAAGGCGCGCGCCAGCGCCACCATATCGGCACGGCCGTCTGCGATGATCGTCTCGGCCTGTTGCGGATCGTCGATCAGGCCGACGGCACGCGTCGGGATGCCGGCTCCCTTGCGCAGGGCTTCCGCCAGATGCACCTGATAGCCGGGGCCCGACGGCAGCTGCTGCAATGGCGAATTGCCGCCGCTCGAGCAGCAGAGATAGGCGATGCCCTCAGCCTTCAGCGCCTTGGCGACCGCAATCGCGTCCTCGACATCGAAGCCGCCATCGACCCATTCCTTCACCGACAGGCGCGCGCCGAGCATCAGACCGGGCACGGCCTTTCGCACCGCTTTGGCGATCTCGACGACAAAGCGCATGCGGTTTTCCAGCGAGCCGCCCCAACGGTCGGTGCGCTGGTTGGACAGCGGCGACAGGAACTGGAAGATCAGATAGCCGTGTGCTGCGTGCAGCTCGATGAAATCGAAGCCGGCCCGTTCGGCCCGCCTTGCCGCCTCGGCGAAGCGTTCGATGAGTTGCAGGATCTCCGCATCCTCGAGGGCATGCGGCACCTGCCAGCCGGTGTCGTAGGCGATGGCCGAGGCGGATACGACCGGCCAGGGGTCCTGGTCGGCCGCGAGCGGTCCGCCGCCTTCCCATGGTTTCCTGTTAGAGGCCTTGCGGCCGGCATGGGCGAGCTGGGTGCCGAATTTGGTGCCGGGTGGGGCGACGCGCCTTGCCGCATCGAGCGTGCGCTTTGCCGCTGCCTCGTTGTCGTCGGAATAAAGGCCGAGGCAGCCATGCGAGATGCGGCCGCGCCGTTCGACGTCGGTCATCTCGACGGTGACCATGCCGGCGCCGGAGATTGCAAGGTTCATCCAGTGATGGAGGTGCCAGTCGCTGGCCGAGCCGTCCTCGGCGGAATACTGGCACATCGGCGCCACCGCTATGCGGTTCGGAAAGGTGAGGCCGCCGAGCGTGATCGGCTGGAAAAGCGATGTGGTCATCGAAAGCTCCTGGAGGGCGTAGTCCGCTATTTAGTCAGGCGATGCGGCCGGCGCCAGACACGGGGTGGCGAATGACCGCTCTGGACCAATGGCTGGCCCGATTGCATGAATGGCGGTTCGCGGCTACGCCTCGTGCGCGAGCATGGGTTCATCGGAGTTCATCATGGAAGATCGCATTCGCATCCGTTCGGAGGAAGTGCTTTCCGATGACTGGGCGGTCCTGAAGAAGACCGTCCTAGACTATCGCCGCCGCGACGGGCAGTGGGAAACGCAGATCCGCCAGACCTACGATCGCGGCGACGGTGCGGTGATCCTGCCGTTCGACCCCGAGCGCTCGACAGTGCTGCTTGTGCGGCAGTTCCGCTATCCGGCCTATGTCACTGGCCATCGCGAGCCCCTGATCGAGGCCTGTGCCGGCCTGCTCGACGAAAACGATCCTGAAACCTGTATCCGCAAGGAGGCGGAGGAGGAACTCGGCTACCGGCTGAAGGACGTCGAGCGGCTGTTTGCGCCCTATATGAGCCCCGGCAGCGTGACTGAACGGCTCTGGTTCTTCATTGCCCGCTACACGCCTGCCGACCGCATTTCGGCCGGAGGCGGCGCGCCGGAAGAAGGCGAGGACATCGAGGTCCTGGAAATGACCCTTGATGACGCGCTGGCCGGCATTGCCGACGGCCGCATCGTCGACGCCAAGACGATCATCCTCATCCAGCACCTGAAATTGTACCCGATTCCAGCCTGAAACGACTGCCTGTTTTAGCACCCGAGTGCGCGGGACATTGAGCGCTTGAGGCAGCCGGATGCCGATGCTCCGGCATCGGGCCTGCCAAGGCTCGTTACAATCTGCGAATTTGTTAATATGCTGTTAACCAAGCCGCCAGCTCCGGGACAGGAGAATATCGGCGGCGGGCATGGAGGCGCCTGTCGCAAGGCGCCTGCAAAAGTAAGGAGTAGTTCCATGCAACGGTTCATGCTCACATCACTGGTACTGGCACTGTCGGCAGGCTTTGCCCTGGCGCAAACGGCCACAACCAACACCAAGAGCGATGCGGCCAAGGTCAATATGGCGCGGCCGGCGGGATGAACCTCGACCCGACGACAACGGGGGGCACAACACCGACTGCCGCGAAGGAATGCCTGACCGGCCAGCAGGCACACAGCACGACGGCGAGCAGCCAGGACGCGAATGCTCCTGCTCCCAAGTGCTGACCGATCATTCCGTTAGATCGCCAGCGCGCCAGCTGAGCCTCGGCTGTAAGCCCCTTGCGACCTCCGGAGCCTGTGTTCCGGAAGTAGCACATTCTTGTGCCTGCACAGAGGCGGTTGACGTTTTGGCGCGAAGCCTTGAAAAGCAACGGGCGCGGACGTGGCGGAATTGGTAGACGCAAGGGACTTAAAATCCCTCGATCTCTGATCGTACGGGTTCGATTCCCGTCGTCCGCACCACGTTGAAATCATTGTAGAAAATGTGACTTGACGTTGGGGATGGCTACCCAAGAAAATCTGCCGTGGGTAGCCGTCAGGGTAGCCGAAGAGACAAAAAAGGCCCGGAAGCCGAAGCCGCCGGGCCTTTGTCGCTTTCGCTTGCGGAATGATCAGGCGGCGTGTGCGTGACTCATTTGCGCAAGCTCCAGGGCAGTGAGCGATTGCGCGGCAATCTTCCCCGCGATAGCTAACAACCTCCTGATATCGCCTACCGCTTCATGGACGAGGGCGTCTTGCGCCAGTTCCGGAATTTGCTCCGCCGCCAATTCACAGACACGGATGATTGCGCAAGCGTCATAGGCGCGAAAGATATCGTCGTCAGTGATTTTGAATTTGGGTAGCTCGTTCATACGGCACCGCCTTGAGCAATGCGCAGAATGTCAGCTGCGATCGATGTAAGCGCATCGTCATCATCGCCCGTTTCGAGAATGCCAAGGCTCTTTGCCGTCCTCACCTTCACGGCCATACCATCAAGGGTGCGCGCGGGGATCTCAAAGATGCGCCGGCCAATCTCCCAATGCTCACTCACTGCATTATCGAATTCCTCCTCTTGGGCGTCATACCCAAGGAGTCGATGATGCTCGTCGAGACTCCCCGAGAATTGGTCCCAGGCGGCCTTGATCGCGGCTCGTTCGCTTGCAATGGCCGCATGCCACGCGAGCACCGCCGGTGGCTCCCATTCAGCGCCCCGCAAGACATCGCCGAACGTGACATGATCTTGCGCTTTTGTTCGCATTGCCTTCAGATCGTCCGGCATGGACGGCACCTGTTTTTCCCAATCGGAGGGACGGAGCGGCTGCTGTCCGGCTGCTTTCTCGGCCTTCCGGCACAACCGTCTTTGCGACTTTTCGAGCTTGTCCATCCGATCCTTGAGCGCGTCTATCTCCCGCTCTAGCTGGAACAGTTCGGCGTCGGGATGGAGACTGACGGCCTCTGGCCTGGCTACGGCCGCTGTAGCGGCTCCTATGGCCGGAATACAGGCTATTGCGCCCAATGCGGCGCGTCGTGTCATTGTCGTCATGTGCATTCCCTCTCATTGGTTGAGGGAAGCCAAGGCAACGCCTAGCGAATCGTGAACGGAGTGGTAAATCTGGTGTCGGTCACTGCGAGGCCCTGATCCGGCTTCCTGAGACAAGTGCCGGCTGGCAGTTAGCGCTGTCAGCCGGTGCGCCTAAGATGTTCTCATTTCGCTGTCGACGTCAAGCGCCCCACTCCGGGGCAGTCATGAGGGAAGCTGATGAAAGACGTTTTGCCTTACATCTCGATAGTTTCGAGCCTGGTAGCGGCTGGATTGGGGTTTCGTGCCGCAAAGGTCGAAATCCGCAATTCCATCGATGATTTTATGGACGACATTCAGCGACAAGGAAGATGGGCAGGGTACGCCGCAATCGCTGCTTGGTTGGCGGTCGTATTGCAGGGTATCGACCGCCTCGCTGGCTAAGTCATGGCGGGGGGAAGCGGGCAAATTTGCCCCCTTATCTCGGCGACCGGCCCCCATGGTTTTCGCACCCGTCCGCGATTGAAATGTTGAGGTCACTAATAACGTTATCAGTGAGCGCACCTGCTGTGCGGGGGTATTCCGGCAAATTTGCCGACTTATCTCGCCTACCGCTCGCCCCCCGCAACACGCGTTTCCGCAAAATCCGCAGTTTTTTGGCCAGACGCCGCAAAACTCGCGAAAGTGGGCCAAAACGGCAGAAACTGGGTCCGTTTCCGACCCAGTTAGCCGCACATAGCTATGTGAAAACAATTGCTTAGCTTAGCCACATTGGACATTCTAGGATTTTAATCTGCTTTTTTGCTAATTTTAGATCGGCGAGCGGTCGGCGGAATGTCGGGCGATTTTTGCCTGAATACCCCCCCCGCCGGGTCTCTCTTAGCTCCTCGGGAAAGCCTCAGTCGGGACAGTGAAGCCACTATCCGAAGCATAGCGTGCGACACCTTTGGTGATGCGCGCCTCGTCGATCGAGCCGTTGAAGAAGTTCGCCGCGTTGAACGCACCAATCTGCAGTGTCGCCGTCGAGTTGAAGAACGCGCTATTGGCCGGAGTGGACGAGGCTCGCATGACGCCATCGACATAGAGCCGGATCTTGCCGGTGGCGTCCTTGTCTACACAAGCGTGATGCCAGGCATTGAGACTCATTGTCGGGCTTGCGTAGGTGAGCGAATTCATTGGTGTAGTTCCGTTCGGTGACCACTGGAAAAAAATCGTCAGGTCGCTGAAGCCCAAGCCCCAAGACCAGTTGCCGATGTTCCCAGACTGCGCGATTAAGTACTGGGTGGTGTTGCCGACCGTGGGGTAAATCCAACATTCAACTGTAAACTGATCGGAGTTTGCATCCGACAAGTCCCAATCCAGGCTATCCGGGACCGTAACTCGATCCCCGGTGCCGTCGAGAAGCAGCGAAGCCCCGTCGAATTTTGACCGTGCGGTATCGATCTGGGCATCGCCAACGAATGTGAGTGTCTTGGCCGATAAGCTTTCGTCCGGTGCGGTGGTCGCGCCGTCTGTGCCGTTAAAGCCGCAGAGCAGAACGACATTTGCGAAATATGGATCTGTGGCAGGACCGCCGCCGCCGCCAGCTCCGCCGAAGAATGTGCCGCTGCCTAACAACATTAGCTTGCCGAGCCCTTGAGTGTCGCCGCGATATTTGCTGCGGTTGCGTCAGCCGGAGAATTTGCAGGAGCATAGAACTCAAGGCGATGGCCGGAAGAAACGGTCTTGGCTGTTCCGCTGCTTGTCGTGAACGTGAAAACGCCGCCTGTCGAAATCGAGATGGTGCCGATCGAGACGCCATTGTCCTGAACATCGATGGCGAACGTGCTTGTGGGATTGGTGCCGATATGCCCAGCCGAACCTGAGAAATTTGCTGGGAAGGCAACGTCTCTGGTAACAACGGTTTTCCCGATCAACTGCCCGGCTGTAGGCGTTCCAGAAAAGCTCAGGGGAACATCATAAGGCGGGTCACCCCAAGCAGGGGCGGCAGAACCTAGGGTCTTAAGAAATTGCCCGCTGGTTCCGGGAGCAAGCCTCTGCCAGCCTGCTGGCGAGTTGCCATCATAGTATAGGATGTTGCCGGCTACTCCTCCTGTAAAGGCGTCCACGCTCCAGACGGTGCCGGTGCCGCTGACAGTAATGTCGCCCTTGTCACCATCGCTCACGCCGCTGCCCGATGTCGATACAACGGCGCCGTAGAGCCCCGGAGAGGAGCCGTTGGTGTAGCCGATGAATATCTCGCCCGGAGCTACCGCTTTCGTCAGAGCGGTCTCTGGCGAGGCGCCATCGGTGCTCTTGAGCGTAACGGTGTAAGTCGCGTCGCTGTTATGAAATTCAAATGGCCGCTTGACCGCCGGCAGGATGAGCGTGCGAGCTGCCGCCAATGCCGCACTTGGCTTGAACACCATCGCCGATCGATATTGCGTCGACGTGAGCGTGACGTTGCCAGCCGAGAAATCCACGGCATAGGTGTCTGTCGTGGCGTTCGCCAATTGTGTGAGGCCGTCATTGCTCGTCTGCCATTGGTCGTCTGCCTGGCCATCAGCGATCAGATATAGGTTGAGGTCATTTGCCACTGGCTATCTCGTATGCCTGAGTAAGTGCCGCTTGAACGTCTGGGATGAGGCTTGCCTTGATCCCTAAACTTTTGGTCGCCGGTCCGCCGCCTACCGGGCCAATTGAAAAATTCAGCATGAGCGCGCCGCTGCGCTCGTGTATCCCAAGGCCAATGCGCAACTCTACGTGTGCGTTCTTGGGGATCACGGCTATCTGGGCAATGTCATCGAGCGGGATCATAGCCAGGGCCTCGTCAGCGGCTTTGACCGCGTCGCCGCGCTGTCGGCCCGGTACCTGGATTGATTCGTCAGCCTCAAACTCCGCGCCGCAGCCAGCATGCTGCGGACTTCCAATTCGCGCAGTTTGATCAGCACGCCGTAGCGCCGCAATCCTTCGCCATCCCGCAGCCATTCGGTCTTGAACCTCTCGACCTCGCCGGAGAGGCGCCGCACCTCACATGCATGCCGGCAATAGGCGGCAAGCGTGTCAAAAGATTCGCTTGGGAAGAATTCAGCCGGAAGCGTGTCGACAATGCCGCGCCAGATAGCCGCCTGCGCATCAGTCAAGTGATATGGCGCGTCCGGTGCAATGCGGTTCGCCAGCGTGACAACCGTCAGTGCTTCGGCTGATTTTCTGCCTCTACTGCCCATTTCAGAACCTTTTTTTGTACGGATTTATCGCAACTAACTTTCGGGAACCGGTCTGGGCTTCATGGCCCCTGAGACGCGACGTCCCCCCGGCCTACTGCACGCTGCCGTGCGCCCTCGGATCGAGAGCGAAGCGCTTCGCCGATGCCAGAGCGTCGACTTTCCATATCGCCAGATCAGCGTCGTATCTGGCGAGCGCAGCCGCCAACTCCTGTGGCGTGCGACCGTCTGCGAGGTCTATGCTTGCGCGTTCAAGCGCAGTCTGGATGGCCTTGTCGATCAGTGCGCTTGCGTCTTCCATCGTCTTCATGTCTTCGTCCTTTCCATCTTGGTGGCGCCTTTCGCGGCGAGTTGCCACGATGTTGGATTGCTGCCTGGTAGGGTGCCTTCCTGCACGTCTTGCAGGGACACCCAGAGGCTTCCGTCGTGTGTGACCATGGCGCCCTTGCTGTATGGCAGCGCGCGCTGGTAGACCCCTTTGTACGCGTCCTGCTGGCCGGTCGCTTCGATGGCATCGATGCGGTCGCGCATCTTCTGTAGCGATGTCGTCAGACTGTTGTAGAAGATGGCGAACAGGCCATGTGTGTACGGCATGTTGCGCGTGTCCTCGTTCAGCCCCAATTCCTTCAGCGCAGCCGTCTCGGTTGCCAGGTATTTCCGCACTTCTTCCGTGACGGGTTCTGACTGCTGCAGCCGGGCTATCGGCAAAGGCTTTTCGAACTCGCCAATCTCTGCCTTGAAGCGCTTTTCCTGCGCCTCGTCTGCCTGCTTACGAAGGGTCGATATCTGGCTGTTGAGACGCGCCTGAAGCTCGACGCTTTGGTCCAGAGCGTGCTTCGCCTCGTCGGCTTTCAGGAGCTTCAGCTTGTCAGCGATGAGCCGATCAATGCGGGAAATATCGGCATCGACTTTGCCAAGCGCGGCTGCGCGTTGGAGGTCGACCTCGATATGTGTCGAGCGACCATCTCGGAAATCAGCCCGCTTCACCGACAGAATGCTGGCTTCCACGTTCGCCGCGAGTGTCACGGCCGAAAGTTCAAGCCACAACCATTTTTTATATCGAACGCCGTAGGTGCCGCGAATTGGCTCAGAGTCCAGGCCTTTGAAGCCGATCGATAGGCCGCGAACAAGGCCTGCTTTTATGGCGGCAAACGCCTCGTCGACGCGATCTTTCAGCGTGCCTGGATCCGCGATCTTCGCAATCTTGGCGACAATCTCGATGCCGGCGTCGGTGACTTTTGCAGACGTTACCCAGCCAACGGGCGCGTCGTGCTTGTGCTGCCAGAGCAACGGAATCGGCAGTTTGAAAACGGCGCCGCGAGGTTCGACAACGTCGTCTTGCAAATCGGTCGCGGGCGTGCTCGCGATGCCCGTTATCGTGCGCTCGTCCTCCGAGACACTCTTGATATTTAGGATGGAATAGCCGCGGTTCATTTGCGTTACCTCACGGGCTATTCGCGCTGCCCCAATCGACCCCGGTCAGCTTGTAGACACTGTTTGCCCGAACGACCTTGGCGCCGGCATACGTGCTTGCCTGAATGGCCGTGAGACCGCGCTGGAACAGGTTGATAAGAACGGTGCTGGCATCGGGAGGCGAATTGGGCGCGTCATCCATGACGATCGAGGCGTGCCTGAAATTGTCGACCTGGATAACATCGGCGTTGCCGGCGAGGCCGCTTGCGTCGACCACATAGAACGCGTCGGATGCACAGGCATCGCACGGAAGGAGAGGCGTCTTCAGCAGCAAGCCGCCGCTGACAGGGTTGATGTCGGCAAAGGCGTAGCCACCGTCGATGGTCATCGTGGCAAGCAGTTTCACGCGGTCTGGATGCGCGACGAAGAATAGCTTGGACTGCGCTCCGAGATCGGTAGCGGCCAACGCGGTTTTCAGATCCTGTTGCACCGCGTTCACGGTGCTGCCCGCGCTCGCCGAAGTGTTCGTGCCGGCATCGAGGATGGCGAGGAATTGCTCATCTGCGGTATAGGAAACGGCGCCGCGCAATTCCTGAGAAATGATCGGGTCCGCGAGCGCTCCGAGCTTCAGCAATTCGTTCGAAACGACAACGAAAGCGGTTGCTCGGAAGGCATCCACGTATTCGTTCTCAAAGGACATGCGCGTCATGCGCTTGGCGCTGCCTTCTCCGGTGACATAGCCGCTCGCATTCGCGGTGAAGGCCACAAGCTGGCTGCGAAGCGGCACCTTCAGCATCGCGTCGAGGATCCGGAAGAAACAGCCGACGTTCCGCAGCGATTCCATGAAGGCGTCGGAGACGACCTTATAGGGCGCCAGTTCGCTGCCCCAGGTGCCATTGCCGATGCTTCCGCCGACGACAGCGGATTTCATGGCCTTGATGGCATCGATGATACGTGGTGGTGCGTCGGCGTATTCCAGTTCGCCGGCATCTTTGTAGTAGGCCATGACGCGAGCGACGCGGGCGAAATCCATGCCCTTGTCGATGTCGGTGGTGACGTGAACAGTGCCGCGCATTGCGAATTTCTCCAGAAACAAATCAGGCATTAAATTTCGCACGTTTCGAAAACCCGTGGTGCAACATGTTGCAGGTCTAGACGTCGAACAGCGCAGCCTTGCCGGCGGAAACATAGGCTTCGAGCGCGCGGGCGATTGCCTCTCTGTCGTCGGCCAGATGTGCAGGGAGAAAACCGGCGCCAACCAACAGGGCGCTTATGTGCGCCTCATCGTGCCATGTCCTGAGGCAGACCAGGCCGGCCTTTGCCTTCTGCCGGGAGATCGTCGAGCGATGAGGCGGTGCATCGGTTTTCGTTGACAATCTGCCTGCATTGTCAACGAAATCAGGTGCAATCGCGCTCGCTGGCGAGGTCATGCTGCCACCGCTGTTTCGCTTGTTTCGGGTGTTTCGCTTTCCATGGGAGGCACAGAGAGATACCGCTGCCATGCGTCATAGAAGTCGGCGCGCTCGTATCCCTTGCCTGTCCAATCCCCAATTCTGATCTGTTTGGACTTGACACCGTAGGGCTTCAACCGATCGGCCAAGCCGGTGTCGGACAAGGCTTTCCCACGTAAATCTCCCCATGGTGATTCAGGTAGAGAGCAAAGGTTGTCTATGATTCCTTTAGTGGAAAGGCGTTCACTGAAGCCGAAGACGATCTTCAGGTCGAAAAGCAGCCGAATTCCCAGGCTGGGTGTGGCTGCCTTGGAAGCCGAAACACACGAAACACAGGAAACACGAGCCCGTTCTGGCCAATGTCCACCGGCAGCATCTGCCACCGCAAGCAAAGGCTCCCAGACGTCAGCGTCGCGGTCTTTAACGCCAGGCGGCATCTCCGGCCAGGTGTCGCCGATATCGGCCACGACAAACTCGGCCCAGCCTGCAAGGCGCTTGTGCACGACTTCGCCTTCCGGCCTATGAACGCGGCGCCGATATGGCTCGACTTGCTCGTCAGGCGACCGGCGCCGCATGCGGATGATGACCGACCTTGTCAGGATCGTATCGGGCAGATCGCCCAGCCCGGCCAAGGCGACCGCGCAGTAGGCCGGTATCTCTTCCGTCTCGATGATCTTGCCTCGGACGACACACCGGCCGGCTGATGCACCGCGGCGATGTCCAGCGTTGAGAAGGCCGCGAATTTCCTCGTTATCCTTGGCCTTCGGCCCGAAGATGGTGTCGATCTCATCGAACAGGATCGTCGGTGCGCCGGCCTCGTCCGCGACCTTGCGGAAGAGATAGGCCGGCGTCACATTTATCGCTTCGACTGGCCTGGGGACGAGCAGCTCGGAAATCTCCAGGGCACGCGTTTTTCCAGAGCCCGGCTCGGGCGACAGGAACGCAATCCGGGGTGTCGATTCCCATGCCTGCATCATGTGGGTGTGGGCTATCCACAGGACGTGCGCGACGTGCGCGGCCTCGGAAGGATAGGCAACGAACCGGCCAACGAAGTTGTAAACCTCATCGAGCAGTTCGGCGGCGAAGTCGTCTTCCATCAATAGAGCCTCCTTGCCTGGAGGCGGTACTCTTTGGCCGCACGCTCGATATGAGATGGGGCAAGCGACGGCACCGGCCGCCACGGTCTGCCGTTGAACTCGGCAACGATGCCAGCGACGTAGCTGTACGAACGCGCAGTCGGGTCGTGCTCGTAGCCCGCGTCATCGAAGCGGAGCACCGCGCAATGAAGGTGGTTGCGCGCCGCAGTCAGATGGCGGACGGCTTGCTGCTCAGCGCTGTGTGATGTAACATTATAACGGTCGATTTGCTGCCCGCCCGTCGACTCTCGTGATGGCTCGGCCGCTGCCCTGGCGGTCGAGCTTCGGCTTTCATGGGGTGCGATTGTCATTGGCGCCGCCTCCCCAATTCGAGAAGTCGGTCGCCCCACGGATGGCGATAATGGCGTCACTGGCCCTTAAGCCGAAACGCTCTCTCAACTCGACAATCGCCGGCTTCGGGCGCTGGCTCTTGGGCGTGGTCTGCAACCATTCCGTCGCCGCCAGGATGAGTTCGATTTCGCGCTCGCCGGTCATCATGCGGCCCTCCGCACGAACTTGGAGGCGAGGTGCCGGCAGTAGTCGGGACGCGGGTATTTGATAACTTTGCTGGAGAGCCGGATGAACGCCGGCCCGGCGCCGCGATGTCTTGCCTTCTTCACGCTGCCGACGAGAACGCCCTGGATTTCGGCGATGTCATCAGGATCGAAAAAGGAAGGAAGTTCGTTGTCTTCCGCGAGTTGTTCATACAGTTCGGCACCTGCGAAGCCTTGGGCAGTCCAGAAGCTGAGCCGGGAATTGAAGATTGATGCTGCTGATAGATGGTCCATGCTTTGTCGCCTTTGAGTTTAGAAGGCGACGCGGGACGTTTGGTCCTTGTTAGCCGCCCTCGGGGTTGATGAGGCGACTGCGAAAATCAAGCCGACGAGCGGCTAGAACACTATGGGTTTCTAAGAAAATCTCCGCACAACAGCGCACAGCGGCGAATTTCTGGCTCAAGCTCTTCCTCGGCGAAGGCGCCGATATCCTTCAGGAACTTCTTGTAGGTTTCCACCTGATAGGCTGCGAGATTTTCGGCCTCCACGTTCTTTCGAAAACTTGTAAGCTTGGTCCTGTCGAACTTGGCGTACTTCGCCACGTAGGCATCGGCCTTGCGAATAGCCAGACTTCTTCGATTGTGCAGAACTGTGGCGCTTGCCGCCAGGAACGCCATGGCGTGAACTTGGTTGGTAGGCTTGAGCGCGCCGCCCTTACTATCCTGGCGCTCTGTGCGAACCCAGGCGTCCCTTAGCTCGCCCATGCGCCGCATAATCGGGTAGATCAATTCGGGATCTATGCCGGTTTCACTGAGGTAGCGGCGGACGAGCCCAAGGGTCTGATACTCGTCGCCATTTGTGGTTTTCAGCTCCGCTGCAAGTTGTTCATGTCTAGCCAAAAGGATCACTGCATCCTCGGCCCGCGCAAGATCGGCCTCCTGGTTCATCAGCGGATTTCCTTCACTTCCGCCACCGGCTTTTGCAGCACATTCATTGCGTCGGCGGCACGTTGCGCACCGCGTCTGCCAAGACTCTCAGCTTTCGAGACATAGCGGTTGGTCATCGCCAGCGTCTTCCAGCCGAAGGCCTCCCGCAGCTCATGCGCTTCGGCGCCGGAAACAGCAGCCCATGTGGCTGCTGTGTGGCGCAACGCGTGAGGCGTGATGGCCTTGATCTCCGCCGCTTGGCAAACGCCTGTCAGCACTTCGCGGAGGCGCTTATAGGAAACCGGCTGCGAGCCCTTTCGCCCAGAGAACACAAACCCAAGTCGATGCGCCTGCCCGTCGATAATGGTGGCGGCATCGGTCGACAGAGCACGAACGGAAGCGCCCGACTTGGTATCGGGAAGACGCGCGACCGTCTTGGGAAGCTCAACCATGTCCCAGGTCAGCAAGCGCGCCTCGGAGACACGCCATCCCGAGACGGTAAGGAACCGGATTAGATCGGCATGGGGACCGGCAACGCTGGCGAGTGCCTTGACGAATTTTGGCAGGTCAGTCTCGTCGAGCCATTCCTCCCGCGCCGTTTCCTTGTTTCTCCGAACACCCATGCAGGGGTTATCTTTGCGCCAGCCAAGTTCCATTGCCCGGCCCATCATGACCGATAGCACCGCGAGCGACCGATTTGCGTCGGTCGGATTGCCATGTTTCTTGGCATGGAATGACCGCACCATTTCGGCGGTGATGTCGGCAACGCGTCGGCCTTTGAACGTTGGCAAGAGATTGCGCCGGATGCGCCCTCGATAGTCCTTGCGCGTCTCGGGTTTTTTCTTCTCGATGTGCGTCGTCTCGAAATCCTTGATGAGATCCTCGAATATCGGTTGTGCCTTTTTCTCTGCCCGAGCCGCTGCTGGATCGTCGCCCCGATCGATCGCCTGGAGCATGCTCTGAGCCTCGGCGCGGGCCTTCTCAGCCGGATAGGTCGCATGATCGCCAATGATGATCTTGCGCCGCTTGCGGGCGCCGTCGCGGCCGGGAAGCTCCTGAAAGACAAGGAAGGTCTTTGACGGCTTGCCGTCGGCCTTGCGGCGAAGCCTGAGAGCGAAGCCGGCAAGCTTGCTGTCGCGAATGACCAATTCGTCACGATCGCGGGGCAGGGTGGCACTTGAAACGAAATTGTCGGAAAGGATTGGCATTTGCGTTTTCCCCTGGGTAGCCGAGCGGGTAGCCGCTTCGTGTCTACCCAGGGGAACGTATCGGAACAAATAGGGACTGTAAACCCTCGGTCTTTCCTTAATCCACAAGGCTTTGCGGTCGTATGGATACCCAAGAGTAGACGCCTAGAAAGAGACTTAAAATCCCTCGATCTCTGATCGTACGGGTTCGATTCCCGTCGTCCGCACCAATTCCTGGCGGCTAGGCCAACGGTCGGAATCTGGAAGTGAGCTCATGCGCGCTGCACATGGACGCGCATAACAGGGGAAAACGCCAAGTCGGGGTTTTGTTGCGCAGTTGCTAATATTACGTTTGGTCCAGCCGGCTTGCCCCCCAAGCCGGTCAGGCCCGGCAGCCAGTCAGTCTCACCCCAACGGGTTGTCGGGCCGCTGCTGTCGTACTTCGCGCCTCAGGCTGCCTTGAATCCTGTTTCTGGCATTGTCGGCTGCGGCCGCGATCAAAACTTGTAGCTGAAGTTCACGCCGACCGTATGAAGCTTGACGCTCTGGTCGCGATCGAGGAAGTCATCCGGGGCATCAAAGTGCTCCTTGCCGAAGTCGTAGTAGCGGTACTGAGCGCCGACGATGAGCTTGTCGGTCAAGGCGTAGTCGACGCCCGCGCCGACAGTCCAGCCAGCACTGGTCCGCGTCGAGGCGAATGACGTGGCTGCGTCCTGCGATGTTTCGATGCCGGCAAAGGCGACGCCGCCGACGCCGTAGATCAGCCAGCGATCCGTGGCAAAGCCGGCTTCGGCGTCGACCGACCCGAACCAGCGCATGTCGGTGCCGATCGAATTTACTGGACCCAGCGAGGCAAAACCATTGATCGAGGCATAGTTGAGTTCGGCCCGCGCGCCGACCACCGCCTGGTTGAACTGCCAGAGGCCCGCGACATGGCCGCCGACGAAACCGCCGTCGAGGTCGGGCGAGGCGGCAAATGGCTCGCCTTCCGTTCCAGAAATGTCGGAGCTGCCCCAGCCATAGCCGGCCTGCAGACCGGCATAGTAGCCCGTCCAGTCGAAGCCTGGCGCTGTCATCGGCAGTTCGGTGCCCAAGTCCGCGGCGAAAGCGCGCCCGCACAGGAGCGTGAGAAAGCCGGCACTGGCAAGCGTCAAACGACGCATCGAGTTCTCCGAAATGGCGCTTCAGAAATCCCTAGGTTGCAGGGTAACCTTATTCGCCGCAAAACGGAATCCCCTTGCTCAACAATCGAATCCGCCGGTCGGCGCAAGAGTGCCCTATTTGGCGTCGATGAAGCCCAGCGCCGCCTGGCTGTATTCGTCCGGCGCCTGCAGCATGGCGAAATGACTGGCGTTGGGTAGGATGATGAGCTTGGCGCCCGGAATGGCGGAGGCCATGTATTCGGTGTGCTCGCGCTTTATCGCCTCGTCGTGATCACCGGCAACGATCGCCGTCGGCGTGGTTATCTTGCCGAGCTGTTCCTTGGTCCACGCCGGCTCCGTCTCCCACATGTGGCTGATTTGGGCCACGAAGGCGTCATACTGGTCTGGCGTCTTCGACATCTTCTTGTAGTCGCGGCCGGAGCGGTCGATGTAGGCTGCAAAGGTCTTGTTGGTTATCACACCCGGATCGACGCCATCGGTGGTGACGTTGGCGGCTTGCGCAAAGAGCCTCGTCAGCCGTTCCGGATGATGCAGCGCGATGTCGATACCGATAATGCCGCCATCGCTCCAGCCGATGAGCGCGGTCTTGTCGACCTTCAGGTAGTCGAGCAGCGCCAGATAGTCCGACGCCATCAAATCGTAGCCATAAGGCTGCTCGGTACGGGTCGAGCGGCCGTGGCCACGGCTGTCGGCGACGATCACCTTGTGAGTTTTGGAAAGCGTCGCCACCTGGCTGGCCCATACATCAGCATGGCCGAGGCCGCCATGGATGAGCAGCACCGGGTCACCCGCACCGAAAACGGCGTAGTACATCTGGAAACCATTGACGGGCGCATAGCCGCTCTGATCAGCTTTGGGCATGGCCGCCGGCTCCGGCAAAGTCTGCCAACGTTCCTCGGCGACGGCAAACGCGGTTGACGCTGTGAACAAGACGAAAATGGCGAACGCTTTCCAGAAACGGGTCATGGTTCCCTCTTACGGTTCGGTCCGCGGTGAGCATCGCGTTTTGACCAGATTAGTCAACAAGCTCGGGGCCTGCCCGGCGGGTGCCGCCGACGGCGTTGGCCACGGCTCATGCCGGCGGGTTGCGCGTCCGATCCTCCAGGTCGCGCTGCTTCTCCAGAGGCGATGCGAGCCGGTTGAAGGCATATTCGGCCAGCATGGAGCCGGCGACGAAGATCAGGATCGGCGCCAGCCACATCCAGAAGGAATGCAGGGTGAAGAAGGCCAGGCCGGCCAGGCATGCCGAAAGCACGAAAACTGCAAATCGGATCGTCTGTGCCATCGCCCTCACCAATCCTGACAGTCGCCAGATGTGAATCTAGAGCATTTCGCCTTGCCGGAGGAGCCGCTCACGAGACGGTTCTGCATCAAGCACAATCCGGCTTTGCCAACTGGTCAAAACCGCGCCGGATTGGCACAGTGGGCAAACAGGAGTCCCCAATGACAAGCAACGCGAGACCCAAGCCCTGGACAGAGATGGCGACCCATCTGGTCGATGTCGCCATGGGGCGCAAGCCGGCCGATCTCGTCATTCGCAACGGGCGCTGGGTGAACGTCCACTCGGGCGAGATCATCGCCGGCACCGATATCGCCATTGCCGGCGGCCGCTTTGCCTATTGCGGGCCGAATGCCGGCCACGCGATCGGCCAGGGCACCAAGGTCGTCGATGCCGGCGGGCGCTATCTCGTGCCCGGCCTTTGCGATGCGCATATGCATGTCGAGAGCGGCATGGTGACGGTGACGGAATTCTGCCGCGCCGTCATTCCACACGGCACCACCTCGATGTTCATCGATCCGCATGAGATCGCCAATGTGCTCGGCCTTCCAGGCGTGCGTCTGATGCATGACGAGGCCATCGCCATGCCGATCAACGTGCATGTGCAGATGCCGTCCTGCGTGCCCTCGGCGCCGGGGCTGGAACATGCCGGCGCCGAACTGACAGTCGCCGATGTCGCCGAGGCCATGACATGGGAAAACATCATCGGGCTTGGCGAGGTGATGAATTTTCCCGGTGTCGTCGCCAACGATCCCGTCATGTCGGGCGAGATCGCGGCGACGGTGAAGGCCGGCAAGACGGTCGGCGGGCACTATGCCTCGCGCGACCTCGGCCTGCCTTTCCATGGCTATGTCGCCGGCGGACCGGAGGACGACCACGAGGGTACGCGCGCCGAGGACGCCATTGCTCGCGTGCGCCAGGGCATGAAGGCGATGCTGCGGCTGGGCTCGGCCTGGTACGACGTCGCCTCGCAGATCAAGGCGGTGACGGAAAGCGGGCTCGACCCGCGAAATTTTATCCTGTGTACCGACGACAGTCATTCCGGCACGCTGGTGCAGGAAGGCCATATGGACCGGGTGGTGCGGCACGCCATTCAACAGGGATTGAAGCCGGTGACGGCGATCCAGATGGCAACGCTCAACACCGCCCAGCATTTCAAGCTGGAGCGCGAGCTCGGCTCGATCGCGCCGGGGCGGCTGGCCGACCTGCTGATCGTCTCGGACCTCGCCGCGATGACCATCGACGAGGTCTATGCTCGCGGCGTCCGGCTGGCCAAGGGCGGCAAGCTCGATATCGATATTCCGGCCTATGACTATCCGAAGACGGCGAAGAACACCGTCAAGCTCGGCAAGAAGCTGAAGGCGAAGGATTTCGACGTGGTGGCGCCGAAGGGCGCCAACGAGGTGCGGGTGCGGGTCATCGGCGTCATCGAGAACCAGGCGCCGACGCGGGCGCTGGAAGCCGATCTTCCGGTCGAGGACGGGCTGGTCGCCATGGATCGGCGCAACGATGTCTGCCAGATCGCGCTGGTCGAGCGCCACCGGGGCACCGGCGGCGTCACCAACGCCTTCGTCTCCGGCTTCGGCTATATGGGCGACTGCGCCATGGCCTCCAGCGTCGCGCATGACAGTCATCACATCATCGTCGTCGGCACCAACAAGGAAGACATGGCGCTTGCCGTCAATCGGCTGGGCGAGGTCGGTGGCGGCGTGGTGCTGTTCTCCAAGGGCAAGGAACTGGCACTGGTCGAAATGCCGATCGCCGGCCTGATGTCGGACGAGCGGGCGGAAATTGTCGCGGCCAAGGCGGAGAAACTCACCGAGGCAATGCGCAAGATGGGCTGTTCGCTGAACAACGCCTATATGCAGCACTCGCTGCTGGCGCTGGTAGTGATCCCCGAACTCAGAATCTCCGATGTCGGCCTGGTCGATGTGACGACCTTCCAGAAGGTCGACCTTTTTATCTGAGAACCAGGCGGCGTGCTTTATCCGCCAGTGGCGATGGTCAGCACCTTGAACGGCGTCGTGATGACGATTTCGGCGACCGAGCCGACGGCCTTGCCGAGGCCCTGGCCAAGATTGTTGAGCTGCGTTGGGTCGGGTTCGTCCGAGGCCAGGCCGGCCGGCGTGCGCAGCCGGTCGCCGAGCAGTTGCACCAGCATCGGGTTGTCGGCGAATTTGGCGTGGTTCAGACGGTCGCCGCCCTTGGTCTGGCTGAGGTCGACGACGGACACGCCGTAGCTGGCGAGGTCGGCCGCATTGCCATAGTCGCCGACGCGCGGCTTGTCGCCCGAGATCAGCGATGAAAGCCTGAGAGCCCGATCGTCGGCGGAAAGCAGGATGGCGAATGGCTTGTCGGGCTTGCCGTAGCGGATCATCTGCTTCTTGAACACGTCGACGTCGATATCGGGCGAGGCGAGGATGACGTAGCCCAGCTTGCCGTCGAGGTCGCGGTCGTCGGTGATGGCAAGCTGGCGCAGTGCCTCCATGGTCACCCAGGTTCCCATCGAGTGGGCGATGATGTCGATGCTCTTGACACGGGTCTTGGCCAGCATGCGCAACGTCGCTTCGAGGTCGTCGCGCGCGGCGTTGGCGCTTTCCTTGTCGTAGATATAGCCGGTGGTCTTGCCGCTCGACGCCCAAGAGAACAGCACCGGCGTGCCCGGATACTTCGTGTCGTGAGCGATCTGTGTCAGCCGGTAGATGCCGTCGTCGAAGCCGTTGTTGAAGCCATGCACGAAAACCAGGGCGCGGTCGCCGCGCATGGCGATATCGGCACCGACCGCCTTGCCGAATTGCGACGCGTCCTCATAGTGGACGACGCCGGTCGCGGTGAATTGTTTGGCCGGGTTGCTGTTGGCGGAGCCCTTGGCGCGCTCGATGGCACCGACATGATGGACCTTGGGAACGGTGACGTCGACGCGGGCGTAGCTGGTGGTCAACGAGCGGCCGCCGTCGAACACCTGGCGTGGGTCTTTCGTCGCCTTCTGGCGGGTGGTGGCGACGAAAATCTCATGCGTGGCCGCGATGTCGGAGGCGGGTGCTGCGACCGTCGTCTTGTTGAGCAGGTCGTGCGTGTTCGGGCCGGCGCAGCCTGCGAGAGCGAACGCCACGACAAGGAAGCATTTCGAACGCACGGTCACACGCCGGCTCCCGCTGCTGACGCCATGCTCATGACGTCTGTGCCCATTCGATAAAGGCAGGGTGCAGCCTGGTCCAGTTCAAAGTGATCCGATGGGCGGCAACCGGAGGACAGGTGCTCGAGGAGCCCACCTCATTGCCCGAGCAGGTTGATGCGGTCGGTCACATCGCGATCGCTGGCAAAACCATCGTCCTCGCGCAGCCGCTGGCCGATCATCTTCACCAGCACAGGATTGTCGGCGAACTTCGTGTGGTTGAAGCTGTCAACGCCCTTGACCTTGGAAAGGTCCACGACCGTCACGCCGTAGGAAGCAAGATCGGCAGCATCCTTGTAGTCGCCGACGCGCGGCCGCGAACCGGCAATCAGGCCGGAGAGCCTGAGCGCCCGGTCGTCGTCGGAGAGCAGCAGGATGAACGGCTTGTCCGGCTTGCCGTAGCGGCGCATCTGGCTCTTGAAGACGTCGACATCGATGTCGGGCGAGGCCAGAACGACGTCGCCGAGCTTGCCGCCGAGATCGCGATCGCCGGTGATGGCGAGCTGGCGCAGCGTCTCCATCGTGACCCAGGTTCCCATCGAATGCGCAACGATGTCGATGCGCCGCGCGCCGGTTTGCGCCAGCATCCTCAGCGTCACTTCCAGCTGGTCGCGGGCCGCACTGGCGCTTTCCTTGTCATAGACGTAGTCGGTGGTCTTGGCGCCCGACGCCCAGGAAAACAGAACGGGCGTGCCCGGATAACCGGAATCATGGACGATCTGGGTCAGCCGGTAGACGGCGTCGTCGAAACCGGTGTTGTAGCCGTGGACGAAGACCATGACGCGGCCGCCGCGCGCGGCGATGTCGGCGTTCAGCGCATTGGCGAATTTGGGCTGCGTGTCGTAGCCGACGACCTCGGAGGCCATGAAGTATTTGGTGGGATCGTTCGACTTGCCGCGCGAGCGCCGCTCGATCTGGCCGGTCTGGTGAACCGGCGGGACGGTGACGTTGACGC
Organism: Mesorhizobium waimense; assembly: GCF_003601975.1. Lineage (GTDB taxonomy): Bacteria > Pseudomonadota > Alphaproteobacteria > Rhizobiales > Rhizobiaceae > Mesorhizobium > Mesorhizobium waimense. The sequence continues at coordinate 75,721 of NZ_QZWZ01000027.1, forward strand.
GGGCATAGTTCAGCGTGGCCGAGCGTTCGCCATCGAACACCTGGTTGGGGTCGTCGGATTTCTTGCGGGTGGTGGTGATGAAGATCGAGTGATTGCCTGCGATCTCGGTAGCCGGCGCGGGCACGACGACGCTGCCGAGAATTTCCTCGGTCTTGCGGCCGCCACAGCCAGCAATCAGCAAGGCAAGGGCAAAGATGCAAATCGTCTTCAAAGGCACTTTTTGAAATTCCACTCCGGCCCAACCTCCGCGACACCTCCCCAGCAGGCGAAGTGCGGCAGAAGTAAGTCGTGTCCAGCGGAAATGTGGTCAGCGCCTCTCGACGGCCATCGCAGTGTTGCGCGAAAGCCAGTACGGCGGCAGGAAGGCCGGAATGTTGGAGAAAGGCAGCACCTCGGACTTCAGCCGGATGCCGAGCACATCCACCATGAACGCGCGGCGCGCCTCTATGCGATGCCAGGCTTCCGGATAGAGCGCCGCGATCTCCTCGCGCAGCGCCTCGTCGGCGAGCGCTATGCCGTCCTCGATGTTGGTGGTGAAATAGTCCGTCCCGGTCGCCGGGATGATATCGACCTGCAGCGCCATGCCCGATTGCAGCTTGACCTGCGAGCCTGAAAATACCGGCGAATGCATCCATTCGTCGATATGGACGAGATGGCCCGGGTTGAGAGTAACGCCGAAGAACGGGTCGCCGATGCGGTCATGCACCACCTTCCACAAGTCGCCGCCGGCAACGCCGATGCCGACCGTCTCATACCAGTCGACGACGGCGGAAAAATACGGCGCCACCAGTTTTTCGACGTAGTCGCGGATGGCCGGCGGCAGATCGGCCGCGCTTTCAGCCAAAAAGCCGGCACGGGCATTGAGCGAGCCCTGGATGCCATAGGCCATGGTGATCGGGTCGCCGCGCTTGATGATGTCGAGGCGAGGGCTCGGCAGGCCATACGACGCTCGTCTGCCGGCCGACAGCATCGGGTGGCAGCACAAGGGCAGCCCGTTGATGCCCATCAGCCGCGCTGCCTGCAATTCGCTCATGCCGGGTTCGATGCTTTTGAGGACGTTGCGCAGGCCTTGCGAGGAAAAGGTCGCGGCGAATTCGAAGGCGGCGAGCTGGTCGGCCTCGTTGATTGCCCGCAGGCCGTCCGCCGGGTTCATCAGCAGATCCGCAGCGTTCAACACCGCGCCCTTGTCACCGGCAAGTGCGCGCAGCGTGTCGGCGATGAAGGAAGGCAGGTCGAGCGCCGTCTCGCCGAAGCCGGCATCGCCGGCGCCGAATGGTTTCCAGCCGATGGCACCGATTTTCTGGCCGGCTTTCAGGCCGCAACCGGCAAGGATGTCGGGCAGTGCGTCGGAGCGGTCGCGCGGCTGCGCCGGTAGCGAGAAGGTCTGGTAGAGGACACGTTTATAGGGCCCGTCGCAGATCTCGGCGTAGCCCCAACCTTCATTGCCGACCAGCAGTTTCGGCTCTCTGCCGGGAACGACGACCAGCAGGGTCTCCTCGAAGCGGGGATCGTAGCCTGACAGATAGGCGACATTGGCGGCATGCTCGCGGTCGCCATAGACGACGAAGGCATCGAAGCCCGCCCTTGAGCCGCGCGCCACAAGTGCCGCGATGCGTGCCTCGTGGGTGGCGCGCGGGACGAGCGGCATCACGGTCGGCTCGCCGAATTCCGGCAACGACATGGCTTTCAGGGCGACGGCCGAAACGGACATGGATGGCTCCAATGGATTTCTGCTGGCGCGTTAAGGCGGCCGCACGGCATCGGTGGCCGCAAACAGGGATTTGTGCAATAGGCTTCGCGTTCGAACCATTCGATCCAGAGGTGACGGCGCCATGAACAGTTTCTCCTCCCGCGTCGCCGCCGCCGCTGTCGCGATCCGCCAGATCTTTCCGGAAACGCCGCTGCAGGAGAACGATTATCTGTCGAAGAAGACCGGCGCGCGGGTGCTCTTGAAGCGCGAGGACCTGACCCCGGTGCGCTCCTACAAGATCCGCGGCGCCTTCACCTTTTTCCGCAAGGCGCTCGCCGCCGGCAATGATGCCGAGCTTTTCGTCTGCGCCTCGGCCGGCAACCATGCGCAGGGCTTTGCCTTTGTCTGCCGCCATTTCGGCAAGAAGGGCGTGGTGTTCATGCCGGTGACGACGCCGCAGCAGAAGATCGACAAGACGCGGCTATTCGGCGGCGACTTCGTCGAGATCAGGCTGGTCGGCGATTTCTTCGACGACTGCTACCGCGCCGCCTTCGAATTCACCGAAAGCGCCGGCGCGCATATGGTGCCGCCCTTCGACCACAAGGACATCATCGAGGGGCAGGCGACTGTCGCTTACGAGATCGCCGACCAGATGCCTGGCGCGCGCATGCCCGACATCATCATGCTGCCGGTTGGCGGCGGCGGTCTGGCAGCTGGCGTCACGCATTACTTCGCCGACCAGAACCGCGACACGCGCTTCGTGTTCTGCGAGCCGGCCGGAGCGCCAAGTCTGAGCGAGAGCCTCTCCACTGGGAAGCGGATCAAGCTCGCCAAGGTCGACAATTTCGTCGACGGCGCCGCGGTGGCCGAGATCGGCCGCGAGCCGCTGCGCCAGCTCAAGGAGTTTGCCGCCGATGCGGTGCGGCTGATACCGGAAAACCGGCTCTGCGCGACGATGATCGAAATGCTCAACGTCGAAGGCGTGGTCCTGGAGCCGGCCGGCGCGCTGGCGATCGATGCGCTCAAGGATTTTTCGAGGAAGGAGATCAGGGGCAAGACCATTGTCGCGGTGGTCTCGGGCGGCAATTTCGACTTCGAGCGGCTGCCCGATGTGAAAGAGCGAGCGCTGCGCTTCGAAGGGCTGAAGAAATACTTCATCATCCGTTTTCCGCAGCGGCCGGGCGCGCTGCGCGACTTCCTCGAAATGCTCGGGCCCGACGACGACATCGCCCGCTTCGAATATCTGAAGAAATCGGCGCGCAATTTCGGTTCGGTGCTGATCGGCATCGAGACCAAGGACCGTCGCAATTTCGATTTGCTCAAGGCCAATTTCGACGCCGAGGGCGTCCAGTATCAGGACATCACCGATAACGAGGCGCTTGCCGGGTTCATCATATGAGTGGGCCAGAATGAGCGAAAAAGGGACGATTTTCGTCGCGCTGTTTTCCGGCATCAATGTCGGTGGCAACCGCATCGTTAAGATGGCCGAGCTGCGGACTTTCTTCGAGGAACTCGGCTTTTCCAGTGTCGCCACCTATGTGCAGAGCGGCAACGCCGTCTTCCGGGCGAAGAAGGCCGACGCAGCCAGCCTGACCAAACAGTTGGAAGCAGCCTTCGAGAAGAAATGGGGCTTTTACTCGCGCATCATGGTGCGCGACCTCGGCTGGTTCGAGCGGCTGGTGAAGGAAAATCCCTATCCGGAAGTCGCTGGCGATCCGACGAAGCTTCATGCCTATGTGCTGGAGCGCGAGCCGACCGCCGAGGAGATTGCGCGGCTCGCTGAAAAATGCACAGGCCCGGAAAGCTTCGAGGTCAATGGCGATGTGCTCTACCTGCACGCTCCGGACGGACTCGGCAAATCGGTGTTCGCCAATCTGATCCCACGCGTGCTGAAGGTGCCCGGTACCGCACGCAACTGGCGTTCGGTGCTGGCGCTGCTGGAGCTGGCCGCGCGGGGCGGCTGATCAATTTCGCCTAGGCCGCCGGAGCCTGTTTCCAGTCGAAGGTCAGTTCCTCGCGGAAAGCGAAGCGCTTGATGTGGTCGGCGACGACCGCTTCCAGGCGCTCGAGCGAGCCGGCCTCATCCGATGTCACCGCGATGTGGAGGGCGGTTGCATCGGCGTCCATGACGGTGCGGCCCATGGAGAGATCGATGGTGCCGTGGGTCGGGTCGAACTCGACGGGGAATTTGTGCGACCAATGTTTGCAAAGCTGCTGCAGGTAACGGCTGGCATGTTCGGTGGAGACATCGGCGCGGCTGGTCGGCATGAAATAGCATCTCCTGAAGGGCTGGCACCCATTGCTTGATATCGCGCCAGCCTTGCAGAGCTGGCGTGATAGCCGGGTAGATAGGTGTCGTCATGCCAAACGGCAAAGACCGCCGGGCGTCTCGGTCCGGCGGTACTGCTCAAGATAACGTGATTGGCTACCAGCTTCCGGTGTTCGGCATCGAAGTCCAGGGCTCGGCCTTGGCCTTGGCTGGGCCTTTCTGCAGGAGCTCGATCGAGATGCCGTCCGGCGAGCGGATGAAGGCCATGTTGCCGTCGCGCGGCGGCCGGTTGATGGTGACGCCATTGTCCATCAGGTGCTGGCAGGTGGCGTAGATGTCGTCGACCTCGTAGGCGAGGTGGCCGAAATTGCGACCGCCCTTGTAGTCTTCCGGATCCCAATTGTAGGTCAGTTCGATCAGCGGCGCCTTGTCGGTAATGCCGCTCTGCTCGTCCTCGGACGCGGCAAGGAAGATCAGCGTGAAGCGTCCCTGCTCGTTTTCGTAGCGGCGCACTTTCTTCAAGCCGAGCTTGTTGCAGTAGAAATCGAGCGATGCATCGACGTCGGCGACGCGAACCATGGTGTGCAGATAGCGCATGTGATTTCCTCGATATGTTGGGGTGCGGCGCAACATAGGGGCCACCCGGCCAAAGGGCAATTGCCGTATCCGGACGCGCCGGCAAACGACAAATCCGGTTTTCCTGTATTGAACCGTGAAAAAAGGCACGTCAGGCCTTGCACAGACCGGAATCCCCAGTGTTAATCTGATGTCAAGAATCAGTTGTGGTGTTCTTGAAAAAAGGGGGCGTTCTTATGGGGGAAAAGGCCTCTTTCACGGGGCGGGACGGAAGCCTTGACGACGCCTTGACGCGAGACAGTGGTGGCGACACCGCCGATCTTGTCGAAATTGCCGGTGCCATCAAGTGGTTTGACGTGGCCAAGGGCTACGGTTTCATTCTTCCGGATGATGGAACCTCCGGCGACATCCTCCTCCATGTGACATGCCTTCGAAAGGACGGGTTCCAGACTGCTCTGGAAGGCGCGCGCGTTGTCTGCCTCGTCAAGCAGGGCGAGCGCGGCCTGCAGGCCTTCCGGGTGCTATCCATGGATGCCAGCACGGCGGTCCATCCGGCGGAGATGCAGGAGCAGCGCACCCACATCACGGTGACGCCGGAAAGCGGCCTTGAGCGGGCGCTGGTCAAATGGTTCAACCGCACCAAGGGATTCGGTTTCCTGACCCGCGGCGAGGGCACCGAGGACATTTTTGTCCATATGGAGACGTTGCGCCGCTATGGCATCACCGAGCTCCGGCCCGGTCAGGTCGTTCTGGTCCGCTTCGGTCGTGGCGACAAAGGCCTTATGGCCGCCGAAATCCACCCGGATGTGGGCACGTTGCCGGTCTCGCACTAGAGCCTGACCCATCCCGACTGAATCGGGATGGGTCAGGCTCTATCTTTTACTTGACCATCACCTTTTCCGAACCGAAGGTTCCGGACTATAGGCCGGGGACGACTTCCGGCCGAGGAAAATGAATGGCTCCCAGGAACTGGCTGACAGCGGGCGCAGTCTGCGCCGCCTTGGCTTTCGCCGCCGCAGCGAGCGCCTATTTCTATTCTCAGCAGCCGACGTCGGCGGACGGCCAGGCAATGATCCTGCCCGTCGATCCGACGCCGCTTGTCGCAGTGACGAAGTCGGGCGAGCGTTCCTTTTCCATTGAAATCGCCGACACGTCCGACGAACGCGAGGCCGGCCTGATGTTCCGCAACGACATGGCCGACGACCACGGCATGCTGTTCGTGTTCGAGAGCTCCGGGCCGCTGACCTTCTGGATGAAGAACACACCAATGCCGCTCGACCTGATCTTTGTCGGCCAGGACGGCAAGGTCCGCTCGATCAAGCGAGGCGAACCGGAATCCGAGGCGATCATCTCGTCCGGCCTGCCGGTGCGCTTCGTGCTCGAACTGAAGGCGGGCACCGCCGCCAGGGACGGCATCGCGTATGGCGACCTGCTGCGTCACCCGGCAATCGGCAGCGAACCCGGGTCCGCAATGCCGCCGGCAGACAAGGGCGACGCGCCGAACGTCCATCTCAACTGAGCATTTCCGGACTTGCCGATGCAATTTCTCTCCCATGACGGCCTCGATCTTGCGTACCTCGATCGCCAGCCGGCGTCGGGCCATGGCGATCCGGTGCTGATGATCCACGGCTTTGCCTCCAGCCACTATGTCAACTGGGTGTCGCCCGGCTGGTTCAAGACGCTGAACGATGCCGGCTACCGCGCCATCGCTTTCGACAATCGCGGTCACGGCTCGTCGTCGAAGAGCTACAATGAAGCAGACTATACGCCCGCGAAAATGGCCTCGGACGGGGCGGCGCTGCTTGATCATCTCGGCATCGAGCGCGCGCATGTCATGGGCTATTCGATGGGCGCGCGTATTTCGGCATTTCTGGCCTTGTCCGACCCGGACAAAGTGGCGACGCTGGTGTTCGGCGGTCTCGGCATCGGCATGGTCGACGGTGTCGGCGACTGGGATCCGATCGCCGAAGCACTGCTTGCCGACGATCCTGATGCAACGACCCATCCACGTGGCCGCTCGTTTCGCGCCTTTGCCGACCAGACGCGCAGCGACCGCCGCGCGCTGGCCGCCTGCATTGCCACGTCACGCGAATTGCTCAGCGAGGACGACATGGCGCGCATTGCCCAGCCGACCCTGATCGCCGTTGGAACGAAGGACGACATTGGCGGTTCACCGGATGAACTGGCGGCGCTGATGCCGAACGCCAGGGCTTTTCACATCGAGGGCCGCGACCATATGCTGGCCGTCGGCGACAAGAGCTTCAAGCAGCGCGTGCTGGAGTTCTACGCCGAAAACCCGCTTTGAAGCAGCGGCAACCTCGATGTCATCCGGCGCTGCAATCTGGCGCCGCACCTTTCAGCCTCGAACCCGAATTGCCATGGTCGACCTTCTCGTCACCTATATGGAGATGACCGCGCCGCCGTCCGGCGACGCCTTTGCGGCTCCTGCGCCGGGTGCGATGGTCGCGCGCGAAACGCTCGATATCGACGGCTATGTCAGCCTCTACCGTGCCGTCGGCGAGCCTGTGCAGTGGGATCAACGGCTGCGTATGGGCTCGGGCGAACTCGAACGGCTGCTCGCCCTTGCATCGACGCATACCCATGTCCTGCGTGTGGATGGCGAGGCCGCCGGTCTGTGCGAATTCAACGGCGTTGGCCAGGCGGAGGTCGAGCTGACCCATTTCGGGCTCATCCCTGCTTTCCAGGGCGGCAAGCTCGGTCCGTTTCTGCTTGACCGGTCGCTTCGCGCCGCCTGGTCGCATCGGCCTAGGAGGCTTTGGCTGCACACCGACACCTACGACCATCCCGGAGCGCAGTCGGTCTACAGGCGCGCCGGCTTCAAACCCTATGCGCAGCTCATGGAGACGTTTCCTGATTAGGCTGCGAGCGCCGCGATCGACCGCGCCATATTGCGCCGGGCCTGCGGTTCGAACCGCTGCCGGAATTCCTCAGTGTGATAGAGATGCGGGCGGGAGAGGAAAGTCTTCAGGACCGCGCCACGGCCGGCGCGCCACATCGGCTCCTCGACCCAGCCATATTCGCGGCGCACCGCCTGTTCATAGGCGTCGAACGCCTCCGGTGCGGCACCGAGGATCGAAAGGTCCATGTCGAGGAAAAGTGCTGCGTCGCGGATGAAGTGCTCGTTGCCAAGCCGTTGAAGGCTGGGCAGTTCGTGCGTGGCGGTGGCGACGATCATTGCGGCGATGCGGCCCAGACGCTCCGCATCGGTGCGGCCTGCGAGCTTCTCCTCGGCAAGCGCTGCACTCCTGGCCTCATTGTCCTTGGCCCGGCTGTCATAGATGGCATCATGGAACCAGATCGCCGCTTCGACGGCCTCGGGGTCGTGCAGCGAGGCGCGATAGTCCTTGGCCAACGCCAGCATCGCTTCGATATGGGCGAGCTTGTGGTAGTGCCGATCCGGCGCCTGGTAGAGCGGGGAAAGCTCGCGTTTCAGCGGCTCGTCGATCAAGGGTTCGTTTTCCATGGCTGCTTGATTTTCCATGAAACCAAATCCATTTGACAGAGCACTAAGGAAAATTGAGTTCAATCCTGCTACGATCTGGCTTATATGTGCGGCCGGAGAATAGCCCGGCAGGCCGGAGACCGTCGATGAACAGCATTACGATTGCCCGTCCCAGTGTGGTGCAGCCGGTCGATCCGATCTGGCGCTCGATCCGCGATGAGGCAATGGAGGCGGTCAACCGCGATCCGCTGCTGGCGGCGTTCCTCTATTCCACCATCCTCAACCAGGAAAGCCTGGAAGAAGCGGTCATCCACCGGCTGGCCGAGCGCCTCGACCATCAGGACGTCGGTTCCGACCTCATCCGCCAAACCTTCAAATCGATGCTGGCCGACGACAAGGACTGGCCGACGACGGTGCGCGTCGACATCCAGGCCTATTACGATCGCGATCCGGCCTGCGACCGCTTCATCATGCCGGTGCTCTATTTCAAGGGCTTCCATGCCATCCAGACTCACAGGCTGGCGCATTGGCTGTGGAACCAGGGCCGCAGGGATTTCGCGCTCTATTTGCAGAGCCGCTCGTCCTCGGTGTTCCAGACCGACATCAATCCGGCCGCCCGCATCGGCAAAGGCATCTTCATCGATCATGCCACCGGCCTCGTCGTCGGCGAGACCGCGGTGATCGAGGACGACGTGTCGATCCTGCACGGCGTGACGCTGGGCGGCACCGGCAAGGCCGGTGGCGACCGTCATCCGAAGATCCGCCGTGGCGTGCTGATCGGCGCCGGCGCCAAGATCCTCGGCAACATCGAGGTCGGCCATTGCTCGAAGATCGCCGCCGGCTCGGTGGTGCTGTCGCCAGTGCCGCACAACAAGACGGTTGCCGGCGTGCCGGCGCGCGTTGTCGGCGAGACCGGTTGCGACCAGCCTTCGCGGCAGATGGACCAGCTTCTGCCGTCGCAGACGATGGATCACGTCGTCAGCTTCGACATCTGATTTTCGCGTCCGAGCGGGCAGCCGGATTCCGGGTGCCTGCTTCGGCCGCTCAGTTCCGGCGTCATATCCCTACGGCTTGCCTTTACATCGCCATCGTCTGCGTGTCAGAAGCGCCTTCAAACTCGCAAGCCCGACGATCGGAGAAGACTTTTGAAGCCGGACGAAATCAGAAAGCTGGACGCCTATTTCAAGCGCGTCTTCCAGAATCCCAAACTCCAGGTGAAGGCGCGTCCGCGCAAGGAGGATTCGGCCGAGGTCTATGTCGGCGACGAGTTCCTCGGCATCGTCTTCAAGGACGAGGACGACGGCGACTATAATTTCTCGATGGCGATCCTCGACATCGATCTGGCCTGAGCCGGAATTCGCGGCTGGCCGGTGCCGCAGCGATGCGGTCCAGCCAGCCGTTTGCATTTTGGGGCCTTAGCGCCCTGTCTTCAGCGCATGCGCGGTCTGGGCGGCAATCGCGGCGTCAAGCGCCTGCCAGTCGCCGAGAAATTCGCGGGGAAAGCGGTAGGCGAGGCTGAGGCCGTCGCCGACATGGATATCGCGCTCGCAGGGCGCCAGCGATTCCTCGGCAGTCGGTCCGCTAAGGCAACGCGCGACGAACGGGTCCTTGCCTGGGCGCTTGGCGACCGCAAGCACCTCGTTGAGGTAGCCTGATTTTTCGGTAAAGCGATAAAGCGTCGTGCCGCCTGGTCCCACTGTGCCCGGCTGAGCGATCAAGGCACTGTAGATTGGGGCGAAGCGGCGGCTCATGTCGCGCGACATCATCTGCTGCTCGAACGACAGGAAGATGATGTCCCTGCTCGATCCGGTGTGATTGAAGTCGTCACGCGCGGCGGCACTGTAACCGTCCATCTCGGGATAGCGCAGATAGAGGTCGAGCCGCGAGGCGATGCCGTCGCGCCGCGCCTGCTCGAACCGGATCATGTTTGCCGGCACGGCGATGACATTGTTGCCGATCACCACCTCGTGGATCGTCGTGTCGTCGGTGTAGCCGGCCATGGCGATCGAGCGGCCAAGCCATTTGCCGCCCAGGCTGATCACCACCGACAGCAGAGCCAGCGCCGCGAAGATATAGAACACCCGCTTCATCAGCGTGGAATCGACGATGTCGAATTCCGGACCGTTCGCGGCCGCCGTCTGCTTCATAGCAATCCCCGATGTCGGCCGCCCATAACTCCCGGAGGTGTCCTGGGGCGGCACACATGGCGCGGCATGGCTTTTGCAGCGCCCGTTTCGGAATCGACTGTGCGATTTCATGGTAAACGGGAGGTAAAGATGGGCCCTGTCGAACTCGTTCTGTTTGCTTTTGCCGTCGGCCTGACCGCATGCGGCCTGGCGGGATCTGCGATGGAGCTGATGTCGGGTCATCGGCTTGCCTTTGCCGAACCCTATGTTTCGCCAACGCATGTCCTGCGCTCACTAGCCGCGACGGCATGCGCCGGGCCGTTCATGCTCGTCAACGTAGCTATGGATGCCCGCAGGCAAGGCCGCATCTCGATGCTGGCGCTGATCTCCTGCGGCTGCACCGCGGTCGCCTGGGCGCTGGCGCTGGGCGTTGTGCTGATCGCCATTGCGTCATGGGCGAACACTCCCCTGGAGCAGTTCCGCTTTTGATGGAATCGCTGCCGCGCTAGGCACCTCTCCTGGAATTGCTTAGTCTCGATCGACTATGCGGCTTGAGACGAATCGGAGACGAGATGCCGGCCTATGCGATCGATGGCAAAGCACCCAGCTTCGAGGACGCCGACAGCAACTGGATCGCGCCGGACGCGACGCTGATCGGTGACATCAGGGTCGGCCGCAATGCCGGCTTCTGGTTCGGCGTCGTCATCCGCGGCGACAATGAGCCGATCGTTATCGGCGCCGACTCGAATGTGCAGGAACATACGTTCATGCACACCGATCCAGGTTTTCCGCTGACGATCGGCGAGGGCTGCACGATCGGCCACCGCGCGCTGCTGCATGGCTGCACGATCGGCGACAACAGCCTGATCGGCATGGGTGCGATCGTGCTCAATGGGGCGAGGATCGGCAGGAATTCGCTGGTTGGCGCCGGCGCCCTGGTGACAGAAGGCAAGGAATTCCCGGACAATTCGCTGATCGTCGGCTCGCCTGCGCGCGTGGTGAGGGAACTCGACGAAACGGCGGTCGCCAGGCTGCGCGGCTCGGCCGCGCACTATGTCGCCAACGGCAAGCGGTTCAAGGCAGGGCTGAAGAAAGTCTGAGCTATCGGCGCTGCCCGGCCCGTTCACTGTTCATCCGATCCGCGCGTGCCCATAGCCTCGCGCAGCAACGACGCGCCGGCTTCGAAGCCGGCGGTCTCGGCTTCCTCGGCGGCGGTTGTATAGTCGTCGATGCGGGTTTTGAGCGATGGGTCGGCGCCCGCCGCCAGAAGCAGGCGGATCGCTTCGGCGTCACGCATGGCCACCGCATAGTGGAGCGGCGTCCAATCGTTCACGCCCCGCATAGCGGGATCCGCGCCGTGATTGAGCAGGATGCGGATGATTTCGAGCTTGTCCGTCCGCTCGGTGGACAGTGCCGCGATGATCGAAGGAAATCCGGCGTGGTCCTCGTAGTTCGGATTCGAACCCGCATCTAGCAAGGTCGAGATGAAGGCGCCGGGACTCCAGTAGATCGCATATTCCAGCGGATGGCCGAGGCCGAGCTCGAACGGCATCGGCTCGTCGTACCAGCGCGGCGAGCCGCCCAGGGCGCTGCCTAGGGCCCCGAAGTCACCGGCCTTGAAGGCATCGTCGATGGCCTTGAACAGCCTGTGGCGCTCGCATCGGTCTTCCGGGATTTCCAGCATGACGGCGATCCCGAGGTGGCGTTGATCGCCCATACTGCAGCGATCAATCGCCCTTGGAAAGCCGGCGGGGGCTGCGATTTCGACAATGGTGGTACAAAGGCGGATGCCATCTTCCGGCTGCTGTTCGTTTCCGGACATGTCGCTGGTACTCAGCCGGCGACAACGTCTTACGCATTCGATGGCGGGTTTGATTGCAAAACTGGCATGCAGCAACAAGGTTGTCGCACCGGTCATCGCCACCGTTCATCCGCGGCTTCAGATGCTCCACGGTGCAGCGGAAGCGGTTCAGCGATCCAGGGATACTATAGCGCTCTGAAAATTCTGTTGGGTCGCGGTCCCACATAGGAAACCCGCAATAGAAGCATCGCCCGCTCTGATTATTGGCGAGTGCAATTCTGAATTTTGCCAGTTTTTTGATCTGTTCATTTTACACATCCTTGCTTCATCAACGTGAAGCGGATGTGCAGCAACCCTTAGCAGTTGCCCCTCATTCGGAAGGGAATCCCTCGCACTAGACGACACCGACAAGAGTGTCACTCCGCAGTATCTAACGGCAGATGCCGATTCTCGAATCAACATCCATACAGTCGTCGATACCAGCTCCCAGACGGCAAAAAACCATCTCCGCACTTGCAGTGCTTCTAATACTTCAGAAATGAACGAGGTGCAAAGAAATGGCGGAGCCGGCCCGGGGACGGGGCCGGCTCCTAAAACCCGGTCG
>NZ_QZWZ01000280.1 GCF_003601975.1 Mesorhizobium waimense
GGCTGTCGCTGGTGCGCGAGGCGGCGCCCAACCTCTTGCTGCAAATGCTCCTGCGCGGCGCCAACGGCGTCGGCTACACCAACTATCCCGACAATGTCGTGCAGCATTTCGTCCGCCAAGCGGCTAGAGCGGTTTTCCCTTAATCGGAGTCGTTTGTTTGCAGTGAGCGGCTTGTTCTGATTCCCTGATCGAAGTGATTTGCGGAAGGAGCAGCGGCATGGCACGAGCTTACAGCCTGGATTTGCGGACGC
>NZ_QZWZ01000281.1 GCF_003601975.1 Mesorhizobium waimense
TGTTGACCGACGTTCAAGTCCCGCCTCTTGCACCTCATATCCGCCGTACAAGTACCTCGGCCGCCGATCGAATCCGGCGGGCTGCAACCTATGCCAAAGGACGTTGTCAGCAATCATGAGAGTGGATTGATTCCAACGTTTGGTGCCCGCGCCTGACGGCAGCGATGATTTTGTGTGGGTCGGCTCTCCAGACGAACGGTTGGGATTGCTGATTGTGCTCGGTGATGAAGCGATTGATGGCGGCCTGGAGA
>NZ_QZWZ01000282.1 GCF_003601975.1 Mesorhizobium waimense
AATCTGATATGTTCCATATGGCCCGTCTCCTATGCATGAGGCTCTGCGCCGGCCAGCCGGCTTAACCCTCGTACCGTTGCATATCGGATGACGGGCCGCCCTCAGGCCCAGCAATCATAGGGACTAGAGCAGTTTCTGGATAATCACGGTTAGGCATCGTAGCCGGCGTGGGCGAACAGGTTTTCGCATTCTTTGGGGTGGAAACGATCGATGGCGACGGCCACGGCGTCCCATAATTCCGGGATGGACC
>NZ_QZWZ01000283.1 GCF_003601975.1 Mesorhizobium waimense
ACCGCTCCTCCAGGCTACAATCCCCATAGCGCCAAACCTACCCGCGCCTCCGTTCAATCCGGCTTGCAATGAGGTCCGACGTCCCGCCATGTGGCTCCGTCGAGCATGCGGACCTCACAGAAGCCTTGTATGGGGATTTGTTTGTCAAGCCATCGCGACTGCCCATTTCGTTATTTCTTCCGTTTCAACCAGTTGATTGAGGCGGCCTGTTGTAGGGCCGCATAGTTGAGATGATCCGAGGGGAACCCGC
>NZ_QZWZ01000284.1 GCF_003601975.1 Mesorhizobium waimense
GGCGGCAATCAACCGCTTCCTCCAAGAGCACAACCAGCAACCCAAACCCTTCTCTTGGACCGCCGACCCCGACAAAATCATCGCCGCCGTCAAACGCGGGCACCAAGTGTTAGACTCCATCCACTAGCACTACTTTGGCAGTTTAGGTTTGACGGCGTCTGCGAGCAGCTTCTCACAGTGAGGACATCTGCGGCGTGGCGGCCGCGTGAAGAGGTCAAGAATGGCTTGTCTAACAGCTGGCATGCTCGG
>NZ_QZWZ01000285.1 GCF_003601975.1 Mesorhizobium waimense
GCGCTATGCCGGCCTGACCGGCGCGCCCGACGAAAGTGGCTCCAAGCGGCGCCAGAAGGGACTGGCGAAGGCAGGTAACGCCCGCGTCCGTCGCGGCCTGATCCAGCTTGCTTGGCGCTTTCTGCGGCGCGGCAATCAGCCTGGGAACAGCGTCAATCTGGAAGGGAGCGTCGCCAGGGGCGTCACGGAGGGAGGGCGTAGCCCGACCGGAGGGACGTTCCTGGCGACGGCGCGAACCCACATAGGGG
>NZ_QZWZ01000286.1 GCF_003601975.1 Mesorhizobium waimense
CCGAGCATGCCAGCTGTTAGACAAGCCATTCTTGACCTCTTCACGCGGCCGCCACGCCGCAGATGTCCTCACTGTGAGAAGCTGCTCGCAGACGCCGTCAAACCTAAACTGCCAAAGTAGTGCTAGTCATCTGAATCTAAATTTCGTGGCATAAGGATTGTTCCGCCTTCTGGCAGAAGCGTTTGACGGAGGCGAGAATGTCGTCTGCGGACTTGGTCCATCGATATGGCTTGGGGTTCTCGTTGTG
>NZ_QZWZ01000287.1 GCF_003601975.1 Mesorhizobium waimense
CGGCGACGGTGTGGGCACCGTCGAGATCATGCGGCAAACCGGCAAATCCAAGACCTGCGTATGGCGTTGGCAGGAGCGCTTCGCAACGGAAGGCTTCGAAGGACTGTTGCGCGACAAGACGCGACCCTCGCGCATTCCGCCTCTCGGGCCTGAAGTGGCTGAGCGTGTGGTGGCGCTGACGTTGCAGGACCCGCCTGGCGAGACGACGCACTGGACCGCCGACATGATGGCGGCCGCGGCCAGCAT
>NZ_QZWZ01000288.1 GCF_003601975.1 Mesorhizobium waimense
GAGCTCGACATCCTGCCGGCCGAGGAGCGGACCTACCTTTTGGAGGAGCTGAACCGGACGGAAGCGGAGTATCCGTCGGATCTGTGCCTGCACGAACTGTTCGAACAACAGGTGCGCCGGACGCCCGCGGCGGTGGCATTGGTGCATGAGGACGAGCGCCTGAGCTATGGCGAGCTCAACGCCCGGGCCAACCGGCTGGCGCATCATCTGATCGCCCTCGGGGTGAGGCCGG
>NZ_QZWZ01000289.1 GCF_003601975.1 Mesorhizobium waimense
TTGAAATTCAGGGATGAGCGTTTCTGCGGATGAGATTGCCGCCCATAGCGACAAGGATCATGGCGTGAGAGACGTCGATGCGCTTCTCGTAGTCGCGCACGAGGCGGCGCCATCTTGTCATCCAGCCGAAGGTGCGCTCGACAACCCAGCGGCGGGGCAAGACTTCGAAGCCCTTCTGGTCGTCGGATCTGCGGATGATCTCTACCACGAAGTCCAGATAGGCGGCC
>NZ_QZWZ01000028.1 GCF_003601975.1 Mesorhizobium waimense
GGCTTCGGGCGGGTGAAATGACATAAACCTTCGCCGCAGGCTTGGGAAGCTAAGTCCTATGAAGGCCAAAGAGCGGTCAAGTGCTGCGTGGAAGGCCAATGGGTCAGCCCCGGAACGGCAGCTACCTGGTCCTCAATACCCAAGACCGGACTGTCCGGAATCGGCCCAAGGCTGCCGGACCGCAATGCGCCGCATGTCGGTCGTTGAGCAGGCCATAGCCGCATCCCAAAGCAGAGATCCGAGTGAACAGGCGAGAAGGCTCGTTGCGCCAGAGGCTGCCATTGGTTTACCGCTTGCCGCCCGCCATCCTTGCGGCAACCGGCAAGCGCCTCAGCGATAGCATCGCTGCGGCACCGATGATCGGTCCGGGCGCGAGCAGCAGGAATGCCCAGTGCCAGCTGCCACGCAAGGCCGCGACGTGCGGCACCGACCAGATGGCAAGCACCGTCAAGGCAAAGCCGAGCCCAAGCTGCACCGACAGCGCGGTGCCGACGAACCGCCTATCGCCAAGTTCTGTCACCGCCGCCGAGAATTGCGCGGAATCACCGATGACCGAAACACCCCAGACGACGATGAGGAGTACGAACAGCCAAAGGGGTCCGTCGAAGGCGAAACCGACCGCTATCGCGCAAAGACCCGACACCATCATCATTCCGGCGGTCGTCAGGCTGCGGCCGAAGCGGTCGGACAGCACGCCGCCGAGCAGGCAGCCGCCGACACCGGCAGCGATGGCCAGGAACGTCAGCAGCGACGCGAAGGCAGGCGAGGCCTGCTGCTGCGCCTCGAGGGCGGCGCGCGCATAGGCGAGCAGCCAGGCCCACATGGCGTAGAGTTCCCACATGTGGCCGAGATAGCCGATATTGACCAGCATCAACGACCGGTCGCGGAAGATGGCGCCGATCTGGCGGGGGTCGAAGACCGCCTTGCCGAACGGATAAGGCCCCTCGCGGGCGAAGAACCAGAACAGGATCGAGCCGGCGAGGGTCGCTGCGGTCGCGGCCAGCACCACCAGCTGCCAGTCGAACGAACCGGTGAGCGCCCGGAACAGATGCGGCAGCGAGGATCCCAGTGTCAGGGCGCCGATGACGGTGCCGAGCGCCAGCCCTCGGCTGCGCACGAACCATGTCGAGACGAGCTTCAGTGCCGGCGGATAGACGCCGGCCAGCGCGACGCCGGTGACGATGCGCGCGGCGACGAGCCCGGCCGGCGCAGGCTGCAGCAGCAGGCAGGCATTGGCCGTCGCCGCAAGCAGGGCGGACATCGCCATCAGCCGGTTCAGCCTGACGATATCGGGCAGATTGACCAGGCTGGACGCCAGCGCGCCAGCGACGAAGCCGATCTGCACACCATTGGTGAGCCAGGCATCGATGGCCCCCGACAGGCGCCACGCCGCCTTCAGTTCGGGCACGATCGCGGTCGCCGAAAACCAGGTCGTCAGCGACAGCACGAGGGCCAGGCAAAGCAGGCCGAGCACGCCCCAGCGCTGCGCATCCTCGGCACAGACACCTGGTGTCGCGTCACTTCGCCAGAGCGCCATCTTCGGGCGCTCAGACCCTTGCCAGGGGCACGGTGAACACCGTTGCGGTGCCGGTGAGACAAATGTCGCCCGCCTCGTTGCGCACCGACGTCTCGATCTTGCAGATCGGCTTGTCGGGCCGCACCTCCTTGACCTCGACGCGGCCGGTGATCATTTCGCCGACACCGACCGCCTTGACGAATTTCCAGCCGACTTCGAGAAACACTGTGCCAGGGCCCGGAAGGTCCTCCGCCACCACTGCATTGAGGATGCCGGAGGTGACGCCGCCCTGGACGATCAGCTTGCCGAACACCGAAGCGTCGGCCAATGCCTTGTCGTAGTGCAGCGGGTTGCGGTCGCCGGTCATTTCAGTGAACGCTTCAATGTCCTGTGGTCGCGTGCGCCGCGAGCGTTCGGCAAAGGCTCCCACCTGCGGCCGTCCCTTGATGACGCCGATCCAGCCGTCTTTCATATGTGCAGTCATGGTCCTATCCCCATTCGGTTGCGATGCGTGCTCGAGCCGCCCGCGGCCGGCGGTTTGACCTGGCTTGCCGGCTGTCGATGGGCTGCCGGCCGTCCCTGTAAAAGGCGGGAGAAGGCGACGCCGTGGATCGGCATCTCCCGTTCGGTCAATGCCTGAACTTCCGCCTTCATCACCGCGCTGAAACGGCGGTGCTTCTCGCCGATGTCGCCGAGCGTCCAGTCGAAGCCGGCAACGGCATCGGTCGTGTCGAGAACCTGGCTGGCGATCAGGTTGCGCTCTTGCTGGTAGGCTTCCAATGCCGCCTCGGAGCCGTCGAGAATGGCATGCGCCAGGGCTTCGGCGTCGCGCAGCGCATCGGAAATGCCATGCGAGGTGATCGGGTCGCGGAAGAAGCCGGCATCGCCGACCAGCGCCCAGCCTGGCCCATACGCATGGCGCAAGAAACCCGGCACGCCACGGAACACCTGCAAGCGGCAGTCCTTCGCCGCCCGGCTCGCTTGCACGGCGAGCGCGGGCGAAAGCGCGGCAAGCACGTCCATGCGGGCCTGTTCATGGTTGCCGCGGAACCGTTCGTCGAACAGCGTCGTCGGCACCGAGGCGACGATGCAGGCCAGCCCTTCATTGGTCGGGATGAAGGAGCCGGCGATGCCCTCGCGGAAATACCAGTGGTAACCCGCGCCGGGCTCGACCGGCGCATAGCCGTAGACATGGGCGGCCGACACGGTGCCACGTTGCAGCACCTGTGCGTCGCAGGATCTGGCCACCAGCGAGCCGATGCCGTCGGCGCCGACCACGATGTCGGCGCTCACCCGCAACGGCGCGCCGCCGGCAGCGCGGATCTCGACACCTCGCACGCGTCCTTGCGTATCGGCAAAGAGGTCGGCGACGGCCGTGTCGTGCAGGAATTCGGCGCCGGCCTTGCGCGCGGCATCAACGAGAATGCGGTCAAGCACGGTGCGCCGCGGCGCGATCAGGCCGGGAAGGTCTGGCCCGGCCCGGAGCGGAATGGTGATCTCCTCATCGCCATAGTGGAAGGTCGTCGCTTCGATCAGCGGCGTGCCCGCATCGATGAGCGGCTTGAGCAGCCCCCAACGCGACAGCTGCAGCACGGCAGGCCGCATCAGCGCGTGGGTCGACAGCGTGTCCGAACCGTAGGGCCTGCGCTCGATCGCCAGCACTTTGAGGCCGGCGCGGGAGAGCAGCAAGGCTGTCGACGCGCCGGCGCAGCGGGCGCCGATGATGATGGCGTCGTAATGGGCGCGCTTTGGGGAGCAGTTCGGGATGGTGTGCATGTTCATCGTCGTCATGCGGCCCTGAGGCCGTAGCAATCGAGGTAGCGGGAGATCTCGGCGGCGATCGCTTGCGCATCAGTGCCAGCACCGGAGATGAAGTTGGAATCGCGCTTGCGCAGTAACCGGAAGCCGAGCGCGAAGAGGCCGGGAACGCTGGTGATGCCGTTTCGATGCGCCAGCTCTCCGTCGGGCCCGAGCGCAAACGGCTCCAGCCATCCAAAGGACCGCGCATAGCCCGTCGCCCAGATGACCGTGCCGATCGACCCGTCCGTCAGCGAAAGGCCCCGCGGATAGGTTGAAGGCACGACCACCGGCTCGCGGCGCATCGGCCGCGCGGCACCGGCAAAATGGTCGATTTCGCCGAGCAGCCGGGCGTGCTTTGTCTCGGCTGCCGCCACGCTTGCCGCGAGATCGCCGGCGAAGTCGATGGTGCCGTTGGCAATGCCTTGTACCCGCCCGGTCAGTTCGACGCCGATGGCCTGCAGCGTGGCGAGATCGATGTCGGCCTTGTCCGGCCTGCCGGCGAGTTGCAGCGAAGGCTGCCGCCTGGCGCTTTCGGGATTGGCGAGGCCATCAAGGCGCTGCGCCATGATCCCCATTTCGCAGAGCCACCAGAAGATGTCCTTGCCCCGCCAGAGCCTGGGCAGACGGGTGTGCTTGCCGGCCGAGAGCACTACGCGCCGGCCGGCGCGGGCTAACTCGTCGGCGATCTGCACGCCGGAGGAGGAGGCGCCGACCACCAGCACGTCGCCCGGCGCCAGTGCGTCGGGGCTGCGATAGTGGGAGGCATGCATGCTCTGCGGCTGCCTCTTGCCTTCGAGCGCGAACGGGATCACCGGCCTATCGCAATGGCCAGTTGCCACCACAACGGCTTTCGCCGACCAGTCGCCGGCGTTGGTGCGCAAGGCAAAGCCGCTGCCGTTTCGCCTGCTGGAGATGACCTCGACGCCGCATTCGAGCGGTGCCTGCCATTGCCTGGCATAGGCTTCGAGGCTCTCAACGAAAGCGTCCCGGGTCATGAAGCCGTCGGGATCGGCGCCTGCATAGGGCGAGCCGGGAAGGCCGTTCAGCCAGTTGGGCGTCAACAGCCTGAGCGAGTGCCAGGTCTGCGCGCGCCAGCGTTCGCCGATGCGGCCGCGCTCCAGCACCGCATGCGCGATGCCCTTGCGGCCAAGGCAATGGCTGAGCGCAAGGCCTGCCTGCCCACCGCCGACGATGACGACGTCAGTCTGTTTCATGGTCTTGTTCCGTTGGATTCAGGGAGGCGGTCCGGACCTCTGTCCGGACCGTCTTTCAGCGTGTCGTCACTGGATGGTCTTGACCCCGACCGTGACCGGCACGCCGTTGGTCAGCACGTCGAAAACGGCCGAGCGCGCACGGGCCTGCTCGACCAGTTGCTGGAGTTTCTCGGACGGCGCATCGCCCTCGATTTCGAACGCCACCGTGATGTTCTGAAAACCGTTTCGGACCTCGTCGGAAATCCCGAGGATACCGCGCAGATCGATGTCGCCATCGACCGAGCAGCGCACCTTGGTCAGCTTGATGCCGCGCGCCGCGGCGATGTTGGCGACGCCCGACATCAGGCAGCTCGCCAGCGCATGCAGCAGCCATTCGACCGGGGTGGGGCCGTGATCGGCGCCACACAGCACGGCCGGGTGGTCGCTGTCGGCGTAATAGGCTTTGGCATGCTTCTGTTCCTGGCCGGCGCCGTGGAAGCCGAGCATGACGCTCTTGCTGTGAGTGCCTTCGACCCACTCGTTGTGGGCGCGGAACTGGAACTTGGCCAGTTCCGGCTGGCCGGCGACAAAGTTGATCGTTGCAAGAAGGTTCGGCGTGTCGACGCCGTTGAGCGGCAGTCTTGCAGGCTTGGTGTTGGGTTGCATGTTCACGTCTCCAAAGGTTGCTGCGGCTTTGTTTGCCGGACCGCATTTCTTTGAGGCCGAGGCGTTTGAGCGAGAGTGGGTGCCGCCGTGGAATTTTTGATACACCCGCCGTGGAATCTGCGTAGCGTCCGCCGTGGAACCTGCGTTGCTAAGGAGGCGAGATGCGAAAAACCCCGGCGATGTCGGGTTTGCGCCGGCCTGCCGGCCGAGGTCCAACCGTCGAAGCAGCCCGGTCATCTGCCGCTTCAGCTATCCATCCCGTCCGTATGGGAGGGCACGGAGCGCACGGAGGTGTAATGGTCGATCTCCGCGCGGCTGATACCGAGGTCCTTGAGCATATAGTCAGGCATTGCATGCAGCGCGGCGCGCTCGCTGCGCATCTCATGGCATGATACGCCAGGCGCAGGGCGTGGCCGGCGAAGCCGAGCAGGCCGAACTTCGTGCGGCCGGTTTTGTAACTTGCATGATCCATCGTCGTCATTGTCGTCTCCATCCTTGGCGACGCGACCATTCGCGCCGTCGATGGGAGGACAATGAAGGACGACCGGGGGAGCGAGCGTTTGGAGTCCCCGTCGAATTTGACGTGGAATTCGTAGTGTTTCGACCGACGCCCGTCGCCTTTGCAGAAGACGCCTTGGCGGCGCCGCAACCTCGTTTTCGCGACCACTGCGACAGGTCCGATCCAAGCCGCGAAGACGCGAGGTCGCCAGGGGCTCCGAAGCATTCGACCGACAGGCCCGAGCCGATCGCGATATCTCGATGGCGCTGGCAAGGGCGATCAATACGTTGCCGATCAAAAGCCCACTTCCAAAGACATCTCTGGAACGATGGACAACCCGACTGCGCGCGAATCTCTTACGTGCTTTCGGCTACGACGATACCGCCGCTGAATCTACGACGAGGGTTTGCGGGCCTGGGCGAGGGCAGCGCGCTAGGCTGGCCTACCACTGACTTCAATCGGCTTCTCTGCTGTTTGCCTGGCCCTTCCAGCAGAAGCGAAGCGGATCGATGGGAGGAAAATCGCACGCCGGCGTGCAAAATCGTGACAGGGCGTAGAAAAGGCGATGGCTCTCCGAGATGGATTCGAACCAGCGGCCGCTCGATTAACAGTCCAGATCTAGACCGGTGAGCTATCGGGGAACTGCTGATACCAAACTCAACTCTTGATCGGGCTTTTAGGCGCAACGTGCTCGTTCTGTCTGTTGAGCCGAACGGCAACCTCCCATCCATCGCGCTGGCGAGCGCTGGTGGCCACCTCAATCCGCTCGGCAACCATTTCCTGAAGTTGCCAAAGGAGCCGATCTTTTATCGCCAGCCCTTCGAGATGTTTGACGGTGTTATGCAGATAGTCAGCCATCGACCCCCAGTGGCCCACCGCCGTAGCAAGTACATCAGCGACTTCCTCGGCTGATAGTCCCCCGACATAGGCTTCGCTTTTGCGATCAATTGCGAAGGTAATAGCGCGTAGCGGTCCTGCGGTGGTCTCGGCGCTCACCCAGCGTGGCGGAAAGGGCGATGGCCTTGTGAGCATCTCGCGACGGAGGAGCTTGCCAAGGTTCGCCTCGACAGCGTCCGGCTGCAGAAGCTGGACGACACCCTTGCATGTTCCGCCGCGGTCGAGCGCCAACATGAGGCCGGGCCGCTCTTTTGTGCCACGGAAACGGCGGTCCCAACCAAGACAGAAGGAGCGATGCCAGCCCCGCGCGACGGCGATCCGCTGCTCGACGATGTCGCAGGCTGGTTTCCAGATCAGGGAGCCATACGCGAAAACCCATACCTCTCCGCTCGCGGGTTGGGCGGAAAGGAGCGCGCGCATCGTGGCCTCGTAGTCGGCATCGGTCGCGTAGATCCGGCCTGGCACGGGACCAGGGTCATCGACATCGCGGGCGACTCGCGCAACCAGTTCGGGGGTCAGGCTCAGTTGACGTGGCGTTCGAAAATTGGCCGACCGTGGCTTCGCTTGAGTGATCGGCAATTCCCCAGTGGCGCAAGCTACCATCCTACCAACAGACCTAAAGCGATGATCCCGAACCACACCGCGGGCAAAGTAGCCAGCCCCGACAGGATCCGACGATCCCGCGGTGGGCGGCGGTAGGTATCTCGCGGGTCATCGGCCACTTGATTGCGTCCCGCCTCGATTTCTGCAACCAGGCACCTGAAATAGCCATCTACATATTGACTATCCATTCTTCGCCTTGACCTGCCACTGAGTTTTTCCTCTATCTGAGATTAGAGTCCGGCCTCGATTGAAGGACGGACGGATGAAGCGGAAGCGGTTCACGGAAGATCAGATCATCGCGGTTTTGCGCGAGCACGAGGCGGGTGCAAAGGCGGGCGACCTGGCGCGCAAGCATGGGATCTCCGAGGCGACGCTGTATAACTGGAAGGCGAAGTATGGCGGGATGGATGTGTCCGACGCCAAACGGCTGAAGGCCCTGGAAGACGAGAACGCGAAGCTGAAGAAGCTGCTCGCCGACCAGATGCTCGAAGCCTCGGCGCTGAAGGAGCTTCTGTCAAAAAAATGGTAGGGCCCGCCGCCAAGCGCGAAGCTGTCGCGCATCTGCAGGCCGTCATGGGCCTGTCGGAACGGCGGGCCTGTTCCATTGTCGGCGCCGATCGCAAGATGATTCGCTACCGGTCCTGTCGCCCACCGGAGACGGAGCTGCGCGGCCGGCTTCGCGACCTGGCCAACGAGCGCCGGCGCTTCGGCTATCGGCGGCTGTTCATTCTGCTCAGGCGCGAAGGCGAGGCATCGGGTATCAACCGCATCTACCGGCTATACCGCGAAGAAGGACTGGCCGTGCGCAAGCGACGCTCCAGGCGCCGGGCGGTAGGGACGCGGGCACCGATCCTGGTCCAGGCGAAGCCGAATGCGCGCTGGTCGCTGGATTTGTCCATGACCAGTTCGCCTGCGGCCGACGCTTCCGCGTGCTCAACATCGTCGACGACGTGACGCGCGAATGCCTGGCGGCAGTCCCCGACACGTCGATCTCCGGTCGCCGCGTCGCCCGCGAACTGACGGACCTGGTCGCCCAGCGCGGCAAGCCGGACATGATCGTCTCCGACCACGGCACGGAGTTCACCTCGAACGCGATCCTTGCCTGGGCGAAGGATCACCGCGTCGAATGGCACTACATCGCGCCGGGCAAGCCGATGCAGAACGGCTATGTCGAATCCTTCAACGGCCGGATGCGCGATGAGATGTTGAACGAGAGCTTGTTCTTCGGCCTCGACCACGCCCGCAGTGCGATCGCCGAATGGCGGGAGGACTTCAACACCGCGAGGCCGCATTCCTCGCTTGGCTCAGACTCCGGCGGCATTCGCCGAGGTCTTCACCGCAACCGGCTCCGGCGCTGCGCAGATCAAAGGCTCCGCGCCTCCGCCAGTTGCTCAACCCGCGCCTCACGGCGTAAACAGAAATGGCCCAGGCTCTAATCGCCGCTGGATGACAGTTCAGTGGCAGGTCAAGACCTCTCAAGACGACAAGCCAACGTCTCATCGACCGATGATCGAATCCCGTTGTTGGCGGGTGGGGCTTCGCAGTCCACAAGAACGGCGCTGAGATTGATGCCAGCTGCGGCGGCACGGCCTTTGCCACCAACAACACCATGGAGTTGACCGGACTGCTCATGGCGTTGGCCTGGGTGGCGGCAAGTGCGCCGGCCGAGCCGGTGGTCATCACAGCGTTTAGTAGCAATAGACCTTTAGAAGCCGCGAGCCTGTAGGATCGAACAGAAGACGTCTTCTAACGCCAACGTGATCGTCCGACGAAAAGAACGAACGGGGCTCAAGCCGTTCTCCACCAAGGCTACGCCGCATTTTTCGGCTTATCGCCTTTGCCGAGAGCCGCGGTACGGAGTTCTTCCACGACACGAATCGAGTGGACGGTGTGTTCGGGCGAGGCAGATCTGCCATGCTCGATAGCTATATTCTCCACGAAGGCCGCTGCCGCATCGAAGGCAGCGGCTATCTGGGTTTCCAAACCGCTCTTAGCCAGAACGCTCGTTAACGCCACGACGATCGCCTGCAGCGCCAGCGTTTAGCCTGCCAAGTTATTAATTTCCTTTTCGTAATTCACTTGGTCCCCCTAGGGCCCACGTGCGGTGAGCCACACTGATAAAAGCCCTGTAAGCGAGCCGATGATCCCGATGATCACGCCGGCCCATGTAATGGCTGATTCGCGCCGGTCTCTGGCCTCCTGCCGGATCGCTTTTCGAATTGCGGAATAGCCGATCGTTGTCAGGTGCCAGGTATGTAGCTGTTGCGACCGTTCCCAGACCGGGCTGTCCTCGCTTTGATATTCATAAGGAACGTCAAGGCTATCCGCTATCCGCAGGAGCCTCCCCGTTTTGATCGCCTCGATCAGGTCAACGTACAACGAGGTCTCCATGTGACGCCCGTATTTTGCCTTCTCGCGGTCGTCGCTCGTTTTGGCCTTCGCCAATTCGATATCGTAAGCGCGGTCGATTTGCCTGATGGCGCGGCGGTGCCTGGCAATTTCCACTGCCTCTTTGATCCGTAATGGAATCCACATAGTTGCGATCCTGGGAGTTGCCAGCGTGAACTTTCTCGACAAGCGCCGCTCAAAGCTCTCGCCTGCAACCGTCAGGGTCGCACAGAATGAGACGCGCCGGCAAATCGCCGTGGCCGTGTCCATTGCAAGGCAACAGGCACGAGCCCAAGCCGCAAGCCGAAGTTCTCGAAGCGCTGGCTAAGGTCAAGGCGAAGGCGGCAAAAGCCTGAGGCGTTATCGCGCGAGCAGCGCCTTGCCGTACTTCGCCCAAAGCTGGGCACGGTCGTGCGCGAAGGCTCTCGGTGCCTGGTGGGCCATACAGGACGGCTGATGCCCGCACGTCGTAGTTGTTGAATGGGCCTAGAGCGATGAACTCCACCGCCTCACCCAGGCGCCGACTCGCCAGTACCGCTTCGGAATTATCTCGCGTATCGCGGACCCCAAGGATGTGTGCATCCTGATTTCTCGCCGCCAAAACGGCGGCCATTGCCTCTTCGTCCATCGATATCCCTCAAACGCGATGGGGGGCACAAAACCACCATTGCAGAACGGGGGCAATATGCCCGAACTAACCGCCCCACGACGCAAGCGGCGGGCCTGGTTATGGCTCCTGGCCCACCTGCTGATCGAGAAGTCAAACGTGGCTAGCGTGCGATGCCACTTTCACAAGCGGTATCGCCTCATCCTCGACTAGGATATCTTTCTTTCGGGCAAAGGCGATAAGGACACCACGCGCCGTTTCTGCATCGACGTCGCCGGTAAGCGCTGCCCTACAGGCGCGAATTGCTGCTTTCTGTTCAGGGCTGTTGCCGCACCATTCCGAAACAAACTGGTAGGCATCGACCACGGTATTGAGTTGTCTCGGGAAGCCAAGACCGACCCATACACGGACGGGCTTTTCAAAAGGCTTCGCAAGCATATTGACCTCCTTGGCTCTTGGCCGGCAATCCGGCTCGGTTGATGAGTGCCATCACTGGCGAAGTAAATTTGTGGTGGTCCGGAATCAGATTCAAGAGTGCTTTGGTGGCTGTCTCCAGCCCCATATTTCAAGCCGTTCAACGTTGAAGCAGGTCCTCACCGTATTGCGCCCACAGTTGCTCGCAGTCTTTTGCTCTGAGACTTGGCCTTCCAGGTTCACCATAGAAGACCATCGCTTTACGCACGTCGTATCCCAGCACAGACGCATTCGCGACGAACTGGGTAGCCAGTCGTACCGAGGTCGCCTACAAGATGAGGGACTTTTGCCGCTCGCATACGCCACCCTTGTTCTTTACGGCGCTCCGCCGGCTCAGGCGAGCCCGCTTCAACAATGCCGCGAAGCGTCGCCGGCTTATCCGACGAACGCCTCACGCATCCGAGCGAACATGCCGGGCTGTCTCCCGGCAATCGCCGCACGGATGTGACGGGCGGCCGTTGCGGCGTTCACCGTCGCGCCGAAATGACAATAGCAGATGATCCCATGCAATTGCCTGTCGGTCAGTTCGAAGAACCGCTTCGCTTCGCCGTAGTTGTCGTTTTCCAACCCGGCGGCGCGGAGGACAGGATCCTCGAAAGCGACTGAGATCGGCGAGCCGTCGCCGCGCATGGCCCCGCGTGCTCTAACCGGCTGAAACTCGGTCTGGTGCAGCGTCGAGAGGCGCCGGTCAGGGTTCCGTTCAAGGAGCTCCGCCCAGCGTTCAAGACGTTTGCTGCGCGACATGGCCTGGCGCGGGTAGGCCTGATCAATCTCGGCGACGATGTGCAGTTGCTCGATCGTCTGGTATTTCATTTTGACCTCCTATTCAGACGATAGTTGGTCCACCCATATCCTTCTTATATCTGCAGCAAGCGTGACTCCAACCGATCGTGAAGTCCAATCACGATGATGCTCGGAGGGCTTCACTCACGAGAATGCGAAGGCCTCGCAAGGGTTCGGCCAGTTCAATTGGCGCGTACCAGAGGCCGGCAGCCTCGGCGTCCTTATCGACTACCCAGCAGGCAAAGAGGGCGACGCGTTGACGATCGAGCCCCGGCCTGACCCACTGCGTCGCCGGCTGTGCGGGTCCATTCAGGTAAGGACGAAGCCGGCCAAAAGGACCGTAAGAATAAGTGAGAGGGTACAGCAAGAAGCCAACGAGCTTCCATAACGCTGTTGTGCTGATTGTCCATTAGCTCGTGTCTCGCTCCCTTGTCCAAATCAATGGAGCGCACGCCTGACAGGTTCCCGATGGACTTGCTGGAGAGGTTAACAACGCGTTTCCGCACAGGCCGGTAAGAAGCCCGCGCCTCTGGCGGAGAGCGCGGGCTGATCGGAGGCCCGATCTTCGACAGACACCGGAGGGCGATGGCTGTCGCTCAGGCAGAATAGTTAGAAATCTCTAATGTTCAACTTGACGATTGGACACGCCCGGAGCCGATACCCAGTGTCACCTGGCCTCAGGCAGCAGGTGCGCCTTAGTGGATAGCTTTCTTGATCTCGGAGCGGAACTCAGGCGTATCGTGTTCCCCATGAACAGACACAGCGTGTTGTACCGCAGCCTTGTGGCGGTGTTTGGCGCGATCTTTCTCGGGGAGCAGCTCTCCGGATCGAACTGGCTTGGCGTCGCCCTTATCGCGGCGGGGGCGGTGCTGGTCGCCTATCGGGGGTAGCGGGCCGCAGCCGCCCAACGGCGAAGTGAGTGCCAACTGAAGTCTGCGCGAAGGGTGCCAGCGCGAACGACTCTGGAAGCGCGTCCAGGCGCATGCTTCGCTGCAGGATGTCCGGGAGGAAAGTTGTCAGGGCGACCGCTTCTTGGAGTATGCGGCGACAGCGCAGAGGAAAGCCAATGCGGCTGCATCGCACGCTGCCCGAGACGGGCCTTTGGCGAAAAGAACGGCATCTGCAACCGGGATCGTTAGGCCATGTTTTGTAGCAAAAGAGGTAAGTTCGTAAGGCTGATCGTTAGCTTCATTACGGATACCAAATTCATAGTCCATCGATCATTTTCTCCCGTATTTCGACCTTCTCTCTGGGCCTTGTCGTGACGATTAAACTGCGCCTGCGTTGCGCAAGTCCACCAATCGGCAATTGCGTAAAATCGATACACTTCACGAAGACCGGCGAGATGGTTGCAGGCATATTTTCCTACTCCGCCCAGTAGCCAAATATAGATGGAGCCGTGTCATCCGTTCGATGCAGGAAGCACTTCTCCGGCTCGTGCTAGTCTGATGCTTGGCGCGACCTACCCATCGCGCCGGTGAGCGTCGGTTGAAAGGAAGTCTCGCAATGGTTCCTGGGCCCGTCAGCGGGCACCGCGGTGAAACAATCGCGGTGCCCTAGCCTCCCACGTAACTAGCAGTTCGCCCCAGTCTGCGGATCGCACGCCTTGTTTTCTTTCTTCTGTGGCTTGGGCTTTGCCGCCTGCTCGGGCTCGGCCTGCTGCTGCTCGGCGGCGGGCTGCTCCTTGGCCTTTTTCTGAGGCTTGGCCGCCTGTTCGGGCTCGGCCTGCTGCTGCTCGGCGGCGGGCTGCTCCTTGGCCTTTTTCTGAGGCTTGGCCGCCTGCTCGGGTTCGGCCTGCTGCTGCTCGGCGGCTGGCTGCTCCTTGGCCTTTTTCTGAGGCTTGGCCGCCTGTTCGGGCTCGGCCTGCTGCTGCTCGGCGGCTGGCTGCTCCTGGGTCTTTTTCTGAGGCTTGGCCGCCTGCTCGGGCTCGGCCTGCTGCTGCTCGGCGGCTGGCTGCTCCTGGGTCTTTTTCTGAGGCTTGGCCGCCTGCTCGGGCTCGGCCTGTTCGGTCGTGGCTGCGCCTTCGGTCGGCTTCGATTTCCGGCCAGCCTGAACCTTCTTCACCTCCTCGATATCTTTGATCTCAGCTGGTTTGGCATCGGCATCGGCTTTCACCTCGCCTTCAAAGACCCTGACCGTATTGTTTTCCAATTTGCCGGACTGCTCGGGCGCGTCGGTCTTGCTGACCTTGACGACAGTCACCTCCTGGTTCGTCTCCTTCTCGATCACATCAACATCTATGACTTTGTTGATCACCACGTTGTTCTGGATCGTCACATCGCCAACCGGCTCGGCCGCCTCGACAATGCGCACAAATTCCGGCTCATCACGGATAACGACGACAGAAATGTCCGCAGCAAGGAATTCGCGGGTGGGGACAACGACCCAGTAAAAATCCGGCGTCGCGTCGAAGGTCACCTCGATTGAAATCAAATCCGGATCGCGGCGCGGTGGCAGCGGAGCCCAAATCATGTGCTCCCTGTCACGACGCCAACTCACCCATGCTGGCGCCCAACGAGTGCCCGGAACCCAGTACCAGCCGATGTCGTCGGCATAGCCCCACCGGCCGTAATGGTACGTCGCCCAGCCGAATGGCTCGTCGGATACCCAGAGCCAGCCATACTGCTCCGTATAGACCCAGTGTCCAAGGGTATACGGACGCCAATCGTCAGGTACATCAACCGGCACGAAAACGGTCGCTCCGTGGTAAGAAACCCAATCACCATGGGAAGATAGGTCGTGGTAGAATGTGCTGATCGAAACTTCCGTGGCAGCCCTAGCCTCGGACACAAGCGACAATGGCGTAATCGGATTGGGAATCTCGACGACCGTGAGCAGACAGGCGGTTACGCCGCTCAGCATCAGTCGGACCGCATTTGGGGCAAGGACGCGTTTCATCCTAGTTATCCTCCGAAACAGATCGCCCTTCATCTTACAAATTCGCCGGTTGTCGGATTGTTCCATCTCGCTAACGCTGTCGCACCCCACAACGGCTCGGCATCGCAAGCGTTCCGAGAGCTCGCATGCTCCTTTTCGCCCAAAAACTTTGATCCGCGTAACGGACGTTAGCCCCAGCGGCTATCCATTCTGGCCAGCACGCGTGTGCGCGCGGTCTTGTCGTAGGACGAGGTGACGATGAGATCGCCGGTCCGGTTGAAAGCTGCATCTGTCACCAGCCACCACGTTCAAGCTTAATTTCCGACATCCGCCCGCCTACCAACCGCACATCTTAAAGATAGGTGTTGCCGCGACTTGCTTAAAGTTCAGCGACGCGCGTTTAGGCGTGGGGGATAACCGTAATACCCGTGCTTGCCCACAGCCTTCCAGCCATAAGTCAGGCGCTGCTGCATTCCGCGCTTGGTGATTCCGGCGTAAATCGGCATCTCTGGCCGCTAAGCCGACGATTGAAGTTGCAGAACATCATTCATGGAATTGGGAACGCAACAGGCTGAACGGTTGCCGGAAAGCCGTCCACAGTATCAATAGCCGAAGTTGCGGGCGGTCTTATCGCTGTCGCTTCTATGAGGAATGGCCGATAATCCCTCTCCGATAGGAGAACCTACCGTGAAGCGCCGCCTCGCTGCCATTCTTGTCGCCGATGTGGTCGGCTATTCCCGCCTCATGGCGGCGGACGAAGCGCTGACCCTCGCTGCGCTAAAGGCGCGACGGAAGAATATCGTCGAACCGCTAGTTCGCGAAAACGGCGGGCGAATCGTCAAGTTCATGGGCGATGGCGTGTTGGTAGAGTTTTCTAGTGCCGTCAATGCGCTTCGCTGCGCGCTAGGCCTGCAGGAGGGAATGGCCGAGACGAACGCCGATCTGACCGAGGGACGGCAGATCAAATTGCGTATCGGCATCAATCTCGGCGAAGTCGTTGGCGACGGTACTGATATATTCGGCGATGGCGTAAACATCGCGGCGCGACTTGAGGCCATAGCCGAACCCAGTGGCATTTGCATCTCGGGCAAGGTGCAGGAGGAGGTCCGCGGCAAAGTCGACTGCCCCATGGAGGATATGGGCGAGCAGACACTCAAGAACATCGATCGGCCGGTGCGGGCATACCGGGTGAGGACGAAGACATGGGCAGCAGGCCCACTGCCGGCCGAGGCTCCCTCCACGAAGCATTCGCTCGCCGTGCTCCCGTTCGACAATATGAGCGGCGATCAGGAGCAACAATACTTTAGCGACGGAATTACCGAGGACATCATCACAGAATTATCCCGCTTCTCTTCGTTGTTCGTTATCGCTCGAAACTCATCCTTTCAGTATCGCGACAAAGCTACTGACGTGCGGCGGATCGGACACGAACTTGGTGCGCAGTACCTCGTCGAAGGCAGCATCCGCAGGACGACCAATCGGGTCCGTGTGACTGCCCAGTTGATCGAAGCAGCTACTGGAAATCATCTCTGGGCTGAGCGTTACGATCGTGACTTGGACCAAATCTTTGTTGTCCAAGACGAACTGGTACGCGCGATTTCCGCAGCGATCCCCGGTCGACTCGATCGCTTTGCTGTTGAGCATCTCCGAGGCAAGGCACCTAACAATCTCACCGCTTACGACTGTGAACTTCGCGGCCGCTGGGCGTTTTTTCATCTGGCAGAAGGCCTATCAAGTGCGCTCGATTGGTATGATAAGGCGGTCAAGGCAGATGCCAACTATGCCTTGGCGCATGCGGGCCTCGGCATGACTTGCGTATTCGGTATCCTAAGTTTGGGATTGCCTGCGGAAAGCGCGCTGAATCGTGGTAGAAAGCACGCACAACAGGCCGTTTCGCTCGACGAGAATAATCCGACAGTCAACGCGTATGCAGCATATACGTACCACATATCGGGTGATCATCGGTTGGCTAGAAAGTATGCCGAGCGCGCGGTCGCCCTCAACCCCAACGACCCGTTTGCGCTTTACGTCCTTGGTTGCGCATTAAGCTATACAGGGGAACCCGAGCAGGCTCTTGAGTGGTTCGCTAAGTCAGAGCAACTTGAACCCTACGCCTCCGATGATCAGCGTCTCGATACGCTCTGCGACTGCCACTATATGCTTCGCAACTATGAGAAAGTGATCGAGATTCACGAGACCTATCAGAACGTCCCTGCATTCCTATATCTGGTGTTGGCTGCCGCGTACGCACAATTGGGACAAGCTGACCAGGCGGGGGCCGCCGTCAACGAATATGAACGGAAGCGGCCTCCCGGCCACGACTTGAAATCCCACATCACATTTTGGATGCGAATGTGCTCGCGACAGGCGGATAGGGATCACTGGCTCGAAGGCTTCCGGAAGAGCGGTATCAACGTCTGAAGTCCGGCGAATTTCCCGACACGGCAGAGTCGGGTTTGGATCAAAACCAGACGGTCGCGAACGTCTGCATTGCGCCGCCATTTGCAGACCTCCACAAGTCTATTCCGGAAGGCCCGCCATGCGAAGCCCGGTCAAATACCGATCGAGATCCTCTTGATTCGCATACGGAGCCTGGGCTGCGTAGCGACTGATCGAGAACTCAGGATTTATCTTCAGCAGTTCGGCGCCTGCCTGCCTCGCATCGTCCGGTCGCCCGAGTCGGGCATAGGTTGCCGCAATAAGCCGGTAGGCAGGTCCAGGCTGCGCTATCCTTTGCAGGTAGTGCATCGCCTCGTTGTAATCGCCCAGCAGGTAATAACCCGCACCTATGTCCCAGAGGTACCAATCGGGCGGGTTCGGGTTTAGCCGCACAGCCATCTTCCCGACCTCAATGGCCTCTTCAGGTCTCCCTGCATAACCAAGCATGTCGCACATGTCGGCGAGCAGATCGGGGTGGTTCGGACTGATTGTTCGCGCCCGCTCATAACAGGCTATCGACTTTGCGTGGTCCCGCTTCCAAAGATGGATCAACCCTAACATCCAGTGACAGTCGGCGTCGTTCGGGTCCAACGTAGTCGCGGTCGTCGCAGCATCCAGTGCCCGAGCGAGCGCGGCGTCGGGGTCGGATGCCTCACCCCATTTGAGCCTGCGGATATCCAGCCACGCGAGCTCGATATATCCCCGCGCGTATTCGGGGTCTGCCTCGATGGCCGATAAGAACAAGTTTCGCGCTCGCAGGCGGTCGCTGCGGTGGAAGCTCCTTCCCAGCTGTCGTCCCCGGAGGCAGTAGTCATAGGCATCCAGGTTTGTCGGCGGCTTGGTCAATGCATGGTGATGTTCATGCTCCTCGACCTTGATTTTCAAGGCCGCAGTTATGCTTCGGGCCAATTCGTCCTGAACTGCAAAGACATCGTTCAACTCAAAATCATATTTATCGCTCCACAACACCTCCCCCGAGGGGCTCGTTAGCTGAGTCGTAGCCCGGGCGCGATTGCCTGACCGGCGCACGCTTCCCTCGAGCAGAAACGTCGGATTGGCCCGAGGCGTTCTGTGTTCGGATTGTGGCCGCCCGATGCGCGAAGCTCCGGATACGACCACTGTCCCGGAGACGCGCAAGAGAGCTGTCACGACGTCCTCGGTAAGACCATCTGCGAAATATTGTTGCGTGGGGTCACCGCTCATGTTGACGAAGGGCAGGACGGTAACCGCGGGCCGGTGGCTGCCTTTGGAGAACGTATCGTTCGTCCGCGGGGGCTTCCCATGGAGCGAGAGGCTGTAAACCCTCAAAGGTCGCGCAATGTTTTTGACCTGATGCTCACCCCGATCGTCGTACGTGTATCGCAGCTTGTCTCGGACCTCCTCGTAGACTTTGGCCGAAACGCAAATGCCGCCCGGGTCCGCCAATTGCTCGAGACGCGCCGCTACGTTCACGCCGTCTCCGTAGATGTCTCCGTCTGGCTCGATCATGACATCACCGAGATTGATGCCGATTCGAAGCTGAAGCATCTGCGATGGGTCCGCGGTGAGGGAACCTTGCAGCTCTACAGCGCACCGGACCGCCTCCACGGGGCTCGAAAACTCGGCCAGGAGCCCGTCGCCGGTCGTCTTGAACACACGTCCCCGATGCTCGGCCAGCTTGGGTTCGATCAGATCGTGCCGAAGACTTTTTATCCTGGCGAGGGTGCCCTCGTCGTCCCGGCCCATCAGACTCGAGTAGGCGACCACGTCCGCTGCGAGAATCGCTGCAAGACGCCTTTCAACCTTCTGGTCGGCAGAATTGGTCATCTCAGCTCCGAGAACCGAGGTATTTACCCGACAAAACGTTGACGACTCGGAGGGGCTTCGTCCAGTGCCTATTTCGTTTCGCGAACCCTCCAAGCTCGCAGTTGCCAGGAGTGCCCCGCTAACTATGCGATATGATCAAAGCGTCGCTCCCGCTGCGACGGCCGCGCTTGCGGTTAGGCGTCTTAACGCCCGCGTAGCGCCAGATGTTGACCTTCGCGAAAGTCAGCTTCGCGCCGCATGGTAGTCATTCCTGCAGTCCCGTCCATTCACCAAAAGCGGACATCGCTAGTGGACAGGCCACAGGCGGCTTTGCGCCTCGAACCGGACATTCGTGAACGGCAAGTTGCGCGATGAGGTTGGCCAGCATGGCAACGTCGCGTCATCCGTAGGTCCCAAGCGGACTGTGTTTGTTGACCGCGCGATCGAGCTGTCGCATTCTCGAAAATACGTGATCAACGCCTGAGTGCCGCATGCTCACGTTAGAGGAATGCGTCTTGACACAGCCAGACAAGTATTTGCTAGGGCGTGGCGAGGCCGAGGAGATACGGCTCAAGCGCCAGATCGCCAATCTGGCGCCGGATTCCGACGCGCATTTCGACAGGATCGGGATCAAGCCGGGCGAGCGCGTCATCGACCTTGGCTGCGGTCCGGGAGGTGTCTTGCACCTGCTTGGCAAACGCGTCGGCTCGACCGGATCGGTCCTTGGCATCGAACGCAGCCACCACTTTGTCGAACAGGCCCGCCGCTTTGTTGCTGACCACGGGCTATCGCAGGTCGAAGTTCGTGAAGGCGATGCATACGACACGCAGTTGCCTCGAGCGTCGTTCGACGGTGCTCACATGCGGCTTGTTCTCGTCAACGTGCCGGAGCCCGAGCGCATCGTGCGCGAGATGGTCTCACTGGTGCGTCCCGGAGGCTGGGTGGCAAGTTTCGAGGCTGACTTTCTCGCCCTCATCTGCGATCCGCCGCTGCCGGCGTGGACCCGTCTCCTCGACGCCTACAAAGCCTATTCGGCAGCCCAAGGAATCGACCTCTTCGTAGGCCGGCGCACCCACCGGCTGTTTCGCGACGCTGGAGTTGTGGACCTCCGCGTCGATACAGTCGTCCATGTTTATCCACCGGCCCATGAGCGGCGACCGATCCTGCGGGACTTCATCAAAAATGTTCGTGATAAACTGATTGACGGTGGCTTCATTGAGCGTAGCGACCTCGAGAGCGATCTGACCGCCCTCGAAAATCACCTGGCCAGTCCAGAAACGCTGGTGACCTCGAACGTGTTTTTCCGGCTTTCTGGCCGAGTTCCTTTGAACGTGATCTCCAGTTCCTAGCCTAGAGGCGGACACCCCCTGTGTCCCGCAGATATGCTCCTTAGATCGGCGCAACTCACTTCACCCGAAAGGTCATGTCCGCCTCATGAGCTGCTGTTGAGGTGTAAGCTCACCAGGGACTACGTTCGGTCGAACTAAGGGCTGTGTCGAAATTGATTGTCAGACATGCAAATCGTCGAGCAGCGCCTTGGCATCCTTCAGATCGAGCGTGTCGAATCCTTCCGTGAACCAGCCATAGACCGGGGCGAGAAGATTGCGGGCCGTATCCCGCTGGCCCTGTTCGAGCGACAACCGCGCCATGTTTCGCTCGGAAGGAGCGGCGGCTTCGCGCCTCATCTCGGCCGTTGCGGACAGATTTGCCACTGATTGAAAGCGGACATCGCGGCGACCACGCTGGGCGTCGCTCGCGACTCACCGCGATCAAAGCCACTACGGCCGAAAGGAGAGTCGCCATCGTACGCCCGATTTGGATTGTGCGTCAGTGCATTGGCAGGATGTTCTGGTTGAGGCGGAACAGATTGTCCGGATCGTATCTGTGCTTGATCTTGGCGAGCCTCGCATAGGCCTCGGCTCCCAAGGCGTCGCGCACGAGATCCGCTCCTTCGCCATGGCCGGGGAAGTTCAGATAGAGGCGCCCGGTCGAGTAGCGCTGCATGTCCTGCCAGAGGCTGCGAACCCAGCCGATGTTCGCATCGTCCTCGTCAGCGCCTGGCCAAATGGCGTCGAGGCTGAGCATGAAGGGCATGGAGCGGTCGCCGAAGGCAGTCTCATCGGCTGCAACGCGCTGGACGAAACCACCGAACTTCCAGATCGAGGCGAAGGTCATTTCGGAGGGCCGCTTCGCCATCCGCGCGGTGATCACCCTGATGACCTCGTCGTCGAGGCGCGAGAGGTAGGTGGATTTCCAGTAGCAGCGGTCGCGCCCTTTCGGGAACAGCCCGTCATAGAGCGACTGGATGGTGCGATATGGCATGCGGCCGCTGAAATCGATGAGCGGCTCCCCCAAGCTGCGCAAGGGCGCCACGACCCGCTCGCCTTCGTCGGCCGGTCCGTCATAGACATGCGCGAGCGCCAGCACGCGCCGGCCCCTTGCATGCTCGAGAATCGAGGGATCGTCGGGCAGCGTGGAGAACTCGGCCAGGCCGCTCAGGCGGTCGGGTGCGGTCTGCATGAAGTCGCGCCAGAGCGGAATGATCTCGTTGGCGCGCTCTTCGGGATAGGCCGGACCGCATAACATCAGCTCCGGTTCGATCTGGTGCAGCTTGAACTCGAAGCTCGTCACCACGCCGAAATTGCCGCCGCCGCCGCGCAGCGCCCAGAAGAGATCCGGGTTCTGCGTCGCGTCGGCATGGATGAGGCGGCCATCGGCGGTCACCAGATCGGCGGCCAGCAGATTATCGACGCTGAGGCCGTGGCTGCCGCGCAGCCAGCCGATGCCGCCGGAAAGCGTCAGGCCGGCAACACCCGTCGCCGAGATGAGACCGCCCGGCGTGGCGCGGCCAAGCGGGGTGGTGGCCGCATCGACATCGGCCCAGGTGGCGCCGCCCTCGACGAAGGCACGGTCGAGGCCGGGCGCGACCCGCACGCCCTTCATCAGCGACATGTCGATCATCAGCCCACCGTCGCAGACGGCGTAGCCTGCAACATTGTGGCCGCCCGAGCGGATTGCCATCGCCAACCGCTGCTCGCGCCCGAAATTCACCGACGCCACGACATCGGCAGCATTCCGGCAGCGCGCAATGAGGGCGGGACGGCGGTCGATCATGCCGTTCCAGACGACCCGAGTCGCGTCATAGGAAGGGTGCGACGGCTCCAGCACCTCGCCGCGCAAGATGGAACGGAAGCTTTCGATGCTCGATGGTGCAAGGGTAGCGGTGGCGGCCATGGGGCGGTCTCCTCGTTTCACGCACGCACGCACGCTAGCGCGGCGCGGGCACGGCCGCTAAAGTCGAAAACGCTGGAAGGCGGTCATTTCTGCCATGATTGAACAGACCAGACCATTGAATGTGGCGATCCTTGCCGCTCCGGAGGCTACCGCCTCCACGATCTACGGCATGTTCGACTTGTTTTCCTCGCCCGGCAGGGATTTCCTGTTCATCACCAGTGGAGCCGCGGGCACGCCGCGCATGCGGCCCTATGTGGTTGCCGGGGACGGCAGCCCGTTTCGCGCGGTAAACGGCATCTGGGTGCGCCCAGATCACAGCCTTGCCGATTGCCCGCCCCCCGATATCGTCTGTATTCCAGATTTCTTCGTCAATCCGGGCGAAAGCGTTGCCGGGCAGTATGACGCCGAAGCCGCGTGGCTGAAGCGAGCGCATGACGACGGCGCCATGCTGGCCAGCGCATGTTCTGGCGCGGTGCTGCTCGGCGAGGCCGGGCTGCTCGACAATCGCGAGGCCACCATTCACTGGGGCTATGTCGAGACGCTCACGAACAACTATCCCGGCGTTAAGGTGAAGCCAGGCCAGTCGCTCGTGCTGAGCGGCGAGGCCCAGCGCATCGTCATGGCCGGGGGCGGCTCGAGTTGGCAGGATCTCGCCCTCTATCTGATCGCGCGCTTCGTCAGCCTCAAAGAGGCGATGGAGGTCGCCAAGGTCTACATGCTGCAGTGGCACGACATGGGCCAGCAGCCCTTCGCCGCGCTGATGCGCTTTCGCCAGACCGACGACGCAGTGATCAACTGCTGCCAGAAATGGGCCGAACGCAACTACCGGACGCCCTCGCCCGTCGCCGCCATGACCAAGCTGTCAGGCCTGTCCGAGCGCTCCTTCGTGCGCCGCTTCGCCAAGGCCACGGACATGAAGGCGATCGACTACATCCACGCGCTCAGGCTCGAGCAGGCCAAGCAGATGCTGGAGACTGGCGACCTCCCGGTCGAATCGGCTACGAGGATGCGAGTTTTTTCGGGCGTCTCTTCCGCCGCAAGGTCGCGCTGACGCCGGCGCAATATCGCATTCGTTTCAGTGCTCTCCGGCGAGCGCTGAGCCGCGGTTGAATCTCAACCGTCGCGGCGCGATGCCCATATTCCACTCTGCGCCGCATCTCGGTCGCAACAGCATTCCACCCCTATCGGGTCCTTCGACGCCTACTCGGCATGGTGAGCAGCTAATATGCGCAATGGCCTCCTCTGCGCCAAATCCCGACGTTCAGCGTGATTACAGCTCAGCCGAACGTACGCTTGAACCCGTCAGATACTCCGCTGCCACTTTACCTCTAACGCCTCCTGGTATGAATGTTGAATTTGCCGACGGGACACGGGCGGCAGTATGCAGTCGAGGTCACCGATGTCGTAGAGCAGGTGTGGCGGAAGTTTCGCAACCACCCCCTCGTATCGGGCAGCCTCGCGGCTGTCGCTGAAACGCTTGATCCCGCGCCGCATCGAATTTGAGATCACCTCCAGCAGTGGCTGCAAGGAGTTTCGCAATACAATCGGCGCGCCATGATCCGTATGCATCTCAAACAACCTCTTCGTTAAGTCGAGGATGCCGCGCCTCAGGCGGGAAGGGAAACGAGTTGCGCAAATACCGGCGATGAGCGACGCTAATGATTATGGGCATGCCGGTGGGTCTTGACGTCGATCTGCTGCGAAGCTTCGTCGCCATCGCAGAGGAGAAGAGCTTCACCCGCGCAGCCGCCCGCGTAGGGCGCACGCAGTCGGCAATCTCCCTACAGATGCAGAGGCTCGAAGGGGTTCTCGGGCAGACAGTGATCGTGCGCGGCAAGGGCGGCAGCGTGGAACTCAACTCGGAGGGGCACTACCTGCTTGGAAGGGCGCGGGAACTGCTGGCGCTCAACGACGACATCATGCGGTCGATGCACGCCACTCCGGTGCACGGCACCGTCCGGTTGGGCATTCCCGCGGAATTGTCGGCGCGCTACCTGCCGCGAATCCTCAATGGCTTCTCGCAGGCCGCGCCGTTGGTCGAGGTGGAGGTCGAAGTCGCGGCGTCCTGCTTCCTGACTCTGAAACTGAAGAACGCCGAGCTTGACCTGGCCTTGCTGAGGGAGGGACTGGAGCCCCGGCAGTGGCCGGCTGCGGAGATCTGGCGCAGCTCGGTGAAGTGGATCACGTCAGACACTCACCGCCAGCATCTGCGCGATCCGCTGCCGCTGTCGATTGCGCCAGCCGACTGTCCCTGGCGTCCGTCTGAGTCCAACGAATGCCTGTGGCATGGGATGGTGATCCGAGCGCTCGAGCAGGCGGGACGCGGCTATCGCGTCGTTTCGACCTCGGCGACGACGCAGGGAATGATGGCCGCCGCGCAGGCTGGGCTGGCGGTGACGAACACGCTCGCCGACGATCGCCTGCCCGAAGGGCTGAGGATCGTACGGGCAGATGAGGGCCTGCCAGCACTGCCAGAGTGCCGTTACCTCATGCTCAAGGCGCGTGAGCCGCGTCAGCCCGGCACGGACATGCTGGCGGCGCAGGTTCACGATGTCTTTGGCGGCATTGCGAACCTGGACCCCTGACCAGAGTTACGAGGCAGTCCCTGCCCGGAGGGGGTGCTCGTGGATACTCAAAGACCCACGCAGTCACGCCATCCTCGGATGACCGCGTTGGGTCATGAGCGCTGGCTGGACTGAATGTCGGGTTTCTGGAAGGAAAATAGGTCTCGGAAGGTCCGATCAGGGTCAGGTCACGACGATGCCCACACCAACCTAAATGTCCGCTCTTGAATATTCGCAGCCTGAAGCTGTCAGTCCGCTCCCGGCCCAAAACAAGACGCTGATCGAGCGGCGGTAGCTGCTGCGCGCAGACATCCAGTCGAAGACCTCTGCCTACGGAAGGCCGTGGAAATCGCGGTGCACGAATTGCGAGTTCGGCATTTCAGTCGGTCAATCAGTACTTTGCGGGAATTCCGTGTCGAGCCGCATCGCTGCTATCCACGTTCGGGTAACACAGGGGTAACACCAAGGTCCCCTACGTCGGCTTCGGACCAACGCTCAGCGCCGCCATTTCCGCCAGGGCCACCACCCGCAAAGGTGCGGCATTTGCTGAAATTGGCCCCCACCCTCGTGGCAGTACCCGTAAGCCTGAGTCGATGCTCATTGAAATGGAACGCCCTGTGCCGGCAGGCCGACTGTGCGCAGCCTTGATCGGGACGGAGTTCGAAAGGGCGCGCCGGACTACTGATCTAGGTGCGCGAATGGATGTCGGCGCTCCAGCTCCCGACCGACCAGGAAAGCGGCCAGCATAGCAACGATGAGCGTCGGCACCAGCAAGTGGGCGTTGTGCAGCCCGACGCGACCGGCAAGTTCGCCCAGCAACCCCGGCATGGTCAGGATCGCGACGCCCCCAGCGAGCGCCGTCCGGGCACTCGCCCTGTCGTGCTGGGCGACGAGGGTCGCACCGATCGCCTGACCGG
This sequence comes from Mesorhizobium waimense, assembly GCF_003601975.1. Taxonomy (GTDB): domain Bacteria; phylum Pseudomonadota; class Alphaproteobacteria; order Rhizobiales; family Rhizobiaceae; genus Mesorhizobium; species Mesorhizobium waimense. The sequence goes on from NZ_QZWZ01000028.1 coordinate 25,243, forward strand.
AGACGAGCGGAAAGAAGAGCGAGATTCCGAAGCCGAGGACGAACAGGCCGGCGATTGAGACCGCCGCATCGCTCGTTCCCCAATAAACTGCCTTCGGAGGACAGCGCGCTCTCTCGCACCGCACAAGTAGCCCCTCGCCTTTCGCACCGACACGCCTAGCTTCTGAAGCTGACGGCCTTATAGAATTTGCAACCGTCAAATTAGTGGGTGTGTCGGAAGCCGAGAAGCCGACCATTCGCCAAGAAGCGCAACATATAGGCACCTGATGTTCCTTTCCGCTATCCACCGGATGGCGCGTTCGCGTCAACGGAAAGACGGCACCGCGTTGCCAACCTTTCATCTGATGCTCGACCGCGGCTTTGGCCTGACCCGCGTAACCATCGCCATGTTGCATTCATGTCGCATGGATTTGCCGTTACCCGATGACAGCCATTGAAATTAAAGGGAAATCAGTTGCAACACGATGCAACATGAAATCAACAGCCAATATAACCTAAGTTATTGATTTTGCTGGTGATCCCGACAGGAATCGAACCTGTGACCTACAGATTAGGAATTTGTAAGACGCCGTTTCCTGTTGTTTCCCAATGCACGTCGTTGTACGATTGCGACGGTTCTAATGCATTAAAGTTGTTTATGTTTTCGTGCAGCGAGGCTATCGTGGCGTAGACGAACCAACAGATCGAACATCACGCAATCGCCGTACTAATGCCGTACTAATTGTCATGACAGACCTTCGCCTCGCCCTCACCGACCGCGCCATCGCAAGCCTCGAGCCGGCGTCCTCGGGCCAATATTTCGCTCGGGACACCGATCTTCCGGGCTTCATGGTGCTTGTGGGCAAACGGCGAAAGACATTTGTTGTCCAGGGTGAGCGACGGAAGGCAGGAAAGCGTCTTTCCGTCCGCATGAAGGTTGCCGAAGTTGGAGAACTCACAACGCGGGCAGCGCGGGCGAAGGCGAAGGATATTCTCGGCAAGATCGCCAACGGCGTTGACCCTCGCGCGTCGGCTCGCAAGCCCGACGGCGATGCTGCAGCGGTTGATTTGCCATCGATTTCGAACCCCATGCTGCGCATGGCCTGGGAGCGCTACCGTGACGGGCATATGAAGAACAAAGGCCGAAGCGATGGAACGATCAACAACTATCGTGATCACATCGAGCGGCTGTTGGCCGATTGGCTTGACGAGCCGCTTTCCAAGCTCGGCAACGATCCTTCTCTCGTAACCGTGCGCCACGAGAAACTTACCAACGAGAACGGCGCCTACATCGCCAATGGCTGCATGCGAACGCTGCGTGCCGTCTACAACCATGCTCGCAAAGTCGCCCGCACACTGCCTGCGGACAACCCGGTCTCAGCCATAGACTGGAATGCCGAACATCGGCGCAACACTGCGCTGGGGCTTTCGGATCTCGAGGCATGGTTCACCCAACTCGCTGCCTTGAAGAATCCTGTTCGACGGGAGTTGCATTTGTTCATGTTGCTCTCAGGCCATCGCCCTGAAGCGATCAGGAAGGCGCGGGTCGAACATGTCGACTTTCGCGCGCGCGTCCTGCACATACCCAAGCCAAAGGGCGGTGAGGTCAAAGCGTTCGACGTCCCCCTTTCGAACGCCATGATCCGCGGTCTGGTTCGGGTGATGCGCATTGGTCGGGCTCTCTACGCAGAGCAGTCTCGCGAGTGGCTGTTCCCGGCCGAGAGCGAAAGCGGTCACATCATCGAGCACAAGGAAAAGCGCAGCGATCTGTCGAAATGGGGAAATGATCTACGGCAGACGTTCCGCACAATCGCGCAAGCCGCGGGCGTTGCGGAGTTGGACGTTCACCTTCTGATGAACCACTCGATCCCGGGCGTTAATGCAGGCTACATCACACGCAACAAGCTGCTGAGCGATCACCTGCGCCATCAGCAAGAGGCCATCTCACGTCGGATGCTCCAAGCCGGACGGTCGCGATCCAAAGAGACGAAGGGTCAAACCGGTATTTGGCCTGCACTTGCGAGCAGGCGCATACTTTCTGACCTGCTGAGCGGCAAGGATTAGACGATATAGAGCACCTGCCCTCCGAAGGCAGAGGTCACAGGTTCGAATCCTGTCGGGTGCGCCAAATTATCTATATATTACAGGCTGCTAGATGGAAGGTAGGTCGCCGCGACTGAGAGTCGGGCAATTTCTCACGTAAGCAACGGACATCGGCTTTCTGCTGACCGCGCAGATGCCAATCGACGATGACGTGTGTAAAATACCGCAAATTACAGCAGTTTCAGGCGAAGTGGACAGCAGTGGCGAACTGACCGTTGCCCACGAGGGCAGCGCTCAAGCTGTCGGCGAAACTCTTCTCGGTGAAGGATACCCGGTCTTCGTGGACGTTCTCCGAGACGGCCGAAATGGGGCCGAAACCGGTCAGGCCGCTTCCAGTCGGATGGATCATAGAGCAGTCGTTCGGTTCAAAAAGATGATGTTTGGGATCTCCGCCCGCTCGCAATCTGGGCACCTCGCTGACCGCTATCCCGTTGAGCTGCGTGCGAATTCAAGAGTGCCGTTCGCGTCCAGCTCGGAGGTATCCGAAACTGATGCTTGAAGCTTCTTGCACAATGTGACGACGAGACCATGCCGCCGCGAAGGCCACATCTACCGCTGGCATGCTTATCATATCGAGGATCTGCGTGGCCTTTCGCAATCGAAGCGACAGGCAATGCCGCAAGGGAGTGGTGTTCAGTTGTTTGTCGAACAATCGCTCGACCTGCGACGCGCGACAGCGATACCCGTCTTGGCGGCAAACGCTGGTTGCCGCAGGCATCGCGTCGATGACATTTGCCGGCGAGGAAACTGCTCACCAAATTCTCCGAGACGATGCTTGGCGTTGACATAATATCGAAGCAAAGACGCTTCAGTCGGAAGCGGCCTGAACGCTTTTGGCGATCAATAAGGCGCAAGGACGAGATCGCTTGATCTGCTAGGGCGGGTCGATATTCCGTTCCTTCGAGGTCAGGCCGCATGGACGCCAATATCGCTCTCATCGACACAGGATCGCCAGCCCGCCGCTTGCATCCTTGCCTCTGCACAGACCGCATCCAAGAAACCGGCGACGTCGTCACACTGGTGTTTAAGAGGGCCGACGGGCAAGGGTTCGATTTCCTAGCCGGGCAGTTCGTCACGATACGCTTCTCCTGGGGTGGCCAGCCCTACGCCCGAGTGTTCACCATCGCCTCCCCGCCAACCCGCCCGGACCGCATCGCCTTAACAATCAAGGCTGCGGCGGATGGCAGGGCGACGCGCATCCTGCATGATCATTTCGGCGAAGGCAGCGCTGTCGAGATCAGCGACGCTGCCGGCGACTTCACGCTGGAAGGCCGCGCCGTCGAGAAGGCATTGTTCCTATGTGCCGGCAGCGGCATCACGCCGCTAATGTCAATGATCAGAGCGTTGTACGATGACGGCAAGGGCCTGGACGTCGCGTTCATCCAATGCGCACGCACGCCGGATGATATCCTTTTCGCCCACGAACTTCACATGCTGTGCGACCGCATGCCAGAACTGCGGGTGGAAACGGTGTGCAGCCAAGCATCGAGCTCTCCCAATCCACGTGTCATCGGCCGGCTGGACATGGCGCGACTGGCGCGGCTAGTTCCGGACGCGACGGCACGGACGGTCTTCCTGTGCGGACCTGCCGGCTTCATGGAGGCGATGCGCCGTCACCTGGTCGAACTCGGGGTTCCGTCCGGCCGGATCTTCGAGGAAGCCTTTGACGTCGCGCCGGCGACCGCGAAGACGATGTCCACAGGTGCGAAGGCCACCGTCGCCTTCGAGCGCTCCGGCGTCCGCTGCGAAGCCGGCGACAACTCCACGATCCTGGACCTGGCCGAAGCCGAGGGTGTCTACATCGACACATCGTGCCGGATGGGCGTGTGCGGCACCTGCAAGGTCAGGCTGATCGCGGGCGAAGTTGACTTGAACGATATGGGCGGCCTGTCGGACATGGAGCGCCAGGACGGTTTCATCCTCGCCTGCTGCAGCACCCCAATGGGCGACGTCACCATCGACCTTTAGAGTCTCTTCAGGGTTCTGGCTTCTTACGACGTCATCAGTTTGAGCGCCTTGAGCAGGCGAACGTGGGTGTGGGAATGATGGTTCCTGACATGCACGGCCGAATAGATGGGATGTGATATCTTCGGCGCATCGGCAACGAGCTGCGCCACGCCTTCCTGCCGCAGTTTCGTCGCCACCGTCTCGGTGACGAAAGCGGTTCCGCCCCGGCTTCGCAGCAGGTAGGTGACAGCGCCGCCGTTTCCGGTCGAGACCGGGCTGTTTTCCAGTTCCGGCAGCATCTGCTTGTGGGCGCGGTCGAAGAAGGCCGAATAGTTGGCACGGATGTAGCCTGCCGGCGTGACCTCGCCGAAGGCAAGGCCCTGCGTCGAAACCATGACGAAATTCTCCTCGGCGATCTGCTCGTAATGCATGTCCGGCAGGTATTGCGGCGAATAGAGCACCGCCAGATCGAGGCTGCCGGTAGTCAGATCGAGGATCATCTGGTTGGAGTAGTCGATCTCGACATAGATCGCCAGTTTCGGCATCGTCGCCCGCACCCATTCCAGCCATCCTTCCAGCACGCGTTCGTAAAGTTCGAACTGGATGCCGATGCGGATCAGCCGGTCGAACTTGCCGACCGACTGGATTTCGCGGCGGGCGTCGAGCCAGCGCAGCCTGACGGCGCGCGCATGCTCCTCGAAGCGCAAGCCGGCGACCGTTGGTTCGGTGCCGCTCTTGCCGCGGATGAAGAGCTGCTTGTCCAGGAGCGTCTCGAGCGTGCGGATGCGGCTGGAAACGGTCGACTGAGTAATGCCCAGCCGCTCCGCCGTCCTGTTGAAATTGCGGGTTTCGATCAGGTCCAGGAACGTATCCAGCAGTTCGATCTGCATATCGGCCATCCAGTGGGACAATTGCCGCAACGGCTATCGCTTTTTCGCCGTGCTCTGCAACGGGTAATCGGATTCTTCGATTAACATCTCGCCCCTCGCTGTGTTGCCGGTCCAGCGGTCGAAGCGCACGGTTGCTTCATCCATCCCACCCATGGCAGGCAAAGCATCCATGTTCATCGTCGACACCGACGTTCACAATTACTGGTCCAGCGCCGAGGTGCTGCTCCCCTATCTCGAACCCTACTGGCGCGATTTCCTGGTGCGCGGCGAAAAACCCGGCCCGACGGGAAGCTTTCCTCACGGCCACCGCCCCTGGCTGCATCCGGAGGGCTTTTCGCGGCACGATATCCGCCCGCAGACCGAGGAAGACAACTACCTGATCATGAAGGAGAAGCACCTCGATCTCTACGGTATCGACGTGGCGATCCTCACCGCCGATGAGCCGCTGGAAGCCTCGACGCTGGCCAACTACCACTACGCCAACGCACTGGTGAAAGCCTACAACGACTACATGATCGAGTGGTGGCTACCGAAAGACCGTCGCTTCAAGGGATCTATCATCATTTCGCCGACCGACCCGCATGGCGCGGCAGCCGAGATTCGGCGGCTCGGCGGCCACAAGGACATCGTCCAGGTTCTGGCAAGCCACGGCTCGCAGCGCCCCTATGGCGATCCTTTCTACCATCCGATCTACGAGGCCTGCGCAGAGGTAGGCCTGCCCTTCGCCATCCATTTCGGCGGCCAGGGCGGCGTCAACCACAATGCCGTCGCCAGCGGACCGACCACCTACTACTGGGAAACGCACGCGCTGCTCAGCCAGCCGGCCATGACCCATGTGGTCAGCATGATTTCCAACGGCGTCTTCGAGAAATATCCGGAGCTCTACTTCGTGGTCATCGAATGCGGCGTGTCGTGGGTACCCTCGCTGATGTGGCGGCTCGACGCCAACTTCAAGGCGTTGCGCAAGGAGACGCCGTGGCTGAAGATGCTGCCGTCGGAATATTGCCGGCGCAACATCCGCTTCAGCACCCAGCCGCTCGAGCAGCCGCAGAACGTCAAGCACCTCTGGGAGACGCTGGAGCACATGGACGGGCAGAACACGCTGCTCTTCGCCTCCGACTATCCGCACTGGGACTTCGACGCGCCGACCAATCTGCACATCCCGCCAGCGTGGCGCGAGAAGGTGATGGGACTGAATGCGCTCGAGGTCTACAAGCGCATCGAGGCTCCGGCGGCCACCGCGAGGGTCGCCTGATGACCGCCACTGCCGCCGCCCCCGCGCTGACCTTCGCTTGCAAGACCGCGGACGTCGCGGTCGGCAAGCCGAGGATCGTTCCTTACGGCCGCCTCAGCGTCGGCATCTTCCAGCTCGAGGATGGCTATGCCGCCCTGCTCAACGTCTGCCCGCATCGGGCGGGACAGCTTTGCGAAGGGCCGATTTCCGGCACCACCAGGCAAACAGACAAGACAGAGTTCGTCTACGAGCGCGCCGGCGAGATCATCCGCTGCGCCTGGCATGGATGGGAGTTCGACATCCGGTCCGGCAAATGCCTTGTCGACGAAAAGCTGAAGGCGCGCACCTTCCCCGTGCATGTCGACGGCGACGACATCTATCTCGAAATGGGCCGCTGACCGCCGCAAGCAGCAATTGGAGTTTCGACAATGGACACCGTGAAGTTCACCCAGATGAAGGATGGCGACCGCGAGGATTATGCCTTCCTGACCGAACACGAAACCGAATATGCCGCCGGCACCGCCGACCGGCTGCTGACTGCGATGGTCGAACTCGACAAATCCCTGTCGGGCTACAAGGTGACCCGGCTCGGTCACTCGCTGCAGGCTGCTACGCGCGCCTGGAATGCCGGTGCAGACGTCGACTGGGTGGTATCGGCTCTGCTGCACGACATCGGCGACATCTACGCCCCATACAACCACGACGAATATGCCGCCGCCATCCTGCGTCCATTCGTGCGGGAGCAATGTGCCTGGGTGGTGGAGAAGCATGGCGACTTCCAGCTGGTCTATTATGGCGAGCATGTCGGCGCGAACCCGCACAAGCGGCACGCGTTCAAGGGAGCCGCCTATTTCGACGACTGCGCCGAGTTCTGCGAAAAGTGGGACCAGTCGAGCTTCGATCCGGACTACTCGACGCGCCCACTCGATTTCTTCGCGCCGCTGGTGCGCGAGGTCTTCGCCCGCAAGACCTATGATCCCGCCGTGGTCCGCTCCGGCCAGAGGGAAGCTCTGTCGAATGCGGCGCTCGCCAGGACACGTTCGGCAACGTAACGAACGCTCTTGTGCCCAGAAAATTTTCGATGGCACGGCCGCCCTATTGCAGGGCGCCCGGTGATCTAGATATTTTCCATTGAGAGCAGCGAGCTGCTGCCGTATGGCAAACGAGTTAGTTCGAACATTCAGAGGCCGGCTGTCCACTAAGGGTTAGGAGCAAACTCGGCCATTCTGGATCCGATGTGAACGTCCGCTCTTAGGCGATGCACAAGCTGACTTCTATGGCCGACATTGGGCGCATTGCTGACCGCCAGCCTTGGGGCCGATACTTGACTGTCAGGTCTCGGCTGGAATTTGCGATAAGCGCCTGTTCAGCAACCGACCCCAATCACGACCTTTCTGCCTAACTGGAAGCGACCCGAAACCAGCCATTCAAGAGGCATCCGGCATTTGGCGGGTCGGACCGGAAGCCGGTTCCTGCGGAAATGATGAGAAATCCGACGCTCGATGATAAGCGCCAATATCGCGATGTCGGTTTCCATAGCCTCGGCTTGCCGACAGTCAGCATCTTGAAATTTCGGCCCACGCGAAGCGCGATCATCCCGTTGGAGACCGGGTTGCTGGAGGTCAAAGCCGAGGACGATTGATTTTACACGGCAAGGCGTTCGTAGTAGCCTCTTCCCCTACCTGAAGCATGCCGCGTCCTCCACGTTTGACTGAGGGGTGTCGAATGCGTGTTCTGCTCCCGACTTTATTCCTGCTTCTGCACATTCCGATTGTATCGCATGCCGCCGCCATCCACGATGCCGCCATGCAGGGCGATGTCGCGGTTATCGCGGCGGCGCTCGATGCGGGCGCAGATGTAAATGAGAGCGATGGAGCCGCGACGCCACTCTATCTTGCGGTCTTCATGGGCCATGTCCAAGCAGCAAAGCTGCTCATAGAACGTGGTGCCGACGCCAACACTCCGACGGCCTTGGGTCTCCCACTGATGGCGGCTATGGGCAACGACAAGATCGATCTCTTAAACCTATTACTGGACGGGGGCGCAAATCCAAATTCCGAAGGTGGCGGCCAACTCGCCCTTCATCTCGCCATCAGTCTCGCTTGTCTCGACTGCGTGAAGGCACTGGTCGAGGCCGGCGCGGACGTGAATGCGAGGGCAGAGGACGGCAAGACACCAATCCATCTGGCTACACGTTCGACACAACGCGAAGTTGCCAACTATCTGATGTCGCACGGCGTCATCTTGCCAACTCCAGCCCCGATCTCGATGAAGCTGGCATCTGCCGATGTGGAGAAGGGCCGAACCTCCTTCGTCCGCATGTGTGACCACTGCCACGGTGCCGATCCACAGGGAGGGAACCGAACGGGAGCGAACTTGTGGAGCATCGTTGGCCGCGATAAGGCCTCTCTGGCCACCATACATTACTCTGACGTCTTGCTGGGCTGGGAAGGTGTGTGGACGTATGAGGACCTGAACAAATTCTTGCTTGAGCCGATGGCCACCACGCCGGGCGTGGCCATGGAAGTGCCTGGTGTCTCGGACGAGGTCGAACGGGTCGACCTAATTGCGTACTTGCGCACGCTAAGTGACAAGCCGAACCCGCTGCCCTGAACCAGCGCCGCCAGGGCCGAGTTCACTCTACTAAGGCGTGCCCGAAAAAAAGGGAGCTCCATCGTGATATCCCGACGTGGTTTTTGCTTCGCTGCTGTTGCATCTGGAGCTGCCATAAGCGTCGTCGCGAAGGCGATTGCCGCCGACAATTCCGCCGCGGTGACGTCTCAAGGGGAAGTTGACAGCTTGGTTGCAGCTGCCCAGGCTGAAGGCCAGCTCACTGTCATTGGACTGCCACGCGACTGGTGTAACTACGGTGCCGTCATCGATGGGTTTAAAGCGAAATACGGTCTCACCGTCCATGAGGTGCAGCCCTACATAGGATCCGATAAACAAATTGAAGCGTTGAAGGCCGCCCGGTCCAGAATGGGACCCGCTATGCCTGACTTTATTGACGTAGGGATGGCCTTCGCGGCTTCGGCCAAGCAGGACGGTCTGTTGATGCCATACCGGGCTCAAAGTTCGCAGGCGGTGCCAGAAAATGCCAAGGATGCGCAAGGCTACTGGTCTTGCAGCTACTACGGGGTGCTCGCCTTCGAGGTCAACGCGAATCTCATTCGGAAGATTCCCCTGGATTGGGCAGAACTTGCTGCGCCGGAGTATAGAAATTCCGTCGCCCTCGCGGGCGATCTGGCGTCAAATCAGGCAATCATGAGTGTTTTCGCCGCCGGACTGTCAGCGGCAAATGGCACTTCTGAAAAAGCCGCCGAGCATGGTTTGTCTTTCTTCGCCGATCTTGTTCGGAAGGGCAATTTCGTGCCTGAAGTCGGTGATGCAAAATCGCTGGTTGACGGACGTACCCCCATCATCCTCCGCTGGGATCACCTGGCGTTGGCCGATCGCGATAGGCTCAAGGGGACAACGGCAATCGAGGTTGTTAGGCCGAGGACCGGTGTCCTTGCGGGCATGTACGCGCAAGCAATCAGCGCCTTTGCTCCCCATCCAAATGCTGCCCGCCTCTGGATGGAGTATCTCGGCTCGGACGAGGTGCAGCTCATGTGGTTCGGGAGTCACTGTCGCCCAACGAGGATTGCAGGCCTTCTTTACGACCGAAACGGTCCAAGCGCCGGCCGGGATAGTCCATTGAGCGCCGAACCCGATGAGCCGGTATTTCCGACCCTTGAGGAGCAGGAAAAGGCAAGGGCGACCATAACCAAGGGCTGGGACGATATCGTCGGCGTCAAAGTCAAGTGCGCGCCACCCGAGCAGGACCTGAGCCCGATGTCACTCAATCAAGCACAGCACTCAAATACCTAAGAGGGAGCTCCATCCTCTCTGCAGCGAAAACCAACTTATTGCTTCTTGTTTTTCCAATTCGGACATGGAGAATGAATGGGATTAGCCGGCCTTCTTACCTGAATGAGCGAGGAGCCGGCGTAAGGTTGGGCCACCCATGTCCGCTTCCGGGGTCCTGTTATGGCGCATTGATGACGGGCAGCCTTGGGCCGAAGGCGGTCAGTCCGCTTTCGGGAAGCATTTTGGCTGGAGCGGTCGTTCAACTCGCGATCTCATCTCCGACGTAATCCCTTTCTGCAGCGCCCCCGGAAAGCCGAACGCTCGACTTGAGCTAGTAGCGACTGCATCGCGCCATGAGATGAAGTTTCACGCGCCAATTTTGAAGGTCCGCTATCCCTACTGGAGATTTATCGCGGACCGGCCATCCTGCGGCTGAAAAGCACTGAGCGTCCTGCTGTACCACGGTCGCATCGGCGAAATCGACTCATCATCAGGTGAAGGGTTTTCAATTGCCCTGCATGCGCAAAGCCCATCAACTCTTCAACGACGATCGAACCTTTGTGGGGCGGGCATGCGAGCAACGGCCAGAGTGCGCAGGGTGCGCGACGGCAGACTGGAATTCTCCAAGGAGTGGCTGCAGCTGCGCAACCCGCATGCGCCGATCTCCGTTCTGGATGAGTGCCAGATCGAGCGGATTCACGACGCCTCGATGACCGTGCTTGAAGACGTTGGCATGCGCATCCAGGACGAAGAGGCGCGCAAGCTTTTTGCTGGCGCCGGCTTTACCGTCGACCATCCGACCGAACGTGTGCATTTCGACCGTGAAGGCTTGCTTGAACTCGTCGCCAAGGCGCCGTCGATTGCAACAGTGCGTGGTCGCGATCCGCACAAGAAGCTGTTCATGGGCGAAGGCCGCGTCGCCTTCACCGCGGTCAGTGGCCCGCCCTTCGTTTCCGATTTGGATCACGGTCGTCGCGCTGGCACATTTCGCGATCAGGAAAACTTCCTGAAGATGACGCATATGACGGATGTGCTGCAGATCGAGGGCGGCACCAGCGTCGAGGCCCAGGATCTGCCGGCGGACACCCGTTACCTCGATTTCTACCTGGCCTGCTGCAAGCTTTCGGACAAGCCGTGGAAGCCGCTGACCATCGGTCGCCACCGTGCCCGCGATGCCATCGAGATGGCCAAGATCTGGTACGGCGAGGACGAGGAAAGCCTTGCCGCCAATCCGGTGTTCTTCGTCAACACCAACACCAACACGCCGCTGGTGCTGGATGGCGAGATCGCGCAGGGCGTCATCGAATATGCGCGACTCGGACAGGTCGTCTGCGTGACGCCTTTCGGTCTTGCCGGTGCGATGGCGCCTGCCACGGTGGCTGGCGCGCTGGTGATGCAGAATGCCGAGACACTGGCCTGCTGCGCGCTGACCCAGATCATCCGTCCAGGCTGCCCCTACATCTATGGCGGCTTCATCTGCAACGCCGACATGAAAACCGGATCGCCGGCCTTCGGCACGCCCGAATTCACCCTTGGCGCGCAGGCCACCGGCCAGATGGCGCGCCGTTATGGCCTGCCGTGGCGCTCGTCCAATGTGAACGCGTCGAATGCACCGGACGCGCAGGCGGCCTACGAATCCATGATGTCACTGTGGGGTGCTCTGACCGGCCATGCCAGTGTCTTCAACCATGGCGCCGGGTGGCTGGAGGGCGGCCTTGTTGGCTCCTACGAGAAATTCATTCTCGACATCGAGATGGTGCGCATGATGTGCGCCTGGATGACGCCGCTCACCGTCAATGACGACACGATAGGTCTCGACGCGATCAAGGAGGTCGGTCCTGGCGGCCACTTCTTCGGCACCGCGCATACGCTCGCCCGCTACGAGAACGCCTTCTACAAGCCGCTGGTTTCCGACTGGTCGAACTTCGAGAACTGGCAGGACAAGGGCAGTCCCGACGCCGCCCGCCGCGCCAACGGCATCTGGAAGCAGATGGTCAACGAGTATGAGGCGCCCGCCATCGACCCAGCGGTGATCGAAGAACTCGAGGACTATGTCGCGCGGCGCAAGATCGAGCTCGAAGCCCTGCGCTAAGTGCTTCCTTCCCCGCGCTCTTTGAAAACCAAACAGATGGATTTCTGACGGAATGGATACACATGCCCGCGTGGTGGTGATCGGCGGTGGGATAACTGGCTGCGCCATCCTCTATCATCTTGCCAAAAAGGGCTGGAAGGATGTGGTGCTGCTGGAGCGTTCGGAACTCACCTCCGGCTCGACCTGGCATGCGGCCGGCAATTTGTTTTCGCTGACCAGGCCGTCCAACGCCCAGCGGCTGCAGGTCTATACAATCAACCTCTATCCGGAAATCGAGCGGGAAAGCGGACAGCCCGTCGGCTACCATCCAACCGGCGGCATGCATCTGGCGGCGTCCGACGACGAGGTGACGACGCTTGCCATCGCTCGTGCGCGGGCCCGCCGCAACGGTGTCGAGGCCGAATGGATCACCTTCGAGGAGGCAAAAGATCGTGCGCCGGTCCTTGATACGAAGAGCCTTAAGGCGGTGCTGTGGGAGCCGATCAAGGGCCATGTCGATCCATCCTCGGCGACCAATGCTTTCGCTGCCGCGGCCCGCAAACTCGGCGCCAAAATCCACCGCCACACACCGGTGATCGCGACGACGCCGCGCGCCGATGGCGGGTGGGATGTCGAGACGCCGGGCGGCACCATCCATGCCGATGTCGTCGTCAATGCCGCCGGCCTGTGGGCGCGCGAGGTCGGCGTGCTGGCCGGCATCAAGTTGCCGCTGCTGCCGGTGGAACATCATTACCTGATCACCGAAGCGATCCCCGAGATCGAGGCGATGGACCACGAACTGCCGACGATCGGCGAGAGCGAGGCCGGCTATTATTCGCGGCAGGAGGGCAAGGGCATTCTGCTCGGCGCCTATGAGACCACCTGCCACCACTGGTCGTCCAACGGCACGCCGCTCGATTTCGGCCACGAGCTCCTGCCCAACGACCTGTCGCGGATGGATCACAATTTCGAAGTGGCGATGGACCGCATGCCATGCCTCGGCGAGGCCGGCATCAAGCGCGTCATCAACGGGCCAATGATCTTCTCACCAGATCTTGGGCCCCTGCTCGGGCCGCATCCGGAGCTGAAGAACTATTTCTGCGCCTGCGGCGTCATGAGCGGCCTGAACCAGGGCGCCGGCATCGGCAAGGTGATTTCGGAATGGATCGTCGAGGGCGAGCCGGAGATGGATGTGAACTTCTGGGACGTTGCCCGCTTCGGGCGCTGGGCCGGCAAGCGCTTCACCTTCGAGCGGACCAAATACTACTACGAGAACCGCCAGGAGCGTCCCTATCCGCATCTTGAATGCGCCGCTGGCCGTCCGGTCCGGACGTTCCCTGCCTATGCCGCGCAGAAAGCGAAGGGGGCGGTATTCGGGTTCAACAATGGCTGGGAACAACCGCTGTGGTTTGCACGGCCTGGCGACGAAAAGCGCGACATCTTCGGCTATGCCCGCCAGAACTGGTGGAACACGGTCGGCGAGGAGTGCCGGGCGGTGCGGACCGCCGCCGGGCTCTTCGAGATATCGACATTTGCCAAATACCGCATTTCCGGAGCTGCTGCCCAAGCGTGGCTGAGCCGGGTTCTCGGGGGACGAATTCCCCGAAAACCCGGCGTGGTTGCGCTGTCGCCGATGCTTTCCAAGAAGGGCCGCGTGATCGGCGATCTGACTGTGTCGAGGCTCGACGACGAAAGTTTTCTCCTGCTCGGTGCAGGAACGATGCAGGGTCAGCATATGCGCTGGTTCTCCGAGCACGCACAGCCAGATGCCGTGATCGAAAACCAATCGGACACCTGGGCCGGTATGATGCTCGCCGGACCCAATGCCCGCAAGATCCTGGCCAAGGTGACGCAAGAGGACGTATCGAACGCGGCCTTTCCGTTCCTGCGGGTCAAGCGCTTGGAACTTGAAGGCGCGACCGACGCTATCGTGCTGCGGGTCTCGTTCTCCGGCGAACTCGGCTACGAAATCTATGCACCTGCCATGTATCAGGCCGGCCTTTACGAAGCGCTGCTCCGTGCCGGCGCCGATCTCGGCCTGGTGCCCGCCGGCAACAGAGCGCTGGCCAGCTTGCGCATCGAAAAAGCCTTCAAAAGCTGGGGGCTCGATCTCGCTCCCGACTATACGGTCATGGAAACAGGCATGGACCGTTTCGTCGACTGGAAGCGCAGTGGGTTCATTGGTGAGGAAGCCGCGCGCAGGCATCGCGAGCAAGGTGCGTCGGAGCACTTCGTCACCCTGGTCGTCGATGCCGGCGATGCCGACTGCTCTGGAGGCGAAGCGATCTTTCGCGATGGGGAATATGTCGGCTACGTGACCTCCGGTGCCTATGGCTATTGCGTCGGCGAGAGCCTCGCGCTCGGCTTTATCCGTCGGCACGCATTCGAGGCGGATGCCAGGGTTGAGATCGAAATCAACGGAAAGCATCTGCCTGCCAAGATCACAGAGGGTGCGCGTTTCGATCCAACCGGCGCCCGGATGCGGGGTTGAGATGGCGATCCGGAGCCGCGGCTTCGACGCGCGATTTGTCGATCGTCTTCGCACAGTGCTCGGCGTTTGAGGGACGCGCGCGTCCGCACGGCCAACGGGTAAAGGGCGCCCGACAGGGCTACCTCAGAAGGAAATTGGAGCAGCGCCGTATATGATAACCAGCAGTGTCCTTGGCCGGTTTCGCCCGTCGCCTATTGCCGGCATATTTTCAACCGTTGAACGCTTGCGACGCGAAGGCCGCGATCTTCTGGATTTTTCGATCGGGGAACCTGATTTCGACACGCCCTCCCACATCCGCGAAGCGGGCATGTCGGCTATAGAACGGGGGCAGACGCGTTACACGCCAATCGACGGCAGCATCGACCTGAAAAGGGCAATCCGCAGAAAGTTCCTGGTCGAAAACGGTCTGGACTATCCGATCGATCATATTGTTGCCGGCATGGGTGCCAAGCCGTTGCTCGCCTCAGCTGTGCAGGCGGTTCTGTCTCCTGGCGACGAAGCAATTGTCTCGACACCATGCTGGCCTTCACATGTCGGCATGATCGAGTTGGCGGGCGGACATGCCGTCAAGGTCGTGACCAGCATCGACAGCGGATTCAAGATGACGGCTTCGCAGCTTGATGGTGCCATCAATCCGAGGACCCGGCTGGTGATTCTTTGCTCGCCGTCGAACCCGACAGGCGCGGTTTATAGCGAGACAGAGTTGCGTGAGTTAGCCGAAGTACTGCTTCGCCATCCCCAGGTCGCCATTCTCTCGGATGACCTTTACGAGCATATTCTTTTCGACGGTACGCCCTTTCACACGATCGCTGCGATCGAACCACGACTGTTCAATCGCACCATGACCGTCAATGGACTGTCCAAAGCCTATGCAATGACCGGTTGGCGTATCGGCTTCGCCGGAGGCCCGCTCGCATGGGTCAATGGCGTTCGTCAGATCTACAGCCAATGTAGCGGTGGACTCTGCTCGATCAGCCAGGCGACCGCGATCGCTGCGCTGGAAGGGCCCAAGGACTTCCTCGCCGATCGGGCCTCGCGGTACCAGAGCCGGCGCGACCTGACCCTCCAGGCCCTTGGGGCAGCAAATGGATTGAGAATTATGAAACCGCGAGGGGCATTCTACCTGATGCCCGAATGCAGTGGGCTCATTGGGACGAGGCGATCCAACGGCGAGATGATCACTTCGTCTGGCGATTTCGCCCGTTACCTCTTGGAGGATTGGAGTGTCGTGGTTGTGCCGGGCGAAGGGTTCGAATGCGGCCCATATTTTCGCATCTCGATCGCGACTTCGGAGGCAAATTTGACACTCGGGATGCGTCTCATCGCAGAGGCCAGTCGCGTTCTTGCCGACACGACAGGGCAGATACAATTGCGGACGTCACAGACATCATCGGTGGGCTAAGCTTGCCTGGCGCCCGGCGCTCTCCCATCCAGCGTTCATTCTTCCGCTATCCCCACAAAGCGCCTATGTATTCTGCAAAAGCGCCGCCGACGGTCGCGCCCGGTGGGTAGGAGTTACAGAAATGGCGAGGCGTTTACCTCCGTTTGCCGCGCTGCGGGCGTTCGAGGCCGCCGCACGCGCCGGCAGCCTGGCCGACGCAGCTGAAGAGCTGCTGATTTCAAGCTCGGCGGTCAGCCACCAGATCAAGTCGCTGGAGACCTTCGTCAGCGCCAGGCTCTTTGTGCGCGAACAGACCGGCCTGAAGCTCACTGAAATCGGCGAAAAATATCTCGAGGGACTGGGCGACGCCCTCGACCGGATCGAGGCCAGCACGCTGTCTGTCATGCAGAACACCAAGAATGGCGGCTTGACCATCCATCTTTTTCAATCGCTGGCGCAGATGTGGCTGATCCCGCACCTGGACGATTTCCTGTCGGCCAACCCCGAGATTTCGGTCAAGCTGATCACCAAGCCGGACGATATTGAATTCTCCGGTTCCAGCATCGACATCGACATCCGCTATGGCATGACGGCGCCTGAAGAGCACACTTGCGAGAAGCTGATTGACGAGGTGATCGCGCCAGTCGTGTCGCCGGACTATCTGCGCCATAACGGCCCAATCGAGACGCCTGAGGATCTGCTCGGGCGGCGGCTGATCGGTTGCGATTACGTGCCGCACGAATGGGATTTCTGGTTTGAGAAGATGGGCGTGCAGGACTCGAACCAGACGCCGAAACTGATGTTCGATTCCCGTTCGCACGCTTTGCTCGCCGCCAGTGAGGGAATGGGTGTGGCGATGAACCGGCGACCTTATGGTGATATTCTGTTGAAGCGAGGCTCGTTGATCACACCCTTTGCCGGCGAGGTTAGAACCGGCGGCGCCTACTACTTCATTGCGCCGAAACGCTCGGCGGGGCTCGCCCGCGTCAAGCATTTCAGGGCTTGGCTACTGTCGCTCTGCACTGGACTTGGAGCCGAATAGGACGCCGGTGTTGGCGTTTGTTGCCGGACGAAATCAATTCATCGGCGCCGAAATTTTATTCGATTGAGACGCCGGGGACGCACCCCTACGGTCCGCGAAAAGGCGGGACAATGGTGCGAGACGGCGGTCGAATTCTGATAAACGCGCTCCTGCAAAACGGCTGCAAGGCCGTCTTCGGGGTGCCCGGCGAAAGCTATCTGCCGGCGCTCGATGCGCTGTGGGAAGACGCCAACTCCATCCGCTATGTCACCTGCCGGCATGAAGGCGGCGCCAGCTTCATGGCGGCCGCCCATGCCGATGCGACCGGCGAACCCGGTGTGTGTTTCGTCACCCGTGGCCCTGGCGCGATGAATGCGTCAATCGGACTGCACGCCGCCTATCAGGGGTCGACGCCGCTCATCCTTCTTGTCGGTCAGATCACCTCGGCACATCGCGATCGAGAGGCCTTCCAGGAAATCGACTATCGCCAAGTCTTCGGGCCGATGACGAAATGGGTGGCCGAAATCGATCATCCCTCACGCATTCCCGAATATCTCAACCGGGCGTGGCGAACGGCAATGTCCGGCCGGCCCGGCCCGGTGGTGCTGGTGTTGCCGGAAGATGTGCTGAAGGCGCAGAGCGACATCGCCGACTTGAAGCCGGCAATTCTGACGCCGGTCGCGCCGCTGGCGTCCGACATGGCTGGCATCGAGCTGATGCTAGCGCGATCCGAGCGGCCGCTGCTGCTGCTCGGCGGCGCCAACTGGACACGCGCCGGCCACGCCGCCATCATCGCCGCCGCCGAACGCCTTTCCGTCCCAGTCGCCGTCGGCTTTCGTCGGCAAGGCCTGTTTCCCAACGACGACCGGAACTACATCGGCAATCTCGGCTTCGGCGGCGCTCCGATGCCCAACGATATTTGCCGCGAAGCCGACCTGATCATCGCTGTTGGCAGCCGGCTGGGTGACGGTACCACGCTGAAGTTTTCCCTGATCGCGCCGGTGCCGCATTGTTCGCTTGTCCATGTGCATCCGGGCGCTGAAGAACTCGGCAGGCTCTATCAGGCCAATCTGCTGGTGCAGTCCGACCCCAATGCCTTCGCTGCCGCCCTGGCCGCGCTGACACCAAGCAATGCAAGCACAAGACACGCCGCGTTTTGTGCCTCGGCACGCCGCCGCTACGAAACAATGCTTGAGCTCGCTCCGCAGCCGGGACCGGTCGACATGGGGGCGGTGATGCGCTTTCTGAGCAAGCGGCTGCCGGCCGATGCCTTTATGACCACCGGCGCAGGCAATGCCTCGGACTGGCCCAACATCCATTTCAGCTATCGGCGTTTTCGCGGCGGACTGGCGCCGGTGTGTGGCGCCATGGGATTTGGCGTGCCGGCGGCGGTTGCCGCCAAGATCGCCGACCCCGACGCGCCGGCCGTCTACATCGGCGGCGACGGCGATTTCCTGATGAACGGCCAGGAATTCGCGACCGCGATCCAGTACGGCCTCGATCCGATCTTCATCATCGTCGACAACCAGTCCTACGGCACCATCCGGATGCATCAGGAACGCGCCTTTCCAGGCCGCAATTCCGGCACGGGGCTCACCAACCCGGACTTCGCCACCGTGGCGATCGGCTATGGCGGCCATGGAGAAACGGTCGAGACCACAGACGATTTCGCGCCCGCCTTCGAACGCGCCATGGCGAGCGGCAAGGCGGCGATCATCCATATCAAGGTCGGCCCCGACCATCTTGGGCCGAACATGACTGTGTCTGCCCTAAACAGCCGGCGCACCGTCAGGCAGCGGCTGTCGAATTGAACCTGGGAGAGGATACAGCGTGATCAGTTTTTCAAAGTTTGCCGGCAGCCTGACCTACGATGCCATTCCTGAAGAGGTACGAGCCATCCTGAGGCGCAGCTTCGCCGATACGCTCTGCGTGGCGGCGGTGGGCTCGACCACTGAAATCTCATCGATCACCAAAAAGATCGCCGATCGATTGTGGCGTTCGTCGCCCGAGGCAGGTGCTGCGCGCATGATCTTCGATGGGCGGCCGGTCAGCCCGGCGGGAGCCGCTTTCGCCGGCGCTTTCACCGTCGATTCCATCGATGGACATGACACCACCAGCGCGTGCAAGGGCCACGCCGGCTCGGCGGTGTTTCCGGCATTGCTGGCCGTTGCGGATTCGCTCAAGGCATCGGGCGTCGTACTCTCCGGCGAGGACTTCATGGTGGCGCTGGCCGTCGCTTACGAGATCTCCTATCGCGCCGGGCTGACGCTGCACGGCACCGTACCCGACTATCACACCTCAGGAGCTTGGACCGCAGTCGGGGTGGCAGCCGGCGTGTCTCGCCTGCTGGGCCTCAGCCAGGAACAGACGCGCCATGCCGCCGGCATCGCCGAATACCATGGCCCGCGCAGCCAGATGATGCGCTGCATCGACTTCCCGACCATGTTGCGCGACGGCGTTGGCTGGGGGGCGCCTTCGGGGGTCATGGCAGCCTATATGGCGGAACTCGGCTTCACCGGTGCCCCGGCAATCACCGCCGAAGGGCAAACCGCGGAGCCTTGGTGGCACGATCTCGGCCAGGCATGGCGCGTCGCTGAAGACACCTCGTACAAACCCTATCCGGTGTGCCGCTGGGCGCATCCATCGATCGATGCCGCGCGCGACCTGATGCGCGACAATGGGCTTTCCAGCAAGGACATCACCCGCGTCCGTATCCAGACCTTCCACTATGCCGTCCGGCTTGCCGGCCACAATCCCAGGACGCTGGACGAGATGAGCTATTCGATCGCCTTCCCGGTAGCGACGATGGTCGTGCGCGGCAAGATAGGGCCGCAGGAGCTTCTGCCCGAGGTGTTGCAGGACGAAGAAATCCGCCGCATTTCCAACGCCACAGAACTGGTCGAAACCGAGCACTACACCCGCATCAGCGTGGGCAAGCGCTGGGCCGACGTGACGCTTTACCTCAGGGATGGTCGCAAGATCATGTCCGAGCCGCGCACGCCGAAAGGCGACCTCGACAATCCGATGAGCGCGGAAGAATTCCATAGCAAATATGCCAACTTTACCGATGGTCTGGTCGGCAAGGGTCGGGCGGTTGACATGGAGGCGATGGCACTGTCATTCGACGATCTGGATAGCAAACTACTCGGCTCTCTGATCGACCTGATCGTTGCGCCGCTCGACGTTGGCCACCGGCAGTGACCTGCGTGGCCTCAATCCTTGTGCCACCGGAATTATTCTCATATCGCGCTGAATGCTTTTCGATCCCATCGCGCCGGCCAACCTTTACGATGAGCCGTGAGAGCCGCTGAAATCAACAGCGCGTGAGGGAACGGAAACCAGTGGGAGAAGTCAATGAAGATGATCAAGGACAATGGCGATCGCATTCCTGATTTTGTGACGACGATGGCCGAGAGCGCCAGGTCAGGTGCGGTCGACCGTCGCGAGTTCCTGGCGATTGCCAGCACTTTCGGCGCCACGACCGTCGCCGCCTATGCTCTGCTTGGCCTCGCCGCACCGACCGTTGCGCGGGCCGATGAGCCGAAAAAGGGCGGCGTGCTGAAAGTCGCCACCAGCGTCAAGGAGCAGAAGGACCCAAGGACCTACGACTGGTCCGAAATGGCCAATGTCGCACGCCAGACGCTTGAACCACTGGTCAAATACACCAACGAATTCACCTTCAAGCCGATCCTGCTTGAAAGCTGGGAGATCAACGACGACGCCACCGAATACACGTTGAAGGTCCGCCAGGGCGTCAAATGGAATAATGGCGATGACTTCAACGCAGATGACGTGGTCTTCAACCTGACGCGCTGGTGCGACAAGGCGGCCGAGGGCAATTCGATGGCGGCGCGCATGGGCGCGCTCATCGATGCCAAGACCGGCAAGCCGCGCGACGGTGCCATCAACAAGGTCGATGCCTACACCATCAAGCTCAAGCTGCCGGAACCCGACATCTCGATCATTACCGGCTTCTCCGACTATCCGGCGCTGATCGTGCATCGCGACTACGAAAAGATGGGGAGCAATTTCATCGCCCACCCGATCGGCACCGGACCTTTCGAACTGGTGTCCTACGATGTCGGTTCGAAAGTCGTGCTGAAGCGCCGGGTGAACGGCAAATGGTGGGGCGGCGAGGCCCACCTCGACGGCATCGAATTCATCGACTACGGCACGGATTCGAACGCCATGATCAGCGCTTTCGAATCCGGCGAGGTCAACACCAACTACGAGACCACCGCCGACTATGTCGACATTCTCGACAAGATGGGGCTGGTCAAGCATGAGGTGGTGACGGCCAACACCATCGTGGCGCGCACCAATATCGGCCACAAGCCTTATGACGACCAGCGAGTGCGCCAGGCGATCCAGATGGCCGTCGACAACGCCGTCGTCCTCAAGCTCGGCTATGGTGATGCCGGCATCCTTGGCGAAAATCACCATGTCTGCAAGATCCATCCCGAATATGCCGAACTGCCCAAGGTCAGCCGCGACACGGCCAAGGCCAAGGCGCTGATGACGGAAGCCGGCCAAATGGAGTTCGAGCATGAACTGATCGGCCTTGACCAGGACTGGCACAAGAACACCGCCGATTCCATCGCCGCGCAGCTTCGCGAGGCCGGCTTCAAGGTCAAGCGCACGGTGCTGCCCGGTTCGACATTCTGGAACGACTGGACGAAATACCCGTTCTCGATGACCAACTGGAACATGCGGCCGCTCGGTGTGCAGGTCATCGCGCTTGCCTATCGCACAGGCGAATCGTGGAACGAGTCCGCCTATTCCAACAAGGAACTCGACGAGAAGATCGGCAAGGCGTTGACCGTTGCCGATGTCGACAAACGGCGCGAATTGATGGTCGACATCGAGACAATCCTGCAGGGCTCGGGTGTCATCATCCAGCCCTACTGGCGCAAGATCTTCAACCACTCGACAAAGTCGGTGAAAAACTACGGCATCCATCCGACCTTCGAGCAGAATTTCGAGGATGTCTGGTTGGACGAAGCGTGATTGTAAAGCAACGGAAGGCGGCTTCACGCCGCCTCCCGATGCGCAGAAACGTTGATGAACTATGCTCGCGTCCAATCTCGGCTTTCCGGTAAGGAAGCCGGTTGAGGAATGGCGGTTGGGGGGCCGAAACCGGACTGGCAGCTTCAGGTGTCAGGTCCGAGTGAGCGGAGATTCAGCTCGGCTTGAGCGTTGTCCTGATCTAATCCAAAGCAGGCCCTTGCCGCGAAGTGCAGAAACGTCGCCCAATGGTGATGAGCGGACGTCACATCGTTACCTTCAAAATGCAGTTCCGGCCTAATCTGACGCTGTTTGCAATGCCGCGTCGATGGCATCGCCGAGGCGTTCGACGATCGCGTCGATGGCTGCTACATCGCAGATGAAGGGCGGCGCCAGAAGCACGTGGTCGCCCTTGATGCCGTCGATCGTGCCGCCCATGGGATAGACGAGGAGGCCACGCGCCATGGCCTCCTTCTTGATGCGCGCATGCAGTTTGCGTTTGGGGTCGAAAGGCAGCCTTGTCGACCGGTCCTCGACCAGTTCGACGCCCATGAAAAGGCCGCGCCCCCTGATGTCGCCGACATTGGCATGGTTGTCGAAGCGCTCGCCAAGCCGGCGCGTCAGATGGGCGCCCATCGCCTTGACGTTGTCGAGAAGCCCGTCGCGGGCGATGACCTCCTGAACGGCAAGTGCCGCCGCGCAGGCCATCGGGTGGCAGATATAGGTGTGGCCGTGCTGGAAGAGACCCGAGCCGCTTGCAAACGCATTGAATATCGTCTGGCTGAGCAGAACCGCGCCGATCGGCTGATAGCCGCCGCCCAGGCCTTTGGCGATCGTCATCAGGTCGGGGGCAATGCCCTCCTGCTCGCAGGCATGAAGCGTTCCGGTGCGGCCCATGCCGCACATCACCTCGTCGAGGATCAGGAGAACGCCATGGCGGTCGCAGATATCGCGGATGCGGCGGAGATAGTCGGCCACCGGCGGCACTGCACCGGCCGTCGCACCGACGACGGTTTCGGCGACGAAGGCCATCACCGTTTCGGGACCGAGCTCGAGGATCTTGTCTTCCAGCGCCTGCGCGGCGCGCCTGGCGTAGTCCTCGTCGGTCTCGCCGGCTTGCTGGTAGTGGTAGGCAAAGCATGGATCGATGTGGTGCGTGTCGATGAGCAGCGGCCGGAACTGCGTGCGCCGCCATTCATTGCCGCCGGTCGCGAGCGCGCCGAGCGTGTTGCCATGATAGCTTTGCCGGCGCGCGATGATGTTGTGTCGCTGCGGCTCTCCGATCTCGACGAAATACTGCCGCGCCATCTTCAGCGCCGCCTCCACCGCCTCGGAGCCGCCAGAGACGAAATAGGTGTGGCTGATGCCGGCCGGCGCGTCAGCGACAAGCCGGTCGGCGAGCGCTTCTGCGGCTTCGCTGGTGAAGAAGCTGGTGTGGGCATAGGCCAAGGTATCGGCCTGACGGTGCATGGCGGCGAGGACATCGGCATGGCCGTGACCGAGGCACGAGACAGCGGCGCCACCGGAGGCGTCGATATAGGCGCGGCCATCGGCGTCGAACAATTCGATGCCCCTGCCGCCGCTGGCGACGGGAAGCGTGGTGTGGATCTGGCGGTGCAGAATGTGGGTCATGCTTTTCCCCGGCCACGCGGCGGCAGTATGTGGATGTCGAGCTGAGACAACTGGTCTTCGGTGCGGCGGATGGCAGCGAGTGATTTTTGCCTACCCTTGCCGGCAATCAATGCGGCGAGAATTTCGCCCACGATGAAGGCCGGCGACATGGTGTGGAAGAAGGACGGGCTATCGGTCGCTACCAGAACCGAGAGGGCGGCCAGGGGGGCGAGCGGCGACACGACACTGTCGGTGATTGCGATCAGAGGCACGCCGTTGGCGGCAGCGCGGCGGGCAAGATCGACTGTCAGCCTGGTGTAGGGCGCGACGCCGACGACAAGCAGCACATCTT
Source organism: Mesorhizobium waimense (assembly GCF_003601975.1). Classification (GTDB taxonomy): domain Bacteria; phylum Pseudomonadota; class Alphaproteobacteria; order Rhizobiales; family Rhizobiaceae; genus Mesorhizobium; species Mesorhizobium waimense. The sequence continues at coordinate 49,175 of NZ_QZWZ01000028.1, forward strand.
CTGTTGTCGCCAGGCGGATGGCGTCGGTGCCGGCCCCCGATGCGGCATCCAGCATCACCGCCTTTTCGCCGAGGAAGGACATGACATAGGCGAAGTGGGCAGCGACCGGATGGCTGGAGCGCAGGCCAAGGCAGAATATCCGGCGCGCCGCATAGAGCCGCTCGGCCGCTTCAGCCAGCGTATCGAGCATTTGCGGCTCGCCGAGACCGGCGACCTGCCTGGACAGCGATACGATCATCTCGGCGGCCAGCGCCCGCTCGCCGACCTGCTCCTGCCGGGCAAGCTGTGCGCCGGCCTTGCTGGCAAAGCCCAGCTCTCCCTGCCGCATCGCGTTGGCGTAGAGCGAGCGCAGCGGCTCGTAGCCTTCAAAGCCGAGCCGTTTTGCCAGGCGCGTCATCGTCCAGGGCTGCAGGCCGGCGCGGCGCGCCTGTTCGCGCATCGACAGCAGTGCGACATCCTCGGGATTGTCGATGAGATAGCGGGCCGCGCCCTGAAGCTGTGTGGGCAACGTGTCGAAGACCTCGACAATGGCATCGGTGAGCGGCGCACGGATCATGGTGTGAGCATAGACGCGATCGCTGGAATATGCAACATATGTAGCATATCATGCCGATACGCAACATACGGAGCAGTAAGTGAACGCAACGACAGATCAACCGGCGAATCGGCCCGAAACGACTGGTCCCGTCGCCATCGCCGTCGCCCCGAACGGTGGCAAACGAGGCAAGGCGGATCATCCCGCTCTGCCGATCACATCAGACCAATTGGCGGATGTTGCCGCGGCCTCGCTCGACGCTGGCGCAGCGATGATCCACGCCCATGTCCGCGACCGCGAAGGGCGCCATCTGCTGGATGCCGAGGCCTACCGGGCGGCGATCTCGGCGATCAAGGCTCGCGTCGGCGAAAGGCTGGTCATCCAGATCACCAGCGAGGCGCTTGGCCTCTACACACCCGAGCAGCAGATGCAGGTGGTGCGCGACGTGCGTCCCGAAGCTGTCTCGCTGGCATTGCGCGAGTTCGTACCCGATGAGACGCATGAGGCCGCTTTCACTTCATTCCTCGAATGGCTGCGTACGGAGCGGGTCAAGCCGCAGATCATCCTCTACTCTGCGGCCGAGGCGTCCTACCTTCAGACCCTCGCAAAGCGAGGCATGATCCCCTTCGAGAACCCGCCTGTGCTCTGTGTTCTCGGCCGCTATACGGTCGGGCAAACGTCGCGGCCCGCCGATCTGCTGCCGTTCCTGGCGACACAGGATGCGGCGTTCAGACATTGGATGGTCTGCGCCTTCGGTCGGCACGAGACGGCGTGCGTGACATCTGCGGCCCTGCTTGGCGGGCATGCGCGCGTCGGCTTCGAGAACAATCTTTTCCTGCCAGACGGCACATTGGCCTCCGGCAACCAGGATCTGGTTGCGGCCACGAAACGGGCCGTCGAAGCCTGCGGGCTGGAAGTCGCCGATGCAAATGCGTTGCGCGGCCAATTGGCTGATATCTAGAGCATCGGCTCTTCCTGCTGGCTGGCTTCCCAAGCGGTCTTCAGCGGTCAGCCGTTGCCTAGGTTACGCAAATATCAAATGCATACGATACATATATGCATTTTAGATTTGCGAGACGATTGCGGCGGTGTTACGCTTCCCAGCGCAAATTCCAACAAAAAGGGGAACCCGGACATGAAGTTCGCATTTGCAAGTCTCACCGCTGCCGCCGTCGCGGCAACGCTTCTGCTTGGCCAGCCGGCCCGTGCCGACGACCTGATCGTGGCCACGGACACCGCTTTCGTCCCGTTCGAGTTCAAGGAGGGCGACAAATATGTCGGCTTCGACATCGATCTGTGGGATGCCGTCTCCAAGGATATCGGCGTCACCTACACGCTGCAGCCGATGGACTTCAACGGTATCATCCCGGCGCTGCAGACCAAGCAGGTCGACGTCGGGCTTGCCGGCATCACCATCAAGGATGAGCGCAAGAAGGTCATCGATTTTTCGGATGGCTACTACGACAGCGGCTTCCTGCTGATGGTGCCGGTCGACAGCACGATCAAAGGTCCTGAGGATCTGGTCGGCAAGACGCTTGCCGTGAAGACCGGCACGTCGGCGACCGACTACGCCAAGGAGAACTTCAAAGGCACGGACCTGCGCCTGTTCCCCAACAGCGACAATGCCTATCTCGAAGTCGCGACGGGCCGCGCCGACGCCGCCATGCATGACACCCCGAACGTCCTCTACTACATCAAGACCAACGGTCAGGGAAAAGTGAAGACCGTCGGTCCGCAGATGATGGCCCAGCAATATGGCATGGCCTTCCCGAAAGGCAGCCCTCTTGTCGCAAAGGTCAACGCCTCGCTGACCAAGCTGAAGGGCGACGGCACCTACACCGCCATTTACAAGAAGTGGTTCGGCACCGAGCCGCCGAAGAGCTGATCCCCAGGGTTTCCCAGCGCGCCGGCATGGCCGGCGCGCCTTCCCTCAAAAGGAAAAGCGTCTATGACTTTTGACTGGTCCGTCATCTGGCAGGCTCTGCCGGAACTTCTCAAAGGCGCCCGCCTCACCGTGCTGATCGCGTTGGCCGGGCTCGCCGGCGGGCTGGTCATCGGCTTCGCCGCCGGGCTGGCGCGCGCCTATGGCAATGTTGTCCTCAACGCCATCGCCTTCGTCTATGTCGAAATCATCCGCGGCACCCCGATCATCGTGCAGGTGATGTTCATCTACTTCGCCTTGCCGATCCTCGCCGACATCAGGATCAATCCCCTGGCGGCGGCCATCATTGCGATCATCGTCAATGCCGGCGCCTACATCGCCGAAATCGTGCGCGGCACGTTCCTCTCCATCCATAAGGGATTGCGCGAAGCCGGGCTGGCGCTCGGCCTGCCGTTCTGGAAGGTGCTTCTCTACATCATCGGCCCGCTCGCTTTCCGCCGCATGATCCCGGCGCTCGGCAATCAGTTCATTGTCAGCCTGAAGGATACGTCGCTCTTCATCGTCATCGGGGTCGGTGAGCTCACCCGGCAAGGGCAGGAAATCATGGCGGCCAACTTCCGCGCCGTCGAAATCTGGTCGGCCGTGGCGATGCTCTACCTGATCATGACCGGGGTGCTGACGCTGATCCTCAGAGTGACCGAAAAGAGGATGCGCATCCTGTGAGCATCGTGGAGTTCAAGAAGGTCACCAAGCGCTTCGGTCAGGTCACGATCCTCGACGAGGTCGATCTGTCGATCGAGCCGGGCGAGAAGGTCGTTCTCATCGGCCCGTCTGGGTCCGGCAAGTCGACGCTGCTGCGCTGCATCAACGCGCTAGAGGAGATCAACGGCGGCGATCTCATCGTCGACGGCATCAGCGTCAAGGGCAGCGGCCGCATGGTCCGCCTGATCCGCCAGGAAGCCGGCATGGTCTTCCAGCAGTTCAACCTGTTTCCGCAGATGACGGCGCTGCAGAACGTAGCCTTCGGCCCGCACCGCGTGCGCGGCGAAACAAGGCAGGAGGCGCGTAGCCAGGCGCTGGCGATGCTGGCCAAGGTCGGGCTCGCCGACCGGGTGAACAACTATCCGAGCGAACTGTCCGGCGGCCAGCAGCAACGCGTCGCCATTGCCCGCGCACTGGCCGTCAAGCCGAAGCTGATGCTGTTCGACGAGCCGACGTCGGCGCTTGACCCCGAACTCAGGCATGAAGTACTGCGCGTCATGCAGGCGCTGGCCGAGGAAGGCATGACCATGATCGTGGTCACCCACGAGATGGCCTTCGCCCGCAAGGTCGGAACCAGGCTCATTTTCATGGAAGGCGGCAAGATCGCCGTCGACGGCCCGCCGCGCGAGCTGCTCGAAAACCCGCAAAACCCGCGCCTGAAAGAGTTTCTGCAGCATGTCGCCTGATGCCGGCCGCCGGCTTTCCTTCATCGATATCCAGGGCTCGCCGCATGATGTCGGTGCGGCCCTTGGGCGCTTTGGTCGAGCGGCGCTGCAGGACCATCTGCGCCACTCCGCGGCATGGCAGGAGTTGAAGGCGCGCCGCGCCGATCCGCGCATCGGCTTGATGGCGACCATCGTCCGCGAACGGTTTCCGCGCGGCTGGGCCGAGTTGCAAGGTCTTGCCGCCGGGCTCGATCTGCCTTTCGACGATGTCTTCCTGTGGAACTGCCGCGGCGACATCTGGGCGATGGCGCCGGATGGCTGCACGACCGTGCAACTGCCGGGTTCTCCGCATGTCGTCGGGCACAATGAGGATGGCGACCCGGATTTTGCCGGCCATTGTGCCCTTGCCCATGTGGCTTGCGAAGGCGGCGGCCAATTCACGGCTTTCGTCTATCCCGGCTCGCTGCCGGGGCACACATTTGCTGCGACATCGGCGGGGCTGGTCCAGACGGTCAACAACATCAGGCCGCTGGCCGGCGGCAGTGGCACGCCGCGCATGGTCCTGACCCGGGCGATCCTTGACACTCCCGATCTGGACGCGGCGGTGGCGCTGCTGAAATCGATGCCGCGCGCTGGCGCCTTTCACCTGACCCTGGCCCAGGCAGGCGACGGGCGGCTGCTGAGCGTCGAGTTCACCGCCCAGGCACTGTCCGTCGACCGCGTAGACGCGCCGCGCATCCATTCCAACCATCTCATCCACGCCGACACCGGACGCGTCTCGCAGATTGTCACCGGATCATCCGGCGCGCGCCAGCGGCGGGGCGAGATATTGCTGGCTCAAACGCCGCAGCCGGATCCGCAGAATTGTGCTGTCGGCATATTGTGGGACGCGGCCGACCCGGAACTGCCGATCTACCGTACCGACCCGGATGACGGCGACATCGAGAACACGCTGGCGAGCGCCGTCTTCCGCATCGGGGCTGACAAGGTCGAATGGTCTGTCTACGATAGGCCTGATGAAGCGGCTCGCTTCGAAATGCGGGATGGGCTGGTACCTGTCGCGACGTGAACAGGAACGGTGCGATGCCAGAGGACCCCGTTGCAGAGCCGCCGCGCACCATCGAGGATTTGAGGGCGCTGGCGCTCTCGGTCGGCCGCGACGAGGCTGGTTTTTCGCTCGGCTCGAAGGCGCACGACGTGTTCGCCAAGCTGGTGGAGGCCCCCGAGCAGTCGGCGGTCCGTTCGATTTCGGAACTGGCAAATCAGTTCGGCATCAATCCCTCGACCCTGACCAGGCTGGCGAAACGTCTTGGTTTTGAAGGCTTCAGCGATTTCCAGGCGGTCTTTCGCAAGGCGATCGCCAACGACCAGCAGTATTTCTACAGCCGCCAGGCCGGACGGCTGCTGGCGACACGGTCCGTCGACAATGCCGAGGTCGAAGTCTTCGAGCGCCTTGCGCGCGAAACGGCGGCGAATGTCGATGGCTTCCTCGGCCAGCTGGATGGCGTTTCGCTGCAGGGCGCAACCAGGCTGCTTGCAAACGCGCGCCGCGTGCGCGTTCACGGGGTGCGCCAGTTCCACTCGCTGGCGAGCTTTCTGACCTATTGCCTGGGCATGGTGAGGTCCGACGTGGCGCTGCTCGACGCGCCGCGGCTCGGTGTCGCCGAAGCACTGTCGCAGCTCGACCCCGGCGACGTCGTCATCGTCGCCAGCTGTGCCCCTTATACGCGCAGCGTCGCCGAGGTTGCCCGCATCGCATCTGCGAATGGCCAGGCGGTAATTGCGATCACTGATTCCCGGTCCTCCCCCCTCGTTCCTCCCGCCGCGCACGCCTTCTTCATCCCGCACACCAGCAGCTTCTATTCGAACAGCATGGGCGCCTATGTCGTTTTCTGCGAGGCACTGCTAAATCTCGTTGCTAGGGAGCTGGGCGACAAGGCGCTGAACTCGCTGGCCGGGCGCGAACGTCTGATTGCCGAGATGAACATAGAGGTTGGTTGACCCCACGGCTTGCCACGGTCCGGTGCTGCGGCAACGCGACCTTCCCGCAGGCTCTCCTCAATCTCGTAGAATGGCATGGCCGCGCCGTATACCCGTGGCCACGTCAATGTCCGCTATCTCGCCCGGCGCATCCCGGGGGCGCTGATCCTGCGAGATCAGCGCCCTGACAGTTTGAGCATCTGCTCGGGATAGCGTTCGCCCTGCACGCCGATCTCGGCCGATCGCTCTTCGATCTCCTGGATATCCGCGCTGCTGAGATGAACATCGAGGGCGCCGAGGTTTTCCTCCAGCCGCTCGAGCTTGCGTGTGCCGAAGAGCGGGACGATCCAGGGTTTTTTCGCCAGCAGCCATGCCAATGCTACCTGCGCCGGCGTGGCCCCGTGGCGTTCGCCAACGGTGCGAATGAGATCTACAAGGGCCTGATTGGCTTGCCGCGCATCTGCCGAGAAGCGCGGAATCGAATTGCGAAAATCCGAGCTGTCGAGAGTCGTATTGACGTCAATCTTGCCGGTCAGAAACCCCTTGCCCAGCGGGCTGAACGGGACCAGGCCGATGCCCAGCTCTTCGAGGGTCGGCAGGATTTCGGCTTCAGGTTCGCGGGTCCAAAGCGAATATTCGCTCTGCAGGGCCGACACGGACTGTACGGCGTGCGCGCGGCGGATGGATTCAGGGCTCGCCTCCGACATGCCGAAGTATTTGACTTTTCCCTGCTGGATGAGGTCCTTCACAGTGTCGGCGACGTCCTCCATCGGCACCTCGGGATCGACTCGGTGCTGATAGAGCAGGTCGATCTGGTCGACGCGAAGCCGCCGCAACGTGCCCTCGACTGCCGCCCGGATGTGGGCCGGCTTGCTGTTGACGCCGCCATGATGCACGCCTGTGTCGGCGTCTACGTCCCAACCGAACTTGCTCGCGATGATGACCTGGTCGCGGATCGGGGCGATAGCCTCGCCGACCATCTCTTCGTTGGTGAAAGGGCCATAGACCTCCGCGGTGTCGAAGAAATCGACGCCGCGCTCCACCGCGCCGCGTATCAGCGCAATCATATCGGGCTTGTCGCGTAGCTGACGGGCATCGCTGCTGTAACCCATGCAACCCAGCGAGAGCGCCGAAACCTCCAGGCCAAGAGAACCCAGTTTGCGTTTTTGCATGATGATGTCCTCGTGCTTACGTGTTGCGGGGGCTGATCTTGATCGTGGCGGACCGTGCACGCGGCCCGACCATCGCGGCGAGATAGGGACTGGCGGCGTACTTGCCGCGGTAGGCCGCGTCGATCGGGTCGTTGACGGCTCCGTCGACCGGTTCGAAGGAGACCTCCCTGGCCAGCCCGGCGGCTGTCACCCTGCCAGCCTTTTGCCGGACCGCCGCCTGGTACCAGCGCGACTTTTGTCCGTTGTAACCGCGGACATAGAGGGCATTGTCGACGACGACGGACCAGATCCAGGTCGGCGTGCCGTATGTCGTTCCGTCCTCGCGGAACGGCGCGATATGCAGGTCGTCGCTTTCGGCGATCCTGCGCAGTTCATCGGGTGACCAGGTCATGGTGACGCTCCTATTCGGACACCCGGTATTGCTCAGGCGTCACCTGCTCCATCCAGTCGACGTTCTTGCCGTCGAGCATGTAGGAGATGGCGATATGGGTCATACCGCTGGTCTCGGTCGCGCCATGCCAGTGTTTGACACCCGCGGGGATCCAGACGACGTCGCCCGGTTTGATTTCAGTTCGGTCCTTGCCTTCTTCCTCAACCCAACCCGTGCCCGAAGTCACGATCAGGGTCTGGCCGGCAGGGTGAGTATGCCACGCGGTGCGGGCGCCCGGCGCGAATGTCACCTGGCCACCCGTGCCATGGGTGAACTCGGTTGCCGGAAACAGCGCGTTCACAACGACGTGCCCGACAAAATACTCCTGGGCTCCCAAAGTGGCCGGGTTTGAACCGTTCGTCGAGATATGGATGGCCTCGGCGCCGGCGGGCGCGGCTCCGAGGGTGGCGAGGGTCGCCACCGCGGCAAGCTTGCGTTTCATGACATGCCCTTTCAGTTTGGCTACGTGCTTGCAAATGCAGGATGGCGCTTACTTCTGGCGGCCTTCAAAGACGTCCTTGACGACCGGAACGGCCGTCATCGCGGCCGCCCATCCGGCATAGAAAGCAACCTGTGACAGGACCTCTGAGGCCTCTTCCCGCGTCAGGCCATTGTCCATCGCCCGGTTGAGATGGAACGGAATCTGGCCGACGTAACCCGACGCCATGAGGGCGCTGACTGTCACAAGGCTGCGGTCGCGGGGAGCGAGGTCAGGCCTTAGCCAGAGATCCTTGAACAGGACGTCGCCGGTGAAATCGACAAGGCTCTGCGACACGGGTCCGATATTGTTCTGGACACTGGCGGCACGCGCATCCTCGGCCTTTTGGTCGATGGGCAGAAGCGTCGGCGACGCTGCCGGCAGCTGGTCGGTGCCAATGGCTCGTGCCTCGAAAATGTGCCTGGTCTCATTGACGGCGGCCATGGCATTGCCCCAGCCTGAATAGAAGGCAAGGGGCGTGATGGTCTCGGAGATTTCGGCCGGCTTCACGCCGTTGTCCAATGCGAACGCCACCTGCTGGCCCAACTCGGCGGTCTGGTTGCGCGCGATCATGACGGCAAATGTCACGACGCTTCGGTCACGGGGTGAGAGGGCTCCACGCTGCCATAGATCACCACCGAGCGTTTCTTTCCTGTATTTCTCAAGGGCAGGGGCCACGAGAGCGAGACTGCCGGCCGCCACCGGCGGATGATCGGGGTCGGTCGAGGCCTCCTCAGAGTAAGCGGCACCTGATGCCGCTAGGCTGATCGGTGTGGCCGCCGCGAGCTTTTTCATGTCGAGTACCTCCTCAGTTGGCCTTGATCACCCGGGCTTCTCCTGCGTTACCGCTGCGCGACGAGCCGATGATGTCAATATAAGCCGCCTTGGAGTTTGCATTAGGGAGCAAAAACCGCATAGACTAATTAGGAGGACTTATGAATGGCTGGCGAGAACCTGAATGACCTTGTGGCGTTTCTCGCGGTTGCGCGGGAGCGCAGTTTCACGAAGGCGGCAGCCAAGTTGGGGGTGTCGCAATCAGCGCTGAGCCAGACCATACGGCTGCTTGAGGAACGGATAGGCCTTCGGCTGCTGACGCGCACGACGCGCAGCGTGTCGCCTACCGAAGCGGGCGAACGCCTCCTGCAAAATGTCGGTCCGCGTCTGGACGAGGTCGAAGCCGAGATCGAAGGATTGAGCGAGCTGCGCGAGAGGCCCGCCGGCACCGTCAGGATCACGGCCGGAGACCATGCTATCGTGACGCTGCTCTGGCCGAAGCTGCGGAAACTCCTGGTCGACTACCCCGATATCAAGGTCGAACTTAGTGCCGATGCCGGCCTGACCGATATCACCGCCCATGGGCTCAATGCTGGCGTGCGGTTGGGAGAGCAGGTCGCCAAGGACATGATTTCGGTGCGGATCGGACCCGACATACGTTTCGTGGTGGTGGGAACCCCGAGCTATTTTGGGAACCATGCCCCGCCCGACGCACCGCAGGACCTGGTCGAACACACCTGCATCAACCTGCGTCTCGCAACATTCGGCGGCCTATACGCGTGGGAGTTCGAGAAGAATGATCAGGAATTGAAGGTGCGTGTCGAAGGGCAGTTGGTCTTCAACAACATATTCCACGTGCTCGACGCCGCGCTCGACGGATTCGGCCTTGCCCATGTGCCAGAGGACCTGGCACGGCCACATCTTGCCGAGGGACGCCTGCGCCAGGTGCTTGATGGCTGGTGCCCGGCTTGGCCTGGATATCATCTGTATTACCCAAGCCGTCGCCAAGCCTCGCCAGCGTTCGCAGTCCTACTGGAAGCGCTGCGCATCCGCGCATAGAATTTCTCGCTCGGACCGGAGGTCACGCTCGTTCGCGAACAGCTGAACGTGACGGCCAAGACGCCAGCTCAATCGGCGCTCCCTTGGGCCATTCATCAACTGGGAACTGTCTTCCGCGTTACATCGAGTGCGAACAATCGAACCGAGTGATTGCGCTTGCTAAATCCGGTGCGAAGTGCGTTGACGATGACCGCCATCGCCGCGCAGACCTGCCGCCTGGTTGTGTAGCAAAGGTGATAGCCGGTGAGGGCGGCTCCAATAGTCAAGCTGGTCGTCAGTCAAATATCGGTCACAGCCTTGAGGTTTGCTGCGAGTGTATCAATTGCAGCACGCAGCCGCATTGGAATGTATTGCGCCGATGGCCAGACCGCGTAGGTATCGAGGGCGAGAGACTGAAATTGATCCAACAGGGTAACCAGATGACCTGCTTCAAGCTGATCACTGACAAGCCAACTGGGCAGCCAGGCAACTCCCATACCCTGAACCGCAGCATCCGCGATTGCCTCTTGATTGTCGAATTGCAGGCGCCACTTGAGTTTCGCTACAATCGCCCGTCCGCTTTCATCGTGAAACGTCCAAGGGAACGGCTGGTCGTTCCGCCAATAAACCAAGGCGTCGTGATCGAGGAGGCTCGCAATATCCGTGGGTGTGCCACGTGTGGCTAGGTAAGATGGCGACGCACAAACAATTTTTTTCTGACTGACGATTTTTCTGGTGCTCAGACCGCTACCCTCGCCAGGCGTCCCATTTCGGACTGCAAGATCGAATCGCTCTGCGACCAAATCAACCACGGAGTCGCTGAACCGGAGGTCCAGTTCGAGACTCGGATGTTGCCGCGCCAGTTCGAGCAGCACAGGTTCAACGCAATGGCGCCCAAATAGCAGGGGTAGAGATACTTTCAGCCTTCCCCTGACCTCGCGTCGGCCGGACTCGAGCAGCGCTTCTCCCGCGCGTAGCTCCTCGAGCGCGCGCAGGCAGCGTTCATAATAAATCTGGCCGTCCTCGGTCAGGCCCTGGCTTCGCGTCGTGCGATGAAAAAGCCGAACACCCAGTCGCGCTTCCAGACGCGCGATCGTTTTGCCGACCGCCGAGCGGGTAAGCGCCAGGCGTTCTGCGGCGCGCGCGAAACCACCAGCCTCGACCGCTTCCACGAAAACTGAGACCCCGTCCAGATTGTCCCGCATCACTGATCCATTGCTTCCTGGCGCGCTACAGAATGCGGAAAAAATATCCGCACTGTGAATTCTCGTTCGACAGTATCACAGCAACGATGAAACGTAGTCAATGAAGCGCGGACCAACTGCCAGGCGTTTGCGACTGTCCGGCACGCTGTCCGTTCAGGCTACCCCTTAGCCTGCATGACAGTACTCTCCTCGCCTTTAGCCTGTCCTCGACCGGATCGGCGAGCACGAAAAGGCCCACGCAGGCGCCAGTTATCTGGATGGGAGCGAGCGATTGGCTGCGCCCGACGCTGGTGCGAGTCGTGACCATGACGCGTCGCAGCTAGAAGGAAGCACGACTTTGAAGCTTACAGGAAATACCATTCTCATCACCGGCGGCGCGTCCGGTATCGGTTTGGCACTTGCACGGCGCCTTTCCGAACGAGGTAACCAAGTCATTGTCTGCAGTCGGAAACAGGAAGCGCTCGCGTACGCTCGGGCGGAGGTGCCTGCGCTCGCCACGCGCGTCTGCGACGTTGCCGACGCCGAAAGCCGTCGTTCGATGGTGGAGTGGCTGAAGGCGGAGTATCCCAACCTCAACATTGTCATCAACAATGCTGGGGTCCAACATCATCGCGACTTCAACAGCGATCCGGGCATGGAAACGCTCGACCAGGAGGTGGCGATCAACCTCACGGCACCGATCCACCTGATTGCCTTGCTGCTGCCCATGCTCAAGCAACAACAAAATGCGGTAATCGTAAACATAAGCTCCGGGCTCGCCTTCTCGCCGATGGCGGATGTCCCCGTCTACTGCGCCACCAAGGCCGCGATCCACTCCTTCACGCTCAGCCTGCGGCACCAGTTGAAGCAGACGGGGATACGTGTGGTCGAGATCGCCCCGCCGATCGTCGACACCGGCCTCGGGGGCGGCACGCGCAGCGGGGGGACGGCCAGCCGCATGATGGTCACTCCCGAAGCGTTCGCAACCGACGCGCTGGCCCAGCTCGAAGCCGACAAGGACGAAGTTCTTGTCGGGATTTCGGTTCAAACTCGCCAGTTGGGCGAGGCCATGTTCGAGCGGATGAACAATCGCAGCTGAACCACCGTGCCGGAGTTGTCACGCAGGGTCATGAAGCTCGAGCCATGACATAGCCGATATCCTCCGGAACGGCGCACGAATCGAAGCGACGCAGGAGAGCCATTTTGACCGTCATCGAACACCCCCCTACCGTCTACCTCCTGAAGGGCTGCCCATTCTGCCTGAAACTCATGATCTTCCTGCTGGAGGCCGGGCTGATCGACCGGGTGAAGCTGGTGGAAGCCTCGACGCCGGAAGAGCAAAACAGGATTGCCGACCTCCTGAAGAACAAGACAGGCAAGTCGAGTTTCCCGACAGCTGAAATCGCGCCAAACCAACATCTGTCGGATTCCGATGCACTGGTAGCGCACTTTGCGGCGGCGGCGGGCGTGGATCCGGAAACCCTGATCGTCTATCAAAACTATCTGAGCGGCGTCTTCATGACGGTAACGCATCTCTTCCGTGAGAACATAGAGCTGAAGAAGAGGCTTGGCTGAACCCACCGTGAGGTTTCAGTGCCGAGAGCGCCCTAGCGCCCTTCCAAGCGCGCCACCGCCACGCCCACGGCCGAGTGCGCGTCAGCGACAGCTCGTCGGCCGCTCGTGCGAAACCGCTCGCCTCTCCCGCCTCGGCAACGATCTGAACGCGATCGAACCTGTCACGCACTTCCGCCTCTCCAACAAACCAAATTAAACCACTGTAGAACAAGGGGAACCAAATACGGGACAAACGATCACTAATGGTAATCCAAGTTCTACGGTATAGCGGCTGCCAGCAATCGATATTTTTGAGGCGAGCTCAGTCCGAACGCCGGCAAGCGACGTTACGGCCATCCTCGTCCTCCCATCGCAAGCGCAAACGTGACCCGGAAGGACGCCAATTTTGTTAGTTTCAATCGTATATGACAGCGGCTATGGCCATACCGCGCGCGTCGCCGAAGCGACGGCCCAAGGCGTGCGGGAAGTTGAAGCCACCGAGGCCAGGCTCATCGCGGTCTCCGACGGTCCGGTAGACTGGGAGGCGCTCGAGAAGAGCGATGCGATCGTCTTCGGGTCGCCAACCTACAACGGCATGATCAGCGCTAGGCTCAAGCAGTTCTTCGAGGAGTCCACGAAGACCGCATGGACCGAACTGAAGTGGCGCAACAAGATTGCCGCCGGCTTCACCAATTCAGGTGCGCAGCACGGCGACAAGCTGAATTCGCTGGTCTCGATGGCGCTCTTCGCCGCCCAGCATGGCATGATCTGGGTCGGCCTCGACCTGATGCCGGGCAACAACAGCAGCACGTCGAGCCCCGACGATCTGAACCGGCTTGGAAGCTGGCTCGGGGTGATGACGCACGCGAATGTGGATCAGGCGCCCGACGTCGCGCCGCCGGACAGCGATCTGCGCACCGCGCAATATCTCGGACGTCGCGTGGCGCAGATCGTCCGCCAATTCCAACCCGCTCAATCCGCCTTATCCAATCAAGGAGCATGACCATGAAACTACTTTGCCTCGACGTCCCGCAGCCCGGCGCCACGATGGAGAAGTACCAACCGCATATGCAGGATGAAGCCCGCCACGCCTGGCAGATGTACAAGGGCGGTATCATCCGCGACATCTATTTCCGAGTGGACCGTCCTGGCGTTGCCATCATCGCGGAGGCCGAATCCGTCGAGGCCGCCAAGAAGGCGCTCGCCGAGTTTCCCCTCGCCAAGGCCGGCGTGATCGATTGGGACGTGATCCCGCTCGGTCCTTTCACGAACTGGGAAACGCTGTTTGCCCCAGGAAATGCCTGAGATTGAGGCTCGCCATATCCGCTCCCAACAAGCGGGCCAGCGGCGCCAGGCACGAAAATAAGGGTACCAACCATGACAGAAATGGGCTTCGCAGCTCAATCAGCCACGGGTCCGCTCGAACAGTTCGCGTTCGAACGGCGCGCACCGCGTCCAGAAGACGTCGTCATCGACATCCTCTTCTGCGGGGTCTGCCACACGGACCTGCACTTGGCTCGCAACCATGGCGGCTTCACGACCTATCCGATCGTGCCTGGTCACGAGATCATCGGCCGCGTGCGCGAGGTCGGCACGGCCGTTTCCCGCTTCAAGGCTGGCGACCTGGCCGGCGTCGGCTGCATGGTCGACTCCTGCCAGCACTGCAAGCCTTGCCTGCAGGGCTGGGAACAGGATTGCGTCGAGGGCTCGACATACACCTACAATAGCGTCGACCGGCAGGACGGCGGCGTCACCTATGGTGGCTATTCGGGTTCCGTCGTCGTGCGCGACAAGTTCGTGCTGTCGATGCCCGACGGGCTCGATCCGGCCGGCGCAGCGCCGCTGCTCTGTGCCGGAATCACCACCTGGTCGCCGCTGCACCGCTGGAATGTCGGCGAGGACAGCAAGGTCGCCGTGATCGGCCTCGGCGGCCTCGGCCACATGGCGCTGAAGCTCGCCAAGGCGCTGGGCGCCGACGTCACGCTGTTCACGCGCTCGGCCGGCAAGGAGGAGGACGCCTTCCGCCTCGGCGCGGATCATGTCGTGCTCTCGGGCGAACCAGAGCAGATGAAGGCTGTCGCCGGGCGTTTCGATGTCATCATCGACACTGTCCCCTATGACCATGACGTCAACCCGTACATGCCAACGCTCGCGCTGGAGGGCGTTCTGGTGCTCGTCGGATACCTGGGGCCGCTCGGCACGCCGGTGAATGCCGGCGGGGTCGTGCGTGGTCGCCGGGCGATCTCCGGCTCGTTCATCGGCGGCGTGCCCGAAACCCAGCAGATGCTCGATTTCTGTGGGGCGCACGGCATCGTCTCCGATGTCGAGATCATTCCCATCCAAAAGATCAATGAAGCCTATGAGCGCATGTTGAAGAGCGACGTCAAGTATCGCTTCGTCATCGACATGGCCTCACTCAAGTCCCAAGGAGCATAAAAATGCCAGACACCATCAAGCCTATCCTTTGCGTGGTCACCAGTCATCCGATCCGCGGCGACAGCGGCGAGCCGACCGGTTTTGCGTTGGTCGAACTCACCCACCCGCTCGAGGTATTCGAGGGGGCCGGCATTCCAGTGGAGATCGCCTCGATCCGCGGCGGCCATCCGCCGATCGACTTCTTCGACCTTTCCGATCCGGTCAACGCCCGTTTCTGGAAGGACAAGGCGTTTCGTGATGCGCTGGCGCATTCGCTTGTCCTGGGCGACCTCGACCCCTCGCGCTACTCGGCGGTCTTCTTCGCCGGCGGCCATGGCACGATGTGGGACTTCACCGATAGCGCGGCCGTGCAGAAGATCATCCGCGCGATCTGGGAAGCGGGCGGCATCGTTTCCGCGGTCTGCCATGGCCCGGCCGCCCTGGTGAACGCCACCCTGTCTGACGGCAGCTATCTCGTCGCCGGCAAGAAGCTTGCCGCTTTCACCGACGAGGAGGAGGAGGAAGTCAAATACACCAAGGTCGTGCCCTATCTGCTCGCCACCACGCTGAAGGAGCGTGGCGCGCTGCATCAGCCGGCGCCGAATTGGACCGAGAAAGTCGTCGTCGACGGGCGCCTCGTCACCGGCCAGAACCCTGCTTCGGCACATGGCGTTGGCAAGGCGGTCCTCGATCAGCTGACCGCGACGGCCTGAGCGACATCGTCGTTCCCGCTCGGGAACGACGATTCGGCCCGTCGAGTGCCGGGTCACATATTCGCGTTGTAACGCAAGACCCCGGGAGGCCAGCTTCGACAGTCAAAGGAGATCCGCTAGTGGCGACTGTTGCCGGAATGAGCGGTCAGGGTGCCGCTGATATCGAGACGATAGGCCGATTGGCGGGAGCCTGGCGTCTCGCGGCGATCGAGCTGCCGCAGATGGACCGGACGACAAGGGAGACGAACGCGGTCGGCCTCCTCGTCCTCACGGTGGATGGGCACATGGCGATTCAGGTCCGCAATCTGGATGCGTCCGTGGCCGACAACGCCTATAGCTCCGGCGGATACGAGGCGACCTACGGCACGATCATGCTCGACCCCGTGTCCAGTACCTTTGTCTATCACGTTGACGGCGCCTTGGTTCAAGATCTCGTGGGGCAGGACCTTCCGCGAGCCTACCGGGTGGTGGACGACCAGCTCATCCTTACGTCCACGCGGGACGAGGAAACGTGGCGCGTCGTCTGGCGCCGGGCACAGCAGAACGGACAGAGCGCAGACGAAGCCGTGGAGGAGCGTGCATCATGAAGATCGTCGCAATCGAGGAGCATGTCCTCCCGGGCGAGGTTAAACAGGCCTGGACCATGATCCCCGGCGGCGATGATGGAACCCTTGCTCTCAATCCGCCGGTCATCGACGAGCGCCTTGCCGATTTCGGCGAGGGGCGGCTTGCGCTAATGGACGAAACCGGGATCGACGTGGCAGTCTTGTCGCTGACGACGCCGGGCCTCAACAATCTCTGGTCTCACGGCATCGATCTGGCGCGCCGCGTCAATGACCGGCTGGCCGAAACGGTGGCAGCAAACCCGACCCGGTTCGAGGCGCTCGCCGTGCTGCCCTTTGCCGATCCGGATACGTCGGCGCAGGAACTCCGGCGCGCTGTCGAGGAGCTTGGCTGCAGAGGCGCGGTTCTTTACGGCCGGGTCGGCGAGAAGCATCTCGACGATGTCTTGTTCGAGCCGACCTTCGCTTGCGCCGCAGCGCTCGACATACCCCTCATGATCCATCCGCAAATCCCCCAGCCCGCCGTCCGCGATGCCTATTATTCGGGATTTGGCGCGCCCACGGACCTTGCGCTGGCAAGCTTCGGGCTCGGATGGCACTACGAAGCAGGTATCGAGTTTATCCGCATGGTGCTGGGCGGGGTCTTCGATCGCCACCCCGGTCTTCAAGTCATTCTCGGTCATTGGGGCGAAGTGGTGATTTTCTATCTCGAACGCCTCGTGATGTTGGACCGGGTCTCGAAACTCGACAGGCCGTTCCTCGACTATGTGCGGAACAATCTTTACCTGACCGCCAGCGGCATGTTCAGCGCCGACTATCTTCAGCGCGCGATCGACGCCGTCGGGCCGGATCGCATCCTGTTCTCGACAGATTATCCGTACCAGTACCGGCCGGGCGGCAACGCGCGCGGCTTTCTCGACGCGCTGACCTTGGACGAAACCAACAAGCGCAAATTCGCGCACGGCAATTGGGACCGGCTCTGCGGCGTCGCATAGGCAACATAGCCATTGGTCCGCAGGCACGCAGGCATGGCCGATCCTTCGCAGGTTGATGGAGGCGAGCGATCAGTCGAAACAAGGATCGGCGCGGTTCGTTGGATAAGACGGAGCCACGCTACAATGCAAGCGGCGCGGCAGCTGGTTATCGCAGTGTTACCTGGTGATAAATTCCTGCCTCCTTCACAGTTTTTGCGGTCTCATCTAATTACCTTCTACGGCATATGGCCGAAGAAGAGCGATCATGGCGACTTCGACTTACGCGAGATTTTCGTGATCGGTTTATGCCGGGACGGCGTTAGCCATCGGCGTCTTCAATACTGAATCCATTCACCAACGCAAATATGGAGTGCCCAAATGAAGGCAGTACGTTTTCACGACTACGGTGGCCCGGAAGTCTTGAAGATCGAGGAGGTCGACCTTCCCAAGCCAGGCCCTGGCGAGGTGCGGATCGCGGTCAAGGCCGCCGGCATCAACCAGATCGACTGGAAACTGCGGGCCGGACATATGCGCGATTTTATGCCCCTCTCGTTGCCGGCCGGGGTCGGGATCGACGCAGCGGGCGTTGTCGATGCGATCGGTGAAGGCGTGACCAACCTGTCCGTGGGCGATCCCGTCTTCGGCAAGGGCCACGACACGATGGCCGAGTATGCAATCCTCGACCAATGGGCACGCAAGCCCGACAGTCTGTCGTTCGAAGAGGCGGCGGGTTTCCCGGTCGCGGTGGAGACGGCCATGCGGATCATCGATGAGGTCGGCGTGAAGCCCGGCGAGACGCTGCTTGTCAGCGGCGCAGCCGGCGGGGTCGGAACCGCGGCGATCCAGCTGGCGAAGACCGCCGGGATCCGCACGATCGGCACGGCGAGCGAGCCGAAGCATGCATATCTGCGGTCCCTGGGAGCCATCCCGACGACCTATGGAGCCGGCCTTCGCGAGCGGGTGGCGGCGCTTGCGCCGGACGGAGTGCAAGCGGCGCTCGATGTCACGGGATCCGGCATCATACCGGATCTGGTGGCGATCACCGGCAACCCTTCCAGGGTTGTGTCGATCGCCGACTTCAGTGCGCCACAGCACGGCGCGAGGACATCGTTCGATAGCAGGGACGCGACGCCTGCCTTGAAACATGCCGCCGCGCTGCACGCAGCAGGATCCTTCACCTTGCCTGTGGAGCGAACCTTTCCGCTCGATCAGATTGCCGCCGCGCAGGAACTAAGCGCGCAAGGTCATGTCACCGGGCGGCTCGTCATCACGATCGGCTGACCGCGAAGGCGGAGAGGACACCCACCTTCGACGCCTGGCTTGCGCGGTCTGCCACCAGCCGCGATCGGCGCTTTAGGGAGAGGTATCGTATTGCTTTCGCGCCGTCCCAATCGCATCGTGGCTTCGCTCCACCCAGCGCACAAGCATCGTGAGCGGCTCGAAGACGGTGCGGCCGAGTTCACTGAGCCTGTATTCCACGCTGGGCGGATTGGTCGGAAACACGCTGCGCAGGACCAGCCCATCCCGTTCCAGCGTGCGCAGGGTTTGCGACAACATGCGCTTGGAGATGTCCGGAATCGTGCGGTTTACCTCGCTGAACCGGCGAGGACGTTCCGCCAACGCGATCAGGACCAGCATCGTCCATTTGTCCCCCACTCGATCCAGAACGTCCCTGACAGGACACAGCGGAGCGTCGAGGTCTGCCTTCCGTCTTTCCGCAAACATCCGCGCGAGTTGGAGGTGATAGGGAGGCGCGTCAGCTTGTTCCATATCACTCATCGCCTTAGACCTTTTGCGATCCATGTGGAACCTTTGCACAGCCTATAACAGAAATGGACACGCCTCGCATGCAGGCTGACGTCCGAGTACAAGGACGCGATCCGCGATAGCGAAGGCGTCCGCTGTCTGCCCGTTCATAGAAAGTCCTCAGTATCGCACGGGCGATCCTCTTGCGGGAAGTAAGTCGATGGCTCGGCATTGAAATTACTGACTAATTTCTACCGAAGGCGCTACCATTTAGCTGCCTTTGTGACGCCATTTCAATGGCTTAGTGTGATTTTGGTAGCGGGAGTGCGCTACCGCCTTTCCCCACATTCGGAAACCCTTCGATATTTTCTACGGTGTTGGGCATGATGACCTGCCTCGGTGCTACAAAGACCAGTGGAAAACGGGAAAATCTGACCCGAGCCCGACATGTTTTCTACGACGCGAACGGCAGCGTCGCGCCTAAAGCCGCCTTTCCGGCCCTTACTACCGACGACGCAAAAGCCATCGAGCTTCTCTAGCTGCGGGGCACGTGAAGCGCCACGCGATCTCGTCCTTCCGACTTAGCGCGGAAGAGTGCCAAATCGGCGGCATTGACGAAGTCGTTTGGTGTCTCGTTCTCGTTGGGCACTGTGGTCGCGACGCCGACGCTGACGGTCACCCGATCCGGGCCGTGCGGGATGTTCAGGTTCCGCACGCTCTGGACGAGCCGTTCCCCGATGCTGCTCGATTGTTCCAACAAAGTGTCGACCAGAACGATGACAAACTCTTCGCCTCCGTAGCGCGCAGCGAGATCGGTGGAGCGGCCGGAACTGCCCTGGATTACCCGGGCGATTTGCTTGAGCACCTCATCGCCGGCCATGTGGCCATAGGCATCGTTGTATCGTTTGAAGTTGTCGGCATCGATCATCAATAGCGACAACGGGGACTGTGCGCGAAGAGCGCGTTTCCACTCAGCCGCCAGATATTCATCGAAATAGCGCCTGTTGCCGAGACCCGTCAGGCCATCGATCCGCGTCAGACGCTCAAGCTCGAGATTTGCGCTGATCAGCTGTCGCTGGCTTTCCCTCAGCGCGCGGTACGCCGCGTCTCGCTGGACATGATCCAGATAGGCCCGCGTGTGATATCGAATGCGCGCGATCAGCTCGATGCGATCCGGCAGTTTGACGAGATAGTCGTTGGCTCCGGCAGCGAAGGCTTCGCCCTTGGTAGCTGGATCTTCCTTGCTCGACAGCACAATGACTGGAACCGAGTGTGTCGACGAATGCTTCCTGTATTCTTTCACCAGATGCAGCCCGTCGACCCCGGGCATGACGAGGTCCTGCAGAATAACGGTTGGCTTTACCTCATCTGCGACCGCCATCGCCTTCAACGGGTCGGTGCAGAAGTGTAAGGCGATATCGGGCTCGTTGGCCAGGGCGCGCCTGACCGCCTCGCAAACCATGACCTGATCATCGATGAGCAGCACCATCGACGAATAATTATCTGCCAGCGGCGGCACCAGCTCGGATTGTTGTGTCATCAGACGAGCCCTTTCACGTGGGGCGCCCGCAGGCTTCGATAATGCGTAAGCCGATAGCGCTCAAAGGAAGAATATCAACCGCCGCACCGATCGCAGCGGCGGCCTTCGGCATGCCATAGACGGCACTGGTTGCTTCATCCTGCGCGATTGTGAGATGCCCCTTGTCGCGGAGCTGTCTCAGCCCGCGCGCCCCATCCCTGCCCATGCCGGTAAGCAGGACGCCAATTACCGAACCCGGCCACCATTGCGCCGCGCTTTCGAAAAACACATCCACGGACGGCCGATACACGTTGTCCTTGGGGCTGGACGTGTAGCCAAGTTGCTGAGCCGACTTGAAAACCAGATGATCATCCGAACTGGCGACAAGAACGGTGCCCGCTTGAGGCCTGTCCTTTTCCTGCGCCGCACGGATCGGAAGCGGGGTATGCTGCCCGAGCCAATCGGCAAGGCCTGGAATGAACTGAGCATCGAGATGCTGGACGAGCACGATTGCGCCGCCAAAATCAATGGGAAATGCGCTGAGCACCTTTGCAACGGCAGCCGGCCCGCCCGCCGAGGCGCCGATCGCTACCAGGCGTTGAGGGGAGGGGTCGGTCGCAACTGATATCCGCCCGCTTGCCCTGGATGGCGCATCACGGACCAGCTTACCGATCATTGCAATCTTGTTGGTCAGAAGCCGTGCGGATTGCGAGGAGGCGTTGCCTGCGATGCCCACTGACGGGATATCGACCGCGTCGAGCGCGCCATGACCCATTGCTTCGTAGACCCCGGCGACGTTGGCTTCGATACTGGCGGTCACCAGCAAGATCGAGCACGGGGTTTCTGCCATGATCTTGCGGGTCGCTTCCACGCCGTCCATCTCTGGCATTGCTAGATCCATGAGTATCAGATCCGGCAGGTCACGTCTGCAGGCCTCGACCGCTTCACGCCCATTGGTCGCAATCCATGCGACCTGATGTTCGCGGGTCGACACGACCAGCCGGCGCAGAAGCTCGACCGCCATCGGCATATCGTTGACTATGCCGATTCTCATTCGTTGGCTTCCAATTTCGATCTCATCCTGTCGCCTCGCCAATCATGTCCACGACGGCATGAATCAGCGCCTCGTCCTGAAAGCTGCCCTTGGTCAGATAGTAGTCCGCGCCGGCGTCAAGTCCGCGCGAGCGGTCTTCCTCGCGATCCTTGTACGAAACGATCATGATCGGCGTGTTCTTGAGATGAGCGTCCTTTCGGATCAAGCTCACCAACTCGATGCCGTCCATGCGCGGCATGTCGATGTCGGTGACGACAAGATCGAAGGGGCCGGAGCGGACGGCATTCCACCCGTCCATGCCGTCGACCGCCACTTCGACCTCATAACCGTGATTGCCCAGCATCTTGCGCTGGAGTTCGCGAACCGTGAGTGAATCATCGATCACGAGCACGCGCTTGCGCCTGCCGGGTTCTGGACCGCCCGCGGCACGCCGAAGGGCTCGAAGTCCGCCGGATGACGCAAGCTTCTCCACCGATCGGATCAGATCGTCGACGTCAAAGATCAGAACAGGCGAACCGTCCTCCATCAGGGCCGCCGCGCTGATGTCCTTGATCTTGGTAAAACGCGGATCGAGAGGCCGTATCACCAACTCACGTTCGCCGAGGAAACGATCGACGATCAGGCCGTATGCTTCGCCCCGACCTGCATCCACGACGACGACCGAGAGAGCGTCTGGTTCGGATCCGGGCTCACCACGGTTCAGCAACTCGCGTGCCGTGACCAGCCCGATCTGTCGGTCGTTCAGACGAAAGTGCGGCCGGCCCTGCAGGAGATTGATCTGCGTCCGCTGCAATTTCAGTGTCTTCGAAATGGCAGCGAGCGGAAACGCATAGGGCTCGCCGTCGACATCGACGAGCAGCGTGCGCAGGACCGACAACGTCAGCGGCAGTTGCAGTTGAAACCTAGTTCCTTGCCCGAATTCCGAAGAGACGCTGGTGATACCGCGGACCTCCTTGGTCATCGCCTGCACAGCGTCGAGCCCTACACCACGGCCGGAGACGTCGGTAAGGCCCAGTTTCATCGAAAAGCCCGGCAGAAACAGGAAGGCGAGCAATTCCGTTTCGCTGAGTGTGTCGGCACTTTCCTTGGTTGCGAGCTGTCGGGCGACGATCGTCTCGCGCAGCTCCGCCAGATCGATGCCCCTGCCGTCGTCCACCACGGTTATTTGCAGCAGGCCGGCATTGTGCCGCGCTTCGAGCCTGATGAGCCCGTCCTCGGGTTTGCCTGCCGCGAGGCGCTCCTCGGGCGGTTCGAGCCCATGGTCTACGGCATTGCGCAGGAGATGCCCCAGAGGTGCGTCGAGTTGTTCGAGGATGTCGCGGTCGATGCCGGTCGAGCCGCCTACGATCTCCAGCCGCACCCGCTTGCCGAGGGTACGACCGAGGTCGCGGACCATCCTCGCATAGTGCCGCACGCCGTCTTCAAACGGCCGCATCCGGCTTGCCAACGTCTCGTCGTACAATCTGTTGGCAAGATCGGTAGCCTTTCGATCTACTGAATCCAGTTCATTGAGACGCTCCGCCAGGAACGCCTGGCTCAGCCGAAGCTTTCGCTGCGCTTCGGCCAGCGCCTCCACCACTGCTTCATCCTTTGAAACAGCCGGCAGCACTGCATGAAGGTCGTCGAACGCACTTGCGAGGTCCGATTGAAGCCGCTTCAGCCGCAGCAGCCCGTCGGCGAACGGCCTGAGCCGCCGCGCTTCCATCAGCGACTCACCGGCCAGCCCGAGCAATCGGTTCAGGCTGTCCGCCGTCACCCGAACCATTCTGTCGGAGCCGATGCTTCCTTGGCTTTGCGGTACCGTCCCAACGAGGAGGCTCGCTGAAAGGGTCGTCGCCGGCTCCCCCTGGGCATCTGCCAAATCAGCTTCGGAATTGCGGGGCAAGTGGGTGGCATCGGGGATGGACAATTCCGCGAACTTGGCGAGAAAGGCTTCGACTTCAGGGGGCACGCTCTCGCTCGATGGTCCCGATGCAATCAATTTCAGAAGGTCTGTGCCTTGAAGAAGCGCATCGATATGCTCCCGTCGCACCCAGAGATGTCCACGTTGCGCGGCGACCAGGCAATCTTCCATCGCATGGGCAACTTTGACCGCGGGCATCAGGTCGATGATGCGGGCAGCTCCTTTCAAACGACCAACGCAGGAGTCAAAAATGGGTGCCCCGTTGAGCCGATTATACAGCGACGGGCGTCATCCAAAAGGGGTTGGGTGCGCTTGCGCTGTCCACGACTGCATCGACAAACGCCACACCCTTCAGGCCATCGTAAGCGGTCGGGATATCGCGACCTATGTCGGTGGGTTCACGCCTTTCGCGCTTGGCATGGATCGCCTCCGCAAACCCGGCGTAGAGGTTGGCGAACGCTTCCAAATAACCCTCGGGATGCCCCGGCGGGGTCCGGGTACGGGCCTTTGCTGCGTCGCTGAGATCATCGGCGCCGCGTTTGATGGTTTCAGTTCGCCCGCCGAGACGCGCATGGACAAGCTCATTCGGCTGTTCCTGGAACCAGGAGAGCGAGGCTTTCTCGCCGAACACGCGCAGCCGCACCCCATTTGACGATCCCAGCGCTACTTGCGAGGACCAAAGGAGACCGCGGGCGCCGCCCTGATAGCGGAGCATCACGTGCGCGTTGTCATCGAGCGCGCGCCCTTGGACGAATGTCGCGAGATCCGCAGTCAGACACTCGAGCTTGAGGCCGGACACGAAACCCGCAAGATGGTACGCATGGGTACCGATGTCGCCGATCGAGCCGCCTCTACCGTTCTTTTTGGGATCAGTGCGCCACACCGCCTGTGCGTTGCCCTCGGTCTCGATTGCAGTCGCCATCCACTCAAGTGGATATTCGACCTGAACAGTCCGAATCTCCCCGAGTTGCCCGGTAGCGACCATGTGCCGGGCCTCATGCACCATCGGATAGCCGGAATAGGTGTAGGTCACGCCCATGAACCTGTCGCCGTCGCGCACCAACTTCTCTAGTGCAATGGCGTCTTCCAGGGTTGCCGTGAGCGGCTTCTCGCAAATCACGTCAAAGCCCGCTTCCAAAAACGCCTTGCTGATAGGGAAGTGCGTGAAGTTCGGCGTACAGATTGCTACGGCGTCGATCCTGTCCTCGCGAGACAGCTCTCCCTCAATCATCGCCTTGTAATTGTCATACGACCTGGCGGGGTCGAGGCCCTCGCGAGCCGCAAACGCATGTCCGCGGGCTGCGTCGACATCAAACGCGCCGGCGACCAGTTGCCAAGCGCCGTCCTGCCTCGCCGCGATGCGATGAATGTTGCCGATGTAGGCCCCTTGGCCGCCTCCAACCATGCCCAGCCGGAGGGTTTTCTTCGTCGTCGTTTCAGACATTCTGCCTACGCCTCAGTCAATCCCGAGCATCGCCCGGTTGGCGGCTTTGTTAGCGCCAGATTTCACAAAATCGTCGAAAGCGCGATCGGCGACACGGATGATGTGTTCGCGGATGAACTTGGCGCCCTCGGCGGCCCCGTCCTCTGGGTTCTTGATGAAACACTCCCACTCAAGTGTCGCCCATCCGTCGAAGCCATAAGTTGATAGCTTCGTGAAGATCGTGCCGAAATCAACCTGGCCGTCACCGAGCGACCTGAAACGGCCTGCACGTTTGGACCATGGTTGGAAGCCGCCATATGCGCCGGTCTTGCCGTCTGGACGGAATTCCGCGTCCTTGACGTGGAACATCTTGATCCGCTCATGGTAGTGATCGATGAAAGCCAGATAGTCCAAGGCCTGCAGCACAAAATGGCTAGGGTCATAGAGGATGTTGCAGCGCGGGTGGTTGCCGACCCGCTCAAGGAACATCTCGAAGGTCAGTCCGTCATGAACATCCTCGCAGGGATGGATCTCGAAGCAGAGGTCCACACCCTGCTCATCGAAATCGTTGAGTATCGGCAGCCAGCGACGGGCGAGTTCATCGAAGGCATCGTCGACCAGACCTTCCGGCCATTGCGGATAAGGATAGAGGTAAGGCCAGAGCAACGTGCCGGTGAAACTCACGTGGCGGTCGATCCCGAGATTGCGCGAGGCTCGCGCGGCAAACTTCATCTGTTCCTCAGCCCACGCCCGCCGCGCGGCAGGGTTGTTATGAACGGCTGCGGGCGCGAAGCTATCCATGATCCGGTCGTGAGCAGGATGCACCGCTACCAACTGGCCAGTGATGTGCGAGCCGAGCTCCGGAAGTTCCAGACCCTTCTCGGCAACGACACCCTTGAGTTCATCGCAGTAGGTCTTGCTTTCGGCCGCGAGCTTCATATCGATGAGGCGCGTGTCCCAGGTCGGAATTTGTACTCCGGCGAAGCCCTTGTTGGCGACCCAGCCGGCGATGTCGGGAAGGGTGTTGAAGGGCGATTCGTCGGTTGCGAACTGGGCCAGGTATATGCCAGGCCCCTTGATCGTTCTCATAGTTGCCTCCTCATGCAGAAAGAGCCATTGCCGGAGCTGGCGGGCCGCCGTCATAAGCTCCCCAGACCGATTGATCGAAGTGGACGACGGCGCCCGTCATCATCCCGGAATCGTCCGATGCCAGGAAGAGAACCGCGCGGGCAACTTCCTCGGGTGAGAGGAGACGGCCGAATGGCTGAGCGGCTGCGGCCTTGGCCAGCCAATCGGGTTCCGCGTGATGGTACTCGCGCTGCACCTTGTCCTCTCCGTCTGAAGCCATCCAGCCGATGTCGAGCTGGTTCACCCGGATCTGGTTGCGCATAAGAGCGTATCCAGTATTCCGGGTTAGGGTCGCGAGCGCTCCCTTCGATGCTGAGTACGATGACAGGAAGGGTTGCCCGGCCCGTTCAGACGCCGAGCCGATGTTGACGACGCTTCCTTTGATGCCCCGACTAATCATCAGCTTCGCGGCTTCCTGCATCAGGAAGAACGGCGCCCGCACGTTGATTGCGAACATTCGATTGAACAGTTCGGGAGACGTATCGAGCAGATTTCCGCGGTCAGTAAGGCCGGCCGCATTCACGAGGATGTCGACGCGCTCGTGTTTGCCTTCTACGTGGGCCAAAACTGCCCGGCAATGGTCGACGTTCTGAAGGTCTGCCACCACGAAAGAGACATCGACGCCAGTGTCGGCAGTGATTGCTTTCGCGACAGACTCGCCTTTCTCGCGGTCGCGACCGCAGGTCACGATCCCCGCTGCGCCTGCTTGGGCGAAAAGCCTGGCAATGGCCGCGCCGAGTCCCTGCGTGCCGCCGGTGACGACCGCTATTTTTCCATCAATTCGGTTCACTTCACACTCCGACCCGCTGCTTCCCGCGGATTTCAATTTGCTGGGCACGCGCTTTCTGGACGGACTCCCGCTCGGAGACTTCCGGCACACCAACGTCCCAGTCTGCATCTCCTGGCACCCAGGCGAAGGCATCGGTGACAATTGTGATGACCGTGGTGCGATCCGTCTCTTGCGCCCACTCCATTGCGGCCTCGAGATCGGCAAGGCTTTCGCAACGGCGAGCTAAAGCACCCATGGATTCTGCGTGCTTCACAAAGTCGACCGCAAACGGCTCTTTGACGCGGCAATCCTTGAGGAGATTGTTGAAGCCCGGGACACCCTTGAACTGCTGCAGCCGGTTGATGACAGCAAAGCCGCCATTGTCGCAAACCACCACGATCATCTTGTGACCGGTGAGCACAGTCGAGTAGATGTCGGAATTCATCATCATGTACGTGCCGTCTCCGATCATCACGATCGGCGTGCCATCACCATCCTTCGCCATGGCGTGACCCCAACCAGCGGCGATCTCATAGCCCATACAGCTGAAACCGAACTCGCAATCGAAGGTGTTGCTCTGCTTCACCCGCCAGCCTTTGGTGACTTCTCCCGGTGTGCCGCCGGCAGCAGCAATCAACGTGTCATTCGGCTTGGCGACCTGATTAACAACCGCGACTACCTGGGCGTAGGTGGGAACGGGGCCGTTGGTGGGGGCCTGATATTCGTCGAGTAGTCTGTTCCAGTCTGCGAACAGCGCCTTTGCATGCTTCATATGGTCGGGGCTCGCGTTCCAGTCGCCGAGCGCCGCGTCCAGTTCGGTCACCGTTTCGAGCGCGTCGCCGACGACTGCGATCGCGCGATGCTTGGTCGCGTCATAGCGGGCAGTGTTGATCGAAATGAATCTGGCGTCTCGCCGGAATGCAGTCCAAGAGCCTGTCGTGAAGTCTTGCAGCCGTGTTCCTATCGCCAGAATGACATCGGCGTCCCCAGCGAGGGCATTCGCAGAGGTCGAGCCAATGATGCCAATCGGCCCGGCGTGCGCGGGATGGTCGTGTGTGAGCGCGCTTTTGCCGGCTATGGTCTCTACGATGGGAATGCCACGGCGAACCGCAAAATCTGCGACCAGTTCCTCGGCCAACGAGTAGCGAACGCCGCCGCCTGATATGATGAGCGGCTTCTTTGCCTTCTTTAACAGATTCACAGCCTCGGAAAGTTTGGTGCGGTCCGGCCTGGGACGCGGTATTGCCCAGGTCGTCGGCTCGAAGAATGCAAGCGGGTAGTCGTACGCCACCTCCTGCGCGTCTTGAGCGAGACCCAGGAAGGCAGGCCCGCAATCGGCTGGGTCCAGCATTGCAGCGACCGCTTGGGGTAAAGACGAAATAATCTGCTCGGGGAGCAGGATGCGATCCCAATAGCGGGTCACGGCCTTGAAGGCGTCATTGACGGATATGGTCGGATCGGTGAAGTGCTCAACTTGCTGCATGACCGGATCCGGCACGCGACTGGCGAAAACATCGCCCGCAAGGAGAAGCACCGGCAGACGATTGGCATGTGCCGTTCCGGCAGCGGTTATCATGTTGGTCGCGCCTGGTCCGATCGATGTCGCGGCAACCATCAGCCGGCGACGTCGATATGCCTTCGCAAAGGCAACGGCCGCGAGGGCCATCGACTGCTCGTTCTGACCGCGCCAGGTCGGCAATTTGTCCTGCACCGCCTCAAGCGCTTCGGAAAGGCAGGTGACGTTGCCATGGCCAAAAATGCCGAAAACGCCAGCGAACAAGGACACCTTGTGCCCATCTATCTCCGTGAATTGATTGCACAAATAGCGCACTAGCGCCTGCGCCATCGTCAGGCGCACGGTCTCGCGGGACATCGCATCTCCTCCCATGCATCAGGTTTCGCGATACCTACGAAATATTTATTGACAATGCAAGAGTTCCGCAACAAACATTGCAAAATTGTGCGGAACGGGAGGACTCCTTGTTGAAAATTGCAGTGCTTGGCTGCGGTAGGATCGGTCGGATGCATGCGGCTAACATCGCTGCGCATCCACGTGCATCGCTGGCCGGCGTGCTCGATGTGCATCGTCCCGCGGCTCAAGAATTGGGCACGAAACTGGGAGTGCCGGTTTTTGATACTGTCGATGATCTGATCGAGAGTGAGCATGTCGACGCGATACTGATCGCAACATCCACGCCCACCCACGCTGATTTGATTGAGAAGGCGGTTGCCGCCGGCAAACCAGTCCTTTGCGAAAAGCCAATCGATCTCGACCTGGGCCGCGTGCAAAAGTGTGCAGAGGCCATCCGATCCAAGAGCGATGTCCCTATCATGTTGGGCTTTGTCAGGCGTTTCGACCCCGGCCATCGGGCGCTTCGCGACGCGATCCGTGCTGGGGAGATCGGCGATCTCCATCAAGTAATCATCACATCCCGCGATCCTGGAATGCCCCCGGTGGCCTATGCAGAGGCTTCCGGCGGTATTTTCCGTGACATGACCATTCACGACTTCGATATGGCGCGGTTCGTACTCGCCGAAGAAGTTACCGAAGTATTCGCAGCCGGAAGTCGACTAATCGACACGGCGTTTATGGACCGACTGGACGACTACGATACCGTTTCGGTCGTCCTTAAGACGACTACTGGCAAGCAATGCATCATCAACAATTCGAGGCAAGCAACTTACGGCTACGACCAGCGTGTTGAGGCCTTGGGGTCCGGGGGCATGCTGGTGTCGGAAAATCGCCGGCCGCACATGACGAGCCTCCATGGGCCAGACTTCACGGGCAAGGCGGCGCCGCTTCTCAACTTTTTCATCGATCGATACGCCGAGGCTTTCATGGCCGAAATCGGCGCCTTCGTGGATGCCATCGAAACGGGAAAAAGGCCGGAAGTCGGGTTCGAGGACGGCCATGCGGCCCTCGTCCTGGCCGAGGCGGCAATCAGTCGGCCGAGCGCCGCACCATCAGCATCAGTGAGATTGGGTGATCCATGTATAAGAACTATGGTCTGTTCATCGATGGCCAGTGGATGGCCTCATCGGACAAGATGCAAGCCGAAGTCGTCAGCCCCGTAAGCGACCAAACAATGGGCGCTGTGCCCGTTGCGACCGTGGCTGATACCGAGGCCGCTCTCGCGTCGGCCGCTAGAGGGCTGCGGGAATGGCGGTCCACGAGCGGGTTCGCCCGTGCTGACGCCCTTCACAAGATCGCGGACGAGATGACGCGGCGCGCCGAGGAAGCCAAACGCATGATTTCGCTTGAGACGGGCAAACCCGTCGCCCAAGCGGAGCGGGAATGGGCATTGGCGATCGATCAATTCAGATGGTTCGCTGAAGAGGCGCGGCGGATTTACGGCAGGATCATCGAATCGCGGGTTCCCGGCGGCCGCTTCGAAGTATTCCGCGAGCCGGTTGGCATCGTCGGCGCCTTCACCGCCTGGAACTTTCCCGCTGCACTTGTCGCTCGAAAAGTCGCGCCGGCGCTGGCTGCCGGCTGCTCCGTCGTCCTGCGCCCTTCAAGCCAAACGCCAGGCGTCGCCATGGTGATGGTTGACTGCATGGGTGTCCTTCCCAAGGGCGCCGTCAACCTGGTGGTGGGACCGACGGCCACGACCTATGCCCCGATCATGGCCGACAAGGCGGTGCGAAAAGTGTCCTTGACCGGCTCGACCCGCGTCGGCCAGCAGATGATCCGGGATGCGGCGGACACCGTCAAGAAAGTGTCGATGGAACTTGGCGGCAACGCGCCCTTGATCGTCTATGACGACGCGGATCTCGAGCTCGCGCTCAACGTTTCGGTGCCGACGAAATTCGGCAATGCCGGCCAGGTGTGCGTGACGCCCGATCGGTTCTTCATCCATGACAGCCTTCACGACCAGTTCGTCGATGGTTTCGTCAAAAGGGCCAAGGCCCTCAAGCTAGGCGATGGGCTTGATCCGTCGACCCAGATGGGCCCGCTGATCAACGCAGCGCGCTTCAGAGAGATCGAGGCCATCGTTGCCGATGCGGTGAAAGCAGGCGCGACATTGGTCGCTGGCGGCAGTCGCGCGGCGGGCCTCAATTCGGGCCACTTCTTCGAGCCGACCGTCCTGAGCGATGTCACCGACGATATGAAGGTCTTCGACCAGGAGAACTTCGGTCCCATCGCGGCAATCACACGCTTCACCGAGGAAGAGGAAGCAGTCTCCCGGGCAAATGCCTCGGACATGGGCCTGTCCGCCTATGCATTTACCCGTTCGCCTGGTCGAGCCCGTCGGACCGTTTCCGCACTGAAGGCTGGGATGGTCGGGATCAACAGCTTTGCCTTGGCGGCATCCGAAGCTCCGTTCGGCGGCACCAACCACTCCGGCATGGGACGAGAAGGCGGTACCGAAGGCATTAGCGACTACCTCGATACCAAGCTCGCACAGGTCGTGTTCTAGGAGGCTGCGATGATAAAGAACAAACTGAAGCAGATTTGGGCGGAAGGTCGACCGACAATCAATGGCTGGCTCTCGATCGGGAACGCCTTCACAGCCGAAATCATGGCCGCACAGGGCTATGACTCTGTTTCAATCGATATCCAGCATGGCGCTTTGGACTATTCTGCCGTGCTGCCCATGTTTCAGGCCATGCGCGCTTCAGGCGTCGTGCCTATGGCGCGCGTTCCCTGGCTTGAACCCGGCATCATCATGAAGGCGCTCGACGCTGGGGCCTACGGCATCATTTGTCCGATGGTAAACACCGGAGGGCAGGCCGCAGAGTTCGTCAGCTACCTGCGTTACCCGCCACTAGGACAACGGAGCTTTGGACCAACAAGGGTCAGCTTTGCCGCGGGGGCGAACTACGCTGGCGAAGCCAATGACGAAATCCTGGCTTTTGCGATGGTCGAGACCAAGCAGGCGATGGACAACCTCGACGACATTGCCGCTACACCCGGCTTGGACGGAATCTATGTGGGGCCGGCTGATCTGACCCTCAGCGTGACGGACGGCAGACTCTCCCCCGGCTTCGACCGTGAAGAGCCTGAGATGCTCGATGCGCTGCACCGGATCGTGGCTGCCTGCAAAGCGAACGGCATAAAGGCTGCCTTGCACTGCGGCACTGCAGAGTATGCGGCCCGGGCAATCGAGTGGGGATTCAACATGACCACCGTTGCTGGGGATTCCCGCTTACTGGCTGCAGCCGCCGCGGCAAGTGTGGGCCGGTTTCGTGAACTGGTGGGTCGCGTCGCTGTCGCCGGAGAGAAGGGGGCTTACTGATGCCACACATCCTCGTTGCCGGGAAACTGCATCCCTCCGGAGTAGCGCTCCTGAACAGCCTGCCGGATGTCACATTCGACTATATCGAGGAAGTGTCCGAGCAGTCCTATGCGCCACTGATCGGCAACGCTGATGCGCTTGTCCTTCGCACTCAACCCTTGTCGGCCGAGACCGTCGCGAAGGCCGATCGCCTGAGGGTCGTCTCTCGGCATGGCGTCGGCTATGACGCGGTACATTTGCCGTCGTTGAACGAGCGCGGCATCGCATTGACTGTCGTTGGAGATGTAAACTCTGTCTCCGTTGCTGAGCACGCCATGATGCTCATTCTTGCTGCATCCAAGCGCGCGGTTCGTGCCGATCGTGCGGTGCGGCAGGCAGATGAATGGGGATGGCGCAACAAATTGGAGGCCGAGGAGATTTCAGGCAAGAATCTCCTCATCGTCGGATTCGGCCGGATTGGTCGCCATCTGGCCCGCATGGCTTCCGGCTTTGGCATGGAGGTCAGAGCGTTCGACCCTTACTTGCAAGGCCAAGGCTGGCCCGAAGGCCCTGTCAGCGCGATAGACACGCTGCGTGAGGGGTTGTCGTGGGCCGACGCCGTTTCGATCAACATACCCAAGGCTGACCAGCCGCTGATTGGCCGCGCAGAATTTGCAGTTATGCGGCGCGGCGCCATCCTCGTGAATACGGCTAGAGGGGGCATTGTTGAAGAGTTGGCTCTCGTCGAGGCTTTGCACTCTGGCCAGGTCGGCGCTGCCGGCCTTGACGTCTTCGACCGCGAGCCGCCAGCCGAAGACGACCCGCTGGTCAATCTGGATCAGGTCATCCTCTCACCTCACATCGCGGGACTTACAAAAGAGTCCGGAGAGCGCATGGCCGTGGCTTCGGTTCGAAACGTGATCGATTTCTTTTCGGGGAAGATCGATCCGGCTCTAGTCGTCAACCGCTCCGCAGGGAAAGCCGCGTGAGGCGGCTATGGTCCGAGGCGGCACCTTGATGCAATACTTGTTGCGGTTTTATAAATCTATCACATAGCGTTGCATTTTTCCTTTGACTCATCGTGTTTTGCAGAATACAGAATTATGCAATGAGCATTGCAAGCGTCGATGTTCAGGCCGGGGAGGAGAAGGCGAGGAGAGATCTCTCTAGCTTCGCAGCTCCGGGTAACCATTGTTCCACGGGAGGTATAAATGGAACGACTGATTTCTACCCTTTTCGCGTCAACCGTCATTTCCGCAGCCCTGATTGGCGGTGCCGCCGCAGCGGACAAGGCAAAGGTTTTCTTCCTCCTGCCCAACGAAACGACGATCCGCTTCGAGAGCCGTGATGCCCCGTTTTTCGTTGCGGCCATGAAGGAGAAAGCTCCGGACGTTGAAGTCGTCGTCGCGAACGCCCAGGGTGACCCGTCCAAGCAGCAGTCTCAGGTCGAGGACGCCATTGCCCAGGGGGCGAAGGTCATCCTCCTCACCTCAGCCGACGCCAACCTGGCAGCCGGCGAACTGGCGGCGGCCGCCAAGGCGAATGTGCCGGTCGTCCTCTACGATCACGATGCCGTCGGCGGGAAGGCCGCGGCTCACGTCGTCTTCGACTCGCTTGCTGTCGGCCAGGAGCAGGGCAAGCGCGCCGCCGAGCTGATCAAGGCCATGTCGAAAACGCCGGTAAAGGTTGCTCGGGTCAAAGGCAACCAGGGTGAATACGGCACCAAACAGTATGAGGCGGGCCAGGACCAATTCCTGAAGCCGTTGATCGACTCCGGCAAGATCCAGGTCGTCTGCGAGCAGTACACGCAGAACTGGGATCCGACGATCGCTCAGAGCTTCGCCGAAGACTGCCTCACCAAGAATGGCGGCGACGTCGATGTGTTCATCGGCATGAACGACGGCACGACCGGTGGCTCGGTTGCGGCCCTGATTTCGCAGGGCTTCAAGCCAGGCGACAAGCTGGTGACCGGCGGACAGGACGCAACCGTTGAAGCGCTGCGCTACGTCGCGCAGGGCTGGCAGGACAACTCCGTCCTCAAAGATCTGAAAGTACAGGCGAACTATGCCGCCGATGTGGTCGCATCGATCGTGGCAGGCAAAGGCGTTCCGAAGGACCTGATCAACGGCAAGGTCAACAACACCTTCATGGACGTACCGGCAGTATTCCTTCCGGTCTCCAACATCACCAAGGACAACCTCGGCGATGTGGTGAAGGCCGGCGTGTGGACCTGGGCGGAAATCTGCAAGGGCATTGAAACGACGGATATCTGCAAGAAGAACCTGTAGAGCCGCGAAAAGGGGGGCCACCGAGGATGGCCCCCTTTAGCCCGGGAGGAGGAGACGATGACCGCACAAGCAGATGAGCCTTCCGCAAGGGACGGGCCGGCCACGAACTCGTCCGTGCCGCTCATTTCCCTCCGCAACATCCAGAAGTCCTTTGGGTCAGTGCACGCGCTCCGCGGCGCGTCCGTGGACGTTCACGCCGGCGAGATTGTTGCCCTTGTCGGTGACAATGGCGCCGGCAAGTCGACGCTAGTCAAAGTCATGGCCGGCGTTCATGCCGCTGACTCCGGCGAATACGAGATCGAGGGCAGGCCGGCGATCGTGCGCACTCCCTCCGATGCCACGAAGCATGGCATTGCCACCGTCTACCAGGATCTCGCGCTGTGCAACAATCTGGACGCGGTGCAAAACCTATTTTTGGGACGCGAGCTTACCGGTTCGCGCCTATTCGGTGGCCGCATAAGACGAGCGGAGTGCGAAGTGCGGGCTCGCGAGGTTATGTCCCGTATGCGCCTGAGTAATCTGTCCCTTAGCCGCCCCGTTGGTGCCATGTCAGGAGGGCAGCGCCAGAACATCGCGATTGCCCGGTCGGTGCTGTGGAAGCCCAAAGTGGTGATCCTGGATGAGCCCACCGCGGCTCTGAGCCACTCCGCCGCCCAGCAAGTCGCGGACCTCATTCGCAGCCTGGCCGACGATGGCCTTGGCGTGGTCGTTGTCAGCCATGACATCCACCACTTCGTGGTGAACTCGACAGACAGAATCGAGGTTATGCGCCTTGGCGCCAACGCCGCCAGTTTTCGGTCAAAAGACGTGACCGGAGAGATGGTTGTGAACGCGATGGTGGGTGGCAACGAAGGTGTAAACCTGGCGGGCTGATAGCGGCCAAAATTCGCTTAGGGAGGAAAGTTATGGTCTCGATCCCGGCAAGCGCGGCTCCGAAACGCCGCACCTTTGGGGAACTGCTTGGGAGCGACCTACGGGCGCTGCCAGTGGTAATTGGACTTGTGGTGCTCTGGATCTTCTTCGTGGTTCAAAGCGACGTGTTCCTCACGCCTCGCAACCTTTCGAACTTGCTGCTGCAGTCGACCGTGGTCGGCATCATGGCGCTTGGCCTGATGTTTGTATTGCTCGTACGCGAGATCGACCTCTCGATTGCGGCTATCCATGGCGTTACGGCAGTGGTGAGCGCCAAACTGATCGTCGAATATGGAGTCTCACCGTTGCTTGCCCTGCCGCTGTCCGTCATCCTTGGAGCAGCGGTCGGTTCGGTCTCAGCACGTTGGGTAAACTGGATCGGTGTTCCGTCCTTCGTGGTAACGCTCGGTCTGGGCCTCGCCTTGAACGGCATCCAACTTCTTTTATTGCCTGCCACAGCACGTTTCGGACTCATGGGGACCGGCGTCGAGTTGATTGCTCAAACGACGATCGACGGAATTTACGCTTGGCTCGCCTGGGCAATCGGCATCGCTTTCCTGGCGCTTCTCATCCTTTCCAGCGTCCGGCGCAGACGGCGCGTCGGTTTGGAAGTCTCTGTTATCCATTCGGTAGTCCTTCCGTTGGTCGTATCGGCGCTGATAGGCGCAGTGGCGGTCGTAGTGCTCAATGCCAACCAGGGAATACCGCTGCCGGTGCTCATATTTGCCGTCCTGCTGGGGCTGGGCGGTTATGTTCTCAACGAAACCCAGTTTGGTCTCTACCTCTACGCGATCGGTAACAATGCCGAAGCGGCAAGGCGCGCGGGCATCAAAGTGCCGCGCATCCGGACCGCGGCGTTTGCTATCGCGGGAGGCGTCGCGGCGATTGCGGGCATCATTGCGTCATCACGAACGCTCGGTGTGGGTGTATTTTCGGGTGGTGGCGTGGGTGGCGGCACACTCCTGCTGGAATCTATAGCAGCGGCGGTTATCGGGGGCGTCAGTCTGTTCGGTGGGCGCGGCGCTATTCATGCGGCATTACTAGGCGCCTTGGTCATCGGAACCGTTCAAAACGGCCTCAATCTAATGGGGGTCAAGAACGAAGTCAGGCTCATCGTCACCGGGTTGCTCCTCGTCCTGGCCGTCTCGATTGACAAGATCATCGAGAAGCTGACCGGTCAGCAGGCCTATTGAACTGATGGGAAATGGTCCGCACTGAAAGGTGCGGGCCATTTCGTCAACCCATTGGCAATTCCGATGAGTTCGGGGCACACTGCAACGAATTTTGCAGGAATCGTGGTCATGAATGTTGCTGAACCGCCGAAGAACTACGAAGAGCTCATTCGTCTCGTGCATGACCGTTTCGAGGGCATGAGCAAGTCGTATCAGGCTATCTCAGTCTACCTGACTCAGAACCCGAACGACGTCGCGGTTCTTTCGGTCAGCGCGATTGCCGAACGCTGTGGCATCCATGCGTCCAGTTTTGTTCGGTTCGCGCAGTCGCTCGGTTATGAGGGCTTCAAAGAGCTTCAGGGCTTGTTTCAAAAGCGCCTTTCCACGGCCGCGCCGGGCTTCGAGGCAAGGATGCGCGCCTTGGAAGCTGAGCTTGGCACCCGTGAGGATCGAAGCGAACTTGGATTCCTGCGAGATCTTGTCGTGCGGGACATCGCATCGCTGCAAGATCTGCTCGCCGATGTCTCGGCTGAAAAGATCGTCGAAGCCGTCGATTTGTTGCAGAAGAGCGAGACGGTCTACCTTATAGGGCAGTTGCGCTCGGCTCCGGTGGTTGACCTGCTGCGCTACGTTCTAACCATGCTTGGCAAGCGTTGCGTCCTCTTGGATCCCAGCGGCGGCCTCGCAACCTACATGGCGCGTACGATTACTCAGCGCGACCTGCTGTTTGCGGTATCCTTCCGGTTCTACGCGACGGAAGTCGTCAATGTGGTCGAACAGGTGGCGGCAGCTAAGGTGCCGATCATAGCCATTTCCGACAGCACCCTGTCGCCACTTGCGAAATCAGCCTCAGTGCTTTTCGCCGTGCCTGAACATGAGTATACGTTCTCGCGCTCGCTGGCAGCACCAATGTGCCTTGCACAAGCTCTCACCGTGGCATTAGCGAGCCGGCTTCAGCAGAGCCCGAATAGTCCTCGAATACCAACAGTTACCAGTCCCCAGGGGCGGCAGCAGCCTGCTTCCTGAAGTTGGCTTCGAAGTGATGAGCTAGTCATCTGGAACTGAAGTTCGTTACATTGTATGCTACGTCGCTTCTGGAGAGGAGCGCATTATGGCGAACGCGAATGGCCGCCCAACCGCGCCGTTGGTTCTGAGCGCAGACGAGCAGGATTATCTCG
>NZ_QZWZ01000290.1 GCF_003601975.1 Mesorhizobium waimense
GCTCCATCAGTTGCACCGCCATGAGCGAGTGGCCGCCGAGCTCGAAGAAGTGGTCGTGGCGGCCGACCCGCTCGACCCCGAGCAGCTCTTGCCAGATCCCGGCCAGGGCCGTCTCGACCGCGCCGCGGGGCGCCTCGTAGGCCCGCCGCGCATAGGCATCATCGGCCGGCGAAGGCAGCGCCTTGCGGTCGAGCTTACCGTTCGGCGTCA